>NZ_JABXKJ010000026.1 GCF_017115085.1 Nostoc sp. NMS7 | reverse complement strand
CCACCAGCACTTAACCGTTCTGGAAGTGTTGTTGAACGCATCTATGTCCCCGTTTATCAAGCACCATCGCCAATGCATTACCCGCTCCCGGCTATTCCTGGTAGTCCTGCACTTTTACCCCAAGTTGCCAGTGTGTTAAACGGATATCAACCGAATCTTGTGAAAAGTGCCCTAAATAGAGTGCAACAAGCTGCCAAGCCGATAACCGCCAACTTTACTGCGGCTATAGGAGGTGTTAAACCTGTGGCTGGAAAAATTGTACCGATTACCGTGCGGCAAACACCTAACCCTCTGCCTGCATTACCAGTAGTTCCATTACGTGCTGCACTGGCACCAGAATCAGAACCAACTATTACCCAGGAACAAGTATATCCGGCAACTGCGATCGCGGATGCTCCTAGTGATACCTTAGAAGGATTGCTAGAATTGGGGAATAAATCTGCGGCTTTGTTTAAAATCGATGGCGTGACTCGCCGCGTTAATATGGGTGAAAGTATCGGCTCAAGCGGTTGGACATTAGTAGATGTTAGTAATGGGGAAGCAGTCATCCGGCGTAACGGCGAAGTGCGATCGATTTACGCGGGACAGAAATTGTAAAAGTTTTTCTGTGAGTAACTCTTGCACTTACCAAAATATTGCGATGATCAACTCTAAATTGCACATTGCGTCAGATTATATTTGCCTAATTATACCGTTTAACGAAATAGCTGATACAGATACATAGATAGGCGTGTACACCTGTACATTGGTGTCAACTTAACGTTAAAAAATCTGGCGTTGCATAGACCGCGCTGTTTGCTTGATAAACTATTTATTAAGTAGAGAACTTAAAAATCAAAGACTTATGCTTAAAAGCTCCCCAATTATTAGCGTATCCCCTGAAATTATGGGCGGCACTCCAGTCTTTGCTGGTACTAGAGTTCCTGTGCAGACGCTTTTGGATTATCTCAAAGCCGGAGAATCGATTGATGATTTTTTAGATGGATTTCCAACTGTTAGCAGAGAACAGGTTATTGCTTTATTGGAAGAAGCTGGAAAACAGCTTGTTGGTATAGTGGCATAGAATGAAACTTCTGTTGGATGAGTGTATTGATCGCAAGTTTGCAAGAGAGTTTGTTGACTACGAAGTGAAAACAGTTCCACAAATGGGATGGGCGGGCGTAAAAAATGGTCAACTTATTGTCCTTGCAGAAAGGGAGTTTGATGTTTTCATCACAGTCGATCGCAACTTGTCGTTTCAACAAAATCTGCCACAGTTCGATATCGCGGTAATTGTTTTGCAAGTCCCATCCAATCGTTTAGCGGATCTAAAGCCTTTAGTTCCAGAAATTTTAGCTATTTTAACTACAGCCACTAAAGGACAAGCTACAGTAGTCAGTGCATAAGAACAAAGATGGGCAGTGCCCACTTTACTAGCGCTATGTTGCATAATTGAAGCATGAATTCGAGCGTCACAGATCGTCGTCTTAGACATCGCGGGAGCAATATCAAAGGTGTGCTGTGCATCAACTCATAACTGCAAGAATCGCAAAAGATGTGGTAAACAAAATAACATATCTGTTAATGGCACAGTTGAGCCGCCGCCGATAACCTCTGGCACTTACAAATCACTTTTGGACGGTCGGCTCCAACGCATTGTTAGACCGTGCTTTGGTGGTAAGCTGACGATTTCTCTTCCACTTTCTGCTTGCTTTTTCTGCCAATCTGCAAACATCGCATCTAAGTCGTAGTTAAAAGATTTAGCGTGTTCTTCTCGAATTTTATGAATTTCATCTAAAATTTCATCTTGCCACATAGCTTAATCTCCTAATAATTCGTAAGGGGTGCAAATTATTGGTAATTCGTATCCCAAATCAAAGCTAATTTCTGCAAGCTTTCTTTGAATTTGAGCGTTTGCAATATGCTTACAGTTCCACGTTAGCAGGTAATCCAACCCGTGAACCGTTGCTGCCGCGATATGAACCGCGTCGTCGGAAGCTTTGGGAGGAAGATTACTGCGTGCAAGAAACTGTGCTGACAAATTTTTTACAGCCCGATTGAGTTCAACTAACGGCAACACTTCGAGGATTTGCAAACGTTTCAATGCAATTTCGGTGTCTCCTCGTGTAACTTCATCTAGAACAACTTGTGAAACGTAGAGTGTAAATGAGCTTCTACGAGATTCCCACCACTCTTTTGTGACTTCTATGTTCGCTGCCAAGATCAGGTTTCTGGTTGATCTTGCTGTGAGGTAGCCCAGGATACTAGTTTCAATGTAGACAGTTTCGCTCATGTAGAACGGGTTGATAGCCTTTCCATCTAACCCATACTATCGCTTGCTCGGTAAAGACTGAATCGATAAAGCCATTACCAAAAGAATAGACCTGATAAAAGCTTGATTTATGAATTATAACTGTACAGACGGGTTATGACGCTCCTAACTCCTTCTTTGCAATATGATATACAAACCCCGTCAACAAAAGCTGTTGAGATGGGTTGCATTGTTCCTAATTGGAACATTTCTGCAATTGTTGTTCTACATCCCGACACCAGTTTTATCCCAATCCAATAGCTGTAGCAATATTACAGTTCCCCTGACACCAGAGGAACAAACTTATGCTCGTGCTGCTTGGCAATATTTTGTGAAAAATTATCAGCCAGCAACGGGATTTAGTAATTCTACCGGCGGTTATCCTTCTGGTACACTCTGGGATATGGGGAATTATCTGATGGCATTGAATGCTGCACGCTGGTTGAATTTTACTGACCAAGCAGACTTTGATAGTCGCCTGAATAAGTTTTTGATGACTCTCAACAGCTTGAAGTTATTTGAAGATACCTTGCCCAATAAAGTCTATAACACAGCCACCGCACAGATGGTTGATTATGGCAATAACCCATTGGAGCGGGGTCTTGGTTGGTCTGCTTTGGATGTCGGGCGAATACTGGCTGCGTTTGATGTGATCCGCACCTGTCATCCTCAATATAATGATTGGCTCAAAGGAATTGTAGCGAAATGGCAAGTGGCGCGATCGCTCAAAGATGGACAGCTTTTTGGCGCTACTGTTCTCCCAGATAACAAAACGTTACTGGTGCAAGAAGGACGACTTGGCTATGAAGAATACGCCGCTAGAGGTTATCAACTTTGGGGTTTCTCTGCACCCAAGGCTATTTCTTTAGAACCATTTAAGTTAGTCGAAATTAATGGTGTGCAAATTCCCGTTGATACGCGTGACTTTCAAAGCACCAATGCGAATAATTATGTTGTGAGTGAGTCTTATATTCTTGAGGGGATTGAATTTGGTTTGCAAGGTGAGTTAGCTGATTTTGCTGCCAGAGTCTTAGATGTGCAAAAACGGCGTTTTGATACCACAGGCCAGTTGACTGCCGTTACAGAAGATAATATTGACCAAACACCCTATTTTCTTTACAACACTGTCTACGCTAACGGTGCAACCTGGGCAACAATCACCGATGCCAATCAACCTTACCCACAGTTTCGCAGCATCAGCACAAAAGCGGCTTTTGGTTGGCGCTATCTTTTTCCAGATAATGCCTATGCCCAAAAAGTTTTTGATGCAGTCAAGGATCTCCGCAGTCCTGATGATAGCGGTTACTATGCTGGTATCTATGAAGAATCAAAACAACCCAATAAAGCTTTGACAGGTAATACTAATGGGTTAATTTTAGAGATTTTATACTATAAAGCTAGGGGAAATCACCCTTTAATTGCTTCCACTTCTGCAAGTGCGTCTAGTAGTAAGCCCAGTGAAAATGCTTCTCCTGCAACACCTGCAAATCAACCGAATTCACCTGTTACACCTGCGATCGCAACCCCTGCAAATAATTCTAAAGTTATAGAAGTGACCGTTGCACCGATTCTACCAGTGGATAATCCTGAATCATCATCTAACCTGAAATTAGATCGACCACTGACAATTATTGAACGGCGCTATGCAGAGGCGGCTTGGCGATACTTTCAAGCAAATTATCATTCTAAGAGTGGGCTGATCGACGATCGCAGTGATTTTAAAGGTGCAACTCTCTGGGGATTGGGAGATTATCTGGCAACACTCCATGCAGTGCGATCGCTCGATATAATTACCCCGAAAGAATTTGACGAGCGCACCCGACAGCTTTTAGCAGCCTTGACAAAGTTACCGTTATTTGCTGGAGAATTGCCGAGTCGGGGTTATGATACGCGATCGCTACAACCAATAGATTATGGTGGAAATCCAGTCCCAGAAGGAACCGGTTGGTCAGCTTTAGATTTAGGTAGAATGCTGGCAGCGCTTTACAATTTAAAAACCTGTCATCCAGAATACACGGCTGCCGTCGATAAAATTGTGCTGGATTGGTCATACTTGCGTGTGGTGCGTGAAGGTATTCTCTCTAGCGCCACTGTGATCAAAGATCAAGATGGGCGACTTCTTACCCGCGTCAACCCTGAAACCCGCTTAGGATATGAGGAATATGCAGCTCGTGGTTTTCAATTATGGGGATTTAATGTTGAGCATTCTGCTGTTGGCGGTGAATATCAAACTGTCTCGGTGGAGGGGGTGAAAATCCCAATTCAACGCCATCGCACCGATACTAACTCCAAAGTTAACCAATACACAGTTAGCAATCCTTTTTTACTCTATGCATTGGAGTTTGGACTAGATCCACAAATGCGATCGCTCTTTGAACCAATTTTTCAGGCGCAAGCTGAACGTTACCGTCGCACCGGCACTTTCACAGCCTCAGCCACCACTTTAATTGATCGTAAACCTTACATTATTCACAGCTCAATTAGTCAGTCTTGGGTGGCTTTAGGAGATGACGGTAAACTAGTACCAAAGGGGCGATTAGTAAGTACAGCAGTTGCTTTTGCCTATCATGCTTTGCTTCCAGAAAACAAGTACAGTCAAGAGTTACTGCAAGGAACGACTGACTTATATAATCCATTAATTGGATTTTATGAGGGCTTCTATGAAACCACGGGTAAAACAGCAATTGGTTTCACCAGCAGCACCAACAGTATGATTTTGGAATCTTTGCTATATGAAGTGACGAATCGACAACCCCTAATTCGTCCGACTACCACCATGAAATCTCTTTGGTGGCAAGAAGTTACTAAGGGAGATTCTGGGCGAGGTTTACCTAACACTGCCAGACAACAAACCAAGTTAACTTCTGATAGTTCTGGAAGTTACTGGGTTTCAGGTAGAAGTTAGTAAGAAAAGTGCATTAGGCTAACGCCATAACACACCCTACCCCTACCACGAATGGCATCATTTTAGCCTTGTCACGCCACTAGGTATATTTCAAAAATAAAATGTGAGTCCTATATGACTTCAGTTTCTATTCTTGATAATTCCTCAAGTTTTTCTGGTAACAGCCGCTCGTTACTCAAAAAAAGAACGCTGTTATTTCGCTATTTAGCAGAAATAAATTTAATTTTTGGTATCTGGTATTTGCAATGGCGCATTACCTATTCCATCAATTTTGATGCGCTGTGGATCTCGATTCCTTTGCTAATAGCAGAAATTTATAGCTATTTTGGCGGCGTAATGTTTGTAATTGGGTTGTGGCGTCCTTTAGTCCGACAAATTAAGTCTCTCGATCAGATGAACCCGCTTCTACGCAGTTCGGACTGGCCAACAGTAGATGTGTTTGTCACATGCTACAACGAGCCACCCGAAATTGTCGAAGAAACTGCCAAAGCTGCTCTAGCGATGGATTACCCGCCAACAAAATTACTAGTTTATGTCCTGGATGATGGTAACTCGGCTGATATGCGGGCTATGGCAGAAAGATTGTCTATTGAGGATTTGCAGTCACCAAAACTCCAACAAGAAGCGGAGCGGATTGATGCAGAACACTCTTATTTGTTGGAGCGTCTGAAGCAACTGGAAAATCTGACACCTAATACTCAAGCCGCAGAACAATGGCTGCAAACATCATCATCAGAACTAGCAGTTAACCGGTCTGTTACCGAATTTGTACAAAGTCTGCGATCGCTTATACTTTGGTTATCTCCGGCTGATCAAAGCATAAGCGATTCTCCTGGGGAGACGCTACGCGATCGCTTAATTACTGAACGGAAAACCTTAGAAGAGGCTATTCGCAAGAAAGAACTCGAACTACTTGAACTCGCTCGTTTTCGCTACATTGCTCGTCCCAAACCAGCTGGTGTACCCCACCACGCTAAAGCGGGTAATCTCAATTACGCGATTTTTTCTGGAGAAACTTCAGGAGAGTTTATTCTTACCCTAGATGCTGACCATATTCCCAAACCACAATTTCTCAAGCGAGTTCTGCCTTATTTCTACATCTATAATCTTTTAATAGGGAAATATGAGCCGAATAAAATTGCTTTTGTACAGACACCCCAAGATTTTCACAACATTCCTCCAGGCGATCCCTTTGGGCATCAAGCACATTTATTTTATGGGCCACTCCAACAGGGTAAAGATGGCATGAATGCTGCCTTCTATACGGGTACAAATGCGATACTGAGGCGGGAAGCATTAGTTAGTGTCGGACTGCAAAATTTTGCTGAGGAATTTGCCAAAGATGAAAAAAGTTTAAATGAATTTGATTTAGTTGGTGGGATATCGAGTCATAGCATTACCGAAGATATGAATACAGCCATGCGTCTGCATAGTGCTGGCTGGAAATCTATTTATCACAATGAACTTTTGGCAGAAGGTTTAGCGCCAGATGACCTGAGTTCTACTCTGAAACAGAGGCTACGCTGGGCACAAGGAACTATCCAAGTGTTACTGAGAGAAAATCCGCTCACCAAATCAGGGCTAACATTCTGGCAAAGATTGAACTATTTTCAGACGATGTATAGCTATTTCTCTGGTTTTTCAACTCTGATTTTTATTTCTTGTCCAATCATCTATTTTTTCACAGGCATTGTTCCAGTTAAAACCTACGGGTTTGATTTCGCTCTACACTTTTTACCAGCTTTTATTATCAACCGCTTGACTTTTCTCACAGCTGCTTGGGGCATTCCACCTAGAGAACTTTGGCGAACAGAACAATACGCGATCGCCTTATTTCCCTTGTTTATCCAAGCCGTATTAAGTGTGCTTTTTGGGAGCAATATCAAATTCCAAGTAACACCTAAGCAGCGACAATCTGGAGTGTATTTCCAACTAATTTGGCCCCAACTACTTATCTTTTTCCTCACTATTATAGGAATATTGTGGAGCCTTTACCGCTTTGCAATTAATCATTTAAATCATCCTTTGATTTACCTAATCAATGGTGCATGGGCTATCTATAACTTGTTACTTTTGTGGGCTATCATCCGTGCATCTGTTTGGCAGCCTCCAAAAGAGACTTAAGAGGCAAGCAGGGAAAGAGGAGGTGAATAATAAATAACTCCCGACTCCTGACTTGTAAATCCAATCTATTTTCAAAACTATGGTTCTAAAAATAGATGTGATTTATTCCTATATCTATTGCCGTTTGCATTAGGTAAATGCCAAAATATAAATGTATAGTTTTTAAGCAAATAATCGGACAATAAACCCATGAAGTTGAGTGTAACAGTATTAGAATTATCTGGAATATTAGATGGTCTTAGAGGTAACGAACTGCGTCGTGAAGTTAGCAACATTATGGCCAATGGAGCTAATGTTTTGTTGCTTGATCTTAAAGAAGTAAAGTTTATTGATAGCTCTGGCTTAGGTGCTTTAGTATCAGCAATGCAAATTGTCCGAAATGCTAATGGTAAACTTTTTGTCTGTTCGATCAGCGATCAAGTCAGGATGTTATTTGAACTGACTAAAATGGATAGAATTTTTAAAACATTTGCTGACCAGGATGAATTCAAGCGCCAAATATGGACAACACAGTAAGCTATTAGATAATACAAAATAAAAAGCCACGTTTGACTATCCTAACCAAAGTTAACTTTTACTAAAGATAAATCATCATCAAGATTATCTTGAGCATTTAAGGTGATAATCTTCGCTAATAGTTGATTGAGGTTATAGCTATCTTTCTGGCTATATTCGGTTAGTAAGTCAATGAAAGCATCAATCCCCCAAATTTTTCCATTTGACTGATTAATTTCATAAGCACCATCACTAAAGATGTATAAAGTGCTGTTTTCTTTGATATCCAAAACAGCATCCTCAAATTGGACTTCAGGTAAAAAGCCGATTGGTAAATCTAAAGAATTTAGCTGTTTAACTTGGATGCTTCTTGTAGAGTTAGTAGATAACAGTAAAGCGGGTGGATGCCCGGCGTTGGCATAAATGAGTTGACGTTTAAGACGGTGATAAACTCCATACCAGATTGTGAAGTATTTATCACCGTGCTTGCTCATTTGGAAAGCGTGATTGAGGGCTTTCAGGACTTCACTTGGTTGACAAAAGTTAGTGTTTGGTAGAGATTGCGATCGCAAAATATTCAGGACAGATACAGATAAGAGGGCTGAACCCACGCCATGTCCTGATACATCTAACAAATAAATTGCTAAATTATCCTCGTCAATCCAATGATGATCGAAGCAATCACCCCCTAGCTGTGCTGAAGGAATAAACAGACTTTCTGTAGTTACTGCTCCCACAAGCGGTGAAGGTAGAAGCGATCGCACATAATCACCTGCTTCAGCCAATTCTGCTTCCAAAATTTGCTTTTGGGTTTGCAAATCCTGATTGAGTGTCTCCAAAGCTTCTTTTTGACTTTGTAAATCCTGATTCAGCTGGTGTAACCTTAATCCTGCTCTTACCCGTGCTTTTAATTCATTCATCTCTATTGGTTTAGAGATAAACTCATCTGCTCCAGCGTCAAGTCCCTTAACTCTATCTTCCTCCTCTCCTGGGGCTGCTCCCCTAGCTGTCAATAGAATAAAAAAAGTAGTTGCCAACTCTGGATATGCTCTAATTTGACGACACACTTCTAGCCCATCTAGGTGGGACATCATCCAGTCACAGATAATCAGAGCCGGATGTAGTAATTGTGCTTGGGCAATTCCTTCCTCGCCATTGCTGGCTACACTGATATCATAACCCTGCTTTTGGAGTGTCCTTTTCAGTACTGTTCGCACTATCGGGTCATCATCAATAACCAGAATTTTAAACATAAATTAAATTTTCTTAAGTAAAATGATCAGTAAATAGTTGCTTTAATTTAACTTATATGCAATTCAGTTGGGAAAGTATAGTGAAAATACCCAAATTAAATAAATTAATTACCGAATATAATCATCTCAAAATATTTTATTGGTTAAAAAGTGAAAAATAAAATTTATCTAAAAGTTAACACAGACCTGAGAGCATCACCTCAAGTGTTGTCTTGGTTTGAGCAGATGAATCAACCACCTATTCCCGATCAACAAATTTGGTGGCAATGTCAAACACTTTTGATCGAAGGCTTTGCTAACATTGTTGAACATGCCCACAAAAATTTACCTATTGAAACTCCTATTGAAATAGAAGCTGTGCGGCTAAATGAATATATAGAAATTCGCATCTGGTCTCAAGGTGAACCCTATAACTTAGAGCATAAGTTGCAACAAACATTGGAATTTGAGGACAATGAGCAAGAGCGCGGGCGTGGTTTAAAAATTATGTCTGCCATTGCCGACAAATTTAGTTATGAGCCGACAGGAGATCATCGTTGCTGTTTATTTATTAGTAAATATTATTAAAGAGGAGTTTGGAGAGACGCGATTAATCGCGTCTGTACAGGAGTTTGGAGAGACGCGATTAATCGCTATGTATTGAGCGGAAATTGCGATAGCGTCAGGATTAATTTTTCAGATTTTGGCGTTACTCTCTTTGGAGATCAAAAACTCTTGGATGCGTTTAATATACTCTTCTAACTCTAAGACAAAGTTAGTAGTACCTCGACGTTCTTGGTTGCGAGCGAATTGTTCTAGCTTTTGTGCTACCAGATATATGGTTGTAGCTCCTATATTGCCACTAGCGCCTTTAATTTGATGGGCTTGGAGCGCTAGTTCCTGAAAATCATGAGATGCGATCGCTATTTTAACTACCTCTATACGAGGTTGAATATCTTCAACAAATATTTGCAGTAGTTCTAATTCAAATTCTAGGTTGTTTTCTGAGAGTCGATGCAAGCGTTCCCAATCAATTAGGAGGTCAACTGAACCTACATCTGTCGTAGAAACTGTCTGCTCTATGGCAGCTGTTTCTTTGACGCTGAAGATCACACTTCTCCAACGCTCTACCGCCGCCGCCAATTTTTCTTTGATTACTGGCTTGCTCAAATAGTCGTCCATGCCGGCATCTAGACACATTTGTTGGTCTTCTTTCATGGCATTAGCTGTCATCGCAATGATCACAGGACGATGACCACTAACAAAACTGCTTTGTTGCCAACGATGAATTTCTTTTGTGGTTTCTAAACCGTCGAGAACTGGCATTTGGCAATCCATCAGAATTAAATCGTAGGGAATTTTTTCTAATAATTGCAAAACTTCTTTCCCATTCCCAGCGACATCAGCGCTATAACCCAGGCTTTGCAGTTGTTTCAAGGCAACTTTCTGATTTACCAGATTATCTTCAGCTAGGAGAATTCTAAGTCTGGGGGAGTCAGGAGCCAGGAACTGGCAGCTAGGAAAATGATCGTTGCTGTTATTTTCGTAATTTTTCAGTTTTAACTCCTGAGGAATGTATTCTGAAGAATGTATTCTGACTCCTGACTCCTCTGTTTCCGGCTGCATTCCTAAAACAGTCATGATGGTATCGAGGAATCGGGATGGCTTAACAGGTTTGACCAAATAAGCCGCAAATCCGATTTTTAGCGCCAGTTCGATTTCATCCCGTTGATTAGTAGAAGTAAGTATAATCAAAGGCAGCCCAGCGATCGCTGAATTTGTCTTAATCTGTTCTCCCAAAGTCATGCCATCTATTTCTGGCATCTGCATATCAATCACAGCAACGTCATAGAGATTTTTTTGCTTGGCAGCCTCCTGAATAGCTTCGAGGGCAGCAGTAGCCGAAGCAGCCTCATCGACCAGCATCCCCCAACGAATAGCTTGATGGTGGATGATTTTGCGATTAGTGCCATTATCATCCACCACTAACAAGCGTCGATTCAGCAAAAGTTCGGCGTTCTCGTAGCGTCTGGTAGAGAAGCCATCACCTTCTAAGGAAATAGGGTGAAGTTGTTTGGCGAGAGTTACTTGAAACCAAAACTTAGATCCTTTCCCCAACTGGCTTTCTACACCAATTTCTCCTCCCATCAAGCTCACCAGTTGCTTGCAGATGGCTAATCCCAAACCTGTGCCGCCATATTTGCGGGTGATGGAAGCATCTACTTGAGTAAATGGGGTAAAGAGTTTGCATTGGTCTTCAGGGGTAATGCCAAGACCGGTATCTGTGATCGCAAAATAGATGCTGGCTGTAGTAGAGTTTTGCGATCGCAATTCGGCTCGTAATACTACCTCTCCATTGGTGGTGAACTTGATCGCATTGCTGATTAGGTTCATCAGAATTTGCCGCAGGCGGCCAGCATCGCCTTGAAGGTAGGTGGGGACGTTGTTATAGATTAACGCTGCAATTTCTAATCCCTTTTTATGGGCTGAGGGAGCCAATAATTCCAACACCTCTTCCACACAGGTAGATAAGTCAAAATCTAGAGTTTCTAGTGCCATTTCTCCAGACTCAAGTTTGGACAAATCCAAAATTTCGTTGATTAGGCTTAAGAGAGCGTCTCCACTAATGCGAATTGTTTCGATAAAATCCCGTTGCTCCGAGTTGAGCGGAGTTTCTAACATTAAGCCTGTCATCCCCAACACAGCATTCATCGGAGTCCGAATTTCATGGCTCATGTTCGCCAAAAAGGCACTTTTGGCTTGAGAAGCTAATTCAGCTTGCTGACGGGCAATTTCGAGTTCTCGTCGCTGTTGAGTTTCAGCGTTTAACATTTGAGCTTGGGCTAAGGCAATACCTACTTGGTCAGCTATTTGCCGTAAAAGATGAGTTTCAAAGCTAGACCATTGGCGGGAACTGCTACACTGATGGACAATTAGCAAACCGCAGAGTTCTTCTTTGACAAGAATGGGTATGACCAAATTGGACTTGACTGCAAATTCTTGCAGTAATTCCATGTGGGTTTTTTGGAGTTCAGCTATATCTAATTCAGCAAGCCCCAGATTCCGTTTTTGACGGAACTGCTGTAGATGGTACTGTTGGATGTATTCTGCTTGAAAGTAAGCATCAGTGAGCTTTTTCTCTTTGATTGCCTGCCAGCCAGAAACTACTGCCTCAACCACCGTAGCTCCAGATTCATCTGCCAAAGGTTGATAAATCAAAACTCGATCGCTATGGATAATTTTTTGTACCTCTGTAACAGTGATTTGAAGAATTTCTTTGATTTGCAAAGACTGACGAATCTTGAGGGTGATTTCAGTAAATAGTTGCGATCGCAAGTTTTGGCGTTGAATTTGTTCTTCTGATTGCTTGCGCTCAATAAACTGCCCTACTTGCTCACCAATAGAATTTATCACCTTTGCCAAATCTGGGTCAGGTTGCTGGATCTGATGGCTAAAGCAGGTAATCACACCGAGGATTTTTTTACCACTACGGATCGGAAAACCGAAAGCTCCGTGCAGTTCTGCTTCGCTAGCGATTTGAAAGCGGAGGAAATTCTGATCTTTAAGGACATCAGTAATCCAAACAGGTTCAGCATTAGCCCAGACACGACCAGGCAGGCTGATTCCGGGTGCAAGGGTGATCTGCCGACTTAAGATGTCAAATTGTTGCATCTCGAAGGAGATTTTATACCATGAATTTAACAAATTTAGTAGATTGGTTTGCTGATCTAGCATCCAAAATTCACTTAAATCCCATCCCAAACTTTCGCAGATTCCTTGGAGGATTTGGGGCATGGCTTCATTGATTGTAGTTGATTCTGCTAAGACGCGGGTTGTAGCATACTCTGCTTTGAGATGCTGTTCAGCTTGTTTGCGTAACCTAAGCTCCTCGTAGACATCGGTGATATCAATACCTGTGCCAATAATATATTCAACCTCGCCCTTATCGTCTGGCAAAATAGTGTTAACCCAGGCAATCAGCCGCCGACTGCCATCCTTAGTTACCCAATAGTTTTCGTATTTTTTGAGAACTTTACCAGATTGCAACTCTTCAAAAACTGCTTTAACTGGCCCCATGTCTTCTGGGAGTAGAAACAAGTTCCAGAAATGTCTTCCTCTCACCTCATCAAATGAGTAACCTGTTGTTTGTTCACAAGCTTGATTGAAGCGAATGATTTGCCCTTGTGTGTCAAGAACTATTACCAAAGTGCTAGCTGTATTAAGGACTGCTGAAATAAAGTTGCGTTCTTTGATCAATATCTCTTCTGTTAATTTACGCACTTTTACCTCACGAGAAATGAAGTAGTAGACTATAGCCAGGACGAGAAAACTTAGGCAAGTAGCGATCGCCACTGTCAAAACCGTGTCGTTAGCGCTGGTTTTTGCAGCTTGTAACTGGTATTGAAGCAACCTTCTATCCTGTTTTTTTATCTCAGAGATGACCTCACGGATATCATCCATAAGATTTTTTCCCTGATTTGTCTGGATTAACTGCAACGCCGCATCGAATCCCTGATTTTGATACAGGTATATAGTCTGCTTGAGTATGGCAAGTTTTGCAGTTATCAGACTTTTAAGGATTGCAAACTGCTTTTGTTGACTACGTTGATCTATGATTAAATCCTTCAGTTCTGCAATTTTTGGATTGATGTTTGCAACTGCTGTTTGATAAGGTTCCAGATAACTTTTTTGCCCAGTCAGGACGTAACCGCGTTGTCCAGTCTCAGCATCCTTCATGTCGGACAGTAATTCTTCCAGTTTATTGATTTTCTCTTGGGTTCTTTGTAGATGAGTATTAGTATCAATTAATATACGTGTGCTTTGATAAGAAATCATGCCAATTAAAACTAAAATTGCCGATGCTAACCCAAACCCTGTGGCTACTGTTTTAGAAAATTGTTTGCTTGGCTTTTGTGAGTGTTTGCGTGTATCACTTGCCAATACCAAGCTTGCTAAGTTACGCCGGATTTCTAGTTGCTTGATTACCTGGCGACCTAGAATTCCTAATGCTTCAACTTGTTCTGGAGAGAGGTTTCTTGGTACATAGTCAACTACACAAAGTGTTCCTAATGCATATCCTTCAGCGTTAATCAGTGGTATTCCAGCATAAAACCGAATATTCGGGTCAGAGGTGACTGCCGGATTTGTCGCAAATCTTTCGTCTTCTGTGGCGTCAGGGACAATAAGAACTTCAGGTTGCAGAATCGCATGGGCGCAGAATGTCAAATCTCGCGGTGCTTCTAGAACATCCATTCCAACCTTTGACTTGAACCACTGGCGATCGCTATCAATTAAACCGATTAAGGCAATAGGAGTTCCACAAATATATGAGGCTAAACGGGTGAGGTCGTCAAAGGCAGGTTCCGAACGAGTATCGAGAATCTTATACTGCAAAAGAGATTCGATTCGCTGTCTTTCGTTATCAGGTAATGGTGCTTTCATTCTTCAGCCTCATACCATTTTGGATTTTTGATTTTAGATTTTGGATTAGGAATCGCCTTGGTGTAAATTTATTTATCGCAATCATTTTTCAAATTGGCATTATCTACGCCTGAAGTTGTTGCTACAGAATTGAAAATTACGAATTACGAATTATTTACTGACTCTTAAAATTTGACCCGCAACTGTCCTATCAAGGAATTACTACTATAGGCGCTTTCCCCGGTATCTTGATTGCGGACATTACTAAAGCTATAGCCCAAGTCTGCTTCTATATTGGGCGACAGCTTTAGCGTACAGCGCGTTTGATAGGTATTAGCGTTGTCAAATTCTCCTTTAAGTCGCTGCCGTCCGAAGTTGGCAGCGAGGCGACAGCGTAAGAAATTAGCAATATCTCCCTCCCAAGCCACCTCAGCGTTGTAAACTAGGAAATCTGGTGGCGAAAAATAGCCACTTGTGCCTTCTAAATTGCGATCGTAACTCCAAGTGAATAAGTTAGTTGCCAGAGAAAACTGTCCGAACTTGCGCTCTAACCTACTAAAAGACTGCACCTCCGAATTACCATCGTTGTAACTACCTAAACGCAATGAGGAAAACAAGCTGGTGTCACGGTCAATCTGCCAGTATAAATCAGGCCCAAATCGCCAAGCAGTAATTTGGTTATCTAAAGTTCGGGCATTAGATTTATAAGGCCCTTGTTCGAAATTACCTGATAGTACTACTACCGATAGTAATCGACCTGATGGCGAAACTTGCGGCGGCGAAATGGCAGCCTCCACCTTAGCATTGAGATTGATAGTTGTGGGTAAACGATTGAACACATCGACTCCGACTGCTGTTTGCAGAGTTACTTGCCCAATTTTTCCTTGCCATCCAACTTTTAAGGGAAAATTGCTAATTGATTCAACACCGCGTTGCTCAAAGAAATTAAAACCTGTCTTGAAAAATATTTTATTGCCATTACTCAATCGAAACTGAACCGTTGGTTCGAGGAAAAAATTAGTTTGGCCAAAGTTGTCTGTGTCATAGCGATAGTCTGTATGAATACTTTCCCAAACTACATCTGGCATTCCTGGTTTGCTGGAAGTTGTTGGTGGGGTAGAATTCTGCCGTGGTACAGGTAAGGCTGGCGGTAATCGCAGCAGTTCAGGATTGAAGTTTTCGGGTGCCGCCATCAAAATAGGTGTTGGATTTACTTTGGTGACTCGCTCGGTGAATTCTGAGGCTGATTTCCAGGTCTGATGTGCTTGGGCAGCTTGTAACTTAGCTTCTGATAATGTCCAAATACCTACGTTAGAGATTACTCCTAATTGAATCTGTAGGCATCCCAAAATCAAAAAGATGGACAAACTAGATCGAGAAACAAAGATATCACGTCTAAAACTATTTGCCATTGGTCGATACTTACTAAAAGTAGAACGGCGTTAATAATTAAAGGTTTGTACAGATTACTACGAACGGTTAGACCACTAGATTCTTTCTTGCAAGTAGCGAGAAATTGCACTGTCAAGGGATGGCATTAATTCACCTCGGCTGCTACCAAGAACGCTATAAGTTGGGCGGAGAGCAGTTAAACCAAGTTGTTGTGTGGGTAGTGCAATCAGATTGCTGACACTGACTCCAGCTCGCGTAGCCGCTAACCTTGCTAAATCAGCCCAGGCGATCGCACTCTTGTTCGCCAAATGCCACAGCCCAGACTCGCCATCAATTAATAAATCCAGACTAGCATGAACCAAATCTGGCAGATAGGTAGGTGAAACAATTCCATCCTCTGCGGCGACGAAAGTATTGCCAGCACTAAGCTGACGCAGGGCGATCGTGATAAAGTTGTAATCATCCCACGGGCCAAAAAATGCACTGGTGCGAATCACTAGTGCGGCTGGATCAGCTTCCAATACAAGCTTTTCCGCCAAAACTTTGCTGCACCCATATACATTAAGGGGGGCAACAAGATCAGTTTCGACATAAGGATTAGATACGGCACCGTCAAATACCAAATCTGAGGAGAAAGTCAATACCGGTAAGTTATGTTGAGCGCAAGCAGCAGCTAGAATCGCTGCGCCTTCGGCGTTCACTTGCAGGCAAACATCGGGTTCACGTTCGGCATCGTCCACCCGCACGTATCCCGCAGCGTTCACAACTGCCCACGGCTTCAACTGGGTAAGCGCCAGATTCACAGAGTCCGGATCGGTAATATCCATTTCTTGACGCGTCAGTAGGTGATATGAAATCCCGCGCACTTGGCACAACCGAGCAAAAGCCTTTCCCAGAGTTCCTCTGGCACCGACGATCGCTAGGGGAACTGAGGGGGATGTTGCTTTACTTTTCCTTGCTCTGCCGATGTTTCCACTACAACTTAGCACCGGGTATAACAGGCGATCTTGCCGATGCCACCATCCTGGGGTATGAAGTAGCGGGTGATCTGGTTGATGTCCAGTTGCTAGAACTCGCACCATTTTAGCGATCGCTGTCGGTCGGGGATAGGGAGAACGCAAATCAAATACACCTGGCTCGTAGTAGCCGTGAGCTTTTGTTACTAAACTATTCCAATCGTAACTCCCAAGCAACGCCCAAGCAGTTACAGCGCGGATATCCACACCCTGAGATTGTAATTCCTCTGCCGCAGTCCACACTTCATAAAACCAACGTAGCTGCTCCTCGCGGGTGCAGCTGATATGAGCTTCGGTGACAGCAAGGGGCAGGTGATAGCGTTCCCATGCCTCTAGTAGCAATGTGTGTGGCCCTGCCAAACCCTCAGCACAAACTCGCACCGCCTCTACATCCGCATACTTATGTTGCCCATTACCGCCATAGGTCCAAGCAGGATAGTTTTCTCTATGCTCATCCAAAAAGCGTTCACTAGTTAAATAATGGTTAATGCCGATGATGTCAGGTGGACAAGGATTTTGCAAAAATCCCTCAAGTTCAGCCTCACTCACCCCACAGTAGCGCAAGTAACCCCACATGGAATGAGTTTGAGTGATTCGACCACATAATAAATCAAAGCTCAACCAGCGACGTTCGTTTTCAAATTCTGCTTGATAAGCCAGCTTTGGTGTACTGTAAATCTTACCCAAATCCTCGGTTTGCACAAGTTGGGCGTTGGGGTTGACTTCTCGGATCACTTGCATCGCCAGTGCAACTCCGCGACACTCTCCCAACAAAGCACGAGCGAAAGTTAAATTATCCCGGCCGTGAGGATACCAGTGGCCGTACATCCCACTAAATCGCGCTGTTGTCAGTGGCTCATTTATCGGTGTGTAATGTGTTATCCAAGGATAGCGATCGGCAACTGCACGGGCAAACACCGCGAGTTTTTCTGGAAATTCCGGGTCTACCAAGCTGGTGTTACGCGGCCCACTGCCATGATGCACTAATCCCACAATCGGACGGATGCCGAGTTCGCGCAAGCGCCCCAGTCTTTCATCCACCCACGACCAATCAGCATTTTCTAACCCATCAGGTGCTATGCTCTCCCAGAGCACAGGGTAGCGGATAGCTTTTATCCCTAGTTCCGCAAATAAATCTAAGTCATCCAGGCGCATTGCATGACCGTTGCGTTCCAACTGATCAAAATATTCGTTACCCACGCGATTAACTGTACACTCTACACCAGCCCACATTTCCAGGGGGAGTTGTGAATTATTCTCTCTCAAGACGCTATTAACCGCGTCTTTATTTGAGTTAAACACAAACTCAAGCCTTAACCGCTATTTGTTTGTATGTTGCCAAAGCCTGCGCCACACAATGATCCATGTTGAGATACTTGTATGTAGCTAGCCGTCCCACAAAATGCACCCCTGGCTTTTGATCAGCCAGCACTTTGTATTGTTTGTAAATTTCCTGATTTTCAGGACGTGGCACGGGATAATAAGGGTCGCCCTCTGCTTTGGGAAACTCGTAAACAATACTAGTTTTGGAGTGTTCCTGGCCAGTCAGGTACTTAAATTCGGTGACACGGGTATAGAGCTGTTCGTTGGGATAGTTAATCACTGGCGCTGACTGAAATACAGGGGTGTGATGTGTTTCGTGTTTAAAATCTAGTGAGCGATAGGGTAGTTTACCGTAGCGATAATCAAAAAACTCATCAACTGGGCCAGTGTAAACGATTTCGCGGCAAGGTATTCCTTTCTGGATTTCACGGTAATCAGTGTTGAGCATTACTTTGATGTTCGGGTGATTTAACATCTTCTCAAACATCCGAGTAAAGCCGTGCAGTGGCATTGCTTGGTAACTATCAGTGAAATATCGACTGTCGCGGTTAGTACGGGTGGGAATTCGGGCAATTACTGTCTTGTCAAGTTCTGAAGGATCAAGTCCCCATTGTTTGTGGGTGTAGTTTTTGAAGAACTTTTCATAAAGTACCTGACCGACTTTACTGATGACTACATCTTCAGAGGTACGGATGTCTTCTCTCGGTTCTGCAACCGACTGAAAAAACTCTTCCGCCTGGAATGAATTGAGGTTCATTCCATAGAGTTTGTTGATCGTGTCAAGGTTAATCGGGATGGGAAGGAGTTGCCCATCAACGCTGGCTAAAACATGATGCTCGTAAGCACGCCAGGGAGTAAACTGTGAGAGATATTCAAAAACTTCGCGTGAGTTGGTGTGAAAGATATGGGGTCCGTATTTATGTACGAGAATCCCGTGATCGTCGTAATGGTCGTAAGCATTGCCGCCGATATGGTTGCGCTTATCTACAACCAATATTTTTTTACCAGAATTTCTCGCCAAGCGTTCAGCTAGAACACTACCAGAAAACCCCGCACCGACAACTAGGTAATCAAATAAAAACTCTCTGGTAATGATGCTTGGTGCTTCTGGGATATCTGTTGAGATGTGAGATTTCCCATTTGTACCATTACCATTAACTGTCGCATCGTGTGTGGTAGCGATCGCAGACTCTATCAACTGCATCATTGATCCCCAAGTCCGATCCCAAGAAATCTGCTCTAAGAAGGCATCTACCCGACTCAACCATCCTGATGCTGAGGTATCTTGTTGCATTGCCTGTTCGGCGGCGGCGATGAACTCTTCAGTTATGTCTGCAATCCGCACTAGTTTCAAGTCTCCATAGGGGCGGATTACGTCTTGAATTGAGGTAGACACTACAGGTTTACCTGCGGCAAGATACTCTGGTGTCTTAGTCGGACTAATAAAGCGTGTTGATTCGTTTCGCGCAAACGGCAACATTGCTAAATCCCAACCTGCCAAATATGCAGGCAAGTCTTTATAGTCTTTACCACCGAGATAATGAATATTTTCATGCTGTGGTAGAGTTGCTGGATCAATTTTCACAACTGGCCCAATTATGACTAAATGCCAGTTAGGTCGAGCCTCAGCAATCCCAGCCAGCAGTTCAATATCCATCCGCTCATCAATCACACCAAAGAAGCCAAGGCGGGGATGAGGAATATTTGCTTGGTCTGCTGGTTCTTCTTTAAGAGTTCTTCCTTGTCCAAAGTGGGCTACATCTACACTACTGGGAAATGCATAAACGCTTGGGTGCTGGTTTACCTTACTTTCGTAAAGGCTTTGTCCCCCTGTAAACACTAAGTCTGCACGACGAAATAGTTCTGCTTCGTAGTTTTTTAAAGTGGGTGATGCTCCTTTAAAGGCAGACAATTCATCCATGCAATCATATATAACTGCTTCGGGTTGCAAATGGCCTGTCCAAGCGATCGCCATTGGAGTGTAATACCAACAAATGTATTTGTTGATGTCATGCTCTACAAACAAACCATCAATCAATACTTGTAAATCTGCGTTTATTGCTTCCTGACTCAGCCCTTCTAGTAAGTGTGGGACAACAACAACAACCCCACTATTATCTTGGCTGATATTCAATCGCCCCAATGGCTCCTGGCTAAAAATTGGCTCCTCAATAAAGAACACCCGCTTTCCTTGAGCGCAGCGGCTGAGAAGATGTTGTGGTCTTTGATAAACGAAATTCCAACGCAAATGAGATAGGCAAACTATATCAGGTGTATCTGTAAATTTTTTGGTTCGGGAACTTTTATTGGATGAGGATAAAGTCAGTGATAATGTATTTAATGATTGGGATTTAGTCGATTCTGTTAGCTTTACTTCACTCCGATTTAACGACACATTATGGTTGACACCGTTGTTTTCTACTTCGACTTTATTGCTTGACATAGATAATTAACTCACCTTAGATAACTTTGAATTTACAAGCTTTATTGCACTACTTACTGGTAATAAATTTTACTACTTTTAGTCAGAATATTTATTTAGTTAAAGAAATAATTACAAGAAGCTCATGTATGATGCTTATAAAGTTTTTCTCAATTAATAAAAAATCCTCCTATTTGCCCGATTTTACTAAAATAACGACCTGCTTGATGTATGTCAAAAGTGTGATATTTAGATGAAGTTTTTAAGTAAGACTAAATACAAACTCTGTTTGGGTATTATATACTATTTAAATGAATTAATGTAATTTTTTTAGCTTATTGGGATTCCTTATTAGGGATTTGCAACAAATAAATTATCTAATTTTATGGGGTAGTCCAGACGCCCACCCCACAATAAGTAGTTGAGTATTTTTTTATTTTAGGACTTACGCAAAATGACACGCTGTAGGGGCAATTCATGAATTGCCCCTAGTGAAAATCACGGTTTCGGCTATTGTTTGTGTAAGTCCTGTATTTGTCAGTCCTTTAATTGAAAATAGCTGTAACGATCGCCCCAGTATGTACTAGGTTTGATACTAAGTCTAACTAATCACTAATATGTTGTTTATTGCGGAAATCATTAAGTGATTACGATTACTCACGCAGTGCATGAATAATTGCCTTGTCTGGAAGCTGATTTAACTTAAAAATTATGGGTGTATCCGCTTCTGAATACTTAATAGCATTATCCATCAAATTAAATAATACTTGTTTGAGGCGATTGTAGTCTGGTTTTACCTCAATTGGATAAATTGTTGACTCGATTTTAATTATGCGATCGCAGCAGTTAAAACAATAATTGCCAAAACACTAGTAATAGCTAAACTTTGTACCATCACCACAAACATTGTCTGTTCGCGGGTAATATCCTTTACTACAAATAACTCACCCAGTAATTTCCCCTGCACTTGTACAGAACTACCACATAAAACAAAGTATTTTCTTAATTATTTTTTGATCGTAAATAGACCATGCTGTAGGGGTTTAGCATTGCTCATGCGTGTCAATTTAACGTAAAACCCATGTCCCACAAGGAACTGAAGTTCCAGGCGGGCGTGGAAGCCAACAGATAAGCGATTTTTCCCTTAAGTTGACACCAATGAGATTGCTAAACTCCTACGAAAGATGTGGTTTTTCACGTTATACATATTTACTATTTATTGTCAATGCGTAAGTCCTAAAATATTAGCTAGCGATCGCGCCACCTTAATTATGTGTAAAAGTTGGTGACACATCACTAGACTATGAGGTTTAAAAAATTGCTTTACAGCAGTTTTCATGTATTTGAACCACATCTGTCGTAGGGGCACAGCAATGCTGTGCCCCTACCGCGTGGTCTATTTACCTGAAAATGGCTTTAACTCAACATTCACAACTCATAACTTTTTAAGATTATCGCCCCGGTAGTTGTGGGTGGGTGGTCGAGTACTTGGCGACGGTGCTAGAAATCTCAGGGTTGTAAAGCCTCAGATAATTCCAGTAGTTGCCAAATACTTGCCGCACATAATTTTTGGTTTCATCAAAGGGAATTTCTTCAACAAACTCATCTGGATCTTTTGTAGTTAGAGTTTGCAGCCATTTGGAAACATTACCAGGGCCAGCATTGTAACTGGCGATCGCTAGCAGCGAGTTATTGTTATATTGCTGATGGGTATGATCCAAATACCATGTACCCAGCATGATGTTATCGTTGGGATTTTCTAAGTTTATGGTTTTGATATCCACCTTGATTTGTGGGGCGATCCATTGAGCTGTACTCGGCAACAACTGCATTAAACCAGTAGCGTTAGCAACGGATTTGATTTTTGGCTCAAACCGTGACTCTTGACGGATTAAGGCAGTGACTAACAGTGGATTGAGTTTACGCTCAGTAGACCACTTTTCAATCTCCCGGAGATAGGGAAATGGATAACGCGCTTGCCAGTAGGTAATCTGTTTGCTTAAAGCCTGATATTGGGCAAGTTCTGCTGGTATTTCCCGATCTTCCAATTTAGAAATTTTGTCAATTCCGGTGAGATTTTCTCCCTTTGCCTGTCGCATCAACCCTTCAGTAAATTGCTCGGCTACCGTTGGCTGAATTTTGTTCTGAAATTCTGTTTCCCATTGTAACCAAGCATCGCGGTCTTGGCCCAGCAGATACAATTCTTTGAAAGTCTTAGAACCAGCAGGGGGTAATGGACGCTCTTGTGCGATTACTTCCGGGTTCATGACGCGCACGTTGTCAAAGTTGCCCACATTTAGCCCCAGCATCGTTGCAGCTCGCCATGCATAGTAAGAGTAGGGAAACTGGCTAATCACATACTCATAAGCAGTTTGAGATTGCTGCTGTTTCCCTAGCAAAGCTGCCCATTTCCCCACCCAAAAGCCTGCTCTCGGAGCTAAAATACTGTTAGGATTGTTGGTGACAATTGGTTCTGCCCATTGCCAAGCACGGACGTAATCTTTAGCTTTGGCTTTATCTTGGGCGATTTTCCAGCGATATTCTGCCGCTTCATCAGAATTGCCGTATTTGGCTATGAGTAATTGCCACGCTTGGCTAGCTGACTTTTGATTATTCGTAGCTTGGAGAGTTTTGGCTTTTTGTACCAGTGCAATACCAGCTTGTTTCGGAAATTTACTAATTACCTGCTCAAGATAGGGTAAGCCGTCTTTACCTGTTTTGGCCATTTCTGCTAAACGCAGTAGAGCATTCCCAGTTTCTTCAGTATTTGGGAATTGCTGCACTAATTGTTTATAGGTGGCGATTGCTTTTTGTTGATCTTTGCCTCCTACCTGTAACCCCCGTGCAGTACGGTAGAGGTTGCGCGATGTTTTCGGTGCTTTGGCATAAGCATTCGCCGCTTTCAGAAATTGATTATTTTCCCAATAGCTTGTACCAATCAGTTCCCAGTCTTCGGCTTTCAGGGTAGGCTGTTTGACTAACTGATCCAAAACGCCCACTATCCCTGGTTGATCATAGGCATATTTAGCCAAAATCAATTGTAATTGTGGCTGATTGGGATTTTCTTGTAAGCGTTTGCGGATAATTTCCCAAGTTAGAGGATTAGAAGGAAATTGAGCGATCGCGGTTTCTTGTTGCTTCGGTTGAGCAATCAGATATAGCGCTTTCACTGTCGCCGCTTCTTTGGGATACTGTTTCAGCACGCTTTGCCTGAGATCGGAGGCT
This sequence comes from Nostoc sp. NMS7, assembly GCF_017115085.1. GTDB lineage: Bacteria > Cyanobacteriota > Cyanobacteriia > Cyanobacteriales > Nostocaceae > Nostoc. The sequence goes on along the minus strand of NZ_JABXKJ010000026.1, from coordinate 7,716 downwards.
TTGCCATCCTTGCCCAGTATATCCTGTGCCTGCGCCTGTTTCAGCAAAATATAGGGCGCGAGAATGGGATAGTCTTTCTCTAGTCCCTCCAGTAAAACCAGGGCTTTTTGCCCTTGGGTTCTTTCAATGTAATCACTCGCCAAAAGATAACGAGCGCGATTTCGGTCTGGCGATCGCGATTGTCCGGCGATCGCTGCTAGTTGTGCCGCCCGTTCTGGCAGAGATTGTGATACCAGTGGAAAGACCGCCGATTGGGCAATGCTACCCTCTGATGTTTGCTCTGCTTGATTCTGACTCAGTTTGAGCCATTTCCCCAGAGACTTGCCAATCTCAGGTGCTGATACCATTGCCCCAGCTAAAAAGGCAAACAGTGCTGCACCCGCAATTATCGAAATTTGCTTTTTCTGTAGTTTCTTCAGCATGAATACCCGCTGAAAAGTTCCGGTGAATTTCTTGAAACTCTAACACTCCTAACCATCAGTGTGTCCAATTTTTAATTTTAGATTTTTAATTTTATGTAGAAAAACCCTAATTTTCAATCCTACCTTTAGCAGTATTGAGTAAATAGCACATTTTACATACTATTACATCTATCTTGGGTATATCATAAATGCACTTAATGATAATCATTATGAGGGTGTAAGAGATGGTTGCCGTCAGCAACCACCTCTTACACCCTCAAGTATTCACAAAAAACTTATTATCTAAAAACGGTATCATAGGCTATTATTTTTGGCGTTGACATAACTTTTCGGTGTACTGACTCTACCATTCAACCTCCTGGTGATAGAGCGATCCAATCAATTCATATATATTCAAAACAACAATCAACATAACAATGAAAACATTGCGCGCTTTAACGCCGATCGCGCTGAGTTTACTCACACTTACAGTTGCGAGTTCTGTGAATGCTCAAGCGGTAATCGACACTATAGACAACGGTAATTTAAGTGTGACGGGGATGACACGAGGAAGCGGTTGCACTGTCCTTTTTAGTCCTCAAGGGGAGCTACTTCAAAATGGTCGTTCCTGTAGTTCAAGAGAAATTGGTAAAGCTCAAGCTGCGATCGATACCTATCTCCGGGAGCAAAGCGCACCTGAGCGCCACAGTGACGACTCAATGCGCCAAAGACTGACCTTAATCTGCTACGGTGAAGGTCGCAAACCAAGTCTTGAAAGCCGTAACAGCTATGAATGGAACTCACATCGTCATCGCTATGAACTGCAAAATCGTATAGAGTCTTCAACAAACGAGTTCGATTCCGAGGTTCAAGTCGAGATTCGTAATATGCAGGGAAAAATTCATCTGACCGGAAAGCTCATCCCGCCAATTAATTCAGGCGGTACTAATGGATGGTGGAACCTCAACGATCTCCGTGTCACACCTGAGCAAATCACGGGAAAATACCGAGTGAATGGGCTAAATCATCCGCGTGTTGAAATCGATCGACGCAGTGGACGAATTGCCATTAATGGGATTGAGCATTTCCGTGGTAGTTGCGATTCAGGCGACTGGAGCAGTGGCAGAACTCGTTTCTAGTCTGGCTACTTTTTGTCTAAGTCCCAATAAGTAACGCCAGTTCATCCTGAGCTTTGCCAATGGTGGTAGAAATGCGGCTACTGTATTTGGGAATGCGGCGAATAACGCATCATCTAGAATCGATCGCGGTCTTTGACATTGGCTTTAGCAGGATGCTCCATGACAACCTAGTTTGGGGAAGTTGGAGGCAGCACGAACTTGGTTTTCAAAGCTTCCCTGCACGCTGCATTGGGAGATGAAGTGGGATTCATCACAAACGCGGCTCCTACATCTCTAGCACATTGCGAAAATACAAGAGCGCCATGCCCGAAATTGGGAAATTCTATCAATGTGCCATTTGTCAATCCTGCTAGTGCCTGTTTGCCCACAGTTGTAGGTGTCTGAGCATCATAGCGATCTTGGAGAATTAGGGTAGGAATATTGCTTTTTACGATTTCGCGATCGCGCTTGGGAGCAGGCTTGACAGACCAGATTTGACAGATGGCGTAGGCTTGCCGAGCAGCGATCGCTCGATTTAGTCCTAAACCAGGCATCTCCAGCGCTTCAAACGTTGCCAGCGTCCGATCCTTATTGCTAGGAGGGACTAAATCTTGACAATCGAAGCTTCTAAACACACCCTCAGCCTCAATGGCATCTATCTTTAGGACAGAGCGGAAAATAGCCCCAATCGATTCATAAACATGACGGATTTCTGTCTCTGACATCGTTTGCAAAGCTTGAATCAGCGGCTGTCTTTTGTTCTCTGGGAAGATTTCCGCGATCGAGGTGATTAAAACACTACGATCGCGCGGTTTTTGAGTTTGAAAGCCTACGCCATAAAAATTAGCTTTCACTTTGGGGCGTTCTTTTCCTGGCAGGGTTTCGATAGTTGTCAATACCTGCTGTACCCATTTCTGAGACGGACGATTGGCTTGGGCTAAGTTGGCAGTTTCGCTCAAAAGTTTGCGGGCTTGTTCTCGCAACTCATCCGCTTTGGCAAGAAGTTCTTGCGAACGACCAATCGGAATCGGCTTAGTTGCGGGAGTCGGGAAAATCTTGCCTGATACAACACCTGTATAAGTCGTGGTGATGCCTCGTTCTAATTCCGACACGATTAATGGAATGTAAGCAGCTTTGCGTGCATCTAGATCGATATTCACTGATTCAACTAAGGCAGCAAAATCTGTCACGGACACTGCTTTATCAGTTCCCGCGATCGCAATGGGTTTCTTAGCAAGTGTTTTTAGAAGCGCGATCGTGCGTGCTTTGAGATTGGGATACGCTGCATTACAGGCGGTATCCTTCTGACAGTCTTCAATCAAATTCAGCATCACTACTTCCAAATCCCTCGGTACAACTTCGTACTTTTTCACTTGAGGGGGAATCGTGGAATCCAACACGACGCTCCGCAGACGTTGGGGATAGTCGCGCATAATTCGCAATGCTAGATAAGTCCCGTAAGAAATGCCGTAGAGATTGACCTTTTGATAACCCAATGCTGTCGCCAGATCGATCGCATCTGTGGCATTGTTAGCAGTGTTGTACTGATTGAGATCGAAGCCGTGTGCCTTTAGTAACTCAGAGCAGACTTTGTAATATGAGAGTATCTCAGCAAGGTTAGACTCATCTTTTTTGAGACTGGCAGCAAATTTTTTAGTAAATTCAGCATACCTATTGCGCCATTCGCTGTTGGAATCTTTAGCCAGCGTATCCAATGCAACGAAGGTGGGAGAACAAGCCAGATCGCCTGAAAATCGAGAGCCGCGCTGATCGAATAGAATCACGTCACGGGTCTGACGCTGAGGTTCATAAAATTGAGGGAATACTCCTAGAGCCATTATATCGCTGCTGCCCGGTCCTCCATGTAAAACTAAGAGGGGATCGGGCTGGGGTGAAAGACTCTTGCTCTTGAAAATGGTGTAAGTAATTTCAACTTTGCGTCCGTTGGGTTGGCTATAGTTTTCGGGAACGGTGAGAATGCCACAGCTCGTCGTTTTGCCGTCGATTTCTTCTGGCGCAACAGCAACGGGGCAAGGGATTTGAGTCGTGCGGTCGAGAGATGATTGCGGCGAAGGTGGCGCGGCAAATCCAGAGGCAGCTTGAACTGGATTGGCCGTCTGTGTGCTTGGCGTTTGTGAAGGGTTGAGGCGAATCGATTGGGATTGAGTAGATGCACGAGTAATCCAGTAGAGGTAGATCGATTCATCAGGAAATTGATAGATTTGACCTTTGCTGCCGAGTGCATCTTGTCGGTAGACTACTCGACTCTTTTGATCGAGATAGCTTCCGGGGCGTTTACCGAGCGATTGTAAGAAATAGTATTTGCCATTGCTGAGTTGAATGGTCACTATGCCTTGTCGTAGTTGTGAAAAGGTGCAGGGTACAGTATCCACCTTGCCAATTTCCACTTTTGAATAGATGACACAATTCGCCTCTACCGTCTCTGCTTTCGCGGCTACAGAGAAACCAAATGAAGCGATCGCGGTTGTGACTGCTAAAAGCAAATTTTGAAGCTTCATGTTAAAAATGTATCGTGATTATTAAGGAAAATAACGGTTCAGAATTGGTAAGGCGATCGTGAAGTGCCACTGTCAGTCACAGATAAGAAGTTTTTGCGTCTGTTATATTTGATAACGCTGCATATACCTCGCAAACCTTTTTATGTTCTGTACTACCCCAGTTTATTGAGCCGATATGTAATATCCACTCCTTAAGGCATAATGTCTGAGAAGTCCCTTGGACGATGCTTCTTCACGAAAAAATCAGCGTTTCAGATATTATGCCTGAATGAAGGAATGGGGGTTTCAGGTTTCTCGGCTAACTTTTAAGACATCCTCTCAATGCCCTCTAAATTGGATTGTTTTTCCAGATAGCAACTACTTCTGACAATCTCCTGAACCACCGGTGTAAACGATCGATTGGTAGCGTCCTTGCTCTGTTAGGATCGTTACACAGTAGTTGGTTTTGCCTTCTAGCCAGTAGCTATAGACAGAATTTCCCGAATCATCACTCTTGACCCATCGATAGCCCCGTTTTTTCACTGTGTTTTCTGCCTGTCCTGCCCTTGCCCCCACTAAATCACTCAACCGAGAGACGGTAGTACCCGCTTCAGGCTGACGCCTAGCAGCAGTCCTACGATTTCTGTTAACTGAGTTTTGTCGATTGGCAGATGTATCCCAATAGACAAAAATTGACTCAGTGGCGAGACGATAAATCTGTCCCCGGTCGCCAAGTCCAGCTTGTCGATAGGCAGCATCACCATTTTGATCGCGATAATTGCCGGGTCGATTCACCTCAGGGAGCAGGTCATAGCGACGACCATTTTCCAGTTCAATGCTAACCGCACCCTGCCGTTGGGAAAAGGTACAGGAACCAGAAGATGTGGCGCGGTCTTCTCCTTTTGGGAACACATCGCAACGGGCATTCACGGTATCGGCTTTGACGGATACGGGAAAACTCAAAGAAGCGATCGCCAGTGCTACTGCTAAAAACGAATTTGATGATTTCATCACCATAAAACTCTTGAGTTATGACAACGAAGATGACATTTGATATTATTTCATAAATGTGCGTTTGCTAGTTAACACTTGCAAAATATTTTTAAACTATTTCGTTTTGTCACTCTCCGAAAACTTTTGCAATTTCTGAATTCTAGAGCTTTTGTATAGGAAGCAATCGCCAAGTTTTATCTAATAACCCTAAAATATCTAAAATTAATTGATGATAATAAATTAAAGTCGGAGATGACCAATGCTAATATCAGTTATTCAATCACTTTCCCATAGATTATGTTCTTGTTTAATCGCTTCCTCCATTCAATAATTCGGTTTGTGCTAGTCAGTGTGATGACGATCGCAATAGTATTTGCTTGGAGTGCGATCGCTCACAGTCAACTGCCTTCGTTACCTACCACAGCCTCTAACGATCCGCACCAGCCACCTAGTGGTGTTACCCGCCTCGGTATGTATGAAATTGCCTCTGTGCATTCACCCTTAGACAGAAACTTATTGTTTGAGATTGTCTCTCCCACTGTTTTTAATCGTAGCCAACCGCCAGACGGATCTCTTCCAGTAGAGGTACGTGCCGAAGAAATTACGCAACGGCTGATCCGAGCGCTCGACCGAACTAACAAAGCTAAACAAACTCCTCTGGTTTCTATTGCCATTTTGAATAAGGATTTAATCCTCCAGCTAAGTGACGATCAAACGACCCGTCCTTTAAGGCTGGTGACTGTAACAGAGCCAGATGCTGACTACCACGGAAAAACTCTGGAGGAATTGGCGCAGGAGTGGCAAAAAATATTACAAGCAGAAGTAGAACGCATTAATAGACTCTTCTCACATAAGGTATTGTGGCAACGAATTGGACAGGCACTGCAAATCAGCATCGGCTTAGTGTTGGGGAGTGTTGTGTTGTGGTTACTGCGGCGAACTTTAATTCGCAAACAGACGGCATTGCAAGTTCGCCATCAAGAGCAGATAGCTGCGGTAAAACAGGGTGTGGTCAAGCGATCTGAGGCAGAAACATCCACAACTATTCACACAATAGACACCAGCGAAAAGAAAACAGATGCAGACACAATCGCCCATCAGCGATCGCAGTTTCTAGACACGATCCGGCGACAGTTTAGCCTCAAGCACCAACTGGGGATCTATTCTCTGCTCACATGGCTACTGTTTTGGGCATTTATTCTGATGTGGTACATCGGGATTGTAGTCATCATGTATCGCGTCCCCTACCTCATGAGATGGTCGACGGACGCTTTAGCCAGGCCCCTGGCACTACTGATTATTTGGTTTTTCATCACTCTTGTTATTCGGATCGGCAAAATTTTAATTGACCGCCTCACTGTATCCGCTCAATAAATAGGGGATAGGAAGAAAAATAAGAGGATACAAAGGGTCACACCGGATTGTAGAATATAGTGCATGACGCAGAAACCATTTTCAGATAAACAAGTATCGGCATTACTACAAACAATCGACCCAAAAGAGATTGCAGATAATGCTGTGCGTCAAACTGTAGAACTTTTATTGAACCTAATAGAGCAACTTCACTCAAAAATCAAAGATTTAGAAGAAGAAAACCAAAAGTTACGAGATGAAAACAACCATCTTAAAGGAGAACAAGGTAAACCAGACATCAAACCCAACTTGAAGGGGTTTAAGAAAGACCATTCATCAGAAAAAGAACGCAAAACGCCTTCTTCGCACAGTAAGAGTAGCAAAAAAGCAAATATCAAAATAGATCGGTCAGAGATTGTAGAATATCCTCAATCAGAATTACCAGAAGACGCACAATTCAAGGGTTATGAGGAAGTAATTGTTCAAGATATCTTCTTAAAAACGGATAACGTACTTTTCCGTAAGCAGAAATATTACTCACCCCAAACAGGAAAAACCTATTTAGCAAAATTACCGCTCGGATATGACGGAGAATTTGGTCCAGGAGTAAAAGCTTTAGTAATGAGCCTTTACTATGGGGGTAATATGACTCAAGGGAAATTATTAGAGTTATTAGAAAATATTGGTATTTCCATGTCAGCAGGATATTTATCGAATCTACTAATCAAAAACCAAAGCGACTTTGAAACCGAGTTTAATGAAGTATACGTATCCGGATTAGCGAGCAGTCCTTGGCAACACTTAGACCAAACAAGTGCGCGTGTTAAAGGGGTAAATCACACAACAAATGTAATTTGTAACCCGTTGTACACAGTCTATTCTACAACGCAAAAAAAAGACCGATTAAGCGTACTTGGGGTATTACAGAACAGCCAAGAGCTTAAGTTTATTCTGAATCCACTGACATACGAGTTATTAGATAGCTTAAATTTACCTACCAAGTGGAAGAATCGAATCAAATTATTGCCTCAAGAAACAGCGTTGACTTCGGATAGGTTTAATTCTTTGCTGGATCAGCATTTAAACAAACTGAGTTCTCAACATCGTACTCGTGTTTTAGAAGCTGCGGCGATTGCTTTTTACCATCAGCAATCCTCAATTCCGGTAGTACAAATCCTTGTCTGCGACGACGCACCCCAGTTTAAGTTAATAACAGATAATTTAGCTTTATGCTGGGTACATGAAGCTAGACATTATAAAAAGTTAAATCCCTTTGTTGGTTGTCATCAACAGACTTTAGACAAATTTTTGGATGACTTTTGGATTTACTACCGAGAATTGCTTTTCTTTAAA
>NZ_JABXKJ010000203.1 GCF_017115085.1 Nostoc sp. NMS7 | reverse complement strand
AACATCTGCTTCAATGCTCCTAGATTACATCTTTTAACTTAAGTTGACACCAATGAGCATTGCTGTGCCCCTACCGCGTGGTCTATTTACCTGAAAATAGCCGTAAATGTTGTACTTAGTACACAACAAATAGATAGAAAATACGTCTTTCCCAATCCCCATATAATCAGACATCGCTACTTCCTTTTGAGGGAGTCGGCAGTTGCAATGGCAAAGAAAGCACGTAACGATATCCTGATTCTGGTGAACCTTGAATCAAAATTTGTCCACCGTGCAACTCTGCTAGCTGACAACTTAGCAATAGACCCAAGCTTTCACGAGAAAGACTTCCGTGTGATTTAGCTAAATTTATACCTGAACTAGTAGCAAAGAATTTTGAATGGGAATCACTCAATTTTTTGGAATTGTCCACTGTTACTGATGAAGTATCTGGTTGCTCTTGGCTTTCTGCAAGAGTATTGTAAGTTGCTACCTCACCTGTCAGATCCAGCAGCGATAAAGAATTAAGACGGAAGTAGGGATCAACCTCAGTTATGCCGTCGCCTAGCCAAGGATGGGAAACCCAAATAGTAATGTTGAGTATATCTTCCTTGTAAGAGACATGGATACGAACAACGCTACCTGTAGCCGCAAGTTGAATCACACTGAAAACCAGGTGATAGAGGATTTGCCGTACCTTGTCTTTATCTAAAGGCCAAATGCGATTGCGTCCCGGTTCTATAGAGAGGCGAATATCTTGCTCGCGGCGATTAGCCACTTCTTCAAGGGTATTGATAGCTTGTTGGCATAGCATTTCGATATCCACAGGAGCTACATTCAGCACAGTAGCGTTTTCATCCATAGCTCCTAGTTCGGTAATTTCGTTTACTAGGGAAAGTAAGTACCGACCACTGTGTTGGATAATTTCCAAATATTCTCTCTGCTTTGTCGTCAAAGGCCCATAAATCTCACGTCCTAAAACACTAGCCATACCGAGTACAGATGTTAAGGGCGTGCGTAACTCGTGAGTTAGCTGGGCTAAAAGTTCCAGTTTCAATTGCTTGGTAGAAACAGAGTCGCTATCTTTAGTGGGTGGGGTGATTTTAATCTCAGCGTTAGGTTCGTCATTGAGTGAAAATATCGGAGTGTTCTTGGGAGTCCTTGATTTGAGTTTCCCTTGCAGGAGTCGGTTACGCTCAAATTCACTCATGCTCCAACGAGCGATGATTTGTAAAAACTCAATGTCTCGCGGTGTAAAATTGCGCGGCACTAAATCCATCACCGCCAATGCACCCAAACAATTCCCCTCAGCATCAATCAGTGGCGCTCCTAAGTAAGCACGGATACCATAATCCTGTACCAACTTGCTGCTAGCAAGGACTGGATCTGTAAGTTTATGCGTATCATTAATTACAAATAATTGAGAATTTTCTACTACCTGAGTGCAAAAGGATTCCCGGCGTGAGAGTTGGCGGCTTTGTGCCAAATGATTCATTAATCCCAGCCTAGATAAGCCCACTGCCGACTTGAACCAGTGGCGTTCTTGATCTATAAATCCCAGAATGGAAATTGGTACTTCCAAAAAGTGGGCAGCAGTCTGTGTGGCTTCTTCAAAAACCGGAATCGTTTCTGCTTGCCGCAAACCTAAATCTGACAAAGCTTTGAGGCGTTGTTGTTCTCTTGATTCAGGAGAATCCCAACCATCCTTTAGGGCAAATAATTTGTTTTCAGGCTCTACCATTGCCACTGCTACCTTAATAATTTCTCGATACTGTAATTGATCCAAGTCCTATTTCTAGGTTATCAATTCCTATCTTTAAGCATTCCCTAATTTTGCCTCTGACAAACAAGTTTGGGACAAAAACTTTTTACCCCTTCGATTAAGTCGGCAAAGCGGTCTTTACTACTTAGTATTTACTTGTGCTGAATGTTATATATTTAGCAGGGGTGTAGTTTCGCTTGCTTGAGATTTTGCAATCAGACTGCGTTAAATTTTGATTCAGTCAGGGTAAGCTAATCCTAAGGATACAATAGCAACAGAAGGGAAAACTCCTCTGGCAATCTTTAACGTAAATTTACTTACAAAAATTATATTTATGTAATCTTTATAGCTATTTTTACAGATAACAGCTAGCAGCGATCGCGGACAATCATAGATAGTTGATATAACTCTTGATCCGATAGATTGAACCTATTACAATTTCACGCTGAAAATAGAGCGGGTTTTTCTATTTTTTGCAGAGGATGAAATATTTTTTGAGGACAATTGATAATGAATAAAATGACTATTAGAGTTCCTTTTGTAGACTTGAAGTTACAACACGAACCAATTCAAATGCAATTACAAGATGCAATCCAATCTGTATTGGAACGGGGAGATTTTATTTTAGGGCAAGCACTCTCAGATTTTGAAGCAGCATTTGCGGCAGTATCTGGGGCAGAATATGGAGTTGGTGTGGCATCAGGAACAGATGCGATCGCTCTGGGATTGCAAGCGTGTAATATTGGTGCTGGCGATGAAGTGATTTTACCAGCAAACACTTTTATTGCAACCTTAATTGGGGTGCTACGTGCTGGTGCCAAGCCAATTCTGGTAGATTGCGATCACCAAACCGCTTTAATTGACTTAAGAGAAGCAGCAAAGGCAATTACGCCTTATACCAAAGCAATTATCCCTGTGCATCTCTATGGTCAGATGGTATCACCAAGTGAACTATTCAACTTTGCCGATACCTACAAACTACTAATTTTTGAAGATGCAGCACAAGCACACCTCGCCCAAAGAGACGGATATCACGCTGGTTCAGTAGGAATAGCAGCAGCTTTTAGTTTCTATCCCAGCAAAAATTTGGGAGCATTTGGGGATGGAGGAATGGTGCTGACACGAGATTCAGATGTCGCCCTGAAGATGCGGCGCTTGCGAAATTATGGGGCATCGCAAAAGTATTTTCATACTGAAGCAGGTACGAATAGCCGCTTGGATACTTTGCAAGCAGCGATTTTGCACCAGAAACTACCATATTTGCCACAGTGGAATCGCGATCGCTTGACTATTGCCCAGCAGTATGATGCTCAACTAGCACCCTTGGCAACTGCTGGCATTATCCCTATGGAAAACCAAAGTGGTACAGGACACGTTTATCATCTTTATGTGATTAAAGTTGATGATTCTTGCCCAATCAAACGCCAGCAACTAGAGGAAAAACTTACAGCAGTAGGAATTCAAACTGGCATTCACTACCCAATTCCTTGTCATCTCCAGCCAGCATTCACCAACTTAGGCTATCAGCCTGGGGATTTTCCCCAAGCCGAAAAACTGTCAAAGCAGATATTATCATTACCGATGTATCCTGGTTTGAGTAGTAGCCAAATCAAAGAAGTTGTCGCTGCGATCGCTCATGCAGTTTCAACGAGTTATAAGGCAGATAACCTATCTCCTGCTGACCTTAGTACCGTGGTTGCCTGAAGCTAATTCATGCCTATTTTTTCGTTAAGATAGTCATTTGTTCTTTATTCTTTGCTAATGACAAATGACAAATGACTAATACCCAAAGTTTTTAAATTACTGAAAATCATGGCACTCCAGCAACAGATTAAAAACAGAGACGCATCAGGCTTATTAAATCTAGCGATTTTAGGCGTTTTGCTGCTGCTTTATGCTCCGATATTGTTGCACTGGTTGGATGGTTGGCTGCACAAAAATATCAGTACAGAACACGAATATTTCAGCCACGGGATTATCGGTTTACCATTTGCTGCTTATCTGGGCTGGCTCAACCGGAAAAAGTGGAAACGTTTGCCAGATACCAGCCATCCTTTGGGCGCTGTTTTCTTGTTATTAGGGGCAGTGTTTTATCTTAGCGGTGTTACAGAGTGGGTTAACCTTTCCTTGCCCCTTATACTGGCGGGATTATGCTTGTGGTTTAAGGGAATCTCAGGTTTGCGATCGCAAGGATTCCCCCTGCTATTAGTATTTCTGGCAACCCCAACAGCAGTACCCTATCTCATTGCTCCCTATACCATGCCTCTCCAAAGCTTCATCGCTGGCACCGCAGGCTTCATACTGAATCAATTTGGTATGGAAGTAACCGTGTCTGAGGCAAATCTCTACGTGGGAGGACGGATTGTGGAAGTTGCGCCCTATTGTGCAGGGCTGAAAATGTTGTTTACGACTCTCTACGTAGGCTTGATGTTGCTTTATTGGACAGATGGTTTGTCTTCACGCCCCACAACCATATCGTTTTTATCTATTGCTGCGATCGTTAGTACTAGTGCCAATATCATTCGTAATACTTTACTGACTTTCTTTCACGGCACAGGTCAAGAAGCGGCTTTTACATGGTTGCATCAGGGTTGGGGTGGTGATCTTTACTCTGCTTGTATGCTGGTGTCATTAGTGCCCTTGTTGAATTGGATTAATAGTTATTTTTCAGCATCTCTAGAAACACAGCAAGAAGCAGAAAGTTAGAATCACTGGGCATTGGGCACTTGTACTGACTTGTACTGAGCTTGCCTGCCCTGAGCCTACGTCGAAGGGTCGAAGTAGCGAAGTCGTTGGCGCAGCCTAAGAAGAGAAGTATTGGGCACTTGTACTGACTTGTACTGAGCTTGCCTGCCCTGAGCCTACGTCGAAGGGTCGAAGTAGCGAAGTCGTTGGCGCAGCCTAAGAAGAGAAGTATTGGGCATTGGGCATGAATTATTCTCCTTGTCCCCCTCATCTCCCTCATCTCCCTCATCACCCTTAATTTTTCCTCGCTGATGCGTAAGTCATAAATATTACTGAACTCATAGTATAATTTTATGAAGTAAAATTTTGCCTAAGTATTATAAATTTTACTGATGATTTCCTTCTCCAAGTTTTTCAAGCAAAACCAATTGAGTCAAGTAGCAGCACTCTTGTTATTACTACTGCTGCTAGCAATAGGAGGGGTTCCCGGATACCTGACAGGACACTGGCAATGGAAACAGCTGCCACCAGTTACTACCCTCAAGGAATTAAAACAAATCCGCAAGACTGGGTTAACCCTTCCTGGTTGGCAAACCATTGAACAAGCAGAACAGCTAATTGGCGAACATAAATGGTCTTTGCAGGTAATTAAAAAAGAAGGTTCTCCATCCCAGGCAATCCTGCTTTTGCTGCCCCAAAATGGGCCGATGGACCAACCAGAGGTAGAGTGGGCAGAGGTTAATGGCTGGGGAAGGTCACGCTGGGGAAAGTGGGATGTAGCTCAATCTCGCTCTGCTGAATTTACTGTGAAACCGCCTGCAAAGTTGACTTCTAATGTTGAAACTAAAGTAGAAGCTAGGTTTTTTCGTGCCTCCACACCACAGCAAACCTTCGCTGTCTTGCAATGGTACGCTATGCCAGACGGCGGAAATCCCTCACCGTTACACTGGTTTTTGGCGGATCAATTGGCACAGTGGCATAAGCAACGCACTCCTTGGGTGGCCGTCAGTATTCTGATTCCAATGGAACCTTTGGGGCAAGTAGAAACATCTTGGCCTTTAGCTCAGTCTATAGGTGAAACAGTGCAAACTGTATTCATGGCAGGCCCTTTGTAGAGTCTGTTACATATACCTTTGTCCAGAGATTCATCAACAGTATCTCAATAAATTGCGTTCAGGCTGAAACTGAGCTAAAAGATGTTAACAATATTAATTATGAAGTTAGAAATAAAATTTTGGTAAACTCTCCTGTTCTTCTTGGTAAATACTTGGAGATAGAAGATACATTTAGGACATTCATAGGTAAAATAGCCACTCGGCGCGACTAATTCCTATATCAGTATTTCCTGCACCGATGTTCATAGATCCCAGTTCTTATATGCGTGGATTCAGCGCCCTGTGTTTTGTCAGTCTTCAAATAGGAGTTTTCTTAACAACACCTATCCAACTTGTCGTTGCCCTGCCTTTTCCATCTCAAGGACAATCACCAGCGCAACCCCCCTCGCCACTGCCAGGTACTGAGGTTGTGCCTCCAGGTGCAAATGACGAAATTTCCCCCCAACTCAGCCGCTACCTCTTGGGGCCAGGAGATGTAATTGGCGTTGTGCTTCAGCGTCCTCCTGGCCCATACCGCTTAGGAATAGGAGATGGAATTAGCGTTTCAGTTCAGCGCTTTCCAGATTTGAGCTTTCAAGCTTTAATCAACCCAGAAGGTAATATTGTGGTGCCGTTACTGGGAACAGTTTCCTTACAAGGTTTAACTTTACAAGAAGCTCAAGAAAAAATTCGCTTGGGTTTAAATCGTTATGTAGTTGATCCGGTAATAGTTTTAGGTTTAGCAACGCAGCGTCAAGACCTCAGTTTTCAAGCTGCAATTAGTCCAGAAGGTAACATTGTAGTGCCGCAAGTGGGAACGGTGTCATTACAAGGTTTAACTTTGGAAGAAGCTCAAGAAAAAATTCGCTTGGGTTTGAGTCGCGTTGTACCAGATCCAATCGTGGTAGTATCCTTGGCAGGGACGCGACCAGTTCAAGTTACTATTAGTGGGGAAATATTTAAACCAGGAATTTATCCGATTAATTCATCAACACCCCGCGTTGCTGATGCCTTGCTAATATCTGGTGGTTCAACGTTGAATGCAGACCTGCGACAAGTGCAAGTACGCCGGAAGTTAATCGATGGTTCGGTGATTTCACAAAGGATTGACTTATATGCAGCACTGCAAAATGGCGGTTCAATCCCTAATTTACGCTTACAAGATGGAGATGCGGTACTCGTGCCCCGTCGTGAAGTTGGTAATGATGATGGTTATGACCGCAATTTAGTAGCACGTTCATCCTTGGCCACACCACAGATTAGAGTCCGAGTTTTAAACTACGCTGGGGGAGGTTTTACCACTCAAGCGTTGCCTAACGGCAGTACATTTGTAGATGCTTTGGGAGGAGTAAATCTCGACTCTGCTAATCTCCGGGATATCGCTCTGGTTCGCTTTGATTCTGAACAAGGCAAAGCTGTTACCCAGAAACTTGATGCTAAAAAAGCTCTAGGCGGTGATGCCTCTCAAAATGTGCCACTTCAAGATAATGATGTTATTGTTGTTGGTCGGAACCTGATCAGTAAGATTACTAATTTACTGACTACCATTACCCAACCTTTCTTCAATGTCCAATCTTTTCTGCAATTTTTTAGAAACGTCGGTGGCAATGGATCAAATTAGTAATTATAAAATCAGGATACAATCTGGAAATAGTTGGGAGTGGAGCAAGCCACATCTCCAACTTATGTTTGAATTCATTAATAGAAAAATATTAAAGAGATCAACCGATATATACAGTAGGAAGTTGATAGTGTGCTTGTATCAAAGCCACTATCTTGAGTTTGGTGCTTCCTAATTTTGAATTTTGAATTGGAGTGAAGCGACCATGACCCCACCAATTGTTAAGCGTTATCTGATTGCTTTTGAGAAATATAAGTGGATTGGACTAGCCAGTTTTGCTTTAGTTGTAGCAGGGTCAACTGTGGTGGCTATGCAACCAGAGCCACCTATTAGTTATATCGGATCTGCTGCACTTACCTATAGTGGCCCACCAGTTTCTTTCTCTACAACTGGTAGTCAAATCCAACAGCAAGGAAAGGAACTGAATGAAGATGTTTTACTATCAAACCAGATAATTGCAGGAGTGGCAGAGAAAGCCGGTGTCAATCCGAAAAAGCTTGCTGACAGTATTGCCCTTACTTTACCTAAAAAAACCCCCAGGACTGGAGAATTGGAATCTAGTATCTTGGAATTGAAATATGTAGATACTGACGCTAAAAGAGCTATACAGGTCTTGACAGAATTGATGCAATCAATGATCAAGTTGAGCAGTGATATCAATACTGGGCGATTACAGGCAATTATTCGAAAGATTAACGATCGCACACCACAAGCTAAACGGGATTTGCAAATTGCTGAAAAGAAGTTGGAACAGTACGATCGCATCGAGCGAACGGCAATATTAGCAGCCGAGAATGGCAGTTTGTTAAGTGCTATTACTGCCAGCCAAAATCTGCAACGGCAAATTCAATTAACTATTTCTGGGGTTGATGGTCAAGTTCGCAGTTTACAAAATAAGTTAGGCTTAACAGTCGGACAGGCTTATGTTTCTTCTGCTTTGAGTGCCGATCCAATTATTGCCAACTTGCGATCGCAAATTTATCAAAGTGAGTCGCAAATCGCCGTACTCAGAAAAGATTTACGACCGGAACACCCAACGATGGTTCAGTTGCTGCGTCAGAAACAAGCTGCTGAGGAATTGCTGCAACAACGTGCCGCAGAGGTGTTAGGTGGTGAAGGTACGGTAGCTCCGCTTCCGGGTAACCTTGCAAATATTCGCAGCCAAAGTAGCTTAGATCCAGCACGTCAGCAGTTGGCAAACCAAATGGTGTCTTTGCAAACCCAAGGGGAGACGCTGCAACAACAACTAGCCCAAGAAATTCAACAAGAAGCGCGACTGCGGCGAGAGTATTCTCTGATACCCAATAAGCAATTAGAGCGATCGCGTTTAGAACAGGAGGTTACACTCAAAAAGGCCATCTATGACCAAATGCAGGTGAAGTTAACCGATGCTAAAACCGCAGAGGCAGAAACCACTAGCAGCCTCAGCATTGCCAGACTCCCCACATTCGTTGCTGACATCAAACCTCCCAAGAGTGTGCCTATTATCCTTGCTGTAGGTGGTTTCTTAGGTGTGTTGATTGGTGGCGGGGTGATATTTTTTTTGGGAGCGATGGAAGCGACTTTCAAAACCAGGGAAGATATCCGCGAGAGCCTCAAACAACGGGAAGTGGCATTGTTGGGAGAATTGCCTTTAATGCCAGTTGATGATTTGCAGCTTGAAGCGGTGCCTGTGCTACTTTCTGCCGATTCTCCTTATTTAGAATTTTATGAGAAATTCCGTAGTAATCTGCGCCGGATTGGTGGTAAAAACTTAAAGGTGGTGTTGATTACTAGCACCAGTAGCCTAGAGGGTAAAACGGCAAGTGCATATAACTTGGGTATAGCTTCAGCCCGTGCTGGTAAAAGAACCTTGATTATCGAAACAGATTTGCGATCGGCTTCTTGTTGTACATCCCTGAAAGTAATTCCTGACCCCAACGCCACTCTTGAACCCCTGCGTTATTACGCTAACTTAAGTGAATGTATTCGTTTAGTTCCTGATGTGGAAAATTTATACATTCTTCCCAGCCCTGGCCCTGTGCGGCAATCAGCTGCTATTCTTGAATCTAGCGAAATGCGGCGGCTGATCGAAGATGTCCGCGAACGTTTTGATTTAGTTATTTTAGATACTAGTTCTCTGAGCATATCCAATGACCCTTTGTTAATCCAACCTTACAGCGATGGGATTGTATTAGTGACGCGACCACACTATACAGAAGAGAATATGCTAGGTGAGGCTATTGATCAATTGGTTGAATCGGAACTGGGGTTATTGGGAGTAATTATCAATGGCGCTGATATTATTGTTTCTCTACCTGAAGAAGTTGCACAATCATCAACATTTACATCTGACGTAAAATCGAAAATTGTAGAAGAATCAGAAGAAGTTTCCGCGAGTGCCAGCAAAAACTAATAGTTTACAAATAGTCAATTGCCAAGTTGAAATTGCTTGTACAGCTTTGGGTAAAACCTTGGCAAATTGAGGGTAGAAGTTTTAACGCATAGGGGAGGTAGCGCGTTGCCGCGGTTCCCACACCACTCCCCCCAACGGAGGGAACCTCCGCAAGGGGGTGGCTCCCCGTTGTAGCAACTGCCGTCGCGCAGAGTTAGGGAACTCCAAAAAATAAATTATTCCATTTGTGGGATGGGCAGCGTTCGACTGACTTGTACTGACTTTGCCTGCCCTGAGCTTGCCGAAGGGTACTGAGCAACGTCGAAGTAGCGTTGTCGTTGGCGCAGCCTAAGAAGAGAAGTAGCGCTCACGCCAAAGTCTTGCCCGTCCTTGGTGATTAGCGGGCAAGATGCCCGCACCACAAGAAATTTTTGGATATTTTTTTATTTGGAAGTTCCTTACACAGAGAATTGCCTACAAATTAATTAAATTTTGTACTTAGTCACGCCTAAACAACCCTAATAGGGGAGCGAGAATTACCCCAAAAACAAAACCACCGATGTGCGCCCAATAAGCAACTCCACCAGTTTCCACGCTCATCTTAGCGGCTGTTTGCAAGGTAGCAAGACCGGAGATCACATTTTGCACAAAGAAAAGTCCAATTATGATTAGTGCTGGAATTCTGATTGTGGTGATGAAAAACCCCAAAAAAACTAAAGTCCTAACTCTCGCGTGGGGAAAGCGGATAATATACGCACCTAAAACCCCAGAAATTGCACCACTTGCGCCCAAAGAAGGAATCTCAGAATTCATCCCAATAAACCATTGAGACAAGGCAGCTAAAGCACCACACGCTAAATAAAAAATCAGATATTTGAAATGACCTAATCGATCTTCAATATTGTTGCCAAAAACCCAGAGAAACAACATATTCGAGATTAAGTGCCACCAACCGCCGTGTAAGAATTGCGACGTAAATAACGTTATCCATTCTCCACTCCAATTGGTGGTTAACTCTTGAGGTATTACTGCATACTGACTTAAAAACTGACTTAATTGTGGCTGTGATAGGTTCACCTCGTGAATAAAAACTAAAATATTCATGCCAATTAACCCGTAGGTAAAATACGGGGTGATTCGCGTTGGATTTTCATCGTAGAGGGGAAACACAGGTGTTTTTCCTAAATTTATTCACTAACTGCAATATACCCTGTACGGCTGGGATTTGCGAAGTTTAGGCAATTTCACCTGTTAAATTAACCAGTATAATTCAGGGGCGCTACGATACCATGAAGAATTACTTATACCAAGATTCTTCCTGGGATTTATCGCTAAATAAACCCAACAGTGGACCGAGAATTGCCCCAAAGATAAACCCGCCTGCATGGGCCCAGTAGGCAATACCGCCGCTTTCCATACCGATGTTAGTAGGTGTTTCGAGACTAGCAAATCCGTAGAAAGCTTGTTCGAGAAACCAGAATCCCAAAAAGAAATAGGCCCGAACGCGGAAAGTTGGGAAGAAAAACCCTAAAGGTACAACACCGAGAACTTCGGCGTTGGGAAAGCGGAGAATGTATGCACCCATGACGCCTGCGATCGCACCACTCGCACCCAAAGAAGGAATGCTAGAATCTTGAGCGAAGAACCACTGGGTTAAAGATGCTAAAACACCACAAGATAAATAAAACAGTAAATATTTGGCATGACCTAATTTATCTTCAACGTTGTTACCAAAAATCCAAAGAAACAGCATATTGCCAGCTAAGTGTAATAAACCACCGTGCAAAAATTGTGAGGTAATCAAAGTTGCCCACTCTGGGACTGGTTGATGTAGAGAGATACCGCCAAAGCTTAAAGTCAGTTCTCGTGGAACTACAGCCGCAAGGTGTAAAAATCCATTTAATGCTTGTGGGGGAAGATTTGCTTCATAAAGAAAAGCGAGGACGTTGACAGCAATCAGTCCATAAGTTACATAAGGTGTGATTTTTGTCGGATTATTATCTCTAATGGGAACCACGAGCGTTTTTTCCTGATTTTAAGACACCAATTTTACAATACTAAATTATGCAAGTAGTTTCTTCTACCTCGTGGATAAATCTCGCTTTGAGACTTAAAAACCGAAAGCCAAAAATCCACCATCAACGGTGATACATTGTCCAGTGATGAAAGATGCCGCAGGCATACAAAGAAATGCCACTAAACCCGCTACTTCTTCTGGTTGACCAACTCTTCCCATAGGTGTTTGGGATAGAACTAATTTGAGAAAATCTTGGTTATCGAGTACAGATTCGGTTAGAGGCGTGCGAATAGCCCAAGGTGCTACGGTATTTACCCTAATATGATCTGAAGCCCATTCAACTGATAGCGATCGCGTCAGTTGATTTATAGCCGCTTTAGTCATACCATAAGGAGCGCCTGTACGATTCGAGACTAAACCCGCCACAGAACTTATATTCACAATGCTGCTGTTTTCCCCATTTTGAAGCAGAGGATAAAACAGACGACAAATCTCAAAAATTGATGTCTGGTTTGTCTGGATAATGAACTCATACTCAGATAAAGTATAGTCTACCAATTTTTTACTAATATTAGTTCCGACATTATTAACCAGGATGTCTAATTTCTCCCAGATTTTGCTAACCTTCTCAAAGATGACTTGACGACCATCAGGGGTTGCAACATCTGCCGTAATCCCATAAGCAGGTAATCCTGCTTGTTGCCAGATAATTAGTTGTTGGTCAACATCCTGAGAATTCCGTGCCACAATTGTGACTTCTGCACCCAGAGATAAGAACTCATTGGCAACAGCTAGTCCAATGCCTTTGGTGGCACCTGTAACCAGTGCTTTCTTTCCTGTCAGTGTCCAGCGTCGGCGTAGCCGATCGTAGGCATCGCTCATTTATAATTCTGCGGATTTTTTATTTTCAAGCTATCAATAACCTAATAGTTTATCTTGCAGATGCTCAATGCGATCGCTTTTTGTCGTAATCTAGGCGATCGCATCTTATTCCAATTCAACAAACTCATGTTTTTTTCAAATTCTCTGGAAAATCAACTCCAGCGCTGGAACGAAACCATTCGCAATCAACCGAAAAATCCTAATGCTTACATTCGTCGAGGCATGGTTAACTTTCAAGTAGCCAAGATTGATGAATCTATTCAAGATTTTGACATAGCAGAGCAATTGGATACCCGTATCAAACCCTACCTCTGGCAACGTGGATTATCGTACTATTATGCAGAAAGATTTGCTGAGGGCGCTGAACAATTTGAAATAGATTTGACAGTGAATGCTCAAGATGTCGAAGAAACAGTATGGCGATATCTCTGCATAGCTCGTTCCTTAGGTGTTGAAGAGGCACAAAAATCTTTACTAACTGTAAAAAATGACCCTCGACGTATTATGCAGCGCGTATATGATTTGTATGCAGGAAATTGTACACCAGATGATGTTTTAACTGTCGGTCAATCAGAAGGGATAAAGGGAAATTTTTACAGTCATCTTTACTTGGGATTATATTATGAAGCCCAGAATAACCTTGATTTAGCTCAGGAATATATAGTTAAAGCTGCTGATAATTACAAGATTGATGATTATATGTGGTATTTGGCAGGCGTACATAAAAATCTGCGAAAATGGTCTTGATTTACTCAATAGTAAATAAATTAAGCGTTATGGTTATCTTTCTCGTTCAATCTTTGGTCGATTTCACTAATGAAGCTTTCAACTTTAGAGATAAGATCATCAACCATTATGTCATCAATAATAATCTCTTTTCCGTCTTTTGTTTTTCCATTCCTATGTACTAAATCGTGCCTTATTAATACAGCTTTCTGAATTTCAGAGAAATTTGGAAATACGATATTAAGTGTTGCCTCGTACATCTTACTAACTTTAGGTAAGTTATGGTAAAGGACTTCTAACATTGCCTTTTTGGCTATTTCTTCTGCTTTGTTAGCAACGTCAAGAAGTTCGTTCATCCCAAGTTTTTGTTCTTTAAAGTCTTTGAATGAGGTAAAAAAGGAACTAAAATATTCTTTGTTCGACAAAACCGTATTTATAAACGCATCAGATAGGTAAGTTTCGAGACAGGCTATTACACCAACATAAATATGCCTTCTCAGAGTTTTCTTGGCTTTCGAGTCTGGCACACTGAGTTTATTCAATACTCGCAAACTTGCAATCTCATGCCAGAAAGTACGATAAAAAGCAGTATTATACCAAGTTGCAATAGATAGTATTATTTAGTAGAAGTAAAATCGGTGTACAGCTATGCCTCGTACTCGGATTAAAATCATTCCTCACTTGAACTACGCAGAATTAACAAGGGCGCTACCGTCGTTGTAGAGACGTAAAAGAACGCACCCGATGGTTGGTGATTCGTCTGTTGAGCCGACCAGGAAAACCAATGAAAGTAGAGCAAGTAGCAGCCATTACAGGTTTTAGTACTGATTGGGTACGAAAAATTGCTCGCTGTTACAATGTTCTGGGTGTAGAAGGCATTGTAGACGGACATAAAAATAGCCCTGGAGGGAAACAAAAAGCCTTAACTCCAGAACAGCAAAAGCAACTTTATGAACAATTACAATCACCTCCAGATGACGGTGGGTTATGGAGTGGACCAAAAGTCAAGGCTGGATATTATTTTGAGTCAAGCATTTCATAAACTCTTGCCCATACCAACCGCCTGTGCCAGATATATTAATGTTCATTCCGTTTTCATGAATGAATCCTGTGACTTGCCCGATAGTTCCTGGCTCACGAAATAAAGCGATCGCAGCATTAATATGGACACGAGTAATGTTATCAGGTCTGGCTTCTTCATCTGAATATTCAAAATCTTCTTCGGGGCAAACAATAATAACAGCAAGCAGCCGCTTCCTGAACCGAGTGATTGCATCTCTCATCATCTCGCCACCGTAGGAAACACCAGGTTCACATACTGGAACTAAGTTGATCTGCATAATCCAATATAACTCTGCCACCTAACTATTTATTATACGGAAATTTCCTTAGTATAAAACTAAGCGATTCAGCCAAGTCAAGGGTGAAAAGCGTTCAATTTTCGGTGGCTTCGGTTTCAAACTGCACTTGTCGGTACAAATGTGCGATCGCTATTTCCACATCCACCGATTCCAGTCGCAATATCTCATCCAAATTATACTCCGACAGCACCCATTTACCTTGTTCGTTGCGCCGAAACACTTCTACACCCGGTTGAGCTACTTGTACTAAGACATATTCTTGCAAGGTTGGAGATTGGCGATATTTGGCAAACTTTTTCCCCCTATCGACTGCTTCCGTTGAAGGTGATAGCACTTCGATAATTAAGCAGGGAAATTGTACCAATTGTGGATCGCGATCGCGCTCATCGCAAGTCACCACAACATCTGGATAAAAATACTTTTGCCCCGGTTCTACCTGTACCTTTATATCTACAATGTATACTTCACAGGAGCGATCGGCTAAAGCATCATCTAGAAGCTTAAAGAAGTTTGCAGAAATCCGATTATGGTTGCGTGTACCACCGCTCATCGCCACAACTTCGCCATCCCAATACTCGTAGCGTTGCTGTTGGGTGGGTTCCCAAACCAGATACTCCTCTGCACTCATCAAAATGTAATCGGGTAAACCAACCATCGGCGCGATCTGGGAATGATTTACTTTATCTAGGATAGCGAAAAAAGTTGTTTTAAGTACACGTCAGCTTAAAAAATGGTCGCAAATTATGCCGCGATCGCTCCGCCCCCCGCAGGTGTTACCCTGAGCCCTTCGACAAGCTCAGGGTAACACCTGCGCCGTACCACTTCGTGGAAGCAAGCTACGCGTAGCGTCTCGTAGAGAAGGGCATCGCAAGGTTTATTTGGACTGTAAATAGGGAGTGGGGAGTGGGCTTGCCGTGAGCGTAGCCGAATGAGAAGAAGCCTTTTCGGGGTGTACTGATTTTTTTCAGAAATCAAATACGAGTCCTATAGTACCGTAAGCATTTTCCAATCGCTTCCCATCTGGCATAGCCAATCACAGTTTATTATGCTATATTAAACGTAGTCGTTATGAGTTCATATAAATATCATGACTAACCCCACAGTAGAAAACTTAGTAATTATCGGTTCTGGTCCAGCAGGGTATACAGCCGCCATCTATGCCGGACGCGCTAACCTGAAACCCGTTGTATTTGAAGGTTTCCAAGCTGGGGGATTACCTGGTGGGCAACTAATGACAACGACGGAAGTCGAGAACTTTCCTGGATTTCCCCAAGGGATTACCGGGCCGGAACTGATGGATCAGATGAAGGCGCAGGCGGAGCGCTGGGGTGCTGAACTATATACTGAAGATGTTATCTCAGTTGACTTGAGTCAGCGTCCCTTTACAGTGCGATCGCAAGATCGGGAAATTAAAACCAACAGCATCGTCGTTGCGACTGGTGCAACAGCAAAGCGTTTGGGTTTACCCAGCGAACATGAATTTTGGAGTCGGGGAATCTCCGCTTGTGCAATTTGCGATGGTGCTACACCAATTTTTCACGGCGCAGAATTGGCTGTAATTGGTGCTGGCGACTCGGCGGCGGAAGAGTCAATTTACCTCACCAAATACGGCTCTAAGGTGAATATGTTGGTACGCACCGATAAGATGCGGGCTTCTAAAGCCATGCAAGACCGGGTTTTGAGCAACCCAAAAATCCAGGTGCATTGGAACACAGAAGCCGTAGATATCTTCGGTAACGGTCGCATGGAAGGGGTGAAAGTCCGCAATACTAAAACTGGTGAAGAGAGCCT
This sequence comes from Nostoc sp. NMS7, assembly GCF_017115085.1. Classification (GTDB taxonomy): domain Bacteria; phylum Cyanobacteriota; class Cyanobacteriia; order Cyanobacteriales; family Nostocaceae; genus Nostoc. The sequence goes on along the minus strand of NZ_JABXKJ010000203.1, from coordinate 15,736 downwards.
ACTGCACGCTAAGGGTTTATTCTACGCCGTTGGTCACAGTCCCAATACTTCTTTATTTAAGGGGCAATTAGAACTGGATGAGCTGGGTTACGTTGTCACCAAACATGGTACTGTAGAAACCAGTGTAGAGGGCGTTTTTGCTGCTGGCGATGTCCAAGATCATGAGTTTCGGCAAGCAATTACGGCTGCGGGTACTGGCTGTATGGCGGCGATGTTGGCAGAACGCTGGTTGTCATTTAGTGGCTTGATTCAAGAATTCCATCAACAGACAGAAACAGCAGATAATGAATTAGAACCTCAGCCAGCTAAAAAGACTGAAGCCGAGGAAGAAGCTGGATTTAATTTGAATGGGACGCGCCATCAGGGAGGTTATGCTTTACGGAAATTGTTCCATGAAAGCGATCGCTTACTCCTTGTTAAATACGTCTCTCCTGGTTGTGGCCCTTGTCATACCCTGAAGCCAATTTTAAACAAAGTGGTGGATGAATTTGACAGCAAAATTCACTTTGTGGAAATTGACATCGACAAAGACCGAGATATTGCTGAAAATGCTGGTGTAACAGGAACGCCAACGGTTCAATTGTTCAAAAATAAGGAACTGGTGAAGGAAGTCAAAGGTGTGAAGCAAAAGAGCGAATACCGCCAGTTGATTGAAAGTAATCTTTAAAGACTGGAGGTTTCAAAGCCTATCGACCTTTCTCTTAGAGGAATGGAAGTCGGGTTTTGAGTATACTTCACAACTTTTCAAACAACCTCTTAAATGGTAGCTTTAATAAGTTAGGCAATAGCATATCCTGTGTGTTGCCTAACATTTTCCGGGTGAAATCCCAAGACAATTTTATCTTTGGGAATTCCTGCTGCTACTAATTCGTAGGTAACACCATCTTCTGTGTCATCCCGTTGCACCCAAATTTTACCATCAATAATATCAAGATGAACTAAGCAACCGTGAATTCGCTTAACACTATCCCACCCTAAAGTTATCAGTAAATAATTGTCATTTTCGCTATCAAAGACTGCTTTACATTCAATAGCTGCGTGCGAATAAGGAATTTGCGTGTAGGGTACTAATATCTCTTTGATGATCCGTCGATAATTATCTAAAGTATCCAGTAGACCTCTTGCAAAAAAGTTTTGTGGTATTATATAGAGTTGGGAAATTTCAAGTTAATTAGCTTTTTGAAGGTCATAATTATAAATTCCAGCAATTAAGTGACAACGTAGTCCAAACCGTTTTCTACGATTGCGATAACGTTGGCTTAAAATCCGAAAAACTTTTAAACGTCGATTTACGTGTTCAATTGCAATTCGACGACTGGCCAAAGAACGATTATAGTGCTTATCTTCTGGAGTTAGCTTTCCCAATTTGGGTTTCTTTTTTGGTAAACGACAATTCCTATGTAACTTGGTAATACCTTGATAACCACTATCTTCTAAGCTTTCAGTTTCGGGATGAAAACGCACTTTACTATCGATAAACAATTTGTAGTCATGTCTTCGACCCGAACCGTTGACAACACAACGGATTTCAAAGGTCGCAAGGTCAATCACCAATTGAGATTTGAGGGTATGTTCTTTTTGTTTGCCACTATAGAACCGCTTTTGACCATGCTTAGGACGTTCAATCGGACTCTCGGTTACATCCATCACTACTGTTGAAGGTTTCTGTGATGGAATCAACAAGGACTTTTTTCCGCCTAAACGAAACTTACCAGAACCGACCAGTATGTTTTCAATTCGGTGTACGATACGGCAAACAGTCGATTCTGACACCTGCCAATCTTGAGCAATATGGAAGTAAGTGCGATATTCTCCGGAGGCGGAGCGTCTCCGGCTCCGCGCCAATACTGTAAGCAGATCAAAACTTGGTCTTCTAAATCTAGCTTGGGACGACAACCACGCGTTTGTTTGGTTTCCGTAGTATCTCCCATGACTTTGACCATCTGATCAAATGTCAGCCTTTGCACTCCCACCAGACGTTTGAACTCTCGATTTGATAGTTTTTTTGTTTGCTCGTATAGCATAAGTGAGTTTAATCAAGCTAAAAACCCCCTATCTTACCATAAAATAATTCTGCAAGAGGTCTATTGTCTTGCTAATTTACGAATACATTTCACGCCCTTTCTCTCATGTTTTTAGCCTTATAGCAAATCCAACATTTACGATGGGCGTTCGCTCCCGCGTTCCCCAGGAAAGCCTCGCCCTTAGCGATCGCACTTTGAGATGAGGCAAAATGCCTTATTTCAGCATCTTGTCGCTTTCAAGGTTTTCTGTGTAATATTACTTTTTGTTTGGTTTGATTGTTTACTTATTTGTACTTAAGCAACATTCTTGCTCTAATGTTATATTTTGCGCTCTTTATTTACCTTTTGCGGATTTATCGGGGTAGGTGCAAGATATGATCTCTAGCAAAAAGAAGGCATAATCTCACCTCTACCTCAGTCTAGCTCTGTATCCACCGTGAAACAGTCGGACTTTTATTAAGGATATTTAACTAATCTCCAATCTGATATGTAAAATAGTCAGCGTATCAAGCTTTGCTCCAGGCGATCGCACTATGGCCATTACAAAACGGCGACTACCGACATTTTTACAGTTTGGCAAAACTTCCAATCTTTCCCAAAAACTCATGCTCATCGGGTTAGCCATTACCCTATTTTTCATCTTCCTGGCATTCTTCGCTCCCGTATTCCAGGCTTTAGGATGGCTGCAAAACCCGAAAGATTTTCTCTCTAATCCAATTCACGAGCCACCCTCAGCTAAACATTGGTTTGGTACTAGTCGCCTGGGTTATGATGTGTTCTCCCGGACAATCTTTGGCGCTCAAGCTGCTTTGCTGGTGGTGATTTTGGCAACAGCGCTGAGTATGATTATCGGTGTGCCTTTGGGGATGCTGAGTGGTTATCTCGGCGGTAAATTGGATAAAATGTTGCTATTTCTTATGGATAGCATCTACACTCTACCGGGGCTACTGCTGTCTGTGACGCTGGCGTTTGTGGTGGGGCGTGGGATATTAAATGCAGCGATCGCCATTAGCATTGCTTACATCCCCCAATATTACCGCGTTGTTCGCAACCACACGGTTAGCGTGAAAACTGAAGTGTTCATCGAAGCTGCTCAAGCAATGGGCGCTTCTACTTGGGTTGTACTTTCTCGTTATCTATTTTTCAACGTCATTCAAAGCGTACCCGTCCTATTTACGCTCAACGCTGCTGATGCGATTTTAGTTTTGGGCGGTTTGGGTTTTTTGGGACTAGGACTTCCCGAAGAAGTGCCAGAATGGGGACATGATTTAAAACAAGCCTTAGAAGCTCTACCTACTGGCATTTGGTGGACTACGCTTTTCCCTGGTTTAACGATGACATGCATGGTGGTAGGGTTATCACTACTTGGTGAGGGGTTAAATGAATTTGTCAATCCCCGATTACGGAGAGAAAATAGAATCCGAAACTAGGCATTGGTCATTAGTCATTAGTCATTGATCATTAGTCATTGGTCATTAGTTTTGGACAAAGGACAAAGAACAAATGACAAATAAACAATAGAGAGATTTGTATGAAAGATAACCTAACGTTAATTGCTGCCGCTACTGGCGGGTTTATCCTTTCCGTCGCCCTTGCTGGCATCTTAAGAGGTGCGCCAATTACAGCTTGGCAAGAAAAATCGAGTTTTCGTACCACGACTGTTGCTGATTTACAGAAATCGGAGTTGAAAGCCCCACGTCTTCTGCCAACGGCAGACGCTGCGCCAACAGATGGGGGATGAAAACGACTCGCACCCAATACTTCTCTACGAGAGGCTGCGCCAACGGCTTCTCTACGAGACGCTGTTCGCGTTCGCTCAGTACAAGTGACAAATGACAAATGACAAAATTCAAGTAATTGGCATTGATGTGGGGGGGACAGCAATTAAGCTGGGGCGTTTTACATCTGATGGTACTTGTCTCTTCTCTTTGACTGTGGTAGCTCCCCAACCGACAACACCAGGGGCGGTGGTGGCGGTGCTGGTAGATGCGATCGCTCAAATTGATCCAGAGAATCAAGCTGTTGCTATTGGTGTTGGTACTCCAGGACCTGCCGATGCAAGAGGACGTATTGCCAAAATTGCGATTAACTTACCTGGATGGCGCGATGTGCCTTTAGCTGACTGGCTAGAAGCTAAAACTGGTAAACCGACTGCGATCGCTAATGATGCTAACTGCGCTCTTTTGGGAGAAGCTTGGCTGGGAGCCGGTCGCCACTTTCAAAATCTGATTCTGCTAACTTTAGGAACTGGGGTTGGTGGGGCAATTATCCTCGATGGCAAACTATTTATTGGACATCAAGGAGCCGCGGGGGAATTGGGTTTAATTTCATTAAATCCTGATGGGCCAATTTGTAATAGTGGCAATCAAGGCTCTTTGGAACAATATGCCTCTGCGACTGCGATTCGCCGCCGCACTCTCAAGGAACCCGCCGAATTGGGTTTTCTTGCCCAACAAGGAGATGCCGCAGCCTTGACTTTTTGGCAAGAATATGGTAATAATTTGGGAATTGGTTTAACGAGTTTGATTTATGTACTCACACCGCAAGCGATCGTCATTGGTGGCGGCATAAGTGGCAGCTTTGAATTTTTCTTACCAGCAGTGAAGGCAGAAATTGAGAAGCGAGTGCAGCCTTTATCACGGGCGGGTTTACAAATATTGCCAGCAGAGTTAGGCAATTTTGCTGGGATAGTAGGTGCAGCAAAGTTGGCATGGCAACACTATTCGGGATTTTAGATTATGGTTCAAATAATCCCAGCTAGAGACATCAGTCTTTACGAATTAGAAGAAAAATTTGGTTTGCAACTTGCCACAGACACCAACTTATTTAGAGAATGGACAGAAAATTTACCAGATCTAACTGATGGTGAAAAGCAAGCGATCGCACGAGTCAAAAGCAACTATTTAAACTTGAATAAGCACCGTCTGATGTCAGAAGAGGCGGTAAAGATGGTAGTGCTGTCTCCTTTACTTGATTTAGCTGGGTTTTATCAACCTCCTTTTGAGATTGAAACCGAGACTTCTGTGGAGATTTCTGCTAAAGACGAAAGCTTTCTCGTTAAAGGAAATATTGATGTTCTTGTCATCCAAAAACGTTTTTGGGTACTTGTAATCGAATCTAAAAGCAGTAAATTTGATGTGATGATAGCCCTACCTCAAGCACTAGCTTATATGCTTGCTCGTCCAAATCCTGCACAACCGACTTTTGGTTTACTAATCAACGGTAGGGAATTTGTTTTTGTCAAATTAATTCAACAAGAACATCCTTGGTATGCACGATCTGATGCGCTATCAATTGAACGCGATTCCGAACTACACCAAGTACTCAGTATATTGAAGCGGCTGCGAGAATTAATCGTTATTTAGGATTGTGGATTTAACGAGGAACGATCGCAAAAGTGCAAAAAGTTGGATAATCCGCATTCCTTAGTTGGGTAGTGTCAGGAATACTACCCTGTGTCAATTACCGATAAGAGGGGTTCTGGTAGCAATGGAACAGGAATGTACGTTAAGCCCAAGATGCAAAATGTAATTGAGTTTGAGCCGTCGCCATCAAATCTGTTTACCTTGAACAGGTGTTGCATATACCCAAACTTCTAACCCATTTGAACCTTTTTCCCATTCATCCGGTCTAAATAAATACAAGCAACGAAACGGATAGAGGAGAACGCCTCAGGTGTTAGTTGTGCCAGCCAAGGTTAATAAAGCAAATCAATCCATTAGCGAATCAGAAAGCGAATCTGACAGTTATCTAGTACAGCAGTGCCTGCGGGGTAATACCCAAAGTTACGGTCAGCTTTACCGACGCCATCAGCAAAGAGTCAGGTCAATCCTTTATAAACTATGCACTCCAGCCTCTCTCGACGATGTAGTGCAGGAAGTGTTTCTGCAAGCGTGGAAAGGATTGCCCAAGTTTCGCCAAACAGCAAAATTCTCTACCTGGCTGTACCGAATCGCTTGGAATGCGGCTTATGACCAGCGACAGGCAGATGTTCAAAGGCGAACTCAATTACAGATTCTGAGTGAAAAAACTCCTACCCAACAGTCAGCCCCAGAGTTAATGAATATGCATTATCAAGACCTTGTGCAACGGGGACTAGCAAACCTAAGTTTTGACCATCGCACGATATTGGTTTTGCATGATTTGGAAGAAGTACCTCAAAAAGAGGTAGCAAAAATCCTGGACATTCCTCTAGGAACAGTCAAGTCACGCCTATTCCATGCTCGTGCTGCCATGCGTAAATTTCTCCAAAACCAAGGAGTACAGCTATGACTCAGTTGCCCAATGATGATGCTGACCTAATTAATTTTCTCTGCCAACATTGTCCAGAAGTTCCGCCAGCCTCACCTGATTTAGAACAACAAATTTTACAACAGGTGAAAACTTGGCCTCAACCACCCTTACGCCATTATTCTAGGCTGAGGTTAGTTCTGCCTGCTCTTGCTGCGGGATTAGTAGCTGCGATAGTTGGCTACCGTGCCTTGATACCTGCTCAACCGAGTCCGGCTGAACTTGCCTCATTGGAAACTTTTATTGAAAGCAATTGGCAAGCTACAGCCAGTAGCGAACATCTGGGAAGTGATGTATGGCATTTTACAGACTTAGATACTGAATAGGAGATCGCTTTGATGTTAATGCGTCGTGTTTCCATTTTGGCGGTGGCAATGATCGCCCTGAGTAGCACTGTTGCTCTGTCCAAGCCAACTTTACTTTCACGCCAAGTTATTGCCCAAACCCCCACAAGTGTACCTCGGACAAATGGTAGTAAATCAGGGGGATGGCTCAAGGATTTGAATTTGACATCCGAGCAACTGCAACAGATTAAGCAAATTCGTAATCAATCTAAACAGCAGATAGCCGAAAAATCACAGGTGATACGTCAAGGGCAACAGGAATTACATGACCTGATAGCAGGGACAGCTAGTAAAGAGCAAGTGCGTGATAAATATAACCAACTCAAGCTTGTAAAGCAGCAGCTTGCTGATGTCCAGTTTGAAAATACCCTTGCGATTCGGGAAATCTTGAACCCAGAACAACGGCTGAAATTTGCCGATCGCATGTATAAGAAAAATCTTCGCCCAAATCCTCCACCCGCAGCACAACACAATTAACTCTATGAGTGTCAAGCCTAAATATTGGGTGTTGTTGCTGTTTATCTTGCTGGGGGGAATTGACCCCAGTTATGCAGCCTCCACACCTATTGAGCCAAAAGTATTACATATAATTAATCGCCTCAGCTTTGGCCCTCGCCCCGGAGATGTGCAAAGAGTGGAATCTATGGGTGTAGAGCGATACATTCAAGAGCAACTCTCACCTGACTCCATTCCCGAACCACAAAGTCTCACCAACCAACTAAACCAGCTAGATACTCTCCACTTGAATCCAGTGGAACTCTCAGAACATGGCACAACTCATCTTCCAGGACAAAAAGCAAGCCTTGAAGAAAGAAAAGCTGCCAATAAGTGGGCTAAACAGGTGCTAGATCAGGCAGTCCAAGCACGGTTATTAGAGGCAACTAGCAGTCCTCGACAACTCCAGGAAGTGATGGTGGACTTTTGGTATAACCATTTTAATGTGGATGCTGCTAAAGGACGCGATCGCCTTTGGGTGGGAGCTTATGAACAACAGGCGATTCGACCTTACGCTTTGGGTCGCTTTCGTGACCTGTTAGGGGCAACAGCTCATCATCCAGCTATGCAGTATTATCTAGACAACTTCCAAAATCGGGCTGACAGCCGCCCCGATGCTCAGGGTAATGTCCGAGGTTTGAATGAAAACTATGCTCGTGAACTGATGGAGTTACACACTCTCGGCGTAGATGGAGGTTATACTCAGCAAGATGTAATTGCTCTGGCGCGGATTTTGAGTGGTTGGGGTTTCAGTCGTCCCGGTCAGCAGACAGATAATAATTTCGGGTTTTATTTTAACCCGAAGCGTCATGATTTTAGCGATAAAGTTTTCCTGGGACACACAATTAGAGGTGGTGGTAAAACCGAAGGGGAGGAAGCTCTAGATATTTTGGCTCGGAGTCCGGCGACTGCACGTCACATCAGCTATCAGATAGCTCAGTATTTTGTCAGCGATCGCCCCCCCAATTCTCTGGTAAACAATCTCACACAACGTTATCTTGCCACTGATGGCAATATTCGTGAGGTTCTCAACACCCTATTCCACAGCCGGGAATTCTGGGATGCAAAAAACTTTAATGCCAAGTTTAAAACACCACTTCAATACGCGATCTCGGCGGTGCGGGCTACAGGTATGGAAGTAAATAACACAAGACCAATCTCCAACCTGCTGCAACAGTTGGCAATGCCTCTATACCGTTGCCAAACTCCAGACGGTTACAAAAATACAGCAGATGTGTGGTTAAATCCTGATGCGATGAACCGCCGTCTCAGCTTTGCGACAGCGATCGCCAATGGAAATTTACCCTTATCAACCATCCCAACAAATATGGAAACGGGGGAGAGTCCACTGGGACAAGGCAAAATCGGCACTGAGCAAATACCTTTACAAAAGTCTCCCAGAATTCCTGTAGATGCTTGGCAACTAACCAATACATTGGGCAATTCTTTTTCAGTGAAAACCCAAAAGGCGATCGCCTCTAGTGACTCTCAAATCCGTAGTGCTTTAATTTTGGGCAGTCCAGAATTTATGCGTCGTTAGTTGTCAGTTACAAAACCCAACTCATAACTGAATATATAGCGTTTTCTTTTCCTAATCAATATTTAGGTACATCATAGTCCCCTCCTCGCTTGCGGGGAGGGGGTTGGGGGTGGGGTTCTTGTGCCTCAGCTATAGCAACTAGGATGCAATATGCCCTTTTAGCGCCCAGATAACTTGTATTCTACCGAATTGAAAACAGTCATAATTAAGTACTTTTAAAGATGAAAAGACGTAATTTTCTCATCCAAAGTGGAATTTTTTCAACTGCCGCAATCACAGCCATAGGTAGCAATACTATTGTAGCTAGATCAGCTATTTCTAACAGCGATCGCCAGCGCTTGATTGTAATCTTCCTCCGGGGGGCGGTAGATGGTTTAAACGTTGTAGTTCCTTACTCAGAAACAGCTTACTATCAAGCCCGACCGCAAATTGCTATTCCCCAACCAGGGAAGGAAGGGGGAGTTTTAGATTTAGATGGGCGCTTTGGGTTGCATCCAGCATTAGTTCCTCTGATGCCCTTCTGGAAGGAGAATAGTCTGGCATTTGTTCATGCTTGTGGTTCCCCCGATCCAACTCGTTCTCACTTTGATGCTCAACAATATATGGAAAACGCTACTCCTGGTGACAAACATACTCAGGATGGTTGGATGAATCGTTTACTAGGGGTAATTTCTCAAAAAACACCTATCCAAGCAGTAAGTGTCGGAGAAACAACACCCTGGATTTTTTCTGGTCGGATGCCTGTAGCTAACATAGCATCAGGGAGAAACGCTAGCAGATTGCCAATAGATCGTCCTCAATTAGCAGCAGCATTTGATCAACTTTATGGCGGTAATGATGCCCTAAGTCAGACCTATCGCCAAGGACGGATGGCGCATCAAGCGATCATGAATGACCTCGATAGTGAAATGAATTTGGCGAATAATGGTGCGCCTTTACCTGATGGCTTCGCCAGCGATGCCCAACGATTGGCGCAACTAATGGTCCTAGACCCCAGAATTGAGTTAGGGTTTATGGCTTTGGGGGGTTGGGATACCCATGTCAATCAAGGTAGCACTCAAGGACAGTTAGCTAGGAACCTAAAAAAATTGGGTTCAGGTTTGGCAACTTTGGTCAACGGTTTGGGGAGCGTTTACCAGAATACGACAATTGTGGTGATGTCCGAGTTTGGTCGTACAGTCAAACAAAATGATAACGGTGGTACTGACCACGGTCATGGGAATGTTATGTGGGTTTTGGGCGGTAAAATTCGCGGTGGTAAAGTTTACGGTGAATGGCCTGGTCTATCTACAGCCGAACTTTACCAAGGTAGGGACTTGGCTATTACCAGTGATTTTCGGGATGTTATCTCTGCCGTGTTGTCAGATCATCTGCATCTCAATCAAGCAAAATTGAATCAAGTGTTGCCAAATTACGCCTCTACTCAGAAAGTAGCATTAATTGTCAAGTAAGCAATGAGCAATTATTTTTTTCACAATCCCTCTTTGGCAACCAATTGCATCAATCAAAAAGTTTTCCACAAGCCTTACCAACTTTTGATTTGAGCCAGTCTCAAACATTGGCTGGCATCCCCTTAATATCTGCTTTTTAATTTTAAGATATTTTTTTTTGGAAGTACTTAATACTAAGAAAAAGAATATCCTGTTGCTTTCTTAACGTATTGCACCACTTTTTGATATGATTCAGGATTACTCACAGGGTTGATGATGATGGGGATAGTGCCATCTGGCAACCAAAAAGTTATCCTGCCGTTTGGTTCATGACAAAAGGAACTGATGCAGTTGAGATTAATTACATATTCATTTTTTTCGTAAATAATTTTCACCCAGTGGGCGTGATCTAATTCCAACGCCGTCACACATTCTAAATAATCGAGAATCTTTTGATAATCTTCTAAGTTAGTTTGCGGGTTAATCACTATTGGAAGGGTACTATCGGGCAACCAAAAAGTAACCCTGCCATTCACTTCATAACAAAAAGCATGGACACGCTCAAAATTCACTACATATTCTCTCCTCTCGTAAAGGATTTTCACCCAGTACGCCACAACATCTCCTCAAGTCCGAAATTTACGAATGATGCACCCTGGATGTTCAAATCTGCTAAAGCCTGAAGTTAATGTTGCAATTAATTATCAATTATGAATTTTTATGACACCTCCAATGGTGTAGGTTTACCAGATGTTGAGATAGAAAGAGCGATCGCTGCTTGAATGAACCCTTTAAATAAGGGATGAGGGGTACTGGGGCGCGATTGAAATTCTGGATGGAATTGGCAAGCAAGAAAGAATGGGTGCTTAGGTAATTCCACAATTTCAACTAACTGTCCATCGGGAGAAGTACCACTGATCACATAGCCAGACTTCAATAACAGATCGCGGTAATCATTGTTGAACTCATATCGATGTCGATGTCGTTCATAAATTACATCTTCTTGATAAAGCTTGAAAGCCAGAGTATCAGGTATAACACGACAAGGATATAGCCCCAAGCGCATTGTACCCCCTAAATCCACTACTTCCTGCTGTCCTGGCAATAAATTAATCACCGGATCAATTGTATAGGGGTCAAATTCAGCACTATTGGCATCTGTTAATCCGCCTACGTGCCTAGCCCATTCAATCACAGAACATTGCATTCCCAGGCATAAACCCAAAAAGGGGATTTGGCGATCGCGCGCGTATTTAATCGCGGCAATTTTGCCATCCACCCCCCGAACACCAAAACCTCCTGGTACAATCACACCATCGACACCTTTAAGATGAGTTTCGGCTGGTTCAGTTTCCAAATCTTCTGAGTTCACCCAACGCAGGCGCAGTTTGCCATAAGTGGAGATGGCAGCATGGTTTAATGCTTCCACTACAGATAGATAAGCATCACTTAACTGCACATATTTCCCGACAATGGCAATTTCTACCTCGTGTTTGGGACTATGTAACCGTTTTACCAAGGTTTGCCACTGCGTCAAATCTGGTTTGCGTTGTTCCATTTGCAGCAAGTTCAGCACTTGTTCTGCCATTCCTTCCCATTCCAGATTCAGTGGTACTTCATAGATACTTTTGGCATCTTGGGAAGTGATCACACATTCTTCCGCGACATCGCAAAAACCCGACAATTTTTGTTTTAATCCCTTGGGTAAGGGGCGATCGCTGCGACAAACTAAAATATCTGGTTGAATGCCAATGGATCTCAGTTCCTTAACTGAATGCTGGGTTGGCTTAGTTTTCATCTCACCCGCAGAGGCAATCCACGGTACCAGCGTTACGTGCATATACAACACATTCTGCCGTCCCACCTCTTTGCGGAACTGGCGAATTGCTTCCAAAAACGGCAGTGATTCAATATCTCCCACCGTACCGCCGATTTCTGTAATCACTACCGAGGGATTTGTACTTTTAGCAACTCGCAGAATCCGATCTTTTATTTCATTAGTAATATGAGGAATTACCTGTACAGTACCGCCATTGTAGTCTCCGCGCCGCTCTTTATTGATAACTGCCTGGTAAATCGAGCCAGTAGTAACACAGTTCAAGCGCGACATTGAGGTATCAGTAAAGCGTTCGTAATGCCCCAAGTCCAAATCTGTCTCCGCACCATCCTGAGTAACGAATACTTCCCCATGCTGAAAGGGACTCATTGTGCCAGGATCGATATTGATATAAGGGTCGAGTTTGAGAATCGACACCGAATATTCGCGCGACTTGAGCAAACGCCCTAGACTTGCTGCTACAATGCCCTTACCAATACTGGAAACTACGCCTCCAGTTACAAAGATAAACTTAGTCATAGTAGTTTGAATTTCTAACAACTTCTAAAAATACATCCCGTCATTGTGCCACAGTTATTGTGGTGTAATTTTCTGTGATTTGCAGTGAAAAACCTTTTAGGATTAGTAATATTAGGCTTTATTCTCTCCTCCTCGATCGCATTAGCACAGCCATCTCTTATAGTCATTTTTCCCCAGACAAACTACCAGACAAGTGCCGAAAAAATCTTCTTTCTGGGCACTGCACCACCAGATGGTCAGGTTTTGATCAATAGTAAGCCAATTACCCGCAGCAAAGCTGGTCATTTTTCCCCTAGTTTCCCCTTGCAGTTGGGGGAGAATCTTTTTACTGTACGTCACGACAATCAAGAACTCCAGATTAAAGTGACAAGGCTTACCACTAGCCCTGAACTACCACAGGGGTTAGGCTTTGCTAAAGATTCCCTGACTCCTGCTGCTGACATTGCCAGACTACCAGGAGAACTAATTTGTTTTAGCGCCTTAGCGAAACTTCCTCAAGGGGTCGCACCCCCTAAGGCCAATGTCTCTGTTAAATTGGCTAATCAAACTATTGCCCTTTTACCCCAACTTCAACAAGCACAACTACCAAGTAATTTGGCAATTCTAACCGGGCAAAATCAGCCTTATGCCCAGTCTGGCGTAGGCAATTATCAAGGTTGCACCACAGTAGCAGCAGCCGCCGATCTGGGGCAACCTCAGTTTCAATTGACGCTCAATGACAAGACAATAACTCAGCTAGGATCTGGTAAAATTCAAATCCTCTCAAGAGCAGAATTGCCAGTTGCTGAGATTATGGCAGACGCAGGCGTTGCTCGTACTGGCCCAAACAGCGATTATTCTCGACTCACACCACTGCCCAAAGGCACACGCGCAACAGTTACAGGTAGGGAAGGTGAATGGTTGCGCCTAGACTATGGCGCTTGGATTAATAGTAAAGAAACGCGCATTTTACCTGGTGCAATTGAGCCACAGACAATAATTCGCAGTGTCGGATACCGTCAACTCCCTGGTGCGACAGAGATAGTTTTCCCCTTGCAAGTTCCCGTGCCTGTGAGTGTACAACAAAGTGAGCAAGCGATCGCTCTCACTCTCTACAATACCACTGCTCAAACCGACATTATTCGCCTGGATGATGACCCCCTAATTTCTCGCCTAGATTGGCAACAGGAAGCCCCAGGACAAGTAAAATACACCTTTAACCTCAAAAAAGCTCAACAGTGGGGATATAAGCTGAGATACGACGGTACAACCCTGGTTTTGGCTTTGCGTCATCCGCCTCAAATCGCCAACACAAAACGCAAGCCTTTAGCTAATTTCAAGATTGTACTAGATCCAGGGCATGGCGGTAAAGAAACTGGTGCCAGTGGCCCAACTGGATATTTAGAAAAAGATGTGAATTTGGTGGTATCTAAGTTGCTGCGCGACGAATTGGTGAAGCGAGGAGCAACGGTGGTGATGACGCGGGAGGACGATCGCGAACTTTCTCTAGTAGAACGTCAGGCAATTATCAGTCAAGAAGAACCGGCGATCGCTATTTCCATCCATCATAATTCTCTACCCGATGATGGCGATGCCGAAAAAATTAAGGGATTCGCCGCTTTTTGGTATCAACCCCAAGCTCATAACCTCTCAATATTTTTACAGAATTATGTAGTCAAAAAACTCGGTAGACCTTCTTATGGTGTGTTTTGGGATAACCTAGCGCTTACACGTCCGACTGCTGCGCCATCGGTGTTACTGGAATTGGGTTTTATGAGCAATCCCGATGAATTTGAGCAGATAGTGAACCCAGAGGTACAGAAGAAAACGGCAAATGCGATCGCTCAGGGAATTACTGAGTGGTTTAAGAGCGTTCGATAAATTTGGAGGTACAACTAGTGTTGTATTTGGTGGAGTGCGATCGTTCTTTGTTCAAGCTTTTTGACTTTTATAGTGCGATCGTTAAAACCATTGCTACTGTATCAATCGAGTAAAATGAAAGTTCAGTTGTTCCTGCGAGGTGTCCGATGACTATGCTTGACCGCCGCCGCCAACTTCAACAACAGATTGCTCAACTTCCAGATGACCAACTGACTCAGGTTGAGCAATATCTAGCATTTCTTGGTTTTCAGAAAACAGTTCTATCTCCATCAGAAGTGACCAAATCACCTTCCACTGGAGCTTCGATTCTGGCATCTTTAGAGCAAGCACACACTCCGCCCAATTATCCTCTGGAGGATGAAACCCTAGCACAACCACCTGAAGATTTTGCCGCTAAGATCGCTGAAATAAAACAACGTGGCGATCGTTCTCAATCTGTGATCCGACGAGGTTCTACAGGTCAAGATTTGCTCAAATTTGCTGGTACTTGGCATGGAGACGATCTAGAGGAGTGCCTAGCATTTCTTGATGCAACCCGCTCAAAAGCGAAGTTTTAAGCCAATAATTTATGTATTTGCTGGATACGAATCACTGTAGTTATCTCATTAACAACAATCCTCAAGTTGTCGCAACTGCTCAAAGCTATGCTCAAGCTCCTTTTGGGATTAGCATAATTAGCTATGGTGAGTTGCTCTACATGACGGAAAAATCAGAGCGTCGAGAGATGAACTTACAAGTGGTTCAAGCATTCCTGACAGAGATTGATATCTATCTGATCAACAAAGAAATAGCTGAGATATACAGTCAACTGAAGAACCGCATTTTTCGTCAATTTGCCCCAAAAGAAAAAAACAAAGGCCGCAGTACCCGCATTCAGGATCTCGGTTTTGATGATAATGATTTATGGATCGCCACAACATCAATTTATCATAATATTACTCTTGTATCTCCTGACAGCGACTTCGCCAGGATTCAGCAAGTTTACTGCTTTTTAAAGGCTTTCCACTCCTCAGATATACTTTTTGCTTTTGCCCGTTTCAGGTCTTTTTCATAATCTTTTAAGAGTTCCATGCACAAACGTTGCAACTCAGTTGTGTTTTTAGATAGTTTTTTATAATCAAAAGTAGAATTTTTTTCGTCTTTCAAAAAGTAGTTTAAATCTACAATAATGTTGTTTCTGAGGATATCAGTTATTATTCTCTTAAATTCATTTAAGTCTTTAGAATTTAATACAATCTTTAGTTTATTTGTATATACAGCTTTACCAACTTCATCCTTTTGCATAATTTTAGAAATTACCAAAAGTGTTGAATGTTAAGAGAAATCCGATAAAAACAGCCCAAAATATGTTAAATTTTGGGCGGAAGATTAAAGTATATCTATTTGATAGTGATGAT
>NZ_JABXKJ010000257.1 GCF_017115085.1 Nostoc sp. NMS7 | reverse complement strand
ATGTCAATAATTGCAATGCTTTTAGTAATTTTTTAATACAATTTTTAATATCCTTTTGAATTTGTAACTAATAATTTAGCATAACAAGTACTGAAGAACCATAATAATCTCCCTTAATTGGTAAGAGATCACAAATTCAGTTCCCTCATTTGGTACGGAATTCACTTTAATCGAACCACTGTAGTCAATGTGGATAATTCTTCTTAATCAAATCCTATTAAGTGGAATGTGGGTTATAACATTCAGTAATGGAATAATACCTTGACACCGTACTAGGAATATCAACCCATGTCAATTTTAAGAAGAGTTCCTTGGGTGTCCCTGGCGCTAGTGCTGCTTAGTTACAGTACTTTGGGCTGGGTAATATCTGAAGCACATCCTTCTCTGTTTGTGTGGCTGATAACTGTAGTTGCTATCTTGCTTTTAATAGTAACGTTGACCGCTCCTTGGCCGAAGATGACATATTACATTTTGCTTAAATCAAATACCAGGACTTTCGGCGTTGCCGTCTTAGCAGCTTTCTTATTCTTTATCATGATTGCCTGGTTTCAGATATTTCTTGATACCTTACTGATCATTTCAGCGACTATATTAGTCAGGATAGACTTTCAAAGAGCGGGTCTTAGAGAAGGGCTAGCCTTTTCTACTGCATCTATATTTTCATTGGGAGGTTTAGCTTTAGGTGCGTTAATTTACAAGTTAATTTATTCCCAAATTCCGCTAAAGTTATGAAGTAATAGCCAAAAAAGCTAGCAATGCCCTTCTCTACGAGACGCACTCGCGTTCGGCAAGCTCAGGGCATCGCGCTGCGCGTAGCTTGCTTCCACGAAGTGGTACGGCGCAGGTGTAACAGTGAGCCTGTCGAACTGCTCAGGGTAAGACCTGCGATGGGCTGTGCCAAAGCTTCATAACCACTATTGCTTACTCACAACTTTTTTTTTGGATCAGATTCCCCGCTTCTTAAAAAAATTGGTCATCTTGTTCTTCAATACTTGGGTTCAAAATACAGGCTGTTCAAACAGCAGTAGAGAGAGGAAAAAATCCATGATAAAAATTGATACCCAACTAGTGACAACTGCTTTTGTTGCAGATTCTCCTACTTCCTTTGCTCCTCCTTTAGTAGTTAACCCCCAACTACAGCCAATGACAGCAACCAGCACTCCAAAAATAAACCCTTTTAGCAAAATAATAAACAAATCTGACGGTTCTAAAAAATCTCTGATTGATTCTAAAAATGTTTCGGGAATAATTTGGTAAAACTGTGAGCCGGCAAAAACTCCGCCGCTGATGCCCGTAACTAAAGCCAAAATCGTCATCAAAGGCACCATCAAACTACAAGCAATTACTCTCGGAAGTACTAGATAATCAATTGGATCAGTTTTGAGCATATAAAGTGCATCAATTTGCTCTGTTACCCGCATTGCACCTATTTCTGCGGCAAAAGCCGAACCGACTTGTCCCGCCATAATACTAGCGGTCAAAATTGGAGCCAATTCTCGACAAAAAGCTAAGGCAAAAGCCCCTCCCACAGCATTGATAGCCCCGAATCGGGCTAATTCCCTGGTTATCTGAATAGTAAAAATCATTCCAGCAAAACCACTGACAAGGAGAACTGGAGAGATAGAAACTGGACCAGCAGTCACCATGTGTTGGAGAATCTTGCGGTAGTATGTTTTTCCTTGGACTAAATGTAGCCACACTTGACCGAAAAGCAATATTGCCGCAAAACAGCGTATAATTTCAGATTGCTCAAAATTTGTTTTGAATCGCAATTTTATCGTCCTTAAGACTGACTTTTTTTGCACATATATGATCTCAATTCTCTAAAATCAGACTACATATACAAATGGTGGAAACCCAGCCAGATGTAATCTGACTTTCTCAATTAACTAACCTTGAAAGTAGAGGAGGTGTTTGGGCATGGTTCAACTTAGCTTAGTAAATAGCGTCAATATTGTTAAATCCTACACGCTGACGCTACCAGTCGGGTGCTGTATTTTGGGAGATAAAGCAAGGCTACTCAAAAATTCTTCGCGAATTTTCCGGAATCGATAACAACGGGGTGGTAGTACATATCAGAGCATCGATATTATACTGAACCTCTATAACTAACCTTCGGGGAATATAGCCCCATTGTTTCCGCTCAAAAGCCCGGTCTTCATGACCGGGTTTTTGATGTTTATAAGTAATTAGACAGAATTAATTACACAATCACTGTAAGTATCTTTGTTCATTTACTTACCAAGTTGCAGTCCAGCAATTCCGAGTCAGAGCGATCGCCGCTACGCAACACTTATTAAAACTGTCCGCGTATCAAATAAAACTGTTTTCCAGAAACCTTTAAGAGATTTTATCGGTCTGGTTTTCCAAATTATCCAAAAATCTGCCAATGTCATCTTCTGCTCAAGGTATTCCGGGATTACCCGATTTGACGCATCCGATTGAGCTTGTCCAATTTGTTACCCAGGCGCTCAAAGCTTCACTGCTATTAGTATTTTTGCTGATAGCTTTGGGAGTTGCAATCGCTCTGATAAGTTTTTCTCTACGTCGCAACCAGCCAGAACAATTAATTATCATTGGTGAATGGGCGGTTCGTTATTCCCAACTGTTACGGGGATTACAGCATTTAACTCTAGTATTAGTTCTATTGATACCGGGATTTTTTCTCTGTTCAACTTTGAGCAATCGCTATCACTACTGGGAACAAGCAAGGGTGGCTCAAGTCGTCGAAAGTGTCGCAGGTGAAAAGCTCGACCAATCTGCCCCGCAAGTGCGCTACACTACCCAGGAGCCATACACATATACCACCCAAGCCAATGGCAAGATTGTCAAAGTCAATGATACGCGAGAGATTAACCGCTTCTTGACGCTGGGTGGTTCGCAAATTCAAGTCAAACTTGACCAAAGCGTAGATGTTCCAGGTCGCAGCTCAATTTTTCAGGTAAATTATACTGCTGATTATAAAGTAGTTAACCAACTCAAGGATATTAATAATTTCTTTTTTGAAGCACCCCCGCCCAATGGCTATACGCTGCTTGCTAGCTATAAAATCGAGCGTGACAATACTAGGTTACAACAAACCAATCCGGGAGACTATGGTTTTCCCTTCCGGCTGCAACCAGGGGAAGAAACCACCTTTCGAGTCACTTATCAAGCTCAAGGAGGTTCTCGCTGGGTTTATAGTGCAGGGGGACAGTTACTATCTAACTTCCGCCTCACCGCAATTGCTAACTTTGCACCGGCTGATTTTGCCAGTGGTGTTGTACCTAATGAGATTAAAGTTGACGGACGCACTACTCAATTTACTTGGAAGTTTGACGATAATGTTTCAGTCAAAAATCCATTTGGAGTGTTTACCAACACCGACCCTATTCGCCATACGGGAGTAATTCCGAGGCTTTTATTATTAGCACCAGCAATATTTTTGTGGTGGATATTATTGTTATATTTGTCACTACCAATGAGTTTCAGAAATATTGCGATCGCTGGTAGTATTTTCTTTGCTTGTCTGTTGACTTTGACCTATCTATCTCGCGTTATAAATGCTCAGTTGGCTTGGACTTTAATTTCCATCATCTTACTAATTTTAACATGGGGATTGGGAGCAAGTCGCAATGCTTCCCTGGCTGCGATCATTTGCACTATTACTGGAGCAGTATTACCCATCTTTGGATTATTAGTACCATTCAGCGGCCTTACCCTCAGCCTAGCGGGTTTTCTTTCAGCCATCTGGCTAGCAGTTCGTCACTGGTATGGCTGGTATAGTTTGCACCCAGAAGATCAAAGATTGCAGACTCAGAAAAACGCTAAAGATTAGTTGATTCCGCTATGATTAGCGAAGTTTTAGTAAATAGCATTTATGGATAACGATTTACTGGCTTTCTGTGTGGGTGCTGGGTTACTCATTCTCTATCTCATGTTTTCTGCATTAACTGAAATGGGGACTAAACTACCTTGAAAGAAATAAGCAGATGGGGGCTGAGTTGATATATTTATTGTTCGAGAGAGCGCCAAAGGTGCGATCCACAGAAGAACCACATTAAAATTGATCCGGCAACCTTTCTTGAGGTTTCTTTGGGCTATTCCATAAACCATAAATTGTATTAACTACGCGATCGCAAAACTATAATACAATTCGGTAAAATTGGGTAAAGCAATTTTTGCGCTTGTTAAACAAAGGCATCAGCAAACCCATGCAATTGAAACTCAGTGCATCTCAACTTCCCTTCGCCCCCTTCTTGTTAATTGCCCCCTTTTTCCTTTGGGGGACGGCAATGGTAGCCATGAAAGGAGTCATACCCCACACCACACCGCTATTCATGGCGGGAGTGCGTTTGATACCAGCAGGGGTGTTAATTCTGATTGCAACAGCATTCATGGGTAAACCCCAACCGAAAGGTTGGGCTGCATGGCTGTGGATTGCCTTATTTGCTCTCGTAGATGGGACGCTGTTTCAAGGCTTTTTGGCAGAGGGATTAGTCAGAACCAGTGCGGGGTTAGGGTCTGTGATGATTGATTCGCAACCGTTGGCTGTTGCCTTGTTGTCGTTGTGGCTATTCCAAGAACACATTGGTTTTTGGGGATGGCTAGGGTTAGGACTAGGAATCACAGGCATTAGTTTAATTGGTTTACCTGATGAGTGGATTTTACATTTTCTCGACTCAAGCGCAAATATTACAATTGGCAACTGGCAAGATTTGTTTGCTAGTGGCGAGTGCTTGATGCTGTTAGCAGCGCTATCAATGGCAGTGGGAACAGTGTTGATTCGGTTTGTCTGCCGCCATGCTGACCCAGTAAGCGCTACAGGATGGCACATGATTTTAGGTGGATTGCCACTGTGGGGAATTTCATCAGTTGGGGAATCCCAGCAGTGGGAGAATTTAGGAACATCTGATTTAGTGGCTTTGAGTTATGCTACCGTATTTGGCAGTGCGATCGCCTACGGGTTATTCTTCTACTTTGCCTCTAGTGGCAGTCTCACCAGTCTTAGTTCCCTTACCTTCCTCACACCCGTCTTTGCCCTACTATTCGGCAATCTTTTCCTCTCAGAAGTCCTCAGTCCGTTACAGTGGATAGGTGTTTTCCTGACTTTAATCAGTATCTATCTGATTAACCAACGTGATACTTTAGCAGCGCGAAACGATACAATTACTGTCGGCGAAATAGCTAATATACCCCAACCAGTTTTAGAAGCATCTGCTCAAAAATTGAACCCCATAACCCTAGCAGTCAGAGAATCGGAATCAGAAATCTTACCTTAACTCGTTAAAGGGAGATAAGGGAGAATACCCAATGTCCAATAGACATAGGAGTGAAAATTAATTCTGCATTGCTCGAAATCCTTGGTAGGGACAATACCCTGCGGTCAGCTAAAGCTACATGAATTGTCCCTACGTCATTTTCACTCCTATGTTTGATGAAAAATGAAAAATGACAGTTAACATTTGGTCATCTAGAAGCTATTGTGGTATCGAAGACTTCAAAAGCACGTTCAGGCTGAAACTTGCAATATGAGGCTACGCCCTTCCTCAATGTTGATATTTATCTGTTTTTCTTGCCTGGGTTTTTACCCAAATCGCGCAAGTACAGCTACACCTAACCTAGCACCTGAAATTTTAGAACTTGCACAAGCCAGTTCAATAGTTGCTGCTAGTCCGGTTGTTTTGAGTCCCAGTACTCAAGGGTCAGATGTGCAGAGACTACAAACCCAATTAAAGCAGTTGGGATACTACAGTGGCGTGGTAGATGGACAGTACAACGCCAGTACGAAAATCGCTGTAGCTAAATTCCAGAAAGCAAAGGGTTTAAAAGTAGATGGGATTACGGGTTTGGCGACTAAGGTGAGCCTGCAAGCAGCAATGGTGGCCAAAAATCAGATTATCACCTCTCCAATTGTCACCTCGCCTGCTGCGACTTCCAACCCAACTGCAAAACCAAAGCCAACTGAGAGAGGTTTTGTCTGGTGGTTAATATTTGCCATCGGAGTTCTAGGAAGTATTGGCGCACTTGTTTACCTGCTGAGGTGGTTTCGTCAGGTCAAACAAGTGCAAAATTCCGAAATATCAAATATTAAAAGCTTGAGTGAAACTCAGAAACACCCGATATTACCACCTTCACCAGAGACTGCAACTATTCTAGAAACAGCTACGCCACCATTCGCCACACAATTACTGCTACCAGAAAAAACTTCCCGCCTTGCTAAACTTAATATCATTGACGAATTAATTCAAGATTTACGCAGTTCTAACCCAACGAAGCGACGCAAGGCTATTTGGGATTTGGGTCAGCAAGGAGATTCGCGGGCAATTCAGCATCTTGTTGACCTGATGATTGATGCTGATTCTCAAGAAAGCAGTTTAATTTTGGCAGCTTTGGCAGAAATTGGTATCCGCACACTCAAACCGATGAACCGAGCTTTAGCAATTTCAATCCAAGATGAAAGTCCCCAAGTGCGGCAAAATGCGATCCGTGACCTAACGCGCGTTTATGATATGATGAGTCA
Organism: Nostoc sp. NMS7; assembly: GCF_017115085.1. Taxonomy (GTDB): domain Bacteria; phylum Cyanobacteriota; class Cyanobacteriia; order Cyanobacteriales; family Nostocaceae; genus Nostoc. The sequence goes on along the minus strand of NZ_JABXKJ010000257.1, from coordinate 25,663 downwards.
AATGAGTCAGATGTTGCACCATGCGTTAAATGACCCAGATGCCGATGTGCAAGCAACAGCACGATATGCTTTAACTCAGATGAATCGAATGCGCGGCTTGCCGGAACAACAGAGTCTACCGGAAGATTCGTACAACGATTCACCAGAATAAATAAGTCTAAAAATATATGAACTACCCCGCCCATCTAAGAAGATGGACGAGGTTTCTGACTCTTCATCTCAGACAGTTGCTTAAACCCACCGCAGTGAGCAGAAGTATAGCTATCTAATCCACGTTTATTGGTCGGGTAAGGTTCGAGAGTCACCTCTCTCCCCTCCCCTAATAACCGTGCGTGAGACTTTCGCACTCACACGGCTCAAGCCTTATTTCAAGCGAGATTTAACTTGGGTTTTATGTACCTGCTTATGACACGCTCTGTGCAGGTGCAGAAGGTTTTCCATATCATTTGTTCCTCCTTCTGCCACAGGTACTATGTGATGGATGTCGATTTCCTCTCCATTGAATAAAGGTTCGCCGCATAATGGACATATCCATTTCTGGTTTTCCGCTATCTTGTAAAGCTCAAAGCTTTACAAGATAGCGGGATTTACCATGTTTTTGGTGGCGTTTTTCCCAGTATTCTCTTAAGGTCGGGTCGTCGGGGCTAGCGTCTCCTTTGACTTTTATATGGCGTTCAATGGGTGTGTGTGCTATTTGGTAAAGGAGAAGTTCCTTGTCCTTTCCTCTGCGGTTGCCTGTTGTGCAAGCAAATGTCCATCTGTTGCCTTTAAGCTTTTAACCATCCTTTGATGAGTCCCCGTTTTGGGAAATTTTTCATCATGGTCAGAATGGATTCATGGGCGATGTTATCAAAAAAGCCTTTGATATCAGCTTCTAGAACCCAAGTATCTCTGCCTTTTTGTAATCTATTAAAGGATTGCTCGATTGCATCTTGACAACTTCTACCTGGTCGGAATCCATAGGAATTGGATTCAAAAACAGCTTCCCATTCGGGTTCTAGTGAGTTCTTTACTACTGCCTGTTCGATTCTGTCGCGCACGGTAGGGATTCCGAGCGGTCGTTTCTTGCCGTTAGGCTTAGATATTTCTACTCTTCTAGTTGGTTTGAGGTTTCCCCCTTTCCAGTTGTTTACCAGAATCACCCTTACTTGCGGGGTCAAGGGCGCGTAGGGGTAGCCCAACCCAGGCATCGCACCCTTGAAGATGTAGCATTTACTACTTACTAGTTCCTGCCAAACACACTGCCAAGGGCACGCGCCATATTTTGCGGTTGCATTGCATCCATTGCGGCGGTGGGTTCGTAGCCGCAGTGAACCATACAATCAGCACACTTGGGATTACCACTCTTCTGGCCGTATTGACTCCAGTCAGTTTGTGCCAGTAATTCCTTGAAGGTAGAGTAATAACCTTCGTTCAGCAGATAACAAGGTTTTTGCCAACCGAGAACGCTATAACTAGGGCTACCCCAAGGCGTACATTCGTAGTCTTTCTCACCAGTGAGAAAATCTAAGAATAGCGGATTGTGATTGAAGTTCCAGTTTTTTTCACCAGCTTTCAAGGGAGCCAGAATTTCCCGGAAGAGGGCGCGGGTTTGTTCACGGTGGAGAAAATGATCTTGATCTGGTGCCCACTCGTAACTGTAGCCAGGAGAAATCATCATCCCGTCAGTATTTAGTGTTTCCACAAAGTCGAAAAACTCTTGCATATCTTTGGGTTGAGTACCCTCAAAGATAGTGGTGTTAGTGGTGACACGAAAGCCTTTAGCTTTAGCGGCGCGAATCGCTTTGACAGCAATATCAAAAACACCTTTGCGATCGACACACTGATCGTGCAACTCCCGCATCCCATCTAAATGCACGCTAAAAGTCAGGTAAGGGGAAGGTTGAAACTTATCCAGACTCTTTTCTAACAACAAACCATTGGTACACAAGTAAATATATTTCTTGCGCTCAATTAATCCCCGAACGATTTCACCAATCTGGGGATGCAGCAAAGGTTCTCCCCCAGGAATTGAGACAACGGGTGCGCCGCACTCTTCCACTGCGGTAAAGCACTGTTCTGGGGTGAGATTTTGCTTTAATATCTCCGTTGGATGTTGGATTTTACCACAACCAGTACAGGCTAGATTACACCGAAAAAGAGGTTCTAACATCAATACTAAGGGGAAGCGTTTACGTCCTTTCAAACGCTGCGTAACAAGATACTTCCCAATATCCATAGCTTGTTGTATATTAACTGCCATTGTTGCGATCGCTCCTCTTTTAGATATAAAAACACCACAGGAAAAAGCAAAACCTTAGTCATCGTACAGTAGCACAGCTAAGTAGAGCATTTCCAGAATTAGTAGCTTTTTTAAATGCAGAGGGACGCAAAGGGAAGCGCAGAGGGACGCTGAGTTTTGCCAATTATTTGACGTAACCCTGAGTAACAAACCAATCTACAGCATCCTTGAGTGCCGCATTCAGCGATGATTGAGGTAGACCTAATTCTTGTACAGCTTTGGCGGCATTGTAATACATAGGTTGTTTTGCCATCCGAACGCCATCTAATGGCACTGAGGGCAATTTTCCCAGGGGTGCGAGAATCTTTTCATCAACCCAGGCAACACTAAGGGGCAACCAAGCGGGTACAGTTCCTTGAGGTGCTGAGAGACCTGTGATATCGGCGAGTTCTTCGAGTAGTTGCTTGAGAGTCAGGTTTTGGTGTCCTAAGATATAGCGATCGCCTGATTTACCCCGTTGCAAAGCCAGTAAATGCCCCCATGCTACATCCCGCACATCGATAAAATTTAGACCAGTATCTAAGTAAAAGGGCATTTGCCGTCGTAAAAACCGTAAGATTATATCACCTGTCGGGGTTGGTTTGATATCCAACGAGCCAATCGGGCTGCTGGGATTGACAATAACTACTTCCTGACCTGTAGCAACGGCTTGCATGGCTTCTTGTTCAGCCAGAAACTTAGACTTTTTGTAGTCACCCACCAACTTTTCTAAGGGACTCTGATGTGTTTCATCGACGACTTGACCAGATGATCCTACCCCAATTGCCGCCACTGAACTGGTGTAGACGGTGCGCTCAATGTTAGCCCGGCGAGCTGCTGCCAATACATTGCGCGTACCCAGGACATTGTGACGCTGAAGTAATTCTCGGTCTGTTTGCCACAGGGAATAATGGGCTGCTACATGAAATAGGTATTGACAACCAAGCATCTGTTCCCAGAGATTTGGTGAATTTAAATCACCTTTGACAATTTCTACCTCCAAACCGCGAAGATTCTCCAAATTGCTGCTTGAGCGTACCAGTGCTTTGACTGTGTAACCCTGTTGCAGCAACAAGCGGATTAAATGGGCACCAATAAAACCTGTACCCCCGGTGACAAAAACTTGCATCAAGCTGTCCCTCTCTTCTGAAATCGGGGAAACCAATCATCCAAAATGGTGTATACTACTGGCACGACAATTAAACTCAGGATAGTTGAAGTTACTAGTCCACCAGCGATCGCTATAGCCATAGGCGATCGCAATTCCGAACCAGCACCCAAACCCAATGCGATCGGTAGCATCCCTAAGATATTAGAGGCAGTAGTCATTATAATTGGTCTGAGGCGCACTAGTCCGGTGTTGAGGATCGCCTCGGTGCGGTCTACACCAGCATTGCGTAACTGGTTGATGAAATCCACAAGCAAGATGGCATTTTTATTTGCCAGCCCCAGCAAAAAGACGAAACCGATCAGTGAAATCATCCCAAAGTCGCTCTTGGTGATTAGTAGCGCCAACATTGCCCCCACCAGTGCCAAAGGCAAAGAGACACCAATAACCACAGGGTCTACCCAGCTTTTAAACAACAAAATTAGTACCACAACAATACACAGGGCAGATAAAGCTAGAGTAGTCCCGAAACTGCCAAACACTTCACCTTGACGAGCAGAGTCTCCCCCTAAATTTAAGGAAACATCAGAGGGTAATACCGCTTTTGCTTCAGCTACTACTTTGTCAGTGGCATCACCCAAGGACAGATTCTTACCAAGATTAGCACTGATGTAGGCCACGCGCTGATTATTCAGACGCTCGATCTGAAAAACCGTACCCTGCGGATTCGTTTCACCTGTAATTGTGACATCAGCGAATCCCGGTAGTCTCTGAATTCTTTCTTTAATCGCTTTGACTGCTTTGCTCAAAGTTTGGAGATTATTACCTTGTAATGCTAATTGCAGAGGTTTTTGACCACCAGAATCGACAAATTGAATATCTTCAACACTAGTAGTTACTCCAGAAAGAGCAGGTAATGAGGAGCGAAATTGGTCTTGTAGTTCCGCAGTTGTAATTGTTCGGTTTTCCTTTAACTTTATATATAGTGTCCCTTTGTTCGGCTCACCCTCACGAGAACCAACAGTGGTAAATACCGTTTCAACTGCTGGTGATTTTCTCACAACATCTTCTAGTTTCTTCGCAACCTCAAGAGAATCATTTAAAGGATTGGGAATAGAGAATTGGGCATTGGGCATATCGCTTCCTTGTTCCCCTTGTCCCCCTTGTCCCCCTCTACCCAAATCAGGGATACTCGGCAAAGGAGCCGTATAAGCAATATTAAATTCGCCGCGATCGAGTTTGGGAATAAATCCTTTGGGAATTAGTGGAATCAGTGCTATACCTGCGATGAAGCTGAGGACAGCTAACCCGATAACTATCTTGCGGTGATTTAAAGACCAACTCAGCAAATTTCTGTAAGATTGGGTAAACGCTACCCAGATATTTGCTTCCTGATGTGGGGAGAGCGAGGATTTAGGTTTCAGCCAGTAGATAGCCAGAACTGGAGACAAAGTTCGAGCAACTAACATAGAAGCAAGCATCGCGGCTGAAACAGTGATGCCAAAAGGCTTGAAGAACTGACCGATTACCCCACCCATCAAACCGATGGGCAAAAAAACCGCAACTGCTGTCAAGGTGGCGGCGGTAACTGTCAACCCAATCTCATTTGTAGCTAAAAGCGCGGCTTGGCGAGGAGTTTCTCCATCTTCAACGTGTCGCATGATGTTTTCTACATCCACGATCGCATCATCAACAATACTCCCAATCACCAAAGCTAAAGCCAGCAGGGTAATCGTCTCCAGGTTAAAGCCGAAAATCGCCATGACGATAAATGTCGCCAACAATGACGTCGGAATCGCCAAGGCAGAGATCAGAGTTGCCCGCCAATTCCACAAAAAAGGAAAAATTACTAATATTGACAAGACGACGGCTTCCAGCAAAGCATCGATTGTTGACTGGGTGGCGTGGCGGATATATTCTGCTTGAGTGGCAGCTAAAGTCAGCTTGACATCCTTCAGGGTAGAGCGTAGCCTTTGAACTTCTTTTTCAACTTGACTTACTACTTCTAAGGTGTTAGCATTACCGCGTTTGATTACCTGAAATGCCAGTGCATCTTGACCATTAAACCGGACTAATGTCGCCCCACCTTGGGGGATAGCCGCTACACTCGCATTCGTTGGATTTAGTGGAGGAGTGGCAGTAGCAGCGCCCAGCAGTGAGACTTTCAGGACTCCTGGGAGTTTAGCGATCGCACTGACAATCTCATTTTGCGCCAACTTCGTCAAATCTGTGAGATTCCGCGTGGGACTCTCTATGGCATAGCTAATGGCGGCTGACTCGTTTAGATTCAGGGGAATAATTTTGTCAGTCGCTCCCTGAGGCAAAGTCAACTGCTTGAGGGCAGTTTCAACTTTTTTGGTGGATGTTTCTAAATTCGTCCCAACGACAAAAGAAAGGCTAACAGCAGTTTGTCCCGGATAGGTGGATGAGCGGATATCATCCAGTCCTTCTAAGGATCGGAGGCGTTCTTCTAAGAGTTTGGTGAGCTTCGCTTCTGTATCCAGGGCAGTTGTCAAAGGGGCTGTAGCATTCACAATTACCACTGGGAAAGTAATATCTGGAAACAAGGCATACTTAAGGGAACTGAAAGCCAGAATACCAGCTACGGTTACGGCAATCCAAAAACTCACCGTCAGCCACGAAAATTTAATCGCCCATTTGGAAATATTGAAGAGTTCTCGTGCGGATTTGGAGTTATGAAGCTTTGCCATCTTGGAAAATTATCGTGTGGGTGACACAATTATTTAGTAATGCTACAGCAATCGGCTTGGGTTTGCGAGTTTTGGATATCACAAAACGACAAGATTACTTATTCTCACTCAGATATGACCCAATCTTTAATCCAAAAGGAAACTTCAAAACTGTCGAGAGGGCTAGTGCCTAATTTTTTGCCCATCAACACAATTCTGGTGCCTCAGGGAGCAGAATATAAAGCTGTCTGTCGCGCCTTTCGCGGTGTTACTGGCTCGATCCCAACGGTAGTAGCCATACCAGTTGGGATGAAGCCTTTACTCAAATATCTGCACGCATCCCCAGCAAATGCACAATTTCTCGCTCCCAAATCCAGAGTGCTGATTATGGGTATATGTGGCAGCTTGAGCGATCGCTACAAAATTGGTGATCTTGTACTGTATCAAGATTGTCTTTATCAGGGTAAGCAGCAAGAATGCGATCGCACTTTCACAGCCCAATTACACTCTTCGATATCACAAAAACTATCATTAGTCAAGGCATTGACAAGCGATCGCCTCATTTGGTCTGCTGCCGAAAAACGCCGTTTAGGTGAGACTTTAGCGGCTGATGTTGTGGATATGGAAGGATTTACCGCCTTAGAGTTTTTCAATGCAGCTGGGGTGGACGTGGCAATACTGCGAGTAGTCAGCGACGATTGTCAGCATAATATCCCCGATCTCACACCAGCAATTAACTCTGATGGCTCCCTACACCCTTTGCCTTTAGCGATCGGAATGCTTCGACAACCCCTTGCTGCTACTCGGCTGATCCGAGGTTCATTAACAGCATTAAAGGTGTTAGAGCAAGTTACAAATCTGCTCTTTTCTGGCTAGAGGCTGAAATATATTGTTGCGTCTTTACAGTAATAGGACTTACGCAAACAATAGCTGAAAAGAATGATTTTTTTCTTAAAGCCATTCGTCAACGGCATTGACGCAACGCCTCAAGGTCGTTTGACATCTGGGCTGAAGCTTTAACTTGACACCAATGGCATCTTGCCCACTCCACAAGATTTATCATATTAAGATGTGTACTTAATTTACCTGCAAAGTGCTGTATTTCGATGTATTGGCATTGCAGGTCGATGCATTGGCATTGCAGGTCGATGCATTGGCATTGCAGGTCGATGTATCGCACTCCCCACCTTCAATATACTCAGAAGGTGGGGATTTCAAAGCCTCTCGACCCTTGCCTAACGGCAGACGCCAACGGGGAGAGGTTTGGAGAGGTCTTTTGATGATAGCTAATTAGACAGATAATAGGACTTACGCACTGTACAAATTCATCGTGATGTGGATTAACAAAAATAGGTTGTTTCAGGCTTTTCTTAATTATCCTTTGGTCGTAAATAGACAATGCTGTAGGGGAAAAGCCATGCTCATACGTGTCAACTTAACGTATAACCCATGTTCCGCAAGGAACTGAAGTTCCTTGCTCATAGCAAAAGTCATCTGAAGATGACTAAATATCTCTCCAAATCCTTAGTCTACTTCAGTAGACTTTAGCTATTAGCCCTGAAATTTATTTCTGGGCGGGACTGGAAGTCAACAAGCGATTTCTAGCTTAAGTTGACACCAATGAGCCATGCTAAACCCCTACGAAAGATGTGGTTTTTCACCTGATACATATTTGGTATTTATTGTCAATGCGTAAGTCCTAAGATTAGGATATTATCACCTGTAAAACTCAGCTTAAACAAGACTGACAGCCGCTTCTAACATTTGTATTATCCCAACATCAGCATTTATTTCCACTTCCACACCGATTGGTAAAGTAAATTTATCCTTAATATGACCAATCATTGAACCATACCAAGCAGGAATACCTAAAGGAAGTATGTGATCTTGCAATACTTGGATTAAAGTAAATGATGGTTCATCCCCAAGACTACAATTAGTGCATTGCCCAAAGATAAAACCCGCAATTTGATTAAGTATTCCAGCAGTTTTTAACTGCGTCAGCATCCTATCTATACGGTAAACATCCTCGCCAATTTCTTCCACAAACAGAATGCTTTTGTTCCAGGAAGGTAGATAAGGTGAACCTACCATCGCTGATAGCACTGATAAGTTTCCACCCACAAGTTTACCCCTCGCCTTTCCCGGTGCGATTATCTCCACTCGCACTTCGCTAGGGTTGAGATTTTGCATCGTCACCGCTTCACCATTAAATAGGATGCGCTGGAAGTAATCCACTGTAAATTGATTCCAAGTAGACGTGGCAACTGGCCCATGAAAAGTAATCAAATGACTACGGGCATTAATTGCCAACAACAGCGTTGTAATATCGCTGTAGCCCATGAGAATTTTCGGATGGGAGCGGATTAGCGAGTAATTTAGTAAGGGTAAAATGCGATTACAACCCCAACCACCACGCATGGCAATAATTGCTTTTATGGAGTGATCGCTAAACATTGAGTTTAGATCATCAGCGCGATCGGCATCTTTTCCCGCTAAATAGCCGTAATGATCTAAAATATGCGCCCCCAGCTTGACTTTTAATCCTAATTGTGTAATCGATTTGTGCGCTGCTTCGATGTCTTTTGTGTCAACAATACCCGCAGGGGCGATTAATCCGACGGTATCGCCCACTTGTAGGCGGGGCGGCTTGCGGATGGTGTTTGGAGGCTTACCTTGGGCGGTAAATCCTGGTATCTGGGTGGCTAAGGTAGTTAGTCCACAGGTTCGGAGAAATTGCCGACGCTTAATAGTCATAATTCATCAGAACATCCCCGAAACTAAGACTTTCATGGTTTTGAACCACATCTGTCGTAGGGGCACAGCATTGCTGTGCCCCTACCGCGTGGTCTATTTACCTGAAAATAGCTGTAAGATTCACATTGTCACCTTAACGCGCTCATATTTTATCATGAAGATCAGAACCTTATTGAGGCATTGAGGATGATGAAGCTGAAGAGCAAACCTAAATCAGCTTTTGTTCAATTTTTTAGCGGCATGACGCTGAGTATCATAACTGTAATCGGTCTATCACCATTAGTGTTAGCAGTTCCGGCAAAAGTTTCTTTGCAACCACAAAAACTAGCACAGTCTTCAAACACAGATACACCAGAGCGATCGCAACTCCTGCAACAAGCCAATGCTTTATTTAATCAGGGAGACTTGACAGGTGCTGAGGAAAATTTACGCAAATTCATTAAAAAATCCCCAGAAGACGCTTTCGCACACTTTCAACTGGGAAACGTGCTTTTTCGGCAAAAGAAACCAGAAGAAGCAATTAGCTCTTATCGAGAAGCGATTCGCCTCCAGCCAAAATACGCTTTAGCTTACAATGCAATCGGTATTGTTTATGCTAGCCAAAGTCGCTGGCAAGAAGCTATTACTGAATATCAAAAAGCTTTAGAAATTAATCCCAATTATGGCGAAGCCCTGACTAATTTTGCACTGGGATTGTGGCAAACAAATAAACGAGACGAGGCTTTATCTTCTTTACAGAAAGCTTTAAATATTTTCAAGGCACAGAATAGAGATGAAAAAGTTAACCAAGTCGAACGAATCATGCGAGAGATCAAAACTGCTGATCAGCCTGGTGTTTCATGAAAATCATCTGATTCACAATCCACCAAACAACGAATGGGCAAACAAAGCGGCTTGAGTGCGATCGCGCAAATTCAACCGACTCAAAATATTGGTAACATAATTCTTAACGGTATTTTCTGAAAGAAACAGCGATTCGGCAATTTCCCGGTTATTCGCTCCACAAGCAATTAACCGCAATACATCTAATTCTCTGGGTGTAAGTTGCGCCAATTCTGGACGGGGTTCCACAGACGGCACAGGTGCGGCAATCGGCATGAGTGCTTTCTCAAACAATCCCGGGCCGAGTAGGGTTTGTCCCTTATAGACGGAGCGAATTGCTAACATGAGTTCATCTGGTTCGGTGTCTTTGAGCAAATAGCCCTTTGCACCCAGCCGCATCGCCTGGGAAACATACTCATCATCATCGAAGGTGGTGAGGACGAGAACCTTAATCTCAGGATAATCTTGAGCGATCGCCTTTGTTGCCGCAACTCCATCCATTACGGGCATCCTGATATCCATTAGCACAATATCGGGTTGTAGTGCGCCAATCTGTTCGAGTGCCCGTTGCCCATTCTCCGCCTCACCGATTACCTGCATTTCTGCATTCGACTCAAGCATACTCTTAAGTCCCTGGCGAATCAGATGTTGATCGTCAACTAATAAAATCCGAATCATAGTTAAAATACCAACAGCTTTGATAGTGGCAAAGAAACAGAAATACAACAACCTGTTCCCAGTTGACTGTGGAGATTCAATTGAGCGCCTAGTGCAACCGCGCGTTCTCGCATTCCTTGTAATCCAAACCCAGTTGTATTTTGAGTGGGATTAAACCCTTTTCCATTATCTTCAATTGACAGATGAATCATTCCAGCGTGAACCAGTAGTCCCACGCTGACACTCGTCGCCTGAGCATGTTTGCAAATATTTGTCAACGATTCTTGCACAATGCGGTAAAGCGCTGTGTTTACTTCTGTTGGTAAAGTCTGCGGGAGATCAATTTTACAGGACGGTTCAATACCTGTGGTTTGCTGAAAATCTGTCAGCAGCTTTTCAATCGCTGATTTGAGAGATTGCCCTTGCAAAGGATTTGAACGCAAAACAGAAAGCGATCGCCGAATTTCTAGCAGCGCCTCAGCCCCCTGTTGCTTTGCCTGTTTGAGAAATGTCAATGCTTTGTCATTATTTGATTGCCAGAACAACAGGGTGTTATTAATCTGAATGGTTTGGGCGGCGAGAGTGTGTCCCAACCCATCATGAATTTCGCGGGCAATTCGGTTGCGTTCCTGCAAGGTTGCCTGATCTTCAATCCGTAGCGCATACTGGCACAGTTGTTGATTGATCATCTCTAATTGCTGATGGGCAATTTCTAACTGCTCTCGACTTTGGCGCTCTGCAAGCAGGGCATTAATTAATAATAAAGCGAATACTAACGTTAAGCCAAACAATAAAATATTACTTAATCGCCAATCCCAGGACATGGCAATCACCTTATCTCGCATAAAATTCTCAGGTGCAATCGGTCTTGACAAAAGCACTGTTGTATAAGAAAACAGAGATAAACCCAAGACAATCAACTGTCCCGATTGCTTAAATATCAGACAACTCCGCATCACCAGTACCAGACACAGCAGGAAAACTGAGCGAGGAGATAAAATATGTTCAGTCGCTGGCAGCAAAATTAAAACGAATTCCAGGGTTGTATAAAGTAATTTTGTTTCCAGCTTCACCATTGGAAGTCTCAAGCCGATTAAGCTGAAGGTGGCGATCGCGAAAACTCGTAGCAGCAACCACCAGGACAACTGAAACGGCAGCAGAACTTCCATGAATACTGCCGTGGCTAATAACAGCCACTCTAGGTAAAGCAACAGACGGAACGATGGGTAGGTAAAGCGAACCATAGAACTGTTCCAACTCAATGGACTTTGTGGCAAAACCATAGGTATTTTCATAATTTTATCGGGAAATATTAAAGAAGTCGGAAGCGATGCCCTGAGCTACGCCGAAGGGTCGGAAGTCGGAAGTACAGTTTTGTAACGGGGATTTGGAACAAGACTTACATACTTGCGGCTTACTTGTTGCCGTTCTACTTAAACCTACCGAATTAGTTAAACAACTTCTTATATAACGAATCTGTCTCTAGTAACGATAGAGCCGTTTCGACTGATTAACTATTTCTAAGTTAGGAAAAAAGTCACAATAACTTGAGTACTTTTTTACTGGTAAGGTTAGGAATTCTAGCTCATGCACAAACCCATCCCAACTTTTAAGATTAGCTGGTGTAAGTAAATCAGCAACTTTTCAAACAGTCATAAAGCGAAATTGAGCCATCACTGTGGTATTACATACAACAAAAAAAGAGAAGCAAATGATTAAAAAACAGATAATTTTACCAATTCTACTTGCAACTATCCTCATTGGAGGAATCACAGGTTGCACCGGTTCTAAGTCTCCAGATGTGTCTCAAGGGGACGACTCTGGGACAAAGGTATCTGATACAACAAACTCTCCGGCATCGAATACGCCAGGACGCGCCGAGAAGCGTGAAGCAGTTCGCAAGCAAGTTGAGGCAGTTTTAACCCCAGATCAGGTAAAGCAATTGTCAGCGAAATTGCAACAAGGTGAAAAAATGCGTAAAGCAGTATTGAGCCTGAATCTTACGGCTGAACAAAAGACTAAAATTCAAGAGATTTTTAAGACTGCCTATCCCCACCGTTCAGGACAATCTTAAAATAATTCCTAGTAGTTTTAGCAAAACATAATTCAGGAATCAGTCGTCACACGAAAGCCATGAATTATGTACGACTGGGGGTATTCATTCCCCCAGTGATTGTATTCTATATTCTTCTTCAATAGCTAAAGTATGTTCAAGCAAAAATTGCTCATTAAGATAGAACTCGCCGTTATAGCAGCAATCCTGACAGGAAGTAGTTTCTACGCTTCCAAAGCTTTAGGAAAACCCCAAGCTGCCCCCCAAAAACTTGTGGATCAGGTGTGGCAAATCCTCGATAAAAATTATGTTGATGTCAGCTTTAACCATCAAGATTGGAACGCAATTCGCCAGCAATATATTAATCGCTCCTATAGTTCCAAGAAACAGGCTTATGGGGCGATTCAAGAAATGGTGGCTAAATTAGGCGATCGCTACACAGTGTTTTTCGACCCCGATGAATACCAAGCTCTAAATAACGACCTTTCTGGCAATCTCAGTGGTGTCGGGCTGCAACTGGGAGAGAATGAGAAAACTAAAGCCTTAACTGTTATCGCCCCCATTCAAGGAACGCCTGCTTTTAAAGCGGGTATTTTGCCCGACGATGTAATTATCCAGATTAACGGTGAAAGAACTCAGGGAATGAAAATTGAGGATGCCGTTAAGCGGATTCTCGGCCCGGTGGGAACCAAGGTAGTACTCACGATTCAACGGGGCAATAAATCGCAAATTTTCAAACTTACCCGCGCAAATATTGCGATTCATCCTGTAACTTACAATACGCGAACAACGACAGCAGGTAAGATTGGTTACATTACTTTGCCAGAGTTTACCCAAACGGCCGCCGTAGAGATGCATCGGGCAATTCAAGCATTAGAAAAACAGCAGGTGCAGGGCTACGTTTTGGATCTGCGTTCCGATCCAGGTGGACTGCTGGATGCGAGTTTGCAAATTGCCAGTATGTGGTTGAAGCAAGGGGCGATCGTCTCTTTGGTAAATCGAGACAAAGTTAAAGATAGCTACAATGCGACGGGACATCCTCTCACCGATAAACCCTTAGTCATACTGGTGGATAAAGGATCTGCTAGCGCCAGCGAAATTCTGTCGGGAGCGCTGCAAGATGACAATCGCGCCCGGTTAGTCGGGACTCGCACCTTCGGCAAAGGTTTAGTTCAATCCGTAGAACCACTGGGAGATGGTTCGGCGCTGAAACTAACGATCGCCAAATACTACACACCAAAAGGTCGAGATATCAATCATGTCGGTATTGCACCAGATATTACTGTGGAATTAACCGAGGCACAACAGAAAGCATTAGTGCAGAATCGAACCTTGGGGACATTAGCTGATCCTCAGTATGCTAGCGCCGTTGCTGACCTGAATAAATTGATTCAGTCTGAGGCTAATCATCTAAGTTTAAAGCGTGGAAAATAAGTCAGAACTTACGCAAAATTGTCTCAAAAACCTGATTTATCGTAGTGGTAATTCATGAATTACCACTACTTCAGAACTTTTTTGGGTAAGTGCTGTAAGTATAGCGATCGCAAATCAAATTGGTAGAAGCGGGAGTAAAGGATTTGGCTGTTTTTCATCAACTAAAATCCATTGGAGGTTCTGATGATCCATGAAATTTCTAACGAGAGTTTAACCGAGAAGAGTATGGAACCGAAGCTCCCGCGATCGCCAAAAAAGATTACTTGGGTAATTTTGGGCGTGATCTTGCTGGCTGGACTAGTTGTTTTTGGTATCCATGCGGGTGCAGCCAAGACAGAAAAAACGGGAAAAGCTGGCCGTAATAAGCAGCAAGTCACACCTGTAACCGTGGCAATGGTGACACAAAAAACGGTTCCGATCCAATTGCAGGCGATCGGCAATGTGCAATCGGGTTCTACGGTATCGATTACGCCCGAAGCCAGTGGACGGATCATTGGAGTTTATTTCAAGAAAGGTCAAGATGTGAAAAAGGGACAACTTTTGTTTACCCTGGATGACCGATCGCAAGCTGCTGCAATCCAGCAAGCTCAAGGAACTGTCGCTAAAGACCAAGCTTCGGTACAACAAGCAAGAGCTGCATTAACTAGAGACTTGGGTCAGGTAGACCAAGCTAGGGCGACTTTAATCAAAGACCTAGCCTTGGTGCGACAAGCCCAAGCAACTTTGGCCAAGGATCAAGCACAAGCAGATTTTGCCAAAGGACAGAGCGATCGCTATGGTGCATTGTATAAGAAGGGCGCGATTAGTTTAGATCAAGCACAGCAATACGTTTCTAACAGTAAATCAGCTACAGCAACCCTGCAAGCAGATCGAGAAGCGATCGCTAATGCTCAAGCTGTTTTGAAAAGCGATCAAGTGGCGCTGACTAATGCTCAAGCTGTTGTCAAGGGCGATCAAGCTGCGATCGCTAATGCTCAAGCTGTTGTCAGTTCCGACCAAGGAGCATTGGACAATACCAAAGTGCAATTATCTTACGCCAAAATTTATGCCCCGATTGATGGTCGCGCAGGCAATATTTTGGTGACTCAGGGCAATGTGGTGCAAGCTAACAGCACGACTCCACTTGTTACCCTCACCCAAATTCGCCCGATTCAAGTTGCTTTTTCCATTCCCGAAACAAATCTGCCCCAGGTACAAAAGTATATGCAGAATGGCAAGCTGAAGGTAGATGTGACGTTCCCGGATAATCAAGCTCATCCAATACCAGGTACTTTGTCATTTGTCAATAATACGGTTGATAACACCACGGGGACAATTCAACTGATTGGCGACTTTGACAACACGCAAGGACATTTATTTCCCGGTCAATTTGTGAATGCAACGCTGACGCTGACCGAAGAACCGAATGCAACGGTTGTTCCCTCGCAAGCCGTACAGAATGGCCCGGATGGACAGTTTGTTTTTGTAGTTAAGCCCGACATGACGGTGGAAAATGTTCCAGTTACAGTTAGCAGCAGCATTGATGGGCTAGATGTGGTTCAGAAAGGACCGCAACCAGGCGATAAAATTGTCACCGATGGTCAAGCTAATCTCGTTTCCGGTAGCAAAATCCGCATCAAAACAGCCGGCAATAACTCAAATGTAGAGAAGTCAAAAAGAAATAATTCCTCGAATTCCGGCGGAGGTGAATCATGAACCTCTCAGAGCCATTTATCCGCCGCCCGATCATGACGACTCTGGTGATGGCGGCGATTTTAATCTTCGGTTTCATGAGTTATCGTTTGCTGCCAATCAGCGATTTACCAAGTGTGGATTATCCCACAATTCAGGTAAGTGCCGCCCGACCGGGAGCCAGCCCGGAAACGATGGCAGCATCAGTTGCCCGTCCCTTAGAGAAGCAATTTTCTAGCATTGCTGGACTCGATTCGCTCAACTCAACTAGCACTTTGGGACAGACTCAAATTACGCTGCAATTTAACCTGAGTCGGAATATTGATGACGCGGCGCAGGATGTGCAAGCAGCAATATCGGGAGCATCGGGGCAAATTGCGACGGATTTACCCAATCCTCCCACTTACAGCAAGGTTAACCCCGCCGATCAACCGATTCTCTACCTTTATCTGGATTCTCCGACTCTGCCCCTTTCTCAGGTAGACAATTATGCTGAGACTTATTTGGCGCAAAAGCTATCTACAATCAATGGAGTAGCACAAGTAGCTGTCTACGGTTCCCAAAAGTATGCGGCTCGAATTCAACTTGATCCGCAGCAATTGGCAACGCGGCAAATCGGGCTAGATCAGGTGGCGACGGCGATTCAACAGGGTAACGTCGATTTACCTACCGGCAGTCTTTCGGGAAATCACAAGAATTTTACAGTCCAAACTAACGGGCAACTCCAGGATGCGGCTGCTTATCGTCAGTTGATTGTGTCTTACAAAGATGGAATGCCCATCTATCTGAATCAACTGGGGCGGATTATTGACAGTGTAGAAAATGACAAGTTAGCCAGCTGGTACAACAACACTCGCGCGATTATTCTCACGATTCAAAGACAGCCCGGAACCAATACGGTGCAAGTCGTAGACACGATTAAAAAATTGCTCCCGAATTTGCGACAGCAGATTCCGGCATCCGTGGAAATTGGGATTCTCTATGATGCGTCTCAGTCAATTCGAGACTCAGTAGATGATGTCAGATTTACGTTGATTCTGACGATCGCTCTAGTTATCTTAGTAATCTTCCTCTTTTTGCGGAACCTCTCGGCGACGGTGATTCCCAGTTTGGCGTTACCCGTTTCGCTGATTGGTACCTTTGCTGTAATGTATTTGCTGCAATACTCACTAGATAACCTGTCGCTGATGGCGTTGACCCTTTCCGTGGGCTTTGTCGTGGATGATGCGATCGTTATGCTGGAAAATATCGTCCGTCACATGGAAATGGGGGAACGTCCACTAGAAGCGGCGTTAAATGGGTCGAGAGAAATTGGTTTCACCATCCTATCAATGACCCTTTCCTTAGTTGCAGTCTTCATCCCGATGTTGTTCATGAGTGGAGTCCTGGGACGATTATTTCATGAATTTGCGGTGACGATCGCAGTGGCAATTCTCGTATCTGGTTTTGTGTCTTTGAGTCTGACTCCGATGTTGTGCAGTCGTTTTCTGCGTCCGGTGGATCATGCCCATCAAAGTCGGTTATATCAAGCTTCCGAATATGTCTTCGATCGCTTCCTGGCTTTGTACGATTGGAGTCTCAAAAAAGTCTTAAAATATCACCGCACCACGATGATTTTATCTGGCTTTCTATTGCTGGTGACAGTTGGGCTGTTGGTGATCGTTCCCAAAGGCTTTATTCCTAGCGAAGATACCGGACAAATTACAGGCATTACCCAAGCAGCCCAGGATGCATCCTTTGATAATCTTGTGCAGCATCAGCAGACAGTTGCTAACCTGATCCGGCAAGACCCGAATGTGGATGCAGTCAACTCCAATATTGGGGCGGGAGCGAGTGGAAGCGGCGGTGGGGCAGCCGTTGCAGCCAATTCCGGTAGTTTGTTTATTCGGTTAAAACCGCGATCGCAGCGCCAACTTAGTGCCGACGAAATCGTGCAAAATTTGCGAACCAAACTCGCCACTGTTCCCGGCATCCAAGTATTCTTACAAAATCCCCCAGCGATACCGATTGGCGCTCAACAAAGCACAGGACTTTATCAATTAGCGCTCCAGAGTTCTGATGTCAAACCCTTACAGGAGTACGTTCCCCAACTTGTGATCAAGATGAAGACCTTGACAGAACTCCAGGATGTGAACAGCGATTTACAGTTTGCTTCTAAGATCCAAATTGACATCGACCGCGATAAAGCCTCAACTTATGGGATTACCGCCGATCAAATCGAAAGTACCTTGAGAAGTGCCTACGGTTCCTACCAAGTGTCAACCATCTATGCAGCGACCAATGAATATCAAGTGATTCTGGAATTAGCACCCCAGTATCAGGAAGATATCAATGCTTTGTTGACATTATACATTAACTCCAGTACTGGAGTCGCAGTACCTCTGAAGACATTCGCCAAACTATCTCAGGGAGTCAGCCCGTTAATGGTCAATCATAACGGTCGGATGAACGCCGCCACGATTTCCTTTAACCTCGCCCCAGGTGTGTCTTTGGGAAATGCTAACGAAGAGATTGAAAAACTGATTAATCAGGTGATTCCTGCCAGCATTACCACAAACTTTCAGGGTGCAAGTCAGGTATTTCAAAGTTCACTGCCGAGTTTGGGTTTATTGTTAGCGATCGCAGTCTTAGTAATTTATCTGATCCTGGGTGTTCTCTATGAGGATTTCATTCACCCGATTACAATTCTTTCCGGTTTGCCTTCAGCAGGTTTTGGGGCATTGTTAACGCTGATCATATTCCATGTCGAACTGAATGTTTACTCCTTCATCGGCATAATTCTGTTGGTGGGCATCGTCAAGAAAAACGGGATTATGATGGTGGATTTTGCCATTGAAGCCCAGCGAAATGAAGGGAAAAAACCCTCTGAGGCGATTTATCAAGCTTGCTTAGTGCGCTTCCGTCCGATTATGATGACGACGATGGCAGCCCTAATGGGAACTTTACCGATCGCGATCGGATTTGGGGCTGGTTCGGAATCCCGCCGTCCTCTGGGGATTGCAGTTGTGGGCGGACTGGTGTTTTCTCAGATATTGACCCTGTATTTAACTCCCGTGTTCTTTATATATATGGAATCATGGCGGAAAAAGCTCAGTCAAGTTAAGTTCCGTCGAGTATTTTCATTTTCAGGCGGGCGATCGTGATATTCAACAAGCAACATCAGTCTACAACTGACTCAGTTAGAGAATCTATCGCAATCCTAAATGAGTTGTAAAAATTAATTATTTTTTAAACGTAGACGCGGAGCGGCTTGCCGCAGGCTACCGCAGAGACGCAGAGAAGCCAGTGCGTTGCGGGGGTTCCCCCCGTTGTAGCACCTGGCGCGACACAGAGAGTTAAGAAATTTAAATGTAGTTACGCTTTCAACTAACGCACCCTCAACAATTTAAGGTGCGTTAGCCTACGGCATAACACACCCTATTTCTGATTTTCTCAATTACGAATTACGAATTAAACACTTATGTCAGATATTAAAGATGCATTAGACCGAATTCATTACTGGTTCAAAAAAAATCATCCAGCAAAGATTGCATCATTGGCATCAGGTTTAAGTGCATCAGAAATAGATAATGTCTTGAGTAGTCTATCTTTTAAAGTATCCAAAGAAGTTACGGAAATTTATGAATGGTCAAACGGATACTCAAAATATGGCTGTGCAGATGATTGGATATTTTCTTATATGTTTCTTTTAAGTTTAGAGTCAGCAGCAAAAGAGGCTCAAACTTGGGTAGAAGAACATGAAGAAATAGCTGTGATGTATAAGTATGCAGGTAAACCTATCTTCCCAATCTGTATGTCGGATATCGAGTTTTTAGCAGTTGTCGCAACGAATGATGAACAAACAACTTCTCCTGTAATTCATATCTCTGAAATTGCCGAAATTTCACTGCGATACACAAATTTAACAGCTATGATGTTGACTCTGGCAGAATCTTACGAGACTGGGGGATTGTTCATCGATCGTAAAGGTTATATAGAGAAAGATGAGAAAAAGTATGCTGCTGCATATCGAAAATACAACTCAGGAATTACAGACTTAGCTCTCGAAAGATTTCTGAAAACATTTCCTGAAGATTCCTCTTGGCAAACCGTACAACTACTTCATAACGACCTATATATGAGCAATACCTATCAAATAGAAATTCCACCAAGTAATCTGAAAACTAAAGTAGTTAATACTCTTGTTAATCTGCTGCAAGATGAAAAATATGATTCCGGCTTTTCTGTAGTATTAGTACTCGAAGAACTTCGAGCAGTAGATGCATTAATTCAAGGACTTCAACACCCTAGCAAATGGGTTCGGAGTCGGGCAGCGTTTGCTTTAGGAAAAATTAAAGCATTTGAGGCTGTGGAGTTTGTATCACAGCTTTTAGAAGATCCAGATCCAGTTGTTCAAGAAGCAGTTAAGGAGGCGTTACAGATGTTTAAAAATCAGAGATAAAGCCGTTGCATCTTTGACTTTGACAAAGAATTAAGCCTTAACCCAAGCGTATTGCTATTTAGCGATCGCATCCCCACCACATTTCTGGGAGAACAAAACCCATGAACCTTTCAGAACTCTTCATCCGTCGTCCAGTCATGACCACCTTGGTAATGATGGGTATCCTCATCTTCGGTCTGATGAGTTATGTATTATTACCCATCAGTGCGCTGCCCAACGTTGAATATCCTTTTATTTCTGTCTCTGCTAGTCTCCCTGGTGCCACACCCGAAACAATGGCATCTTCGGTCGCCGCACCCCTAGAAAGACAGTTTACTGAAATTGCCGGACTCAATTCATTCAATTCCACCAGTTCAACTGGTAGCACCAATATCTCCCTACAATTTGACTTTAGCCGCAGAGTGGAGGATGCCGCCAAAGATGTGCAGGGGGCTATCTCAGCCGCCGCCGGACAACTGCCCGCCGGAATGCCTCACCCGCCCACCTACCGCAAAGTTAACCCGTCTGTCTCACCAGTTCTCTACCTCTATATGTATTCTGAGACACAGCCAATCTCGACAGTAGATGAATACGCAGAGGTAACAGTTGGTCAGCCAATCTCGATGATTGATGGTGTTGCTCAGGTACAGGTCTATGGTCAACAGCAATATGCAGTCCGCGTCCAGCTTGATCCGCGAGAGTTGGCATCGAGGGGAATTGGTCTAACTCAGGTGAAAACTGCAATTCAACAGGGAAATGTTGATTTGCCAACCGGCAGTCTCTCTGACGCTTACAAAAATTATACGATTCAGGCGAATGGTCAACTCACCGACGCTGCCGGCTATCGCCAGCTAATTGTAACTTACGCCAATGGTGCGCCCGTGCGCCTCCAGGATTTGGGGGACGTAATTGACAGTGAACAAAACGTCAAAGTCTCGAATTTGTATAGCGATCGCAAGGTGACAAACCGCCATTCTGTTGTTCTCGCTGTGCAGCCGCAACCGGGTGCCAACACTGTAAATATCGTTGATGCCATCAATGAACTTTTACCTACGCTCCGCGAACAAGTTCCCAAATCCATTGAGATGGGGATTATGTACGATCGCTCCCAAACCATCCGCGCCTCTGTCAACGATGTAAAGTTTACCTTGGTTCTCTCGATTTGTCTAGTTGTCTTGGTGATTTTCTTATTCTTGCGTGATGTCACTGCGACGCTGATTCCCAGTTTGGCGCTACCTGTAGCGATCATTGGCACTTTTGCCGTGATGTATTTGTCGGGCTTCTCCCTAGACAACATCTCACTCATGGCGTTGACCCTCTCCGTGGGCTTTGTCGTGGATGATGCGATCGTGGTATTGGAAAATGTCGTCCGTTATCGGGAAATGGGGGAATCTCCCCTAGACGCAGCATTGAAGGGATCAAAAGAAATCAGTTTCACCATTTTGTCAATGACCCTCTCCCTAGTGGCGGTGTTCATCCCGATCATGTTTATGAGTGGAATAATCGGTAAATTATTTCATGAATTTGCCGTAACGATCGCAGTGGCAATTTTGGTTTCGGGTTTTGTTTCCCTCAGTCTCACCCCCATGTTATGCAGTCGCTTCTTAACTTCATCCCATCAGCAAAGACCAAATCGGCTCTATCAAGTCTTAGAAGGGGGATTTGATTTCCTACTGCGGGGATATGATTGGACGCTCAAGCCTGTTTTAAAATTCCGCCTGATGACGCTGATTGGTTCTGGTATTCTGCTGCTAATGACCATCTATCTGTTCGTCATCGTTCCCAAAGGCTTTATTCCTACGGAAGACACCGGACAACTGATGGCGAACACGAAAGCCGCGCAAGATATTTCTTTTGATGATATGCGGCATCACCAGCAAACGGTTGTTGATATCATTCGTAAAGACCCGAATATTGAAGCAGTTGACTCGATTGTGGGTGCAAGTGGCCCGAACGGTTCAGTCAACGGCGGACGAATTACGATTCGGCTAAAACCACGTGATCAACGTCAACTCAGTGCTGACCAAATCATTCAAGAGCTAACCCCCAAGTTGAGACGTACAACTGGGATTAAAACATTCCTCCGCTCTCCGCCAGCTATTCCCATCGGTGGGCAACAAACTAATTCTACTTATCAGTTCACGTTGCAGAGTTTAAATTTGCAAGACCTGCGCCAATACGTTCCTAAACTTGTAGAAAAAGTCAAAACCCTACCAGGACTCCGGGACGTTGACAGCGATTTACAACTCAGCACTCCCCAAATCCAAGTCCAATTTGACCACAACAAAGCCGCAACTCTGGGGATTACCGCCCAACAAGTTGAACAAACCCTCAGCGCCGCTTATGGTTCTAGCCAGGTTTCTACTATCTATACCCCAAATGACCAATTTTATGTAATCTTAGAAGTGAAACCGGAGTTTCAGCGAGATCCCAGCGCCCTATCGCTACTATATGTGCAATCGAGTACTGGAAAACTGGTTCCTTTGAGTGCGATCGCTAATATCTCCCAGAATGTCGGACCACTTACCGTTGCTCACGTTGCTCAACTCCCCTCTTCGACTATCTCTTTTGACACCCTCCCAGGAACGTCTCTAAGTCAGGCTACAGATGCCATCAAGCAAGCAGCCAGTGAGATACTACCCTCAACAATTACCACCAGTTTTCAGGGTTCAGCCCAGACTTTTCAACAGTCTTTCAACGATTTAGGGGCGCTGTTGTTGGTGTCTATTGTAGTAATTTATCTGATTCTCGGTATCCTTTATGAGGATTTCATTCACCCGATCACCATTCTTTCTGGTTTACCTTCGGCGGGTTTTGGCGCATTACTAACGCTGCTGATTTTCCAGGTTGATTTAAATCTTTACTCTTTTATCGGCATCATTCTGCTAGTGGGCATTGTCAAGAAAAACGGTATTATGCTGGTGGACTTTGCCATTGAAGCACAGCGAAAGGAAGGAAAAAATTCCTTTGATGCCATTTATGCCGCTTGCTTAACTCGTTTCCGCCCAATTATGATGACGACGATGGCAGCTTTAATTGGGACATTGCCCATCGCTTTGGGGACGGGAGTAGGTTCAGAAGCGCGTCGTCCTTTGGGGATTGCGATCGTTGGGGGATTGTTGTTTTCTCAGATATTGACTCTCTATCTAACTCCAGTGTTTTACATTTACATGGAGGGATTGCGGAAAAACCTTGGCCAACCTAAGTTTAAGTTTTCCCGCTTTTTCTTCAAAAAACCCAAGGTTCGCGGAGAATACTGATTTTCAAAATCGCTTACAACCTACTTCAATAATGGAGGTTTTATATAAGGAGAAATTATGAGCAACGAAAATATTCGAGTAGGTATTATCGGCGCAGGTGGCTGGGCAAAATACGGGCACATCCCCGCATTGCAATACCTAGAGGACTTTGAGATAATTGCGGTATCGAGCCGCAAGAAAGAAACCGCCGAAGAGTACGCGGCAAAGTTCAATATTTTGCATGCTTTCGGTGACGAGCAAGCGCTTATTAATCACCCTGACGTAGATATTGTTGTGATCTTAGCGCCAGCCCCGGAACATGCCCGGCATGCCAAAGCCGCGATCGCCGCAGGAAAAGACGTCTACAGTGAGTGGCCACTCACGACCAAGACCTCCGAATCGGAAGAGCTTCTGTCCTTGGCCGAGGCAAAGGGAGTCAGGCATATCGTCGGCCCGAAGCATGGGACCGAGCGCTCGCTACACGCGAGACCTCGTGAAGCAGGGATACGTGGGGAAGATTCGATCTGCTCGCATGACGGTGAGCGTGGATGCTTTCGTGCCCACCATATCGGGCAAACACGCGTGGGCAATTCCTGCCGCCAACTTTTCTCACGTCCTTTCCATTTACGGGGGTCACTTTATGGATGTGCTGTTTCGCTCCGTCGGGTTCCCGAAAAAGCTGACTGCGGTTGTCGAGAATCATTTCCCATTCTTCATCGTTGAGGAGACCGGCGAGAAAGTTCCGACCACCAATCCGAACGAGGTGATGGTCATTGGCACCCTGGAAGACGGAGGGCTGTTTGCAGTGCAAATCGAAGGTGCCCAACGACATCGGACTGGTCTCCAAATCGACATTACGGGAACCGAAGGAGTGTTGAAAATTACCAACCAGCTTGCCTTTGAAAACAAGGAGGACAACTCCATCGAAGGAGTGAACGGCGATGGGTCGTCCCTATCCCCGCTTCCGGTGCCTGCTGAATACCGATCACTTGCGAACTTCCACCTGGACGCAAGACCGGAATCAAGCAAGTTTCTAGCCAGGTCTCAAACACGGTACGGTTACATGCCCCCTCGATTGTAAATGGTGCAATCAGTTGCCCGTCTCGATATCCAGCAATCATATTAATGCGACCCTGCCGCCGACCGGATTTGAGGTCATAGAAGCGCTCCCCAACATGGGAGTAGCCATAGCCGTAGTTATCGCGTTCATCCATTCCAGACTCATCAACATATACCAGATGAGGCGCTTTTGGGTTATCTACCTGTGCTAAGAAGGCCGCCCGTTTAGCTTCATCTGGTTGACTATACCCATATGTTTTTTTTACGCGTATGTCCTATCTTTCGTAATGCCCTCGAAATCGTGCGTTGGCTAATCTCTCCATCCCATAGCTGTGCCATTTCGCTTTGGGTTTTATCCCCATGCTCTTTGACAAAGCTGCGAAACTTTTCCCAATCCCTGATTTTGCCGTTCTGCTGCGATACTGTCCTCGGTTTTGGTTTGACATTACCCGTTTCGGCTTTGCGCTGGAACCACAAGTTAATCGTGTTGCGACTGATATTGAAGAGTTGGCTCGCCTCACACTTCTTGAGACCGTCCAACTCAATCGCTTGCATGACTTTTTGCCGGAAATCATTACTGTAAGCTTTAGCCATTGAAATCAGGTAGACGCAATGCTAACTCTTATAGTCTACGTCCTAATCTTGATGGCTATAGCTATAGCTACCGGAAGTGCTGTATGTCATAGCTCATAGCTAAAAATTGGAACCCGAAGTTTCGTAAGCCTTACACCCGGATTTCTTCAAGACTGATGGAAGAGGGTTATAGAATTTTTCATTGAGATTAACGAATTAACTTCTATTGGATAGCTCTATTATTTTGTCAATTTCTTGTAGCTTACTTTGAAGAGCTTGACGAACTTCTTCAAGTTGATTGTGATGAAATTCCTCAAAATTAATAGAATGGATGGTTTTAACTGTTCTAATAATTTTTTTATTTTCGTTACTTGAAATATTGGCGGATTTATACTGGCTTAGTGTCTCTTTAACTAAAGCTTTGGTTTGGCTTAAAGAAAGCCTTTCTTGTATAACTCTTTGGGCTAACTGAACTCTAATTTTTCGAGCTTGAGCCTCATTAAGCTTAAGTTGAGTGGCAGAAAGCTTGTTCAACTCCCTCGCTTTACTGGCTTCTAGTCCTTCCTCTCGGATACCAGATTTTAAATCTGTTGATAGTTTCAGCAGAGGAAAAATATTAGTATTAATAGAAGTAGGGTTAAGTTGTAATGCTAATATAACATCGAAGATTTTCTGTTCTTCAGCACTTTTAAAGTCAACAGATTCTAACCACGGCCGTTGATTTTCCTGAGAAGCTATTCGGATCTCAGACAACTCCAAATTTTTACGATTACGCTCTAGTCGGCTCATAGCTGCGTTAAGTAGGCGTGGGATGGTATCTTTCTGTTCTGACAACTCAAGATAGTCATATATGATTTGTTGAATTCAGGACTTACGCAACTGGCACAAATAGCGGGCAGGGCGCAGCCTTGACACGCGAC
>NZ_JABXKJ010000145.1 GCF_017115085.1 Nostoc sp. NMS7 | reverse complement strand
TTAATTTTATCAAACCCTTTCTACATAAGCTTTACGTCAAGTGTTTCTTGAAAGTATGGTTAGGTGGACTGCAACTTAATCAAGTAGTTAATGAAGAAACTGAAAGCGTTGACTTTTGGCGGCAACAATTGATAGCTCCGCTCTCTAATCAAAGCAATAAGCCTCTGTGGCAGTGTATGTGGTTCGATGATGTCGAAGATTTGGCTGCCAATACACCCTCTAACTTCCTACCACCCATACATCAAAACTAATGTCGGTTCGCAGACTAAGTGAAAAATTCTCAACGGAATAATAAGGTTTCTGGCTTGTTTTGTCGCAGACTAAGTGAAAATTTATCGCAGACTAATTGAAATTTTCCGCCAAATGAGGATAAAAGGTCGCAACTCATTACAGTATAAGGCTTTGGAGAAATACTTTTATAATTAGCGATCGCCATATAGTACGAGAGAATAAGGGTTACACAAGGTCATTTTCAATTAGTCTGCGACAATTTTCATTTAGTCTGCGAACCGACACTAATTTTTAACCTAAACTTGCCCAGGCGTTTTGAAAGCATAAACGTGCCGCCCCGGCAAACTTATGGTTACAGTCACAGTCACATAGAACAAAAGGCTATGTGAAGGCAAGTGGTATTAATCGTAGTTTTAGTCGGATAAAAGATAAGGGTTACACGTATCCTGACATTATTGCTACTAATCCCACACTGGGGATAAAACTGGAAAAAGTGCCGTTGCCACCAGCCCAGAGTTTAACCCCAGAAGAGATGGAACGGGTTTGGTCAGCGTTGGAATTATTAGGAGAAACAAAGCAACGGGATACAGCACTAGTTCACATTCTCAGTCATGGACTCCGGGCTGGGGAAGTTGTACAGCTAAATATTGGCTCATTTGATGGCAAGCTACTATTTTTACCAGACACCAAAACGAATGAACCACGCTTAGTTCCACTGCGAAAAGAGAGCCGGGAAGTTTTAGCAGAGTATTTGCGATCGCGAGAAGAAAACAGTGAAGTGTTAAACAGCCTTAGCCCATTAATGATTTCACACCATGCTTCATACAAAGGTGAACGCTTGAGTTATCACGGCATTTACTTTGCTGTAGAAAAAATTGGTGAAATAGCTCACATTGAGGATTTACATCCTCACTCCTTTCGCCACACCTATGCCACTGACTTATTGCTATTGGGAGTTGACCCCAGCCATGCCCGGAAGCTGACTGGACATCAAAGCGAGAAAGCGTTTCGACGGTATACACTTCGCAGTGAACAAGAAGCGGCGATCGCTGCTTACTATCGTGCAATCGGTGAAACTCAAGGGGAGTAGAGTATGCCGAAGCCGTTAGACCCCAAGTGTCAGCTATGTTCTAAACTACCAACAATTCAAGCCAAAGTTTTACATGGAACAGCAGGGGATGGGTGTTGGAATCCAAAAGTCTGCCACAATCGCCGCTCATTCTATCGCCACCGCTCCCAGAATAATTCAGCAGAAATTGATGCGATCGCAGTCGAACCACCAGCAACATATTTTGCAGTGCTGTATTTGTATAAAGAGCCAGGGGATAAGCCATTGCACGCCTTGGGCGCAGAACTCTGGCTGGGACAACAGCCTATTTGCCGCTTAGAACCAATTCACTGTTTTGGGCTAACGGCTGGCAAGATCCGCGCCTATACAGATCAGGTGTTGCAGGCTTTTGCAAAACAATACAGTGTTTCACTATATCAATATAAGGATATGTTTGAGATTACCTCAAGTTACTGTCCAGTACGACCCTGCCCGTTACATCCAGAATCCTAGAGATGACCACATACCGCCAATTAACAATTTGGGATGTATTAGATGAGTTGTCCGAATCTCCACCAACTTCTTCCCTTGATGCGGTATGGCACTGCTTGGATACAGAACTACATGATTTACCTATTGAAACCCAATTATCAACCGCAGCGCTTGCCTTCAGTCAAATTGCGGATATTCTCAAGTCTCGTGCCGAAGTGCTGTTGCAAGATACCCGCGATCGCAATAGTCTTTTGGGGCCTATTGTTAGCGCCGATCTCTTTGCTGGTCTAGTGCGGACAACAATGCATCTGGATTTAGATGATTTGATTGAACCGCAAACACCACAAACCTTTAAACCACACGGCCCACACCAATTTTCATCTCCTACTGAGTTGGGTGATTCTGTAGCAGCACCTGTTGAAAAAGCGAATGTTTTGGCAATGCTCGATGAGGTGACAACTTTAGAAGATGTCCGCAATTTGGCATCAGATGAGGATGTGGAAAAATGGCAGAGCGCGATTGCTAACCATCTGATAAATGTCAAAGATGAGATTTCTTTAGTTAAACTGCAACGTGTGTTGCAAATGCCGATGGTAGAAGTCTGGTTGGGATTATTGCTGGGTATTTTTACATTAGAGCAACGTGCTGATTTTTATAGCAGCCAGGATATTTGGGTAATTACAAACGCTGATAAACTTGTTACAAAATAGGTTTATAGCTAAGATAAAGTTGATATGTAATTAATTCTATCGTGGTAATTAATTAGTTTAGCTTAACCTCTCAATTTTTAATATGAATAATACTTACCCAGTCTCCTCCTTCAGAGCCATTTCCGCTAAACCGCTCAGGAACACCAGGCCAGAGATTGTTGCCGTCCAATGCTTGAATATTGCTAACTGTTAATTTCATATTATCTATTTTAATAATATAAATTTTACCCTCATTGAGTAAGCGCCATTTTAAATTTTCCTTTTCCGTCACTAAAATAGAATTTTTGGAAAGTAAAATTCTATTTTCTTGACACTGCTGACGCAAACTATCAGGAATAATACCTTTATTTAAATCTCCTTGTAAATCAAAATTTACATTATCAAATAATGGTTCTTCATTCATAATCCAGTCACCACGTAATAGTACAGTAAACTGATAGATATTACTTTGGTTAAAGACGGCTTTTTGCGGCCAATCATCAGGTGTAATCAATCGGACTGCTTCAGTATAGCTATTGCTCTCATTTGTCAAAGCTTCAACTTCTGTAATTATATTGACATTGCGATCTAATACCTCATTGCCAATTGCCCAACGGATAGATTTTGTTTCAACTTTTTTAACTTGGACTGGTTCAACTTTCATGGGCAATATATAAAATACTTCGCCTCTAAATACATTGTCCGTATGAGCTAACACAGATACACTACTTTTATGCAAGCTATCAATGCAGACTGGTTTTTTAAACTGAATTACTAGACCTAATTTAGTAAAGAAATTTCTTAAATCTTGAGATTTTAAATTAAATAATTGATCCTCTGGAATATTGCTATAATTTTCCTCTTGTTTTGAAATAGTAGCTTCCAAAACTTGATCGTGATGCCAGCTAGCATTTATTACGCTGTTGAATTCTTTGATTATTTGTGTAGTGGTTTCTTTTTGAGGAATAGGTGGTGTAAAATTTTGCTGAGGCTCATATATTTGGGTATTATTGTCTTTTTTAATTTCAACTGGGATAGAATTATCTTTCTTGCCAATTTTAGTTCGACAATCATGAACGATGACTTTATTAGGATTACCTAAAATTATCGCTAGAGGTGCATAATAATGGTTAGTACCATGTGGTGATTGAGGTTGAGGCTCTAGTTTTCCTTCTTCATTTTTTCGTTTGGGCCATTCCACATTGCCAGTAGCTGTCCGCACAGGAATTAGCCAATAATCACCTACCTGATAAAAGCTGTTCTGAATATCTCCCTGAAATTGAATTTCAATCCCATCCTCAAGAGGAAACCATTTATTATTGACATCAGATAAATTTACTTTGACTTCTCCAAAGTCCCAACGGCGTAATAGAGGGTGCTTTTCTTTAAGCAATATTTTGTTCTTCCCATCACCTGAGAGAATTACTTGATTCTCAATATGATCCACTTGTTCAACTTTTAGGAGTTGACGATCGCTATTTTGAAGTATATAGTCATCGTCGATAATTTCAACCCAATCACCTACTGATAAACTAGAATCTTTGTCCTTTCCTAAATATTCTAGATTTAATGCGATCGCAGAAGAATTGATTGCAGTAAATGTCCCAATAGGAAAGACAATTGAGCTATTCTCCCGCGACCAGACAAATGATAGTTTATTCTTGTTATCATCAGGGGAAACTGTAAAAATTTCCGCCCGATAAAGATGGTTTTCAGTACCACGGAATTTGGAATTAAAGGGGATAATACATGGATCATTTATTCCTGAGCTAGGCTTTGTGACTCTGGCAATAATTTTGCCTTCTCCAGACTTCAATAGCTCTTGACCTAACACACTCCGAAAATAGTTATGATCTTTGCTAACTTGCTTTGCAACCGTTTCAATATCTTGATTATCTTTTAATTGTTTGAGCTTGACTTGCCAAACTAACTTGGAGCGAGTTGCAGTATCTGCTCCCCCTAAAGCAACTTCACGAATATTAATTTTGAGATCATCACGATCTTCGATAGAGGTTATATGTCGTTCCCAAACATCAAGATAAGCAAGATATGTAGTTCCGTTTAGTTGGACTTTACAAGGATCTATGGGTTCAGGTGTAAAATCTGGTTGCTGAAAATAAGATATAAATTCATCATTTTCACAAAGTATACCATTTACATAATAGTTGCCTTTGCTAATTAGATAGCCCTGAGATTGGAGCAGCTGCTTTAATTTCTGTTTTTCTTCCTCTTTGAGGTTGTTAATATTATTAATCTGCTCCTCAGTACCGATAAATTCAAAGCCACAATTCTCCTCTGGGCCACCTTGTAGTCCAAATACATCTTTGGCTAAAATTTGCAGCCGATTTAGTAAAATCGATGTTTGTTCGTTGAAGTCTGCATCTAGTTGCACTCGCCCTTGTTGCATAAGCACCCGCAGGAAGTGCTTGCTTTTATCGTAGGTATCACGAGTAAAATCACCTCTAAATTCTCCTTGCATAAAATCCTCTTAGGTAGCGTAAATAATGCCAATCTCAATATCAGCAGGTGTATATTCATCTAGACGGATGCGTAGGTTAGCCTCTCTTTGAGGCTGATATAAATTGTGAAAAGCACCCATCTCTGACTCGTCATCAGCGCCACGTTTGATTTCATCAGCACAGGTTGACGCTAACTGACAGTAGGTAGGGGTGCCATAACGTGTACTGTTGAATTGAGGTTGTACGGGATGTCTAGCATTTCGCTGTAGTTCAGTTTCTTGTCTAACCATCTGCTCCACTAAATCCGGTTGACAATTATACCGACGTGGTGTGCGTGAGTTAGGCATCACGTAGCAGAAACGAATACAACCTTGTTGGCGACGAACAACGAATATAATGCCGTTAAAAATACTGTTTTCTGCTAAATCAATTGCGTGTACTTGAATCTGTCCAAAGACTGTGCAACGTGCAATTGTCAACCGTACATGAGCTATGGAATAACCTGCTGCACCAATAGCTTCACCTTCAATACTAGTAGCATCTATAATGCTATCGCTAATATGTATGGGTAAAGGGTCAGTCTCTACCTCATTTTGATTGACCTGAATGGAGCCAACAATACTGTGTGCGATCGTTACGCACGCATTGATATTAAATAACTCCAAACTGGGTTCGGTGGAACGTCGGGGTTCGCAGTCGCAATGTAATGACCAGCCCGGCACTAATGTCGAATGACGGATAATAATAGCAGCTGGATTTTGAACAACAGAGGTAGGATAATCTGCAAATTGACTGGGATTACCTTCTATATGTAGTCCCCGACCAATAATCAACAAGCCATCAAGAACAAAGCAACTTCCTGACTCTACCGTGACATTTAAAGCATCACCGAAAGCAGTTCTCCAGTCTAGAATGCGTATCACCGGACGCTTGTGGTTAGCTGCACGTAATTGCAGATTCTGGTTTTTCTCCAATTCAATATTAATTCGTTCAACATAAACACCACTATCGGTAATTTCAATTACAGCATCATGGGGTTTGTCTCGTTGCCACTGTGAGATTGCCTCGCGAATAGTTTGATAACACTCTTGTGAGGTTTGACTGACGCTGTAATAAGCATAATGCTTTCTGATTTGAGATGGAAAAGATTCTTCTAATAGCAAACGATTGCAGCGAATCAGTTCTTTAGCTTGGAGATTTTGCTGAACCAAGCTTTTAGTTTTTGCACTCAAGGTGATAGATGCAAAACGTTGTTCCTCATAGAGGCTTTCACCCAAAAGTAGTTGATTTAGCTCTGGGAGTAAAGCTGTAATTAAAGCTGGTTCGGGAGGAGGGCTGGTGTAGGCATCCAGAAGCCTTTGGGTAGTGGAGGAAAATTGCGATCGCAAAAACTCGGATAATGCAGAAGCATCTTGTTGCGAGCTAAAAATTGCTGGTTCTTGAATATCATCAACATCAAAATAAAAATGTGCCGCAGAATCTAACAAAGTTCGGTCATATTCGCCACCACCAATATCGGCACTGAAACCATAATGATAAGAAACCCAAACACCATTTTTTGGTAACTGGCGTATCGGAAAAATCATTCGCCCTAATTCTGGGTCAACTGCTATATGGTCTTGCTCTGGTTGATAATTCCAATCACTGAGATCAGCAATAATAATTTTATCTGGAGAGACTGGGTGCGGTTTTGAGTCAACACCTTTCCAGATTGCCAAACTTTTGGTAAAACTTTCTGGATTTGGATTTGAGTCATAATAATCCTTCTTATTTTCTTGTAAAACTTGCCGTTCAATAGGAATAGGTAAATTTAATTTATGAGCAATTTGTGTTGCATCTTCGGATAAATGCGGACGAGTATAAAGCGGAATGTCGTTACCCGTAATACTGAATGTATAGCAATTAGAGCTAACTTCTTCCAAACAAAAAGCTGGTGCAAGAGTCACGGAATAAGCTTTTAATCGCCAAACAAAAAGACCAACATTTTGGATGTTGTACTTTCCATGTTGATGCTGTGAATTAATCTGGTGAATATCTACTGTATGAGCTAATTCATCAAATGGGCTATTTAATTTTGCAACTGCATCGACCTGACGCAGATTTACTGTTGTTGAGCTTGACGAATGTAGGTGATTGATATGCTGTGTTTTGCTAAGTAACTGACGAAATTCTACAACTCGTGCCGGCCAACCAGCTACCTTATCAGCCAGCACTTTCAACAAAGCTAATGTTCCCTTGCGCCGTCGGTAGCGAATAGTATTTGCAACTTCACGACGGGGAATTAAAATCTTGTTGTTTTGCTGTGTCTCGTCAGCGATCGCATTTGTCAACTCACCAGAACTATGAACGCTTTGATAACCAATTAAATCACCAATGTATGGTACTACCCAATCCTGACAAGTTTCAATAAACCAGTTTTCGTAGAGTTGAGTAATATCAACTTCAACAACATCTACCTGTTCAGCAATTACACGTAATAAATCTCGCAGCGAATAGCCTTGTTCTGCATCACGTATGCGATAAACAACTGGCAATAGTTCATAAAGGCGATCTGGGGAATTGCTCATGATTTCAACTCCTTCAGAATTAGTGTGTCTGGCACTTTCGGGCTAAGAATAGCTAATTGAGCAGGAATAAGTTGGTTAGCTATTAAATCAAAAACAGCCAAGTTTACAGGAATCCATTGTTTTGGTTGTCCATTTCTACGAGTCATGCCTAGTTTTCCCAGTTCTTGAAGTTTTATATTTAAACTGTCTGGATTTTGGGCTTCAGTTTCAGAAACACTATCCAAAATATCCACATCCACGTAATTTACTCCAGGTACTTGTTGAATCGTGGTGATAACTTTGCTAAGGACAACATCTTGTCCTAGTTCCTGATGTTCAAAGCTAAATTTATCGAATAAAGCAGTCCGAATTGTCAATGCTACAGATGCCCATTGATAATTTGCTAAAATTCGTACATTGGCGCTGATAATTAACAGCATCAGTTCCCGCTTCTCTACTTTTAGTGGTTGATATGGGTCGCCAAACTGGTATAATGCTTGCACGAAGCTGCGGTATAAATCTGAATTTCTATCAATATGGATATCATCAGCCCCAGCGATCGTTATATGCACAATTTGACGCGAACCATTTGAAAGACGTTGAGCATTCGCTTTGCCAATTCCGGTAAAGGTAAGGGCAAAATTGGCATAGTCTGGTACGGAAACTGCACGGTTGAGAGATATCACCCCAAGAGGTGCATTGCGGCGGATTTCATCATGGCTTTCGGGATCTGCGCCTCCTGTTGCTGCTATTGGATTGAGTACACCACTCAAACCTAGAGGTTGCATTGTTAGTTGCGTGATTTTTTTTGCTGCAACATTACCTGCTTGGCCAATGCCAGTGCGGTATACTACTTTGACATTTTCAGTACCACTAGGCAACCTAGCTCCGTGTTTACCATTGCCAAAGATAATAGTTGTGTTGTGATGACTATCAGTTTGGGTGACATAGCCACGGTCTGTTGGACTTAACTGAATCAAATTTTCCACTTCTTGCCAACGGACATCATTAACATATACTTCCAAGGTGCTAGCAACGCCACTAGGGATAGGTGCTGGTAGATAAGTTAAGGGCGGTTGTGAGAGTGTAAATTGTTGATTTGCTTTAGTACCGTCACCACTGCCCAATACTTCAGTACGCGTCTCGCCATGAGTGGCTTTGACTACGTTGCCATAGATAGTAACAGTCTCTGGCTTATAAGAATAAGCTAAAGGTCTGGCAAATTTTAGGAATGTATGGGGTTTATTATCGGGCAAATTCTGATTAATATCCTGTCTGACCCTGCACAGCATGACAACTTCGCTAGTCCATACATCGTTGACATCGGATATATCACTGCGTTCACCTGAGATAATCAACCAGCGTCCAGGTTGTAAACCTTCGTAGAGATTGTCTAGTTCAATTTCATTGTCTAGTTCAATTTTCACCTGTTCGGATAGAGAATCTTGACTACTTGGTGCATCTTTCAGATCAATTGGTTTTTCTATCAAATTTAAATCACTCTTAAGATACACTGTGGTTTTACGCATCACATCTAAAGATATATCCTGTTCTTTTAACCAAGGTTTATCTAAAGTAAGTTGTGTAATTCTTGCTACTATGTTGTATGCAATTTTAGAGATATTTTCAACTTTTGTTACTTGATAAATACTAATTTCACTATCATCTACACGTTCGATTGCTAGCCAACTGCCAGGTACAATGCCATCATATTGAGCATCTAATGCTAAAATATTTCGTAATTCTGCTGGTAGTGTGCTGGAAATATTTGTTTGATCAGTGGAATTTGATGTTGGCTGATCTGCACCTGCAATTTGCCATTCTTCGTATTTTTCAATTCGCCCTTGGTCGTCAAAAATCGGCTTTAACGATACGTCATTTCCGAAAGGCGCAGCTTTTATAGCTAGAGTTTCAATTTGCTTTAACTGATTAGAAGAATCAACTTTATCCCTGGTTAAAATCTGATATATCGCTGTGTTGAAACCAGGGTTTAGGGTATTAATTAATCGGGAATTAATCTCATTTTTTTCGGGATCGAAGATTTGTTGGTTTGTCCGCTCCATTTCCAGAGCATTCGCAGGTTGTATAGATGGCGGTTTGATTACTTGTTTTATTCTTTGTTCTCTTATATTTGCTGACGAACCATCAACAGTTAATTGTTGTGGAACTTTTGGTGGTACTTGTAATGTAACTTTTGTACGGTTTTCATCTGGTTGAGGTTCAATAATCTGAACTCTACGCAAGACTTGTTCAGCTTGAGTATCACCAAAGATTAGTAAAAGTGGATCGTTAGGTTTGAGATTGGTATTTACACCATCTAAATAAAGCTGATTAAGCGTGCCGGCTGTTGTTAAACTAACTTGCTGCGCTTTGCCGATTCGGGGTTTAATCTGATTCAAATGGGCATAGGCTTGAAGTTTTTGTGATGTTTCAAAAAATTCCGGCGATTCACCAGAATCAGGTAAACTCTGGCTACTCAAACCAGCAGGAATTTCCAAGTTGTAACCATCTTCTATGGTAAAAGCTAAATAAACACTGGCGCTCACACCGGGACTATGTTCATAGTCTACTAATCGAGCTAATTCCATTAAGGAACGCCGCTCAATGGCAGTGCGTAAATAACCCTCGTTGGCTATACGTTCTTGATAAAATGTCAGAACATCTGCTACAGTAGCCCAAGCATCTAGCAGGGCTAAAGATGGGTCTTGAGGATCACGGGTTTTCAGCTGTTTGAGTGAGGGAAACTTGCTATCACCCAGACGCGCTTTCATGGTTTCTAAAAAGCTGGCATGGGTTCCGACTCGATAAGCTAGGGTATACAAATTAGGTTGATTTGCTACCGATCTAGGAGTGAGAATTTCGACACCTTCACAGCAACCACAGCTAGATTTATCGCTTAGTTTATAGTTAGAGTGACAAT
The DNA here is from genome assembly GCF_017115085.1 of Nostoc sp. NMS7. Lineage (GTDB taxonomy): Bacteria > Cyanobacteriota > Cyanobacteriia > Cyanobacteriales > Nostocaceae > Nostoc. Next base: position 22,305 of record NZ_JABXKJ010000145.1, on the reverse strand, counting down.
TACAGTTACAAGTTAATTTCATCTGCCACCTCGCAAATCGAGTGTGAATTTACCGTGTTCGGGAAAGTTGGGGTTGTTGTCGAGTCGGGCAATTTCCCAAGAAGCAATGGGTAAAAAACCTGCTTCAATCTCGTGATTGTCACCTTCAAAAAGACGTTCTAATTTGGTGATAGAGACACTTTCAATACCTGGAACAGCATAAGCGATCGCAACTATCTGACTTAGAGCAATACCTTGGCCAAAAGTCAAGTTATCGGGATGGAAAAAACCACGCCGGTCATCAGGTAAAATTCGGTTACTGAAAATATGCAGCAAAGCAGTTTTGACATGACCGCGTAAATAGTCAGATTTGACATGAACTGTCATAGCGATATCCAAAGAGATGTATGCTGCTCGTTGAACGATGACATCATGACCAATGCGGCGATAATTTTCTAGGTCTGTGGCAATATTTGGCAGTAATTTGTCGTCTGCTGCTTCTCGGTTGAAGGGATCTACTGCCACCCAGACTTCATACGAGCAACCTGTCCAGCGTAAGTTAGCCGCCGCTCGTTGCACTTTTGTCGAGAAATATTCCATCACCAATTGTGCGTAGTCATCAGCAGTAATGGCACGTTCTAATTTTTCGTGAGATAGGTGCGGTGCATATAATTTTACGTGAGATAGAGATTCGGGTGCTGTTCCACTTTTAGCGGGGAACGGCTGGTGTGGCTGCAATGTCGAACCACTATTAAAAATATTGTGAAAAACAATATAAGAAATCGCTTCAGCACCAATATTGCCTACAAGTCCGTTACCTACTCGGTAAGTTGCTTGGAAGTGAGTATTGGCTTCTGGTCTGATTCCTAATTCACCGTCCCCAAAGCGCAAGTTTGCTTGTCCATCATTGTCCATTTCCACAACAAAATCTTGATCTTCGCTGTTGCTATCTATAAGGTCGTACTGGGGAGTCCAAGTAGAATTATTTAGTTGGATATGGGGTTTTGCTTGATGGGGGTGTTGAATTAGCAAACTCTTAGCAGAGTCTTGGGTCAGATTTTTTATCGAAAGAGGTTGGCTGAAAGTTAAAGGCGTTTTTTGCAATCTGGGACGGAAGCGATCGCTTTTAACTAAAATTTCTACAGATTCGCCTTCCTCTTGGCACTGTTGGATCATCTCTTTTCCCGGTACAGTCCCCAAATCTTCCCGATCAATAGTGCGACCATGATCCACTAGAATCACATTGCCTCTGGCAACACTAATATCAACTAGCTGACACTCTGGTGGTACTATTGCGGAAATACAAAGGGGAAAAGGTAACGCATCCTCTTCTGTCCATTCGATTTCCACAATTGGCTGATTGTAAAGTTCGTCTACAATTGCCTTGACATTTGTCAGGCGTACTGCATGGCGATTATTCATATCAGCATCTTCTGGATTGCCTGTTTTGGGGCCTTTAATTTCTTCAAAAATCAGAGTGTCACCAATTTTCAGGTGCAGTTTTCGCTGATGTTCAAGAAATTGGCAACTGGGCGAACTCTCCCCATTTTCGGTGACAGAATCTATAAATTCATCTAATAATGTAGCGGTTGTAGAACCACGGAGGAGACAACAAGAGCGATCGCCCCAAGTATAAAATAGGATTTGGTTGTGAGCTATATAAAGATGTATCGGTAGAGCCGTTAGCGGTTCAAAGACTTGATAACTGCTAAGAGGAACATCATCTAAGTCACGATTATCTTCTAGGATGGTGCCAAGGCGAGGCGCATTTTTATAACGATTAATAAAGTAAAAATTTTTTTCTTTTAGGGAAATATCAACACTTGTCTCCAGCCACAACCAAGTACGTGCATTACAGCCCTCATGCATGGGATAATCGATCAGACGGGCATGACGGCGAACAGAAATCCGTTGGCGGGCAGTTTCTAGATAAGCTTCGGTGGCTACAGCGTCCTGATAATAGCTGAGATAATCGCCAACATAAGCGAGAACTTCCACTAGAGTAATACCCAAATCGGGAGCATGGCGTTCTTCCCAATCCGGCATCACCAGGGATAGGCGGTCTAAAATCAAGTGGCGAAAACTTGCATAATCCTTAGCGAGATAGTTGATAGCTGGTTCAACTAGTTGCTGTGGCGGACAAGTTTGCTCTTGCAAGCAATCTATGTCACTGTGACACTTAATATCTCGGAATTGAAATTGGACTTGGGAGTAGCGCGGGTCAAAATTGGGATATGGTTGCTTTGTGGGTTTGCCCTGTTCATCCAATGACACCAAGCGCAAAGTGTAGAGGGAAAAATCGCCTAGTTGGTTAAGATTAACTATTAAGTAACCCTCATAATTTTGGGAACTTTCTACCTCTAAACTAGTTACATGAAGATTGCGGATGCGTTCACCGCCTTCAATACGTAGATTTCCTTTTGTTAAGTCTTCTGGTACTGAACCTAAAAAGTAGACATATAGCGATGCTCCAAAGGAGCCGGTACGCGAACGCAAATCATCGCTAACTTCTACATAATCTAGCCCGTTTTTTCTTTGCCTGCGGATTTCTAAGCGGCGCTGTTCATTTTGGCAAATGGAGGTGTGGCTGTTCATGGCATAGTCGTCCTAAAAGTAGCTGTTTGTGACTCACCACTGCTTTGCACAAAATATTCCACGACTATATAAAGGCTAGCATCAACACTAGTTACTTCCAGCGTTTGCAGATCGATTAAATCACTCAACCAATGCTCAATAGATGCTTGAATAGTAATTTGCATAGCTGTTGCTAATTCCGGGCTATTGGGTGCAAAAATCAAAGACAATACACCACAGCCAAAATCTGGGCGGTTGACTCGTTCGCCGGGAGTTGTAAACAGTAGTTGTTCAATTAAGTCGCGGATATGACTTGCATCGCTGGTGCTGGCAGTGCGATGGTATCTGTCAAAGTGGAAGGGAAAATCGATGTTGGTGACATTCCTTTGCCTGGGCAAATTTACAAGATATTCTGGCATCAAGTTACCTCCAAATCAAAGCCGTTAATCGATACTGTATTACCATTCAGCTTCACAGTCGCACTCTTTCCATTGTCGATTTCAATTACCGAACCATTCAGCTTTACAAATGCACCATCTGCATTCCTGATTTCAATTCCCGAAGCATCCATTACTATATGTATAGTTTTCTTATTGATAATGGCTTCAATGGTGATGCTTTGCTTACCTTTATCCTTGATCTCAATCTTACCGATATCAGTTTTAAGTACCTTAGTGTCGGGGTCATAAGGAGTAGCTGGTACTATATCTGGAACCTTTTCATCTGCCCAAAAGCAGCCAGTCCAAATTGGGTAATCTGGATCTCCGTTTTCAAATTCAATCCATACTAAAGCACCTTCGGGTGGCATGAGAAATAACCCAACTCCCTTACCTGCATAGGGAACGCAAGGTAATGCCCAACCGCTGGGCTTGTTGCCAAAAATTTCTTCAACTTTTGCCTGGACACGACCGATTTTCCACGGATCGTTATTATCACATACTACGCCTCGATATTTGCCGTAAAAAGGAGACCTATGTTGATGAATACTTCCATTTCCATTAGTAGCAAGTTCTTGTTGATTCATACTTCTAACCTCTGAATTGTTGCACCTTGTCCCTCACGTATCAAGGTGAAACTTTGTTTGTATTCGCCGCGTTTGATGCGATGCGTTACCTGTTTAACGTAGTAATAACCGCCGTAACTTTTCCCTACACCCCTTACCCCCACCAATTGACGCACTTCCAAGACATAACCGTAGCGAACAGTATCTACTTCTCCAGTAGCAGTAACAGCAATTTCCCGCGAACGGCTAGCAAATGATTCCGTTTGCTTTTCGGCTAGGATTTTTTCGAGTTTATTGGTGTTACGTAGCACTTCCGTCCGTAAGGATTTAGCAGGTTTGCTGGCTAAGGCTTGACCGGGCGATTTAGGAACCCGAATCGAAATTGAGGCTCCACTTTTTTCATCGGTAATTGATGCTTCAGGTTTAATAGCTTCCAGAGCATTAAAATTGAAACTTATAGATGAGTCTACATTAGTAAATGCGCCCATATTCATTGACAATGCTGGTTGATAAGGAGTAACTTTCTGTTTTTCCTCACCCCAATAAGCAATATTTCTACCAGGAGTTTTATCTGGCTTGATTTCAAAAATAAAGCTATTACGTAAAGCCAGTTTCTGAATAAACTGTAGGTCTGTACTTTGCTGAGTGGTAACTTGTTCTTCTTTTTTTGGTGTAAAATACGTAGTATTTGTTATGTCAGATTTTAGTCCATATTTGCTATATGCTTTTAGTAATTTAGTAACAATTGTAGAATCAGATACGTTTGGGTAAATTTCATTTTTGTCTTCGAGATCGAGCATAACACTTATATCTTCACCAGTAATTATGAGCTTTGACTCACCTGGTTTATTACTGGGTACAACTTGATGGTTAGTAATAATGCCGTCAATTAATATAGGTTTTTGCAAACTGCGGTTTACACCGACTTTTACATTAACTATAACCTGAATGATAATTCGGTTGGGAGGGTTTAAAATGCCTTCTTGGAGTAACCAATAATCTGAAGATTTTTTTAATTCTTTACTAAGACTAAAGGTCATTTGAAAAGCACTGCGATCGCGGTCTTGCTGAGTCACTTCTAAGTCAATCAGTGCGTCCACTACTTCATAAGGAGCGGATTTTGGTAGAAGAGGGCGACCAATCATGAGTTTTATGCGAATATCGGAGTCAGGCATAAGTTAACCTTTTTAGGTGAGAGGAATACGCAGTCGCCGACCAATTTGGGCAGTCAATTCATCAGGGTGCATGGCGTTGTTGGCATCGCATAAATGCCAGAAAAGTTCCGGGTTATTAAGATAATTTGCAGTGATATTATCTAGGCGATCGCCTTCGCTGACTAGATGTTCTTCAATAATTTCAAACCTTTGTGATGATGGTAAAAATCTGCGCCGGAGATAAACGATAGTTTGATTTGATGCTGTTTGACAGGTGGCAAGTTCTATATCGTGGTAACGACTGCTTATAGGAAACATTTTACTCTTTTTTAGGTGATAAATAAAACTTTATTTGACTTAGTGATGATTGAGAAACTTGTAGATTAAACAAGCAATGATCGTAAATAGGCAAATTCATAAAAAAGAGGCAACTGTTTTGATAGCAGTTAGTCCCAAATTTATCTTAGCGAAAACCTCTTTTTGCTTCTGATAAACTCTGAACAAACTGCTGCCTTTATGGTCAAATCTCAAATCATTTGTGCTTAATACTTGCATACCTAAATTGACTTTGGCACGAATGGGATTTAGCCTGGGGTCAAATGCTTCTTCGGTAATGCTCAACTCAGACAGGCGTACTGGCATAACACGATTTATGCCCCATATAAATACAGTTAGATCAGCCTCAATTGGTAATATTTCTAAAATACCTGTACGGGCGAGTTTATTGTTTTTTTGTATCTGGCTGCTTTTAGGATAGATAAGGGTTTCTAAGGCTGCTAATTGGGAGTATATACCACTTACCACCGTTACTGGGTTTTTTGCGGGAAACTCCAGTTGGTCTGTAGCGTCAATTTCCGCCTCTAGTTGAATTGTCTCCATCGGTGGTGCAACCAGACGCAAAGCTTCGAGGCGATCGCCTCCTTCTGAACCCGCACCTCGTACCTGTAAAGTGCGTCTGAGTGTTTCGGGATTGTATTGCAGTGTAATTATGCCCTTGGGGAAAAAGCTAACAGCATCAAGCAAGACAATCGTTCCTTTTAATAAGCGTGGGGCACCGGGAAAGCTGGACATAAAATTCTTCCTAAATCATTTGTGGTTTTTGGTACTAATCCCAATTCTCTAAAATTAAACAACAGATTCAAACCCTGAAAATCTTGCATTTATTAATTACGAATTAGGTTGCCGAGCGAAGTCGAGGTACGAATTATAAAGCATTACCTCTCTAATAACTTTTTTCAAGTACCTTTTGCTTTTGTATTTGTAGTAGTAAAAATTCCCGTGCCAATATATACGGGAATTGGGTCTGGTATCGCTGGTGATACTGGTGTTGGTGGTACTTGGGCTGGCAGAATAACTTGAAATTTCGCTGTGAAGGTACTACCTTTGAGCAATACTACTTTTCGCCTAGATTTAACCTTTCTGGCTCTTTGATTGATGGCTAAGGATTGAATGGAAAGTATTCCTGTACCGGGAGTGACATTCGGCGGACTCGTATAAGAACAACCAGGAACCAAAACTTTTTTCTCGTCACCATCAATGCAAATGGTCTTTTTGTTAACTGTTGCTCTGCCAGTACCAGTTAAGATGCCAGGACGTACTACAACTATTGCTTTTCCAAAGGTAGGGTTGAATATGGCGCGATCGCCAGTAATCAGAATAAAATCAGGCATTTGTTTATTGGTGAGAAAATTAAAGTCTTTCTAGAATCTGTTATGCACCTTACAAAGCTACTGCGATCGCACTCTTCAATTGCCGTAACTTTTAATTGTCGCAGGGTGGGTGTCTTAAGATATCACTTGCGTTACCGACAAGATTAGCGATCGCACGTTTATCAAATTTCATGAGCGATCGCAGTTGGTTATTTTGCTTTAATGACAATGGTTATTGTTTCGTAGCTTTGGAAATAATGACTAGACCAGTAACCGTGGAAAGAATTTTTTCCGCTACCGATGGTATACATACTTAATTTCGCATCTGTATTTCTATCAGTCGTAGAACCACCAGCAGCAAAGACCTCCATAGTAATGTGATCGCTCCCGTCCACTCCAATTACACCCGCAGCGTGGAAAGGAGATCGCTTGCTAGGCTTGGTTTCCCAATCTGTGTCCACAATTACATATGCATTATCTTTTTGAGCATTTGCATTCTCATTTATAGACCCTGAAGACAAATCTTTAGCTTTTTTAGCTATTTCTATATTGATTCCCTCCTTCTGACCAAACACGCGTTTAGTTATGGTCTCTTTTGAATATGTAGATGTTCCGTATTGTAAAATTTTTCCATTGACAATTTCCTCTGCGGTATGGAGACAATCATCTAAATATTGATTTTTTGGTTTATAGCTTGCATAGGTCTCGTTGTTGAAATCATAAGTAGAATTACTTACCCTAATGCAATTACTTGGCTCACTTGTAGCATAAATTGTTGGGGACTGAATAGGTTCTTCGGGTAAAAAGTATTTCCCCTTCTCTGATAAAGTACCTGTGACATTTGTATTATCAATTGTGAATGTTTTAGCCGTGAAACGTTGAATAGGTTTTGAATTCTGTGTTTGCTCATTTTTGCTATTCGTGTTTAATTCCACGGAAGTTTGGGTATAACGTTGAATGGGACTTATCAACGACGTTGCATTATGATGGGCTTGCCCTGTCACCTGCTGCTGTCTTTGCTGCCCGGCATCGTCACCCTGCTGTACCACATGAGTCAACTCATGGGCAAGTAACTTCTGCCCCCCTCCACTCCCTGGCTCATACGCTCCTTGCCGAAAGAACACATCCTGCCCCGTGGTAAACGCCTTCGCCTGTATTGACTGATTCAACCGATCAGATTGAGAGTTCGCGTGAATCTTCACTCCACTGAAATCAACGCCGAACGCCTGTTCCATCGGTTGCCGAATATTGTTCGCCATCGGCTGTCCGCCACCCCTTGCCTGATTGATCGATGCTTCAAGGTCTAGCGTAGCAGCCATCCCACCATCACTAGACATACGCTGTAATATTGGCGACTTCATTAGTCTTACTTCGTTATCTTTTGTCTCCATCTCCTCTGGCTGAACAGTTTCATCTTCACCTGACCGCACAGACACAGGCGCATTTATTCGCTGCACCCCCTGCGCCGCTACCCGATCCGCTTCCTGTTCGTATTTATCCTCCACTGGCCTAACCATCAGCTTCGCCATAATCTGCTGTGGTTTAGTTGTGGTGATAGGCACTCGGCTAAAGTCTTTGGAAAAAGCCAAATTACTTAATGGCTGTGCTTCTTTATCATCTGTTGATTGTACTCCTGCCTCCGAAACCGAACGAACGGCGGCACGCTGTAAAATGCCACTCGCTTTGGATGCCTCACGTTCCTTCTCCTTCCATCTATTTCCCGATGATACACTTGCTAGAGATAGGACTTCGCTTGTTGTCCCGATCATGTTGATGAAATCTCTAAATTGATTTATTACTTCGTCTCGTGAAAGTTCTGTGCTTTTCATCCATTTAGTGACTTCATCAGGATCAAGTCTAAAACCCATATGCTCGTAAAATCCTTTAGCAGCAGGTGCGGCAGAAGTGATTTTCATAATATCTTTGCCTGCTTGCGCTGCTTCTAAAGCCGCATTTAGCACTAAAAGTGAGCCTAAGCCCGATCCCTGCTCTGGATGTGATTCTATGTGGTCTATATATAGGGCATCCTTTGGAATAGAGAATTTCATGAATCCGTAAACTCTATCATCTACGCGTGCATCTATTCTTGTGTTCGTCACATTGACTTGAACTGTTTGCTCATTATTATTTCGGTTTTCATAGATAGCGCGTTGAACAAGTTGTTGTTTGGAAGCTAATGTGATACCAATCGCCTCTTGCTGAACAGCTTTACTTTGCCCTGACGGTTGACGAGAAGGTGCATTGATACGACTCACAACGTCAGTTGCAACTTTATCTGCTTCCTGCTCGTACTTATCTCCCACTGCGCCAATCATCAGCTTCGCCATAATTTGCGGCTGTTTAGTTGTGGTGATAGGCACTCGGCTAAAGTCTTTGGAAAAAGCCGAATTACTACTTAATGGCTGTGCTTCTTTATCTTCTATTAATTGCACCCCTGTCTCCGAAACCGAACGAACAGCAGCACGCTGTAAAATTCCACTTTCTTGGGGTTTATCACTTTTTTGCTGCCGATCGCTTTGTGCAATTATTTTACTAGTCATGGTTTCATTCCTCGATATACTGTTTGTGCAATTTGTTGCGCCATTTGGGTAGGATTAGTTCCAGGCTTTACTTGAATAGCACCACTAGGTACATGAGGCACCACCCCACCTGAGAGCCATTTATCTGGTACACCTTCTGTTCTCAGCAATCGCGCCAATTCAGTCTCCACCAACCCTTGCAACTTCCGCCCCTGACTGGGAGAAATAGACATTCCCTCTAAAACCAGCTTTTCTATATCAATGTTGATATTCATACCGTTACCCCCGTAAGTACTGAAACCCGAAAATCCGCCTCATTCACAGGTCGATCTAATTTGCGAAACTCTGTCCGCACTGCTGCTAACACCAACGCAATTGTCACAGGTGTACCCGCTTGCGCCGCCAAAAAAGCTGCATTCAAGGCCACATTGTGGATACTTGCACCTGTCAAATTCAGACGTGCCAAGCGGCGAAAATCTAAATTCTCAGTTGGTGTCTCTGGTGGAAACACCTTCTCCCACATCACCTGACGTTCAGCAACACCAGGAAAGGAAAAATTAACAATAAAGCGCAAGCGGCGCATAAAGGCATGATCCAGCGAACTCTTAAGATTGGTTGCCAAAATCGCCAAACCGCGATATCCCTCCAACCTCTGCAACAGATAATTCACCTCAATATTCGCGTGGCGGTCATGACTATCTTTCACCTCAGAACGTTTGCCAAATAAAGCATCCGCTTCATCAAAAAACAAAATCGCCCCGCCATCTTCCGCCGCATCAAATAAACGACGCAGATTTTTCTCGGTTTCTCCTATATATTTATTGACCACCGCCGACAGGTCAATCCGATAGAGATTGAGTTGCAAATCATTAGCAATCACCTCTGCTGCCATCGTCTTCCCCGTCCCGCTTTCCCCCGCAAACAAGGCGCTGATGCCCATTCCCCGATTCATCCGCTTGTCAAAACCCCAATTTTGATAAACTTGGCTGCGCTGGCGGATCTGATCAGCAATTTGATGCAGCAAGTTTGTCTCCTCTGGTGCTAGAACAATATCATCCCAAGTTGCTTTCGGGTCAAGGCGTTGAGCTAAAGTATCCAACTGCGGACGAGTACTAGCAAGACAAGCTGACCACAAACAATTCGGGATTTCAGGATTGGGTGTTTCAGCTAGCACTTGCTGGGCAATCTGCTCAATTGTGACTAAATTGAGGTTAAACTGACCAGTCAAGAGTCGCGGACTAATATCCGCCACGGTTCCTAATGCTTCGCTCCAAGTTGCTTTTTGTTCTGTGGGTGTTGGCTTTTCAACATCTACAACAATTGTGGACTGACCCAAGTTTTGCCTAATTTCACGAGTGCTAAGGAAAATTAGACCACCACTGCGGGTAAGAAACCGATGCAAGGGAAGTGCTTGTCCTTCTGTAGCAGGTTTATCATCAAGCTCTTGAGCATCTAAATACAGCGCAAGCGGCAATAGCAAGCTTTCTCGATGCCACAAACGGGCAACTGTCTCTAACTCTCCTGCCTGAGTTGGCAATAGTTCCACTGACAAACGATAGACATATCTATCTAGTTGGGCTGCTACTTGTTGGGCTATTAGTTGCTTGCTGAGGGAATCTGCCCCTATTAGGTGAATAACTGGTAAACGTTGTTCTCTGTGCGTTTGGCGCAGTTGTTGAATAATGGTTTCGACAACAGTCTTTTGAGATGGCGGTAATTTTACATCCCATTGTTCTGTTTCTAGTGGCATTAGTAATGATACCAAGCGATCGTCTAAAGAATTTAATCCTTTGATATAATTTAATACTCGCTCATCCACCCGTAAACCACTGCTAGTAAGGGGTTGAACTCCCGACTGATGAATTTCAATCAATCGCCAGTAACGCAAAGGGCGTTCCCAAGAAAGGGCATCCCAGGCTGGTTCATCAAATAAGGATAAAGCCAAGGCAAAGGTAGGGTAAGGCTGGTGAGCATTATCGAAAGCTTTAGCACAAAGACGCGCCATACCTGGATCTAATTCCATTGCAACGCATAACAGCAAAATCTCTTGTTCAAAATCAGACAGACCTAACTTCTGGCTCAACAGAATCAGCGCCGGGAGTGGATTCATCCCCTCAGTCCTTGGCTTTTCTGTAATCTCAGCTATCTCACTATCAGCTAACTGTGCAAACTCACACAAACGCCAGCATAACCAAGCCAGTGCATTCGCTAGATATCCTTCGTTGTTTGGCATCCAGGAATCAAGGTTGCTCATAAAATCACCACCTTCTGATTCTGGTCGAAAACAGGCGGTGTCACTGTGCGATCTACCAACAAGCTATCTACTCCATCAATCCGCACCCGCACAAAATACTCACCTGATGTAACACCTGCAATCCGAAACTCCAGCCTGTCTGTTTGAGTTGGATGTGGTTGAGCCAGAACTTCGCGATCGCCTAACAATAATGCAACCCTTTGTCTTGGTCGCACTTGGGGGCTTAAAATCAAAGTGAGCGTTAGTTCGCCATTCGCGTCTAGTGTTGCCTGTCGTGGTATAGTATCTAAGATTTTTGGTGCTAAAGCAAAAGATAATTCATTAGTAGTCCGACTTGGTTCGCCAGTCCGCGTTACTCCGACTACAACGGTATAAAAACCCGCCGCCCAGTTTACAGGCTGATCAGGTAATTGGACTCTAATATCTGTTGCCGTTCTCGTAGCTATTGGTGGCACTTCCAGAGAAATTTCTAACCGAATATTTGTAAAATATATAACTACATTTTCAGCGTCTAAGTGAAAACCATTAAAAATCAGAATATCACCCAATCTGGCGCTAGCTTGCTGGTTAGGCAATTGAACAGAAACTAATGTGGGTAAGGCCGATGACAAATCTGACTGAACAATTGGCCCGCGATCGTCAGATTGACGTTTAATAATCGGTAGCGGAGTTTTAGCAGGCTGGCTGTTTTCAATCAGCACCACTGACACTTCATAAGCAGCTGAAACCCGATAGGGAGCTTGAAAAGTTGACCACAGATTAAATACTTCTTCCACAGATAGCGGTTGATAAACAATTCGCACCTGTTCCTCCTGTTGATCAAGGTCATACTCTGGAGGATTGGTAATAGGCAAGGCTGCTGTAATATCAGCAGAAGTAATTATAGGATGATCATTAAAAACACTCATAGCCACACCTAATAGCCGATGACTTGTGGGTTCTGGGAAGTCATCATTCTGGGCGTAAGCAGTCAGTAGGTAATAGAGGTTCAACGGCAAAAGCTGCTGTCCTGTTTCACCAGGCTTCACTTGAGAAGGAATATCCATATTCCGCCAAGCCGCGTTGATCTGAGTATCGTAGAGAAACAGATTAACTTGATCGCCACTACTAACAGTATGATCTCCCACTTTATCCAATGGCCGTGTCGTCACAGTGATTCTACCAGAACTCTCAACATCAAACCTTTGCTGTAACAAGTGACGCAATGTGATCGTGACAGCAGCTATGGCTAAGGCATTGCTCATCGTTTACCTCCCCCACGTCGGTGCAAGTACTCATTCAAACTCATCACAGACGTTGCTGGACGGGGCTTTGTCCGAGGTAGAGGAGGTACCGGGGCTGTGCTGCGAACTTCCAACCGACCAATTGTGACTTGAATAACAGGTGGTGTTTCCAAATGCTCTGAGTCTCGCTTTTGGTCTTTTTTGCTACTAGTCGCAATTACCGACAAACTTTTTACAGTCATGTCACTGATTGACCCAGAAAGCGGTCTTAAATCAGATTCCTCTAATTGCCTAAAGTATGAAGACTGCACCCTATTTTTGTCCCTTTCCGCATACATGGAGAGGTTAGGAGGCGCATTTTGGGGCAATATTAAGTTATCAACTGGGCTGGAAACTATACCTTCATTGGGATTAGTCTTCTGGATATCAGTATGTTTGTGATAATTCGTATTATGGTTTTGTGAGCCAACTTCCTGAACAGAAGCTTCATTTCCACGAGAATCAGACAAGTGAGAGTCAGAAAAGCTGACTTGCGGTTGTATGTCAGTTCCGGCAGTTGAAGGATGTGAAGCAGGAGTTGGCGCTGGTATTATATCTGAATGAATAGCAGCTAGCTGAGTTGCAGGTTGGGAAGTGACAAATGATGGTAGATTATCTCCGAATGATGCAGTAGAACTGTTTGTCTGAAGCGAAGATAGTTTGGGAGATGCATCTGTTACCAGTGGCTGGATTGATAAAACGTTTTTGTGGACAAACCTCTGAGGAATTTCTGGCAGAGCAGACGCAAGTTTAGAATGTGGTAGTCTAACGTTTGTTTGTTTGTCAATTCTGGGTGTTAAGGTCTGTTTGTGTGAATTCGATAACGTCCTGTCAATAATCGGTGCGATCGCTTGTAGCGAATCTGGACTCTGTGTGTTGGCAAAGCCTGTCGTAGACATCGCTGTTGGTTCTTCTAAAATCTGACTTAAAATCTGACTGGATAATATTTCTGAACTGATCAACTTTTGCACTGGAGGAGATGAAATATTCCCAGTTATTTGTAGTGGTTGCTGTTGTGGCAATTCATTCACAAGTTGTTCCTGTAGGTGAATTGCCGTATTTGAGGTGGGAGTAATAGTTTCTATTGCTAGCGCAGGTGTTAAAGGCAATACTTGAGCAATATCAGATGCGTTGGCAAAGCCCGTCGTAAACATCGCTGTTGCTTCTGATTGAAGTTGAAGGGGAGATAGTTCAAAACTTTCTACCTGTGGTGACAGAGAATGGGTAAAAACTTGATTAATTTCTGTTGGTTGCTTATGTAAGTTTTCAGTTGCAAATTTGTCCTGTTGTAGAACGCTAGGGATTGATAGGATAGTGCTGGTTTCTGTTTGCACTTGAGTGGGAGATTGTGGAAGATGCAGTACCTGTGGTGAAGTATGACTTTTCACGGGTTCTGCAAAACTTCTATCTTGAAAAGCTTTGCTAGCCCTTAGCATTGGCTCCGCCATCGCCAGAAACCTCCGCTCAAACTTTTCGCTCTCCAAACCTCTCTTCTGCAACTCAAGAGGCTTTAAATTCTCTCCATTCCCTAGTAGGGAAGCTTGATTGGGGATTAGGTTTCGTGTTGACTTGTCCATATAATGTGAAAAGTCAGATGGTGAGGTATAAAGAGAAGCTACTCGATTAATTTCAATTGGTTGGTTATTGAATGATTGAGTTGTAAGTTCTCCCAATTTTTCAACAACTAACCTTGAGACAGGAGTATTATTTTCCTTGGCGATCACAGTCCTGAAAATTGTAGTATTTAGACTTGGCTGCGAAAATGTTTTCTCTTGAGGAACGAATGAAACTGTTAAATTTTCATCAAAATATATTTGCAAGTCTGGTTTTAAAGGTGACTGTAAAGATAAAGCTAAAGGATTAATTTCAATTGGTATTGGTTGTTCAGATAAAGATTTAGGTTGAGGCTGACTCTGCTGATCAATTGGGTTTGAGAGAGAAGTATTTGATTCTGTGGTGAGTACAGAAATGACACGACTCGATAGAGAAGGCTTTGTTTCTGCTACAGGTGGAGGCTTCAACGGATCTGAGTTGGGAGAAGATGCTACTTGATTTGTAGCGGGTGAAATCATTTCTAATTCTGAAAAAGGTTGAGTTAGAAATTGTTTCCGACTTCTTAGCTCTGGTGATTGAACGGAAGAAACAACTGAATCAATGTCCGTTAGTTGTTTGTGTGCTAATCGAGTAGGAGCAGTGATTGGTGGAGGATTGTTTGTTTCTAGCTCTGTGTTTGGAGTCAGCAGCAGATTATCAGTGGTGACTTGACTTAGTACTGACTCTGGGAAAGGCTCAACGAGGGATAATTCAAAGTCAGGCTCCTCTGCCAAATTAGGAGTTAATTCTGGTATTTGTCGAGAAGACTGAAGAGGTGTTGAAGTTAAATTAGTTGAGAGCGGGTTCGTTATCTCTTCAAATATTTGCCCTATTGTTGTAGGCGATCGCGACTCCAAAGACTGTATACTCTCAAAGTTGGGAAATTTCTCTGCTTCGGATGTTGTTTCCAACTCAGTCTCTTCTGTGGTCATCGATGACTCCCAGTCAAGGGTAGACTCTGGTAACGGTTCAAAGACTGATAACACAAAAGGTTGAATTGTATCAATCAAGTTAAAGCTTTTAGCTACTAACTGGTAAAGATAATTGCTCATCAGCCCGCCACCATTTCTAAATACAATTGCCGCCGTCTAGGACTCATCGCCAAAATATCAGCTTCACGCCAACCGTAATTAACAGCCAAAGTATGCACCTCTCGCAAAACTCGAAATGCCCAAGTGTGAATCTCAGCCCAAAAGAACGACACAATGTCAAACAATGATTGCCATTGGTGGTTGCAAGTGGAACACGAGATATCGATTGGTACATTTGCTTGAGGATCAACCAGAGCCATCTGGGTAATAATTGCATTGATCACATCAGATGGCAATTGCTGAAACGGCAGACATTCACCGTCACTCACGGCTGCTAAAATACATCGTTCCAATAAAATCTCTTGGGCAATCTCTGGCTGTGTATGTTCAGCGATCGCTATCATATCTAAACTGTTTGGTAGACGAAAACTCACCTTATAATCAGCAATTTCAAGACAATATTTCTCTACTGGTTCAAGTGACAGTGATGCTACACGCATATCTGCAACATCAAAATTAAGTTCCAAGACTTCACCACAGCTTGGACAAGTCACTTGACTAACTAGTTGCGAACCAAATGTCCACTCTCGTAATGTCAGCAGCATGGCATCGCGCTGACCGAGACTGAGTTGAGTAAGGATATCTATGGAGGTTTCAGAACAAGCACTAGCTAGTAGCTTGATTGCTTTAGACCAAGATGGCTGATTACGTCCCCATTCCCAGATATTTAACAGTTCCGAGGCTGATAGCGATCGCATAATTAATTTCCTGCTGGTTGAACAACTAAATCATGATTAACTCGGCTTAGTTAATCATGAAGCCCGTTCCCAACCTTCGTTTTCTATCTTTATATACTCGATAGCGACAGCATTAGCACTCGCATCCAGGTCTGGTAAAGCTTGATATTCCGAAACCCAACAACCAAAAACGTTATATGAAGTCACTGGCTTACTAGCTTCATCACGAACCTCAATGATAATATCTTGACGGAAATCTGCTAGAGACACTTCTGGACTACCACCAAGCGCCCAGACTTTGTTTACCCATTTTTCAAAGTCAGGATCTTTAGTAATACCTCGTTCTAAGGTAATAGCATCATACTTACTTTGTCCTGGAGACTTATAGACAGTGCTAGGGTCGCCACCTGTGCGGTGTTCTATTACCTCAGTTGTTCGCTTTAGACTGCTGACTTTACTTACCCCAAGCACTTCCTTACCATTGATTCTTACAACAAACTTAAAGTTTTTGTAGGGGTCAAAACGCTTACCTGAAATAGAAGGCATATATTTCTCCTTAAACTGCTATTTGGCCGGCTATTTGCTGAATCTTGAGAATGACAAATTCAGCAGGTTTGAGAGGAGCAAAACCAACAATGATATTGACAATTCCTAAGTTAATATCATTTTGGATTGTTGTTTCCTTATCGCACTTCACAAAGTAAGCATCTTCCGGCTTACGACCTTGAAAAGCTCCTTGAAGGAAGAGAGTATGCATAAAAGCGCCAAGATTCAAACGAATTTGGGCCCACAATGGCTCGTCATTTGGCTCAAAGACAACCCATTGCGTACCGCGATAAAGGCTTTCTTCCAAGAAAAGTGCAAAACGGCGAACCGGAATATATTTCCAATCATCGGTAAGACGGTCATCTCCACGTCGCGTCCGCGCTCCCCAAATCACACGACCAAAAGCTGGCAGAGTTCGTAAACAATTGATTCCCAGAGGATTCAATTCCCCATTTTCTGGATCTGTTAGAGGTACACTCAATTGTGGTACACCAGTCAATGTTGCTTCTGTACCTGCTGGAGCTTTCCACACACCACGTTGAACATCAGTACGAGCAAATACACCAGCGATCGCACCACAAGGAACAAATTCTTCTATTTGATTATCTCGTAAGGGATTTGGCTGTTTGATTCTGGGAAAGAAAACAGCAGCATAACTAGTCGGTTCACCAATGTTCTGAAGATCATTCTTTGCTACATCCTTATTAGTCCAATTACTAGGAGGATCAATGATAAAAAATGCGCGGCGATCTCTACAAAATTCAGCAGATGAATCTACTAAAGAGTCATAATCTATATTGTTATCGGCTTTATAGGGTGGAATACAAAGGATATTAAAGAGGTCGGCTTTATTTAAAGCATAAAGACCCTCTTTATTTCCTTCCTTATTTGACCCAGTGAAGTCGTTCACATCAAGTTCATCACCATCTGCACCGCTATTTTCTTCAGCTTTGGTGTTTGTATCGTTATCACCCCACAACTTTTTATCCGATGCTGGTTGGGCATGAGCAGAGGGTCTTTCTGTTGGCAGAGGTCCATTTCTAAATCGAACTAAATAAGACTCATTTGACAAGACTTTATCTACTCGTCTTGGGTGATTCGGAAGCACGGATACATTCCGAAATACTTCCTGTTGATCTGTACTATTATCCAGAACTGTAATGTTGAATAGTTTTTTTGCCTCTGCGTCACGTATTACATTAGTATCTACGTATTCAATCCGCACTTTTAAAGCATTTCCCCAGTTGCCTTCATTTGCTGCTTCTAAGTTGAGACTATTAACATTTAATTGTGCCTTCTTAGCTGTCGGTTCAGCTTGTGCTGGAGCTTCACCTTCTGCCGGCTTAGACTTGGAGTGAGTGAGTCGGACGATGATTGCTTGGCTACCACCGTTGAGATAAAAGTCTCGTACAGCATAGCCAAGGGTACTATTTAGCCACAATCCTCCAAAAATGCGTTCAAAGTCGCCATAACTATTGATAGTAATCGGCTCGTTTACAGGGCCGCGTAAAGAACGACCAATAAAAGCAGTGATAGAGGTAGATACGCCTGTAATCGTGCGTACACCGCTAGGGATTTCCTCTATGTAAACGCCTGGATAAGTTGGTTGTGTAGGCATTGTTCATTCTCTGGTTAAGCATTTAGAACTTGCAAATTGACAAAATAGTCAACTTTTAAATATGCAAATTGGATAATATTTTTCTTCCCAATTTACTTAAAATTAGATAGCTGCTTCTAAGAACTAGATACCTGCTTCTAAGAAGTTTATTGAGTTCTTTAAAATTTTGATTTCTCTGATGGGGAGATGCCAAATGCAATAGCACAGCGTAAAGCCTTCTTTTTTCCCTTGGCGCAGCGTCTCCCAAAGGGAGACGCTAGTGGTACGAGAGGCAACTCTTGGAGAGGCTACGCGTAGCTTACTTCCCCGCTGGGGTACGCTTAGAGTGGGTAAGTCGTTAACGAACTTCCGACTGTGGAAAGAAATAATACGACAAGGCAAGCATTTACTCTTTTAGAGCCGCTACTCGAACGGCAAAAGAACAATTTAGAGTCCGATGACCCTTGTTAACTGTCAGGTTAATACTATACCAAATTAGATGAACTTAACCTGTACATTGGGGATGATATTTCATCAGTATATTTGCAATGTTAAATTAATCAATGTATGCGACATTATATTGTTTGATAAAATGTTCACTTTCAAACCTAGATTTATTTGGTTACTATACAGTTTGTTCTCAAAAAGCTTTCCAAATGCTTCTAATTGGTCTTATTATCGTCAATGTAACAACCAGACGTTTGAAATCGAGTATATACGATAGTCTGATTGATGGTTGAGTTGTATAAGTTGATTAAATACGACACAAAAAGTAGTCAAAATAATTTCTCAATATAACTCTTTTGAGAAATTAACCAAGAAAGCGATGCCTACGGGGGGCTACGCCTACGCATCAGTAGGCTACGGGACAGTGGCAAGCTAGAAGCAACAGCAGACGGAGTTTTGAAGTGTTTGGGAGAATTTAAACGCCCATATTTGACTGAGTTTGAGGAAAGGCTTCTGCGTTTTATGGAGCAGGAATGCAAAATTCTCGATTAGCCTCGGCTCATGTAGTAGTTGGGGTATGAGTAGCATTCATGCAGAAAACCGAGTTAAGAGATATTACATAAGCAATACAAGCATTTTTAGAAGCTGAAACCCTTATTTTCTCGTTGAGCAGTGACTCGACGATCAGCAGAGTGTCAATGACCTTGGTTATCATAAAAATCTTTATCTAATAAGGCTTTTAAGCTTAACTCGGTTTTCTGTTCCGATGATGATGCTGTTGGCGAAATATTTCTTTACATTTGAAAACCCTACAAATGCTAAAGCGAGCAGAGGAATAAGGAAAATGGGATGATGTTAATCAACAAGCATCTACCATCACCTGCGGTGAACGAGGAACTAGAAAGCCTTAATGCACAAGTAGAGAATCTTCAAAAAGAAAATTCCACACAGAAGGAACGCTCCGCAGTTACTTTTGTTCATAACATTGTGGATTTTGAGGCGATACGCGATCGCATTTTATTTAAATTAAAGTTGGGGCGGCAGGCTTCTGGTTATAAAACCGCCCAAAAAGCCTTAAATAGAATGATTGCAGAACTAAAACTTTTGGTTGACAGTTTCTAAATCACCCAAAAAAGCTGTTTCCAAGGAAAAATTCAAAATCTTCCAGACGGTTTTAGCCATTCCCCTAAATTTACCTTGAACTACCACCCTGCTCTAAAAACTCTATTTTTATGCGATCGCCCAAAATCGGGACGAGAGTGCATTCGTATTACAGCCTGGAACCCCTATTAAATCGTTCAGCTTTTTTCTAACTCAATTTCAAATGGGCGAACCAGGAGTATAGGTGCTTGGTTTGATTGAAAATGAAGGCTGGATGCTGGATCGTTGCGTTGTTTTGCAACTTGCGATCGCCCCGTGATCGATTACGATTATTTTTGCGAAATTGACAAGTATTTATTTTCAATAAAGCATGAGTTTAATTACTACTCCTAAAGGATGAAACTTGCAGCTATTTGTAATAATATCAATTCTCTGTGAAGCTGCACATTATTTTGACCCTTCCCAACCTCCGCGATACTTTGGTGAGGTTGGGAGGGGTTCTTTCTATGCATCTTCATACAGAATTGGTATAACTTAGTAAAAATACGTTTTAATTAAGTAGAACGACTCAGAAAAACCGAACTATGTGAAGAAAAATTAACTATGCTATAACCCTCTTCACTCCTGCCTTCTGCCTCCTCGCTTCTGCCTTGTCTTAACGATAAATATTCACCCCGACCTACTTAAAATTTCTAATTGCGATAGAAGACTGCAATATAATTGCATAAATCTAGTAGTGAAAGTATTAGTACGAGGAGCAAAGAGAAATTGTTTTTAAAAGCAATGATCTTTTAAAAAAGGTTTAAATAGTGTGTGAATTGTATAACTTCTACTAAAACGTTCAGTATCCGCTCAATAAATCGGGGTAGTAGAAAAAATAAAAAGTAGATAGATGCACATAGCGTCGTAAAATATATGACATGGCGCAAAAGTAATCTCCAGAAAAACAAGTAGAGGCATTGTTGCAAACCATCGACCCATCAAAGTTTGCAGATGAATCATTGCGGCATACATTAACTATTCTGCTAAACGTAATAGAGCAGCAACAATTAAAGATTAAAGAACTAAGTGAAGAAAACCAAAAATTACGGGACGAAAACAATCGTCTTAAAGGTGAACAGGGTAAACCAGAGATAAAGAGCAATAAGTCTAAAGGGTTCAAGAGTAATCATTCATCCGAGAAAGAACGACACACTCCAAAAAAACATACTAAAAGTAGCAAAAATAACAGTATAAAAGTAGACCGGACAGAAATTCTTGATTATCCATCGAGTGAGTTACCGCCTGATGCACAGTTCAAAGGCTACGAACAGGTAATCATTCAAGATATTTCACTCTTAACGGATAACGTATTATTCCGTAAAGAAAAATATTACTCGCCAAGTGAGGGAAAAACATATTTAGCATCTTTACCACCTGGATACGATGGAGAGTTTGGTCCAGGAATCAAGGCTTTAGTGATGAGCCTATATTATGGTGGCAATCTGACTCAAGGTAAATTACTGGAATTTTTGGAGAATATTGGCATCTCAATGTCCGCAGGCTATTTATCAAATCTACTAATTAAAAACTCAGGCGATTTTGAAGCCGAATTTAATCAAGTCTATAGATGTGGGTTAGAAAGTAGCTCTTGGTAACACATAGACCAAACAAGTGCCCGTGTTAAAGGGGTAAATCATACCACAAATGTAATTTGTAACCCCTTTTACACAGTCTACTCAACTACAGCGAAGAAAGACCGACTAAGCGTAATTGGGGTCTTGCAAAACACACAAGAGCTGGAATACGTTCTGGGGGAGCTTACCTATGAGTTGCTCATCAGCTTTAATGTACCAACTAAGTGGCACAATCAAATTAAATTATTGCCTCAAGATACAGTTTTTACGCAATCAGAGTTTAATTTATTGCTAGATACGTATTTAAGCAAGCTAGGTGTTGAACACCGCACTCGTGTTTTAGAAGCTGCGGCAATTGCGTTCTATCATCAGCAATCTGAAATACCAGTGGTAGAATTTCTGGTCTGCGATGATGCACCCCAATTCAAATTAATCACAGATAATTTGGCTTTATGTTGGGTACATGAAGCAAGACATTATAAAAAGTTAAGTCCATTTGTGGGTTTTTATCAACAAACGTTAGACAAATTTTTAGGGAAATTTTGGGATTACTACCGAGAATTAGTAGCTTACAGAGATTCCCCAAACCCAGATACAAAACAGGAATTAAAGTCTAAATTCTGGAAGCTATTTGGTACTGAAACTGGATATAAACAATTAGATGAGCGAAAAAAATTAACAGCAGCTAAAGAATCCGAACTGTTGCTAGTCTTGTCACATCCAGAATTACCGTTGCATAATAATCCTGCGGAATTAGCCGCTAGGACTATGGTGCAGCGACGCAAAATTAGTTACGCAACTCAAACGAATGAGGGTACTAAGGCGTGGGACATTTTTATGTCTCTTGTTACAACTACTCGTAAATTGGGAATCAGCTTCTTCGAGTACATACGTGACCGGATTTCTCTCTCTTGTAAAATCCCCGAATTGGATACTATTATTCGAGAAAAATTCTCTCAATCCTCAAACTTTATAATATAGCGTTTGCATTCAAATAGAATGCCTGCGTTAGAAGAATATAGTTAACTCTCATGAAATTGGATGTTAGCAAGTCTTTTTACTTTTATTCGCTACCCCGACTTATTGAGCCGATACTGAATTTGCACAATCTAGAAACTGCTCTGGGTCACGAACTGATAGTTGGAATGGGACGGTTTGTGTCATCCAAAACGATTGAAGTAACAACGGTTGACACCACTCGCTTACTCACCGCAGAACGGTTCTTTATCAATACAGGCACACG
>NZ_JABXKJ010000247.1 GCF_017115085.1 Nostoc sp. NMS7 | reverse complement strand
AGTGGGATTCATTTTCATCCCAAAACACAAGGTCTACATGATAGTGGTTATCAAGGAATTGACCAATATCATAACATCGGCGACATCATTTGCTATTTCGGCGACATCATTTGCTATTTCAGCGACATCTACGGCTGAGTACGCTGGAGCAATTGCTGATTGCGTTCATTCTAAAACAACTTAAGACAAAAACCTAACTAACCTTGATATTCCATGAACACTACAGGAACTCTAAGCAGCCTTTTAGCCAATTGCGAGAATCTAAATTTTCCCTTGAGCGTAGATAAGCCACTTGTCTGAGGAAATTGTGGCAAGTCTTCAAAAGATATTGGCACAAAACCAAAGCGACTGTAAAACTGCGCCAGTCGCTGACCTAAACATTCCAGATAAAGTGGCTGTGTTGCTGTCTTAATCAAATGCTGCGTTAGCAAAGTAGCCAAACCGCGACCTCTCCAAGCTGATGCAACCACCAAACTACCAAGTTCTTGTGCCCCTGAGAAATTGCGTAGCTGTCCACAAGCTACCAGATTGCGTAGGCTTTGCCCGCCGTAGGTCTTACCCTGAGCCTGTCGTTCGCGCAGCGTCTCGTAGAGAAGGGCATCGCATTCAATTACCCAAAATTGCCGCCAGTTTAATTGGGTTGGGTCGAGTTTCGCTGAGAATACCAGCAATCGAATCGACCACTGATCCGCCAAGCTTGCCTTGCGAAGGACACATCCAGATGGTAACGATAGATTGCTCTGGTTCATGAATTATACTTTGATAGTTATATCTCACAATCATCACACCATATTATTCACTTACCTCATTTGCCATTTCCTGTCAACTATCAATAAAGCAACTTCGACATCAAACCCGTTCCAAGTTCTCCCTTAACCACAGCAAGCGTTTTCAACTTAACAAATTCCATATTTAGGGATTTTTGTCAGCATACATGAGTAGTAAGAAACAATACTTCCGATAGAGGAGCGAATCAACCATAACTAGATTCTGGATAGATACACTCAAACCCCAAATTTTCTTAAAATAATCCCAAGAATAAATGATTAGGGATGTAATCATGGCTGAACAAGAAAAACAAAAACCTAATAATCAAGAAAGTACGCCTAGTGCTTCTGGTGGCTACCAAACCCCCATCGACGAAGAGATCCGCAAAACTGGTGATGCTGAACAGAGTAATGCTAAAACCACTGCTACACCAGAAGCACCAGGCGAAGATCCTGTAGCAGGTAGCCCTAATCAGGGAACTGAGTCACGTTAATTGATTTGAATTTTCTCAAATTTCAATAATCTAATTACGCTTTTTCTAATAACCCGGATTTAGTAAACTTTGAGTGGAGAGTTGTGGTTGAGATCACGATTATCCACTCATTTTTGTTGTGTGAAAATCATTTTTAGAGAGGTGGGGGCTGGTGTGGTAAGTGCGTTAGCCAACATCTGTCCGTAGGCATCGCTTTCGGATGATGGCGTTATATCTGGAGTTTGTCAGCATAGCGTTAAGCAGAAATCGCCTACCTCTGAAAATCTGCTAAACTTCACGATTCTTAATCATGACAGCTTCCTCGTGTGGCTAACAGAAGTCCTACAATCCAATAGGGTAGACTTCTTGCATAAATCAAAAAAAGAACCCCACCCCGCCTTTGACTTACGTCAAATTCTCCCCTAAGAGCCTGCTCTTAGGGGCTGGGGGTGGGGTGTTAGGGACTTTTGCAAGAGGTCTGCTGATCTGAAAGTGGTGATTTTTTCCAAAGCTCATCTGCATAAAAAGGTAGTCTTCGTTGACTAGCAGTTTTTGATGACCATGTGCAATATGTTATCTATTTTCTCTGATCACTTAATCCTTAATAACTACCTATACAGAAAATGCCCCTTAAAATCGTCCAGAACTTTGATAGCAGTTTCACTCTTGAAGCACAAGCTCAAGAAACTCTATTCGATTTATTGACAAGCGTTGCTTTCTTAAACCAAATTTGTCAACAGTTGCAGTGTGAGCAAATTAAATTTACAGAATTACTTTTCCAACCAGTTCCTTACAGCTTAACTACCACTAAAGGAATGCCAGCAGAATTTGAAAAATATCATGAATCTGATGAATATGCGATCATCAACGTCCCACCAAATTTCATGTTTAGTGCTAAGATTTTTAAACCCAGTCGCCTTTGTGCAATTTACCAAAAATTTGGTAGGGGATAATTTTGAAGATAATTTTTTTCTAATTAGCAATTCTCAATTCTGAAGGTAAATAGTAAGTTTGATATTTGATGTATGGCTCTTGAAACGAATTTCTCTTCTTTGGCATCTCTAGAATACATTCCTTACATTGACGATCGCGGTCAATTACCCGAACAATTTCAGAGTAAAATCGGGGTATATGCTATCTTTGACCAAGAAAAAATACTTCAATTTGTCGGATACTCCCGTGATGTTTATCTCAGCCTGAAGCAGCATTTAGTCCGTCAGCCACAGCAATGCTATTGGGTGAAAGTTCAAACTATTGAACGTCCTAGTCGCACAATTTTAGAAAATACTGAAAATGCTTGGATTGCGGAAAATGGCAGTGTGCCTTGGGGAAATGGAGATAATAAGGAAAAATGGACTCATCCCATTGATGTGAAAGTGATAATGACACCTGAAGAACAGGCAAATTATCAAAATCCAGCTAATGATGAATTAGCACAGATAAAAATTATTAAAAATGTGGCACGGAGAGTAGAAGCAGAAATTTCAACCCAATTGCTAGAGGTGCGTGGTTTGCAAATGCAAATTCGCTTCAATCCTAAATTGAAAGAAGAAGGTTTACTAGATTTGAAATGAAGGTAGTTATAGGAAAAACTCTTGTTGGGTTTTACTTCGTTCAACCCAACTTACTATTATCGTTAACCAAACATATTGCCTTGCTTTACCTCCGTGGATTAATCCAAAATCAAGGGTTTTCCTAACCCCAACAGCTATGCATCCCTACTCCCAAGTGGAGGCATCTCGTAGCAAATTAGGAATTTCCCCTTGAGATAAGGGAAACTCTAGCAAGGTTTCTCTATAACCCAAATAGCCAGATTCAGCAAAGGACAAAAGCATTCTCGAAAGTGCTAGCCAAACCTCCGGTTCGTATTCCCAATCACGATAACGCGAAGCTTTACCGGCAATTGAACGTAGCGCCCAGAAATATGAATTTCTCACTACAGAGCCACCTTTCTTAAACTCTGGCAAATCTTCGTGGTGGATAAAAAGTATTTTATTTTCTATTTTGGCTCTCATAGCAATTTGGGATTTTAGATTAAAAGTAAATCTTAAGTAGGGCGGATTACGGCTAAAGCTTAACGCACCATCTTGTATGGTGGTGCGTCGTCTTTACCAAAAAACTGTTTCCAGAATCTCAAACAATACTATTTATCCCAATAATATAGAGACTTTGCAATCACAAAATCTCTACATTTAATACCTAAAAATTGGCGCTTAAACCCAGACGAAAAGTGAATCCAGGGCTATATATGCGATTAACTCGTTCATATTGTTCACCGAGTAAATTTTCTAAATAAACTGTTAGTCCTAAATTGCTAGTTAGAGGTATACGACCGCTTAAATCTAAATTCACAAAAGACGGTGCAAAATCTGTAGGCTTGTCACCAGGGTTAGCAAAGATGGATCTACGAGCGCCACTATTATAAGTAACATATAAGTTAGCTTGCCAACCTGTATTTTGATAACCCACACCAGTTTGAAGTACAGAATAGGGAATCAAACCCAACTGTAAACCTTTTTCTGAGCCTGTTTTTATTTGGGAATCTGTATAAGTATAGTTGAGGAAAGTTGACCAGCCAGCCGCAATTTTTAATTGCAAAGCTGCCTCTAAACCATTGGTATCTACTAGCCCAATGTTTGCCCATTTTCCGGCGATAACTCCCAAGCGATCGCCTATACTACTACCAAAGTAAGTAAACTGTCCAATCAGATTTTCCGAAAAATTGACATCTACCCCCGCGCTCCAAGTAGAGCCAGTTTCCGGTCTTAAATCAGGATTAGGGTCCCAACCATGAACTGTATCATAAATATACAACTGATCTAACCCAGGATTGCGTTGTCCCCCTGCCCAACTTCCCCGCACTGCTACTATCGGTGTGACGGCATAACGTAACCCAACACTAGGGTTAAGATAATTTCCAAACTGGCTATCAAAGGTTTGCCTTAGCCCTAAATCTATCAGAAAATTCTCGCCAATATTCCAAGTATTCACAGCAAATAAAGCTGTATTGAACAAACTCCTATCTTCAGTTCCGTTTTTGGCAATACTAGTAGGATTTGTACTCAAAACATCACCGGTTAAGTCGGTGTTTTTCAAATCTAATCCCCAACGCAATTTATTATTAGAAGTAACTTTCCACTCATGCTCTACCCTGGCTGTAAGTTGTTGTGTATCTAAAGCTCCTGTACGGTAAAATGCTCCTGTAGGACCATAGGTGCTGAAATAATCTTGGTTATAACCAATTGAGGTTGTCAGATTAGAGCTTTCCCCATTACCTAGCCGAGTTTTCCAAGATAAGCCAACGTTTAAACCATCGTGATCTAATCTATCTCTTTGGAGAGGGAACCCAAAATAAATTAAGCCGCGACGACTACTGAGTTTAGTAACATCTAAATTCAAAGAATTTTTTTTATCTAAATCTACTCCAATGCTACCAAAGTAGGTACTTGTAGCTGTGTCTGCATTTGATAAAAACCCCTGATTATCACGATTTGCGGCACCTACGGGGACGCGGTAACGGTTATCTGTAAACAATCTCTCAAAGCTGAAGTTATACTTGACATTATCAGATGAACCACCATAGCTCACCTGTTGATTATTTAAACTCAATGAGCCAAATTCTGCACTAGCGCTCAATTTAGGTTTGCCATAACCTTCTTTGGTGATGATATTCACAACTCCCCCAAAGGCTGATGAACCATACAATGCGGAGGCTGTGCCACTATATAATTCCACTCGTTCAATAGCCTCTACGGGGATACTATTTAAGTCAGTTCCACCATGATAAGTGTTGACATTATTGTTAATTGGTCTGCCATTAATCAAAAATACAGATTGATTGATTGAGGCTCCCCGATAGTATGTACCTGTGTGAGTATCTGCACCATGACCTACATCATTGATCGCAAAACCAGGCATTCTTTTCAAAATATCGGCTAAACTTGTAGCGCCCTGCTTTTGAATTTCTTCTTGATCAATTACGTAAGTTGGAGTAGATTGAGGTAGGTTGTCTGGTTCTCCGATCGCTTCTATGGAAATGTCTGGCTCATCGCTCGGAGTTTGCTCTGTTTCTGGCTGATTCTTTGGATTAATTTGACTCGGTGTCAATTGTTGAGTTAATAATTCGGCATTAGTGGTGGGTAGCTCGATTTCACTCAAACTCGGAATAGCTGAAATGACTTTGGTTGATTTATCAGTATTTATCTGCTTAATTTCACTCTCAGCAGCAAAGCTAGGAAACGATATCAATAAACTCGGTAAAGCAACTTTTAGTAACAAAAAATTCTTTTTCACGTTCTCTTTCACAGCCAGTAAAAATAGTCACTACGTAAGATTGTTGCTCTAATAGTAAAATCATGTCAAAAGACACGCTGTCATATTTCTCCAGTTCAGATGAGACTGTTGGTCAATTCACTATGGGTTAAACCTACGACAGATGTGGTTCAAATACATGAAAACTGCTGTAATTAATATTACATTAGCAAAATAATGCTTGCACTCATCGGGCACTCAAATCAGGTTTAATCCGTCACAATTAGCCATCATGGACAAACTTTAGTTGAAGCCAGGTTAGTTGTGAGAAAACAATTAAGATATATCCTTGAGCAATGTTTTATCAGCGGACTTGGTGGCGAGGAAGCTTACATCAATCTGATTGGCGTAGAAAATTTCCGCATAATCCATAAATTGCAGCAAGTAGCTGGGGGATTGGCAACTTTGGATATGGGTCAGTGGTGGGGTGGTGTGCGTGTACCAATGACAGGAATTGCCGTAGTAGGTATTGCTCCAGAATATCGTGGTTCGGGAGCTGCGATCGCTCTCATGCAGCACACCCTCAAAGAACTTTATGCTAGGGGCGTAGCAATTTCCGCTCTTTATCCAGCCGTTCAAAGCCTGTACCGAAAACTTGAGTACGAACAGGGAGGTAGCTGGTGTATTTGGGAAGTTGCTACCAGGAATATCCAAGTGCGGGAGCAACCTCTACCTCTAGAACCGGTAGTTCCGATTAATCATCAAGTCTTTCATCAACTATATCAGCAGCAGGCGAGACAAACGCCTGGATATTTAGACCGACATCCAGCAATCTGGGAGCGCTTAATCCAACCAGATGAGAAGGAAATAGTCTATGCCTATTTTATTGGTACTAAAGATCAACCTCAAGGCTACATCATCTTTACTCAAGAGCGAACAGAGGATGGTGAAATCCTCTGGGTAAAAGATTGGGTACTCCGCACACTTGCTGCTGCACAAACCTTCTGGTCTTTTCTAGCAAATCATCGCTTTCAAATTCACCAAGTAAGATGGAATAGTTCAGCGATTGATTCCCTGACATTGCTACTACCAGAGCAAACTGCCAAGATATGGCGTGAGAGTCGTTGGCTGCTGCGGGTAATAGATGTAGTCAAGGCGCTAGAGGCGCGGGGTTATCCACCGGGAATCCAAGCTGAACTGCACTTAGAAATTCAAGATAATTTGCTAACTGGAAATAATGGTAAATTTATTCTTTCTGTCGCCAATGGACGCGGTAAAGTCACAAAAGGCGGAAAGGGTGAGTTGCAGCTAGATATCCGGGAATTGGCACCATTGTATACAAGTTTGTTTACCCCCTACCATTTGCAACAAGTGGGAAAACTGAATGGTACAGAAACAGCTATTTTAGGAGCTACGCAAATCTTTGCAGGTAGCTCTCCTTGGATGGCTGATTTCTTTTAAGGGGAGTGGGGAGTGGGGAGTTAGGAGTTTTCCTCTGTATGCAATACACCTACCGCGTGGTCTATTTACCTGAAAATAGCTGTAATTACCCTGACTTACGCACAAGCAACGGAAAATCGTAGACGCATTCGCGGAGCGTCTCGTAGAGAAGCGGCTTGCCGCAGGCTACCACAGAGGACGCAGAGAAGCCAGTGCGTTGCGGTGAGGCAGTCCCTGGGGGTTTCCCCCTGGCTGAAACTTTCGTTAGCCAGGGGTAGTTGATCATTAGATACTCAAGATATCTATAATTACGTAGCGATCAACTCAGAACCGGTTTCCGACGGCGCACTATCCTGGACTAGCGATCGCGTTTCACCATTTCGCTGGAGGATACCGCCAATCATTGCCAACAAAGCGTTCACCTTGCGAGTTCGCCACATATCTACGAGTGTTTGCACTTTATTTGCAGACATCCGTCGCATCATTGCTTCGTAGAGATAAGCAGCATGTCCAGTTTCATCTTCGGCAATACAAAGCATTCCTAACTTCAAGTTACGAGCGGTTGGATCGTGATCGGGTAATACTTTCGCCATTCGCGCAAAGTCTTTGCTAGCATCTAACTCCAGAATGTATGTGCTAGCCATAAACACATCCCAATCAATCACAGCAGGTTTAAGCTGTTCTTGAGTGTAGCCCTCAAAGAACGCTGCAAAAAAGGGACTACGCTGTTGTGCTTTGTTTGTGGATGTAGTTTGGGGTTGACGCTTGAAATCTATAACTTGTTTATTCACCTTTTGTAAGGCGTGGGCAAAAATTTGACCATGCCTAGTTTCATCTGATGCATGTTTTGCTAGTTTTTCAGCTAGCCATGTGTCACCTTCGGCGGCTGCGCGATCGCCAAGTGCAGATAAAAATGGCACAGAGCCAGATTCAGCCAACTGAAACCCCGCAAGGATGTTAGGGCGGGTTTTAGAATCACGAATTTGAGCAGCAGAGTAATAGGCAAAGACACCAGAACCAGCTAGATGCAGAACGTGAGTCAAGAAGTTCATCAGAAATTCCCGCCGACAATTAGAAGGTTACAATTCTTATACTAATCTGCTTTTTATCTTCGGTTGCTACCAGAGGGTCTTACTATTTGGAATTTGGAATTGCCTGTGGCAGTATGTAAAGGGTTAACAAAAACATCTTGGCATTTTGCTAGTATCATCCCACAGAGGTAATGCAGGTAAGTTTGGATGGAGAAATTAACTAAACCAGTGCGATTTTGGCTTTGTGCAACTATCATAATTTTGGGGTTGATCGGCTGTGAGCGCTTTGTCGCTACTTCTGGAGACGCGGTTGAGCGAGTGAGTGATGGCGATACTTTAGTAGTTAAAGATGCTGATGGCAAAAATTTTAGTGTGCGCTTTGCTTGTATAGATGCGCCAGAAATAGCTCACACTAAGAAAGAAAAGCAGAGTAAAAGCGCTAGCGATCGCAATCAATTTACTTGGGGTATAAAAGCACGAGAACGGGTGCAAGAACTAGTGCAACAAGGAGGCGATCGCGTGACTTTGAATATCACTGATAGCGATCGCTATGGACGCAAAATTGCCGAAGTCCGTTTAAAAAATGGCACTTTTGTCCAACAGGTATTGTTGCAAGAAGGTTTAGCAAAAGTCTATCGTCCTTATTTAAACAAGTGTCCTAGTAAAAACTTAGTTCAACAAGCCGAAGTTGAAGCGAAGCAACAACGGCTTGGTGTTTGGAGTGATACTAAATTTGTGAATCCTTGGGAATATCGCAGCCTATATAAGAAGTAGAAACTTGAAAACTCCTACTCTTCTCCCCAAGTTTGCAATTGCAAATACACTAATACCAGCGTCACAGCTAGTAACACCGTTGCGGCTGCTGCTGCATAACCAAAATCAAATTGACCAAAAGCCTCTTGATAAATGTAGTAAACTAGCAAGTTAGTCGAATTCAATGGTCCACCACCCGTCATCACATAAACTTGCTCAAAACTCCGTAATGTAAAAATCGCGGTAGTGATGATTGCAAATATCACAGTCGGGCGCAATCCCGGCAGAGTAATATACCAAAATTGTTGCCAAGCATTTGCTCCATCTAAATCGGCTGCTTCATAACGACTCGGAGGAATTGCTTGCAACCCTGCTAAAAAAACCACCATATTGAAACCTAATTGTTTCCAAATACTCATTAAAATAAGTATTGGCATTGCCCAAAATGTGTCTCCTAGCCAGGATATGCTTGGAATGCCAAAAAAATCTAAAAGTCCGTTAACTGGCCCTGATGTTTGAAACAGCCAGCGAAATCCCAAACCGGCTGCCACAAGTGAGATAATTGAAGGCAGAAAATAGGCACTTCGCAGGATTCCCCGTAAGGGAATCGAGCGGTTTAATAGCACTGCCAATCCCAAAGAGATAACTAAACTGGGAATGATCGTGGCAACAGTAAAATAAAAGGTGTTACCCAGAACTTGCCAGAAGTCGGGGTTGAGTAGCAAGCGCCAATAGTTTTTTAAGCCTATCCAATAAGTACCTTTTAATGTGAAACTACCAGCAGTGAAACTGAGGTAAAACAAATAGGCGATCGGCCAAATGATAAAAACGCCCAGCAAAATTAGTGCTGGTGCGAGAAAAATCCAGGCCGCTACTGTATCATTATCCAACCACGACTTACTATATATTTTTCGCATCTATTATAATTTTTCCTCTTAGCTGTTATGACTCTTTGCCCTGATTCTACCCTTAGCTTGGGTAAGCTCTTGGTTCATAATTATCTCTAGTTGGAGTTTTTACTTAAACTAAGTTTTGCACATACTTGATCAAGTGTATATTTTCCCGGTTCGTGAAACTCAAACCAATCCCAGATGTAATTTCAATGCCCCATCAATTAGTACCATCATATCTTCATTTAAACTATTTAATACTTCACCAGTAATTCGTTGCTTAGAAATTGTTCGCACTTGCTGTGCCTGTACTTTAGAAGGCTTCGTTAAACCACTAACCTCTGGATTAAGCAAAACTTCAAAGGGATAAACACGGCTCACATTAGAAGTAAGCGGTAAAATTGTCACAGTGGAACCAGCACTATTATTTACATTATTACTGACAATTAACACTGGACGACGTTTACCCATTTCTGAACCCATCACCGGACTAAGATTTGCGTAATAAATATCACCACGTTTCATCTGTTAAACCATCTGCCACTGTCACATCCCAATCGTTGTCAACTTCAGCAGACGCTTCTCGGTAAGCTGCCTCTAATTCTCGGTTTCGCAGCAATTCTAATGCTTCTTCAATTACTTGAGAACAAGATTTACATCCTTTATTCCGCTTGTAATTTTCGACAAACTCCACTAAGGAATGTGGCAAGGAAATAGAGAGTTTTTCTACATTCATCTTCCTACCAATTAGTAGTAAAAATAATTCGTACTAATATGCTAGCTTAATCTCAAAGCCCAGCAGATCCGTTTGGCTAAATGGCTGTAACTACAATTTGTCGTTACAATCAGGTAAACGTAGCTGTGTTTCGGTGATGGAGTTTGAATGGGATGAAGCAAAACGTCTTACTAATCTTCGCAAGCACGGAATCGATTTTATCGATATCTTAGCAGTATTTGATGGAGACACGGTGACGGTTGAAGACGATCGCTACAGCTACACAGAGCAGCGTTTCGTCACGTTTGGCTTGTTGCAAGGGCGAGTCGTTGCTGTTGTCCATACAGATCGTGATGATTTAACCCGCATTATTTCTGCAAGAAAGGCAACCAAATATGAGCAACGAATCTATTTCGAGCAACTCTCAGACTGATTGGCAACGGCTTGATGCTATGAGCGATGAAGACATTGATTTATCAGATTGCCCGGAAATTACACCAGAACTGTTTGCCAAGACTACAGTTAAACGGGGTTTACCTGCGGCAAAAAATAAAGCACAGGTGACGTTACGCATTGACAGCGATGTATTAAAGTGGTTTAAGTCGCAAGGACGGGGTTATCAAACCCAAATCAATACTTTACTCCGAGCATATATGGAAGCTCATCGATAGTCAGTAAATCGATACTGTGGAATAGCTGAACTTCTGAGGCGCTCGCTTGAGCAAGCTCTTGGTTCATAGATGAGCTAGTTGTCACACTCAATCTTCAGAAAAGATTTGATCAAATAAAGATCGCTTAACCCTAAACTCAATTTCAATAATCTGTTGGTAAAGACTATCCAGACTCTCAATATTAATTTTACCATCTTCGTTTATCTTTTTGATAACGGCTAACGTTCCTTTGATACTCAAACCAAGTCTTTTAGCTTCTCTTCTAGCTGTCGAGTCATCTAACAAAATATAATCTGCATTCAACTCAATCCCTAAAGCGATCGCTTCGGATTCTCCTTTACCCAATCGTTGATTTAAGCTGTTGAGGAGGCTTATAAGGCTGGATGTGCGAACTTGAAGTTTACCAGTGTTGATTAGCGTTTTAATGGTTTGGCTAGCTGAATCTGACTTAGCGCTAATTTCCTCAGCAACAGATTCAGGAATGTAGAAATCATCAGGATATTCAATGAATTGATTTAGGTAGCTTAGTTTAGCAAGAAAAATCAGTGGTGATGAATTGAGAACAATTTGCATTCATTTACCAGCTTTTTTCCAAAGCAACATCTTCTTCAGAAATGTAAGAAAATTCAATTCCCATAAGGTCTAGAATTTTGAGGAATTCTGCTGGCTCCAGTTGCATAACTTCTGCGGCTTTTTGAAGGCTGATTACTTTAGCAAGTAAAGCACCAAGTAAAAAGAGAAAATTTTCTTTCTGTTCGATGCTGTGGAATAGTTGAACTTCTGAGGCGATCGCTTGGGTAAGCTCTTGGTTCATAATTATCTCTATTTGGAGTTTTTGTAAGTCCTATTTTTGAAAAAAATTAGATCGTTCCGCTTCGCTACACTCAAAAAGGGTAAAGGAAAGAAGGGCAGAGGGCAAGAGAGCTAAAGTATAAAGGGCTAAAGAGTCCTCCCAACCGCGCAGACAACACGAAAACCAACATCGCCCTCGTGGAAGTCGCGCCCCGCCCCACCGTCGACGTCGCGGGACGCGGAACGGCAGTTCTTAGGATTGTTGACCCAGGAACCGCCCCGCAGCACTTGATATTGATTATTATCTATCCATGCACTTCCATTACTAGGCGCTCCTTTATAGCTGTCATGCCAAGTATCTTGACACCACTCCCAGACATTCCCGTGCATATCGTATAATCCAAAGGCGTTGGGCGGAAAACTTCCTACTTCTGTTGTTTCTTGACGAGATTTTCCTTTTGGTGCAGAAGCGTAGGTGTAATTCCCATCATAGTTAGCTAACTCAGTCGTAATCGTCTCGCCGAAGTGAAATGGTGTTGTTGTTCCTGCACGACAGGCATATTCCCACTCTGCTTCACTAGGTAGGCGATATTTACGCCCAGTCTTTTGACTCAGCTTGTTGCAAAAGTCTACTGCATTATTCCACGACACTTGCTCTACAGGACGTTTTGCTCCCTTGAAGGTGGACGGATTGCTACCCATTATTTGCTGGTACTGTTCCTGAGTCACTTCAAACTTGCCCATAAAAAAAGCAGGCATATTTACAGTGTGCTGTGGTTCTTCATATTTGGTTTGACCATTTTCATTGGGTGGCGAACCCATATTAAAAGAGCCTCCAAGAATCTCAACCATATCTAAGGTTATGCCATTGCCTAAGTCCTCCTTAAAGAACTTAGCTTGCTTGTTAGGATCTCGTTTAATTACCTGTCCCTTTTTATCTACCGTTACCGTTTCAAACTTAAAAGAATCAAGTGTTGGTGATTGACCCTTAAACATTTCACGACCTACTACTGCTGTCACCAAACCTACACCTCCCAAGCCAGCCCACTTTAAAAACTTTTGTCGGGTTATTCGCTCTTGAGCCGGTTGAGTGGGTTGAGCAGAACTTGGCTGCTGAATCGGAGATTTAATCAATTCTTGGCTTGCTACAACTCTAGTTTCAATTGCAGTAATGTCCGTTTGTTTAAGTCCTAGAGTCCGTTGAAATTGCCTTAACCTCTGCCGAACATCATCACTCTCAAGGAAATTTCCTGCTTTAATTGTTTTAATTAATTCCTGCTCATACTGCTGTAATTTTTGGCGATATTCTGCTTCCTCTTGCTGCCGTTGTTTCTCTGCCTCCTGCTGCTTTAGTCGTACAGCTCAAATTTTAGAATATTACCTATTTATGTGATAAAAATCCAGGCAGCTACTAGACTTCTTGCAAAAGTCCCTAACACCCCTCCCCGCAAGCGGGGAGGGGAGACAAAGCGTAGCTTTGGCGGGGTGGGGTTCTTTCTTATTTTTGATTTATGCAAGAGGTCTACTGTATCATTATCCAACCACGACTTACTAGATATTTTTCCCATCGATAATTTTTCCTCTTAGCTGTTATGACTCTTTGCCCTGATTCTACCCTTAGCTTGGTTTCTCCCAGCATTAGCGATCGCCAACAAGTCGCCCCTTTAAAACTGGGAATTATGGCTTCTGGGAATGGCAGCAATTTTGATGTAGTTGCCCAAGCTATCCAAGATGGACAGCTAAATGCCCAAATTCAAGTTTTAATTTACAATAACCCCTCGGCGAAAGCAGCCGTCAAAGCAGCCAATAGGGGGGTAAAGTCTGTTTTATTGAATCACCGCAACTATAAAAGCCGAGAAGAGTTTGATGAGAAAATTGTGCAGACATTGCGGCAGTACGATGTAGATTGGGTGATTATGGCAGGCTGGATGCGACTAGTAACTTCAGTTTTAATTGATGCCTTTCCTGAGACGATTATTAATATCCATCCGAGTTTGTTACCTAGTTTCAAAGGAATCCATGCTGTAGAACAAGCCTTGGCATCTGGGGTAAAAATCACTGGTTGTACAGCCCATATCGCTTGTTTAGAAATGGACAGTGGCCCAATATTGATCCAAGCCGCAGTACCAGTACTGCCGGATGATACAGCAGAAACACTCCACGCCCGGATTCAAATTCAGGAACATCGAATTTTACCACTAGCGATCGCTCTAGCAGCTTGTCGTTTTAAAATTTGAAGCTGTCGTGATCAATAGGCAACCTGTTATAAGAAAAACTAAAGCTGTCGTGACCACAGCTTTAGCTGTAGTTATGAATGATTTAGCTATGGTTACAACAACTTGATTTGTTATAAGAAAAACTTAAGCTGTGGTTATAAATCCTTCATTTGTCGCTACCACTACTTAAGCTGTGGTTATAAATGTTTCATCTGTGATTAGATCAGAAGCTAGAGAACTGAAGTTGTAGGAACTGGCGTTGGATTACAGTTTGTTAACACACTCTAGATATACTTAGATTTTTCCCCAAGCAAATTGCATTATTATATCAAGGAAATTGCGAGAATTTACTAGGAATTATTTGATCACAAGTAGAATGATTTGTGGATTATGCTGAACCCAAATCTAGCTTCAGTAGAGCATAGTAGCTATAGAAACTTCACAAATAAGTAAATTTATGTCTCGGAAAAAACGTACATCCCGCGTTCTAGAAAAAGCTGAGTTAAGAACCTCTGGACTTAGAGCAATTGATCTTAATCTGGATCTTGGGGATGCTTGTAACTTAAAAAACATGATACAATTAATTGATCAGTTACGCATCAAGATAGATGCTCATAACACTGCTTTAAGCGTTATTGACTCTTCCAAAACAGAGATTGAAGAATTAGAACAAAGCTTAGGCAATTTCTCTGAGAAGATGCTCATGGGAGTTGGCTTTAGATACGGCAAAGACAGCTACGAATATGAAATGGCAGGTGGTGTTCGCAAAAGTGAACGTATTCGCAAAAGCAGGTTAACCCGCTTAAAAAATCTTGCACAGCAAGAGTCTATTCAGAGTGCTTAAAGCAGGTAATTTCATCTATGGTTTGATATAGCAGTTCTCATACCCTACCTTAAGCCGCAACGCGTCTATGGATGCAACAGATGGTAGGGATACAGAAAAAGCTCATAGGTGTCAACTTACAACTATTTTCAGGTAAATAGACCACGCGGTAGGGGCACAGCATGCTGTGCCCCTACGACAGATGTGGTTCAAATACATAAAAACTGCTGTAAGCCAAAACCCTTTGAAAACCTCGTTGCACCTCATTGTGGCTCTGCCGCGAGTCAGGGAGGCGGCAGCCTCCTATAGGCATTAACAGTCAGAGACTCTTAAGGAGACAATTTATTTTTTAATTGCCGCCAATTGGGACATTTTCCAGAAATAGCTAGAAATCCAATTGGTAATAATGTGAGCGACAATCGGCACTAATAAGTTGCCCGTCACCAGGGCACTAGATGCGAATATCATCCCGACAATTGTTGCCCAAATCACATAAGGCCATTGTTGGGAACCGCTAAAATGCAAGATGCCAAAGCAAAGACTGGATACAATTACAGCTGTATAATCAGAGCCTAAAGCTGGCAGCATCACACCTCTAAATAATAATTCTTCACTCAACCCCGGTAGCAACCCTAGCCAAATTAAATCTGGTAAAGCTAAAGGTTTCAGTACCACTTGTAGGTAATAATCTGCACTTTTTCGATAGCCAGTCCAAAGGCGATAAGTTAAGCCACTTAACGCGGTGATGACAAATCCCAACCCTACACCCAACAGGAACTCTCTTTGGTTCAAGTTCCAAGAAAATAGGGAAAAGTTGCCAAAGTGCAATGACACTTTAGCGACTATCAACAAAATGATTGCAGTTACTCCCATCGCCCCAAGTACTTGGATGCGCGTCATTGATGGAATTTCTGGCTCTTGCTTGTGTTGTTCAACCACGGGTTTTTAACGGGAGTGAGGAGTGGGGAGTAGGGAGAATGATGTTTAGCTGTAATTCAGGAAATTATAGCGGTTCTAGTTTGTATGCAATACACTCTGAGGCTTTGAATCTTACTCTACTCCCCAACGCTAGTAGGGAAG
This sequence comes from Nostoc sp. NMS7, assembly GCF_017115085.1. GTDB lineage: Bacteria > Cyanobacteriota > Cyanobacteriia > Cyanobacteriales > Nostocaceae > Nostoc. The sequence goes on along the minus strand of NZ_JABXKJ010000247.1, from coordinate 144,651 downwards.
GGGCTGTTCTTGTTAGGTCTGTATTGGACTCAACCCAAAAGCACTATAATATGAATTCTAACTTTTAACTCCTGCCTCCAAACTCCTGTACAGACGCGATTAATCGCGTCTCTCCAAACTTCTGTACAGACGCGATTAATCGCCTCTCTCCAAACTCCTGTACAGACGCGATTAATCGCCTCTCTCCAAACTTCTAACTACTGACTGCAAAGGTAATAATTTGGGACCCAGAGCTGCGGGATTAATGCCTGCCTTGTGTGCTACTAATACACCCACTGCTTCTAAATATGAGTTTACTTGTATAGCTTTCATCCCTAACGGTTGGGAAGGAACTTTTATCAGAGTTTTATTTTCTTCTACTGTAATTATTTGGCATCGTCTTTGGCTTAAACTTAGTAAGGCGCTGCTACCACAAGCAGTTGCAGGTGCGATCGCAGCATCCACTTGATCTGCCCAAATATCTTGTTGCTCTGATGCAATCAGTCTTTTCTCTACTATAAATTGTGGAGCATGACTTAATCCGACAAGGACGCACGGCAAAAAGGTATAGCCCAATTCTTCGGCGGCGGAACGCGGAGATAAATTAGGTTGTGGAGGTTCGCTCAAAAGGGCAGGAGAATGGGCGCAAGGAATTTGAAAGTTTCGCACTAGCAAATGACTAATTACAGCTTCTGCACCCGCTAAAGGATCAACGCCTTCACCGTGGCGGTATTTTTGTACTGCTTCTGAGTCTATATCATCTGGGAAACGGGCAACAACTGCGATCGCTTCAGCCCCCGCTTTTTTAATTAATATCTTAGCTGCCCTTAACAAGCTATCCGGGTTGCCAATTGTTCCCCAACTAGCTCCCGATGCTGTAGTCCGCAATTCTACATTTAATGGTGCATCTGTAATTATATAATCTGTTAGAGTCAATCCCAGCGTTGCTCTGACTGCATCTGCGGCTTGTATCTGTCGTAGTCGCAACTCTGGCTCAATCGCTTGGTCTAAAAGCAAACCTACTTTATTCGTGCGAACTGGACGTAAACCCCAGCATCCAGAGGCGAATTTGTCAAGCCCGTAACCTTCAACATAGAAAGCGTTTGGGAGATTCCAGTATAAAGAAGCGCCATTAAGGACATTGGGGTGAGTAATTAGGCGATCGCAAACCTGTGCTATAACTTTGGCAACAGGTAAAGCATCACCTGCATAACCCCCAATGGCAGCCCCAACGCCAGTTGGTACAATTAAAATAGCGGTGTATGGACGATTCATCTTAAGTTATTTCCTGTGCTTGATAGCTTACCTGAGATCCATCCTTTAGCTAGCTTTGCCGCTCTAGTTTTTTTTAAATAGGAATAACTCTCCAAAGCACAGGTTGGTCTTTTGAGAATTTAGCAAATCCAAATACAAGAGGTTCAAATTTATAATTTTGCTGTTTTGCTAATTCCTTAAGCCAGTCCTTATGAGGACGATAGCGGTATAGAAAAACATCGCTAAAGCGCTCTAATTCTTTTGCTGTTGGCAGATAAACTTTAAATGTGTTGGAAGGTTGAAGGAGAATTTGTACATTGGGGTTAAGTGAATGGCTTAAAGATAAAATATGACCTACTTCTGCATCGCTAATTAAAAGAGGATGAGTTGTCTGATTAACAATTTTTCCAACAGCTATATTTTCGCCATTATGGCCTTTGTTATACCAAATTGTTGCTTGATTGCTGACAGCACAGGACAAGATACTTCCCGAAACTAAGATAACTAAGAGTAATTGCCAAAATTTTTGATGCCAAGATTTTAACGAAGGATTAGCTAAATTTCTTCCTAGCAAGTAAGCAATAGCTAATTCCACTCCTAATAAACTAGGAATCATGTATCGTGCGATTGTGGAACGCATTCCTCCGAAAATCAAATCTGGCACCATTAAAGGCAGTGTGCTAACGCCAGTCAGAAGGATAATCAATAACCAAACTGATATGGGTGTTTGACGACAGAGGCAATAAAAAGCATATACAACCAAGACTAACAACACTTGATGCACATAAAAATCCCAGGGTTCTTGATTAAGATCAAAAAAGATCCGACCAAGGTGCTGAATCCAGATATCCATTAGTTCTGAGTTTTTCAGATGGTATATGAATGTCCAATCGAGGTCTTTCTTTGCTTGAGATTGATTAATGATCAGAATCAAAGCCCAAGGAAGAAAAATCATAAAACCTAGTAGAGATGCTACAACGTAAGCTTTAAGAATCTTTCGCTGGCGAAACCCATAGATAAGCATGACATAAAGACCATGAGCGCTCGCCACCAGTCCAGCCAGAAGAAACGTATAAAGGTTTATTACCAGGGTAAGTGTATAAATACCCCAGCTAGTTCTAGTTTTTAGTCGTATTGCCCACAGTAAAGCTGCGGTTGAAAGTAAAGTAGTTCCAGTCCATAGGCTGTATTCTCTCGACTCCTGAGAGTAAAGCACATGAAATGGCGAGACAGCAATTAGTCCTATCGTTAACCATATAGGCAACTTGTCAGCGAAAATCCCTGTTTCAACAAATAGCTCTTGACACAGCCAATAAGTGCATGGGAATGCTATCAGGCTAAGGAGCGCAGGTAACAACCTAGCTAATGCTACTGAACTACCAATACTATGGAACCAAAAATGTAGCAAACCGTAGTATAGCGGCGGATGCTGCGGATCTTCCTTTGCGAGGCTTGCGGCTACATCAATAACGGTTCTTGTTCCATCAGGGTGCTGATATCGCTGGAGTTCCGTTACACTAACTACTGACTTTTCAGAAAAGTGTTGAGCAACTTCTTCTTCGGTATAACCAGAAACTCGCAGAGATGTTATGGCTTCATCATACCAGTACACTTTATCCTCAAGGTGAGTAAAACGGAAAAATATGCCTAATACCAGCACACTACCGAGGAAAAAACGCCACAAAAACTCGTATTTCATGCTAAATCAGTTATAAAGCAACTCATGTTAGTAACTAACTAGTACCGTGCGGCGTAAATACATATACCACTTTTAACCCTTGCAATCAATCAAATTTTCCTAGCTTTTAATGGTCTGCTTATTTCCGCCGTGCTGTACTAGCCGTTATCTAAATCAGAAGCCATCAACTCCCAACTCCCAACTCCTAATTCTTAACTGTAGTTACCACAGCTTCAACTGTAGCTTTTTGTTGGTCAACGTCCACAGAAGTAATTGCCCAACGAAGGGGTTCCCCCTCTTTGTTCAACTCTGTTTCAATTGCTTTTAGTAATTCTGCGGGAGTTTCTTGTAAATCAATTTCTGCGGTAATAAAATGAGTCGTCATCTCGGTAAATCCTGTTGACTTGTAGTTTCTAGAATAACTGATATCAGTTGCTAGGAAAGACTAATATTATTTATCAGGTTTAGAACTTTTCACCGAACAGTTATTCAGTTATGAATAATCATCCGATATACTGATATAGCGTTTCCTAATCATATTTACATCATAGTCCCCTCCTCGCTTGCGGGGAGGGGGTTGGGGGTGGGGTTCTTGTAGCTCACTCAACCGATAACCGCTATAACTGTTCGCTGATTATTAGTCTTTACCAAATTGTAGCTGATAAACTATGTCTTCCTTTTCTGTCTGAATTTTCAAATCAGAAAGGGGTTTAGCAATACAAAGTAATACGTAACCTTGCTTTTGCAAATCAGGACTAACGCCCATACCATCAGTTTGATCCACAGTTCCCTCGCTTATTTGACCGGCGCAAGTTGTGCAAACACCTGCATTACAAGAACTCGGCAGTTCCAAACCAGCAGCATCGGCAACTGATAAGATCGTTTCATTTTCAGAAACTTGCAAGGTATGAGTTTTGCCTTGGTGATCAATTTCTACGGTGTAAATTTTGGGCATATACAAAACAAGCGTGATGCAACGGACAAACTTATTAGTTTATCTGAATTAGTGAAAAATATCTAGATGTTACTATAGGACTAGTATTTGATTTTTGAAATACACGTAGTGAACCCTCTAAGCTAAAATAGTGCATTAGACGTAGACGTAGGTTGGGTGGAGCAAAGCGCAACCCAACTGATTATCAGGATGTTGGGTTACGCAAAGCCTCCAACGCCACTTGCTACAACGCGGGAAACCCGCGCAACGCAGTGGCTCCCCAACCTACAATTTTTTTGCAACATTTTGGACTAGACAGTCCACTACAAGACTACCGAGATTTTTTCAGAAATCAAATATGATTCCTATATAAAAATTTAGGTTAAAGAGCGGTAACTATAGCAACTAATTCTGAACAAGTTATAGATTAGTAACATTATTTACTATACAATACACAAATAAATTAGTTAAATTTGCTTACTATAAATATGCGCGTAGGCGTAGCCCGCCGTAGGCATCGCGTTTCCTTAGAGACTGTATCTGTAAGTCTGCCTTAACTTCACGGCATTCTAAACGCGTTAGACGAAATTCGCAGTTATTGCAGCGAGTCGTGATGTGATCGCAGAAACCTGATTGTAAATTACGTTTTGGGCGAGCCATGAAAAGCTATAGCATTATTGCACTAAATATACAATAATTGTCATCTAGTCCGCCTCAGAATGAATTCACCAGTCTAATAGCACTCATTCGTCTAAAGACGACTAAGAAAAGGTTATAGTCCGTTTTAACTGACATCTTGCACCATTCTCAATTAGCACCATCGCCCGCCCAGAACTCAAGTTCTGGGCTGATAGCTCAACTCCACGCTTAGTGGACTCAAACTTTTGCTCAGTCTTCTTTAGAAGACTTTAGCTATTAGCCTCAGAATGAATTCTGAGGCGGTTGTTGGAACTGATGCAAGATATCAGTTTTAACGGACTTTAACTATGAGCTTAAATAACTTCTGATCTCCTTTGGTGAAACTTCCATATTGCAATCTTTTCAAACCCTGCGATCGCTGTAAATCAACAATATACACTATGTAGCGATGATTGCCTTCACCAACAGACTTTGGTCATCAATGTTACAATGTTGACTCTTAAGGTTACACCATTAAGCCTTAAGGTCATAACATTAACCCTTAAAGCTAGAACCTTAAGGCTTAAAATTACAACATTAAGCGTGCTATATAATAAGACTTTGCATTAACCCAGAACTTCCGCAATTTTAAAATTGAATGACCCGTTTTATACATGATAAATTTGCCAAAGACTATCTAGAAGAACTACTAAAAGATTACGGTGAAGTCAAAGCATCAGAAAAAGTCTCAGGAGAGATTAAAGAAATAGATGTTTTATTCACTCCTGCTAAACAGCAAAGCTCTAATTTACAAATACTGGGTTTGTTAGGAAGATTTGCTGAACATCCTGCGATTATAGAACCCTTCCGCAATCCAGCTTCTACCGATGAAATCTGCGACTGTATTCTCAAATTATTAGAAATAAAGGCTCTCTTGCGACGAGAAGCAAAGGCAAATAAAACCAAACTTCAGGATTCAGAAATTCCCAAATTGTGGATTCTGACTCCAACCATATCTGAAGCTAGATTGTCTAACTTTGGAACTATGCAAAAAGCAGGTTGGTTATCGGGAGTCCATTTTCTGCCAGATGCTTTGCGAACAGCAATTGTGGCGATACACCAACTACCGCAAACACCAGAAACATTATGGTTAAGGCTTTTAGGAAGGGGAAATGTGCAGTCACAAGCAATTATCGAGTTGCAAGCGTTACCATTAGATCATCCATACCAGAAAGCAACTCTTGAATTAGTTTACAACTTGCGCGAAAATTTGAGAGTAAATCAAGAATTAGAAGCAGATGATCGGGAGTTAATTATGCGATTAGAACCACTTTATCAAAGAGACAGAGAACAAGCCAAAGAAGAGGGAAGGCAAAAGGGAGAACAAGACTTAATAGTGCGTCTACTCAATCGCCGTATTGGTAATATTGATGCATCATTAACCCTGCGAGTTCAAGGTTTATCGATTGAACAATTAGAAAATTTAGGAGAGGCACTACTAGACTTTTCTAGCGTCGCTGATTTAGAAACTTGGTTAAACCAACAATAAGGATAAATCATTCTAGCTTTTGCTAATTAAATAAGTTACATCATAGCCCCCTCTCGAAGAGCGGGGGGTGGGGTTCTGTACCTACTCAACTAATAACCGCCATAGCAGATTAAATAATTTATAACCAACTCGGATTCTACAGCAACCCAGTTTAGTGCTGCTCGTATTCTATCAAATTGTAAATATATTCGCTTCACGAAAACTATACCTTCAGTATAAAAAAAACCTTGCTAATAACCGATTACCAGTAAGGCTTCCAGTAATAAAAGTAAGCTAAACTTTTATAGCCAAGTATTGCCTAAAAATATTTCATAATTAAAGGGAGAAAATCCCAATGGAGAACATAAGAATGCTGGAACAATATCGTAAACACCTTGCTGAAAGAGCAGCACTGGGAATTCCCCCCTTACCATTGGATGCAAAGCAAACCTCAGAATTATGTGAATTACTGAAAAATCCGCCAAAGGGTCAAGAGGAGATATTATTACATCTATTGAGCGATCGCGTTTCTCCTGGTGTTGATCCAGCAGCTTATGTCAAAGCTGGATTTCTCACCGCCATTGCCAAAAAGGAAATCACCAGTCCGTTGGTTTCGCGCATAGAAGCGGTGCAATTGTTAGGGACGATGATAGGCGGTTACAACGTGCAATCTTTAATCGATTTGCTGCAATGGCCTACCGTATCCCTCTCAGACTCATCTGAAACACCTTTAGTAATGGGCGGACAAGGAAAAGAACCCATCGCCGCCTACGCCGCTAACGCCTTAAGCAAAATCCTCTTGGTGTACGATGCCTTCCACGATGTTTTGGAGTTGTCTAAAACCAATCCTTTCGCCAAGCGGGTGATTGACTCTTGGGCGGAAGCTGAATGGTTTACCCTTCGTCCCACAGTAAGAGAAGCGATTACTGTCACCGTTTTTAAAGTTCCTGGCGAAACCAATACCGACGATTTATCCCCCGCCCAAAGCGCCACAACTCGCCCAGATATTCCCTTACACGCCTTAGTGATGTTAGAGTCACGGCAACCGGGAAGCTTGGCAACTATTGCCGAACTGAAGGAAAAAGGGCATCCTGTAGCTTACGTGGGGGATGTAGTTGGTACAGGTTCCTCGCGTAAATCTGCCATCAACTCCGTATTGTGGCATACAGGAAATAATATCCCTTTTGTGCCAAACAAACGCGCTGGGGGTTATGTTTTAGGTGGTGCGATCGCGCCTATCTTCTTTAATACAGCAGAAGATGCCGGTGCTTTGCCTATCCAGTGCGATGTCAGCAAACTCGAAACCGGCATGGTAATTACCATCCATCCCTACAAAGGCGAAATCACAAACGAAGCAGGCGAAGTCATTTCCACCTTTGCCCTCAAACCTGATACCATCTTCGATGAAGTTCGCGCCGGTGGACGTATCCCCTTACTTATCGGACGTACCCTCACCGACAAAACTCGTCTTGCACTTGGTTTAGAACCCAGCACAGTTTTTACCCGTCCCCAGCAAGCCTTTGATACAGGCAAAGGCTACACCCTGGCGCAGAAAATGGTAGGTAAAGCTTGCGGATTACCTGGTGTGCGTCCCAACACATCCTGCGAACCCATCATTACAACCGTTGGTTCCCAGGATACCACAGGCCCCATGACCCGCGACGAATTGAAAGAACTCGCCTGTCTTGGTTTCAGTGCAGACTTAGTGATACAAAGTTTCTGCCACACAGCAGCTTATCCCAAACCAGTTGACATCCAAACCCATCACGAACTCCCCGATTTCTTTGCTTCTCGTGGCGGTGTCGCCCTCCGCCCCGGTGATGGTATCATCCACTCTTGGTTAAACCGGATGCTGCTACCCGACACCGTAGGAACTGGCGGCGACTCTCACACCCGCTTCCCCTTAGGTATTTCCTTCCCCGCCGGTTCGGGATTAGTGGCGTTTGCAGCAGCTTTGGGTGTCATGCCTTTAGATATGCCAGAGTCAGTATTAGTAAGATTTAAAGGTGAATTGCAACCAGGTATCACCCTGCGGGATGTCGTGAATGCCATTCCCTACGTGGCAATTCAAAAAGGTTTGCTGACAGCAGAGAAGCAGAACAAGAAAAATGTCTTCTCCGGGCGAATTCTGGAAATAGAAGGTTTACCAGATTTAAAAGTGGAACAAGCCTTTGAACTCACTGATGCTAGCGCCGAACGTTCTTGTGCTGGATGCACAATTAAGCTGAGTGTAGAAACAATTTCTGAATATCTGCGTTCTAATGTCGCACTGCTGAAAAACATGATAGCACGAGGCTATCATGATCCGCGTACCATGTTGCGCCGTGTGGCCAAGATGGAAGAATGGTTAGCAAATACCGTGTTATTAGAAGGTGATGCCGATGCGGAGTATGCCGAAATAATTGAAATCGATTTGAACGAAATCAAAGAACCAATTGTTGCTGCTCCCAATGACCCCGATAATGTTAAATTATTATCGGAAGTTGCTAATGATCCAGTGCAAGAAGTATTCGTCGGTTCATGTATGACGAATATCGGTCATTATCGGGCAACAGCGAAAGTTTTGGAAGGTGCCGGTGAAGTGAAAACTCGCCTGTGGATTTCACCACCAACCCGCATGGATGAACACCAACTTAAAGAAGAAGGTGTATACAGCATTTTTGGGGCTGCGGGTGCTAGAACAGAAATACCAGGATGCAGCTTGTGCATGGGAAATCAGGCGCGAGTTGCTGATGGGACAACAGTGTTTTCTACCTCTACCCGTAACTTCAATAATCGCATGGGTAAAGATGCGCGAGTGTATCTTGGTTCAGCAGAATTAGCCGCAGTTTGTGCGCTGCTGGGACGGCTTCCCACAGTGCAGGAATATTTGGATATTGTGGCGAGTAGAATTCATCCTTTTGCAGAAGATTTGTATCAGTATTTGAACTTTGATCAAATCCTCGGTTTTGAGGATGAAGGGCGCGTGATTTCTAAGGAGGAGCAGGCTTTGTTGGTATAGTTTAATTAGGTGGGTGTTATGCCCACCTAATATTTAGCGTTTCCAAGAGGAATATTAATGACCAGTCCATCTTTTATAAATGAACAAAATCTCTATGAACAAGACTTTTACTTGTGGACGCAAACCATTGCCCAGCAGTTAAAAGAAAATAATTTTAATCAAATAGATATACCTAATCTAATTGAAGAAATTGAAAGCATGGGGAGAAGTGAAAAACGCGAGTTAAAAAATAGATTAATTGTGCTATTAATGCACTTGCTGAAATGGCAATATCAACCAGAAAAACGTAGTGAAAGTTGGCGCAGCAGTATTTCTGAACAAGGTATCTGTATTGAAACATTATTAGAAGATAGTCCGAGTTTGCAACCTCTACTTGCAGAAGTATTTGAAGATTGTTATCAAAAAGCTCGTCTCAAAGCATCTGATGAAACAGGGATTAATTTAAATTTTTTTCCTAAAGAATCTCCTTTTACATTAGAAGAAACTTTAAAAAATAGTTATTAAGTTGGAGGAAGGAATGAATTTTTATACCGTCGTACTCAGAAAAAATTCTGGCTATTGGGTTGCTTTATGTTTAGAAAACGGCATTGTCGGGCAGGGAAATATTCAAGAAGATGCAATTAATAAACTGAAAGAAGCAATTGAATCTTTTTAAGTGGTTTATGAGTCTGAAAGTAATATTTATAAATCTACCGTTTCAATAGATGAATTATATGAATTTTTATCTGTTGAAGAAAAAGAACAAGATTTAGAGCAGTTTGTGCGTTGCTAGAGCGGCTTCCCACAGTGGAGGAATATTTGGATATTGTGGCGAGTATAATTCATCCTTTTGCGGATGATTTGTATGGGTATTTAAACTTTGATCAAATCCTCGGTTTTGAGGATGAAGGACGCGTGATTCTGTCGGAAGAGATGCCGAGATTGAAGATATTTTGGGTATGCCGACTGCTGCGAGGTAGGTAATAATTAACATGAAATGCCCCATGTTTTAATCTGTAGCTACATCAAAAAGCCCTCATTAGTGGGCTTTTTGATGTAAATTCCTCACACTGAAGTCTTTGATAATACAAAAAATTAGTTATTATCGTATATTATACCTATGACATTGAAGAAGGTGTGCTCACAGGCGAAATACTGGAATGTCAAAAAGATAAAGTGACAGCAGAATCTAAATATCGCATCAGAGGTTTAACTCTTGATGCAGGGGAAGTCAAAATAATTGCCAAGCTAAGTCCAACTGGAAAACTTGTTATCATTACTGTATACATACCCTAATACCAGGAAAGCGGCAAATGCTGTGTGATATTTGTGGAAGCGAAGGTGTAAAAGTCCGCCGAATTACTAGAACTTACGGTAAGGGTAAAGACCTGCTAGTAATAGAAAATATTCCAGTGATAACCTGTACTCATTGCGGCGAAAGTTATTTAACTGCTGAAACTCTTCACAAAATTGAACAAATCAAAACTAACCGGAAAAAATTAGCTGTGGAACGTCCTGTAGAAGTGGCTAGTTTTGGATCATGAATAATTGCCAAAATTAACTGTTGCTTCAGCTATTCTCTTACTAAAAAACATTTCTGGACTTCTACACAATAGTTTTGCGAAAGAGTGCAGGTTATTGGGTTGCTTTATGCTTAGAAAATGGACTGGTAAGACAAGGGTTAAATCAAGAAGCAGCAATCAAGCAACTGAATGAAGCGATCGCATCTTTTTTGGAAGTCTATAAAATATGACAATAATTAAGTTTAGTAAATCTCATTGCTAACTGATTTTTTCACGCACACATGAGTTATTGTATCATAAAATTAATGTCTGGAATTTACACAATTTCTTATTGTTAATAATAGAGTAGGAGCTAATGAAAGATATCTTCTGGGAAACAATACATCTGTACGACAATGAGTGCGATCGCCCTGTGCTAGTTGCGTAAGTCCTGAATTTAACGAAATTATAGCTAAAGAATAGCACCCTTCATACTAATTTACAGCGACATTGCAACGCTTGCTTGAGTAAAACTTGATATTCTTTGTCCCCAACCCGATAAGCACCAAATCTTTCCAAATGGGGATTCATCATTTGGCCATCAAAAAATACAAATTCCCTCTGGCGCAATCTTTCCACCAACTTTACCATCGCCACCTTCGAGCCTTCAGGGATGCGGTAAAACATTGACTCGCCAATAAAAGCGCCACCAATGACAATCCCTAAAATTCCCCCAGCTAATTCGTCACCCTGCCAAGTTTCAAAACTATAAGCATAACCCTTCTGATAAAGTAGCGAATAAATCTCTCGTAATTCCGGTGAAATCCAGGTTGTCTCTCTGTCAGCACACCCAGCCACCACAGCTTGAAAGTCCCGATTAATCGCCACAGTAAACCGTTCTTGATTGATAACACGCTGCAAAGACCTGGGGTAGTGAAACCGTTCATCCAAAGGAATAAAAGTCCGATCGCGACTTCCGTACCAACTCAGGCGATCGCGCTCATCAGCCATGAGAAAATAGCCTTGTGCATAGCCCTCAACAATAGCGGCGATATCATATTGCATAAATAAATATAAAAAAACTAACTAGAGAAATGCAATTTGATGCTATCAATCATTCTCTGCATTCCTCTACGCTTCCCTCCGTGTCCCTCTGCGTTTAAAAAAAATGACTCAACCAATTCCACCCATCACCCTACCACCCCCTGAAAATCCGCAACTCGAAGGAGAATGGTTACGAGAGCGCTTACAACATTGGCTAGATACCGAATTTATCCCCGAAGCAGTCAACCAAAATATTGCCCAACGAGCCGCACAGATTTTTGTGCGTCAACGGATGGAAGGAGAAAACGACCTTGGTTGTCTGGTAATTGCGATTGTCACAGAGATGCAGTCGTATGATTTTTCCAATAGCTTCTATGGAGAGTTTGCGATCGCCAACGCCGTCAGCGATCTACTCTTAGAAAGTCTGGGAATTGATAAGTGTTGTGGTCAATAATTTTTGTCATTTGTCATTTGTCCTTTGTCATTTGTTCTTTACCAATGACTAATGACTAATGACTAATGACTCTTATTTACCAACTAGACTTAACAACTCCAGGCAAAAGACCTTCATGCGCCCATTCTCGCAGCACGTTCCGAGACAGTCCAAAATCGCGGTAAACACCTCTAGAACGACCAGTCAACCAGCAACGGTTGCGGTGGCGGGTGGGCGCACTATTCCGGGGTAGCTGTTGAATCTTCCGGTGGATTTCCAGCTTATCCAGAGGAGATGCTGCACTTCTAAACTCTTCGAGAAGAGCTTCCCGCTTGTCAGCATACTTTTCTATCAACCTAGTGCGCTTTTTCTCGCGCTCAATCAAGCCCTTTTTTGCCATACATTTTTTAACTTATTTAAAGACAGCATTCTCTATTCTACAGCCTCCCCATCAATTCTAGGGTTACTCCTGTCGCTTACCCTACAACCATTGGCTGATTCGCCGCCGGACATAAATCAGCAAGCTCACAAGCGATACAGACGGGAGAGCGTGCTTTACAAATAGCACGACCATGATAAATCAGCCGGATTGACCAATTTTCCCAATCAGGTTGCGGCAATAAACCCATTAAATCTTGCTCAATCCGAACGGGGTCTTTTGCTTTAGTTAAACCCAAACGTTGGCACAGGCGCTTGACGTGAGTATCTACCGTCACTCCCACATGAATGCCATAAGCATGAGCCAGGACTACATTTGCTGTTTTCCGCGCCACACCTGGAAGTTTTAACAACTGTTCCATTTCGTTGGGGACAACAGAGTTAAACTCAGTGACAATCATCCGACAGGCGGCTTGAATGTTCTTGGCTTTATTGCGATAAAAGCCAGTTGAACGCACCAAGTTTTCTAATTCTACCAAGTCAGCGATCGCTAAACTCGCAGCATCAGGAAACCTACCAAACAATTCTGGTGTCACCTTATTCACCCGCTCATCAGTACACTGAGCAGACAGAATAGTTGCCACCAACAATTGTACTGGTGTTGAGTAATTCAAAGAGCAAGTAGCATCTGGATAAAGACGCTTCAGACGAGCTAAAATTTCTAGCGATCGCTTCCTTAAAGGTAAAAGTTTCTTTTCCCGACTCCCCATTTCTTAGTACAGACGCGATTAATCGCGTCTCTCCCACTCCCTATTTTCACTGGAACAATCTTTGCACCCATTCCAATTGGCTAGTTAATTGGGTGGTTTCTTTAACGATCAGAAAAATTCCTAACCCTAAGAGTAACACCAAACCGGTTTGCATTACACCTTCTTGAATACGGGCAGGCACAGGCTTACCGCGCAAACCTTCAATCAGCAGAAAAGCGAGTTGTCCGCCATCCAAAGCTGGTAAAGGCAAAATGTTGATAATAGCCAAGTTAATGCTGATAATTGCGGCAAAAGACAACAGGTTTACGATATTATCAGCAGCTAATTTTGCCCCGATTTTGACAATATTAACTGGCCCAGAAACTTGTCCAGCAGTTTGTTGAAAGTTAGTAATCAACTGCCCAAAACCAGCGAGTGTCCCAACAAATAATTGTTGAAACCTATTAGCAGCAATGCCGAAAATTTCAAAAGGACTATTAGGACGGCGATAAACTGCTGTCGCATTTGGACTGAGTGCCACACCAACTACACCTTTACCATCGGCTCCCAGCTTTGGTGTTAATTTCAGGGTTTTTTGTTGGTTTTCACGCTGAATTTTCACTTCAATTTGCTGATTAGGATGAGTTTGAATCTCTTTTGTCAGCAAAGGAGTTGACTTATCAGAAGCCGGGAGTTCCTGACCGTTCACAGCCAGAATAATATCTCCTTCCCGAATTCCGGCTTGGTAGGCGACAGATTCTTGATTAACAGGCTGTACAACGACACCAGCTTGATAGTTTAATTCCTTGGGAATGCCGACAATACCCAATTGCAGAGCCAACACCAAGTAAGCAAATATTAAATTTGCGATCACTCCGGCACTAATGACGATCGCCCGGTCTAAAATTGGACGGTTACGCAGCAGATTTGGGTCATTGGGTGGAATATCGCTATCGGGGTCATCATCGGGAAAGCCCACGAAGCCGCCCAAGGGAAAAGCGCGGACAGCATATTCGGTTTGTGAACCTTGGTACTTAAAAAGAACTGGGCCAAAACCCAAAGAAAAACGGTTAACTAGAATGCCTTGAGAACGGGCTGCAACAAAATGTCCCAACTCGTGTACCAAAATCAAAACAGCCAAGACTGCGATCGCTGCTAAAACTGACATAGAGTAAATTAGTGAAGATATTAAGCTATAGTTATCTCCATTCTAATTGGGCATTGGGCATTGGGCACTTGTACTGAGCGAACGCGAACAGCGTCTGGTAGAGAAGCCGTTGGCGCAGCCTCTCGTAGAGAAGTATTGGTCATTGGGCACTTGTACTGAGCGAAGCCGAAGCAAAAAAATTGTAGGTTGGGTGGAGCGGAGCGCAACCCAACCTACATCTAATGCACTATTATTAAGCCCTCTGCGCCTCTGTGGTTCGTTTTCTTGGAAATCCCTAATGACAAATTACAAAACTTCACGTCCCAAATAAGGTTGGAGCGCTTCTGGTATCCTCACCGTCCCATCAGGTTGTTGATAATTCTCCAAAATTGCTGCCATCGTCCGCCCCACCGCCAAACCCGAACCATTCAGAGTATGCACAAACTGGGTACCTTTCTTTCCCGCCTCTTTGAAGCGAATATCAGCCCGTCGCGCCTGGAAATCTATAGTATTGGAACAGCTAGAAATTTCGCGGTATTTGCCAGAAGAGGGCAACCAAACCTCTAAATCATAAGTTTTACTAGAAGCAAATCCCAAATCTCCAGTACTTAAATTTACGACTCGGTAAGGCAACTGCAACGCCTGTAAAATTGCCTCTGCATTCCCCACCAATTTTTCCAGTTCATCAAAAGACGTACTGGGTTCGACAAACTTCACCATTTCCACCTTGTTAAACTGATGCAGGCGAATTAATCCCCGCATATCGCGCCCATAACTACCAGCTTCGCGGCGAAAACAGGGAGTAAAAGCACAGTGATAGATAGGCAAATCTTCAGCAGCGAGAATTTCACCTCGGTAGAGATTTGTAACTGGGACTTCCGCCGTAGGAATCAGCCACAAGTCATCATCAGCGCATTTAAAGCTTTCTTCAGCAAACTTGGGTAACTGACCGGTCGCCGTCAAAGACTCAGTATTAACTAACAACGGCGGACTAACTTCCACATACCCAGCTTGAGTATGGAGAGCCAGCATAAATTGAATTAATGCCCTCTCCAGTGCTGCACCAGCACCTATCAATGTCACAAAGCGACTTTGGGCAACTTTTACAGCTCGCTCAACATTCAAAATACCTAACTTTTCGCCAATTTCCCAGTGAGGGAGAATATTCTGATTTTGGGGAATATACTCATCACCCCAACGCCGCACTTCTACATTATCTTCCTCATTCTTACCAAGGGGTGTAGAGTCGCTTGGTAAATTGGGAAGTGCCAACACAAGTTGGGCAATTTCAGCTTTCAGGTCTTTTTCCTGGGGTTCCAGTTGGCTCAACGTCGCTTTGACAGAATTACCTTCATCCCGCAAAGCTTGAATTTCCGAGTCTTGAGGATTTATCCCAGATTTAATCTTTTGCCCAACAATTTTACCGATTTCGTTGCTACGAGCTTGGAGTTGACTACGCCTCCCCTCAAGTTCTCGTTGTTGCCGATCTAACTGTAATATCGGTTCGATGTCATATTTACCACTACGACTGTCCAAGCGTTGTTGAACTAATTGCGGATTTTCCCGTATTTGCTTGATATCCAGCACAGATTTTTCTCAGTTTTTAGCCTATTATCTACCTGCCAACACATCAGCATATACTGATTTTGGCTTGCCATGACTGGAAAAGCAAAGTTTATTAGCAAAAATCAGTTTTAACCAATCATGAACTGGTAAGTAAGTGGGCAAGAATAAATCAAACTACGTTAGGGATTTCCAACAAATAAATTACTACTACTTGTGGGGTGGGCATCTTGCCCGCCCATAGACAAAGGCGGGCAAGATGCCATTGGTGTCAAGTTAAGAAAAATAGAAACTTGTCAAGTGGGTCAAACTTAATGATTAAACTCAACACAAGGGTGTTGAGAATAGCCATGAGTCAGCCACGCAAAAAACAAGGAAATCCAGATTTTTGCAAACCCCACAACTACAACTCATTCCTTGGTTGGTTGAGCATCAGCGTTCTATGGGCTTGGTCAAAGCCATTGGTCAACGGCATCGACGCAACGCCTCAAGATCCCTTGACATCTGGGCTGAAGCTTTAACTTGACACCAATGGCAAGATGCCCACCCCACAGTAAGTCCTGTGAGTATTTTTTTATTTGTCAGTCCCTTACGCAATATAAATTTAATTATTTACTCTCTCCGACTCTACGCTTATACTAAGCTCGGTTAATGCGATTGAGTAGCCAAAGTGACGCCACAAGCCCGGCAAAGTGGGCTGAAACAGTGTTGGTGTTTGCTTGTACCACAAGCATATCTAGACCGCTAATAATCCGGGTTGGGTCAAACAATTGGGTAGTTATAGCTTGGGGAGATATAGATCTTGCTACCAGTGTCCCAACGATCGCTTGCGCCCCCAAAAGAGTCACCAGCGTTCCTCCTAAATTCACCCACAGCCCTAAGCGTAATACTTGCACACTCTCGCTTTTCCGAGGGCGGTTGCTGGGATTCGAGGATTCCAGTTGCTTGCCAATTCTAGTGTAACGGTAAGCTAAATAAATCCCCCCACCCAAAATAACCAGTCCACAAATTGCTAAAAATACGCCAAAACCAGTCCCAGGATTATTACTAGGACTGCCAGTTCTTTGATTAAAGACGGCGAACAGCAGCACAATTATGCTAGAAACAACGCCTAGTACTAGCTGAATCCAGAAGCTAATCCAACCTGTAAGGCGAAAAGTTAGGGCGATCGCCCTAAGAGTTGAGGAAGATGATGGGGCATCGGGAGTTTTTGACATACTGTGAACCAATGTGCTGGGCGCTTGATTAAGGACGCGAGGACACGGAGACACGGAGAGTTGTTTCCCCTCGTCCCAGCGTCTTCTTTGATAAATTTACTATCACACTTGCCAAATCGGACAAGAGATTCTCAAGTCGAGGAAATCAGAAATGATTACTGCTTATACCGTTTCACTTTAATAATGATACAAATACGTTGCTAGGGGCACAGAAAAAGCTCATACGTGTCAACTTAACGTAAAAGCTATGTCCCGCAAGGAACTTCAGTTCCTTGGCTTTTAGCTCAAGTCAATCTTTAGATGACTAAATAATCCGAAAAGTCTTTAGTCTACTTCAATAGACTTGGGCTAAAAGCCAAAGAAATTTATTTCTGGGCGGGCGTGGAAGTCAACAAGCGATTTCTAGCTTAAGTTGACACGTATGAGCATTGCTGTGCCCCTACGAGAAATCTATATGTATCAGGGTTTGTGTGAAATGGTATTAGGTGTGTCCACAGGCGTAGCAGCTTTAACCCAGACATATCCCTTAGCTTAAACTTTTAGAATCTGCATTCGGAAAATTACTGTAAAACAAAGTGTTTATTAAGTTTTACAGACAAAATTCGATTTTACCTGTAAAATTTCTTCGATGGCATTTTATTGCTTAAGCAGTTCTAACCAGAACGACATCACTTAACACCAAGGTAGTGACTTCGCCACTGTCTGTTCGCTTCTCACCACACCGTATCGAGCTTGAGTAGAGGTAGACTATTTTGTGCCCCTACAACTTGCAAACTCGTCCCACAACTTCACAGGCGTGGGTAATTATTTGGTGTTTACACTTGGGAAATTTAGTCTAAGTAGCTTTATCTATATTACTGACTTAGCAGTAGCACTGTATACTGACTACAAAGATTGTATAGCTTACCCTAAGGCATTTTTTTAGCCATTCACTAACCATGAAACTTGAGGATATATATCAATTCTTTGAGAATCCTCCGCCAACTTACCTTTGTCAGGAAGTTGCAGTTTGTTACATATTGTCTGTTTTGTTACAAAATGAATCCTACGGAACCGAGTTGATTGAGCAATTAGAAACTGAATATCCTACCTATAGACTTTCAGATACCGTACTTTATAGTGCAATCAAATTTCTGGAAGACGAAAGGGCAATCAGTGGATATTGGAAGAAACTCGAAGGACGGGGACGCCCCAGGCGAATGTACCAAGTTTCTCCCGAATGGCAAGTTCAAGCGCAGGATTTAGCTTTTCTTTGGCAAAACTACATTAATGGGAGAAAGTAATACCATTTTAGATTTTAGACTTTCCTACGGAACGCTACGCGTAGCTTGCTTCTTTGTTCGCGGAGCGCGATGCCCTGAGCTTGCCGAAGGGTCTCCTAGAGAAGGAGTACGGCGTGAGCGCTACTTCTCTTCTTAGGCTGCGCCAACGACAACGCTACTTCGATCCAACTCTTGGAGACGCTACGCGTAGCTTGCTTCCACGAAGTGGTACGGCAAAGCTCAGGGCAACGCGTCGCTCAGTACCCAACTCTTGGAGACGCTACGCGAACGGCAAGCTCAGGGCAGGCAAAGTCAGTACAAGTCAGTCGAAGGATTTTGGATTGTGCAAGAGTCCCTGATCATCGCACTGGTACTGCATTTGTCACAATCATTGTTCAAATTGGTACAACGAATAATTGATAATGAATAAGTCTCCTCCAATCAAACACTAACAATTAGTTATGGATACTGCTATTGTGCCATCTACGTTCCTGCTAACCTTGTTGTTATCGGTTGGACTGTTTTTCTTTATTCGTGCCTCGACTAAAGACCGCACAGAAACAGCACAACTGCTATCTGAGCGAGACGAAGCTGCTTTAATGTCTCAATTAAAAGAGTATTTTCGATCGCGGTCTTACCGAGTGGCAGAGGTAGACCGAGAACAAAACCAAGTGACTTTTGAAGGTAATGTTCGCCCCAGCTGGTTCTTAGCTATATTTCTAACTCTACTAGCAGCTACTGGTATTGTTTGTTTATCATTAGTCGTGTCCTTGCTTTTTCCTAGCCTTAGTACCCTTGTTCTGGCTATGGTATTGCTGTCGCCTTTAAGCGGTCTATTTTATTGGCAAAAATCTGGAAGACTTGAGAAGGTGTCGCTGAAAGTAGAAACAACTCAGAGCAACCAAACCTCCTCAAGTAAGATCACTGTAGTTGGCCATCGAGATGAACTCAGTGAGTTACAGAGGACTCTAGAGCTAAAGGCTGGTGAATAATTGTTAATTTTTGTAACCATCTCTTGACTATGATATGCAGACTTCTGACCTGACCTACTCTTTAGGCAATGCAAAGTTAGTAGGAAGGAAGAAATCAACGCTGCTGCTTTGTCAATTTTCCCCACGACATAAGTTGTGGGGAAAAATTTAAATTCATTAACTTAAATTTGTTGACAGAGCTTGCTTAACAATCCACGGCATAAGAGCGCTACTTCACTAGCGCTTTTAAACACGCTTGGCTCTATACTCACTCCTTTTTGCATCATCAAAATAGCATCAACCCATGCTATTTAGCGTGGTTTGAGACAAGTTTACTTTCTAACTACCTGGACTAGCTTGACTGGCAAATCAGCTAGAAACTAAAAAAAAATTAAATTTTGCATAAACTTAGCAATTTTGCCAGTTAATGATAGTCAGAAGCCACATTCAATGCCAAAGATGACTATCTCTGGTTCACCGAGTAGCTAAAGTAAGAGGTTCTTGACCTGGTGAAGGTTCTAACACCCTCAAACTAGGAAACAAGAAATGGTTTTCCTCTACGTATTGAGCACCAAACAGTCCCTTTTCTGCCCAGAAATAACGATCTGTGGTGTGTTCATTTCGTTTTACCAGTAGCAACGCAGGTGGCAAGATACCTTCAGCTTGAATGAATCTTCTCGCTGCTGTCACAGGTTTTTCTTCGCCACTTTCGATGCTATATTGAGGCACATGTTCCAGAATCCGCCGTCCTTCCTGACGACGACGACTTTTCCTTTTGCGTCTCCTTGCCAATATCTTGTCCTCCTCTTTCAAGCTAGAGATTGTAGTAATAGCTACAAAATTTGTCGTCATTATATAGGTTCTAGTTCAAAATATCAATAGTTTTTAACCTTTTAATATAAGAAAATTAATATCTTTGAAGATAGAGAAAATAAAATCACCTAAGGATATAATCCCCTGGTAGAAACCATCACGAAGAAGATTTTAGTTAAGCTTTATGAAATGAGTGAGGTAAAAACTAAGTATCCTCTCTTAATCATGCCTCAAAATCTGTAATCTTGAGCAAGAGCTAAAAAATGTTAATGTCTGCCAGTTCCGATTTTCTTGCTCTGTGTCGAGAGCAAATAGCGCTACTAACCCAAGGGCTGGGAGCAACTTTAAGTATTGTGTACCTAACACAAGAATTGGTAGAGACTCCTTCAGGTGAGGCCAAACTGATTCCTGTGGTGATTTACCCGGAAACAGCATTATTACCGCCAGGGGAGGAGACTGCGGAAGCGACGGTACACAAGCAACTTCAAGTTGGAAATGTGTTTGTATTACCCTATCGTCAGAGAAGGTTATTAACACCAGGGTCAGAATCTCAAACTTCGTCACGGGAGTCGGAGATACCAGATGCGTCTGGGCCCCATCTAAAAGAGGAATACTTATTTAGTGGCAACCAAATTGTTTTACCTCTGGTGTATGAGGGTGTGATGATGGGGTTACTGGTGACAGGTAGGGAAGACCGCGTATGGAATGAACACGAGGAAAGTCAGATTCAACAGATAGCCCAAACGTTAGCGATCGCTTGTATTTTAGATCAGCGACGGGCATGGTTTGAGCAGCAATTGCGTGAGCAACAAATTCTCCAAGAAAAACAGCGCGATTTGCTGGATAACTTGTTGCATCAGTTTCGCAACCCATTAACGGCATTGCGGACTTTTGGCAAACTGCTATTGAAACGACTGCAACCAGCAGACGCCAACCGGAATGTGGCAAATAGTATTGTGCGGGAAAGCGATCGCCTCCAAGAACTGCTGCAACAATTTGATCAAGTAATCGACTTGACAGAGGCAGATTTAGCACCACTACATCTAGCGGAAGATGAAGTTTTTGTAGAAGCAACTATTCAAAAATCCGCTAAACCACTGTTATTATTGCCGGGAACAGGAGATAAAGCAGTTGACTGCTCACTAGCAGATATATTAGAACCATTATTAATATCAGCCAAAGCGATCGCCCAAGAGCGAAAGCTAAAACTAATAACTGAAATTCAACATAATTCACCTCTAGTACGTGCCAATATCAAAGCATTACGAGAGGTATTAACTAACATCATCGATAATGCTTTGAAATACACTCCCACTGGGGGCAAAATTTTGATTCAGGCGGGGCAAGAAAAAGCGAATTTTCAGGGAATTGTCATCAGTGACAACGGGCCAGGCATTCCACCTCAAGATTTAGAGCATCTTGGAGAACGGCATTATCGGGGGGTACAAGCGCAAACAGAAATCCCTGGTACAGGTTTGGGGTTAGCGATCGCTAAACAATTAATAGAGCAAATGCAGGGTGAAATCGAGGTTTTCAGCCCTGCAATCAACTCTCAGCTAACTTCACCCGATGCGCCAGGGACTACGTTTATTATTTGGTTGCCGGAAGTTCAAAATTAGTCATTTGTCATTTGTAAATACTAATTCCCAATGCCCAATGCCCAATGCCCAATGCCCAATAACTATCTAAGTGAAACCAACAAATTCTGATTGATTGTCATTTGTAAATCGGTATTTGGGTCAATGGCGATTAAGTCAACACTATTCTTACCTAAAAGCAGACCAACCAACGCACCAATACCAGCGCCACCCAAGATTTCTTCTGTGGCAATGGCGCGATCGCCAGTGACAGCAGATATCGCAGTCGCTGCACCTGCACCCAATACAGTATCCTTGATAATTGCACTAGTACTAATACCTTTCTTGACGGTTTCAGTTTTGGTAATCACTTCTGAAGTAGCGTTGAGCTGATACTCTTGACCACTGGCCAAAACTAGTTTCTGGGCAGCGAATTGAGAACCGCCTGTCGCAGGTTTGAGTTGACCAATAATCTGACTACCAGCAGGAATCACTATAGTTCCGTCTTGCGTAACCACGTTTTGGGATACTGTCAATGTCAAAGGCGCTGTTTCATCCTTTGTAACCAGAATTTTTTCTGCTTTGTCATACTTCACAGCAATAGCAGTCCCTTGGGGAATTGTGACTGATCCATCTGTTGGGGTAGTAGACCCGACAGCCGCCACGACATAGGGCGAGTTAATTGCTGAGACTTGGTTAGAACTAACCAACGCTTGATAGATAAAAGCTGCTACCTGCGCCCGTCTAGCAGTTGCGGTTGGATTTAGGAACTTCACATTCGGATAGTTGACCACAATCTGCTTTTGGGTTGCTGCGGCGATCGGGCTACGGGCATAGCTAGCGATATTAGAGGCATCGTTGAAATATTGGAGAGTGCTTTCGGTGTTACCGCTAGGAGCGTTGACTACTTCAAGAAAAGCATCGTCTTGATTGGGGAATTTTGTGATAGGCTTGCCATCAGTTGGCGTGACCAAGAGCTTGCCAAATGGCGCACTGCGCCAATCGCATGAACGCAGGATGACTGGTATAATGTGGGATTCTCTTTGCTCATGCTTTTCCATCGCACGTTGCATCTCAATGCCATAACAATAATTGGAAGCTAGAAAATCTGAACTGACTAATAAAAGGATGATGTCTGCTTCTTCCAAGTTTTTGCTTATTGACTTATCGAATTCTTCACCAGCAGTTATTCGCCGATCATGCCATGTCTCAATGAAACCTTGCCTTTTTAGCATAGTAAGATGAACTTCCAGCTCATCGCGCAGGGTTTCATCCCGATGTGAATAAGAGAAAAAAACTGTAGCCATTCCACGATTATTAATTAAAGGCAGGTATTTGCTTATGATTAATACCTTTATATCTTATACAAGTACAAAAGAACTAATTCCCTAGAGTAAACATCAAGTTTGACAGTTCGTCTTTTGACAGCGATCGCAATTTAACTTACACTCCCACACTAGAGGAGTGCTGAGTACTGAGCAAAGAAGAAGAGAAAAGAATTTCTTCTTAATTCTTCAAAATCTTTATTCTGACACTCAGGACTCATGACTCAGAATTCAGGACTTTTTTTATGGTAGATTTGTTGCTGATCGCAATCCTGGGTTTTCTGGGGAGTTTTGGACATTGCTTTGGGATGTGTGGCCCCCTAACCGTGGCGTTTTCTCTGTCTCATCAGCCAAAACAGACATCACCCTCAGAAAAGTCCGACACTTGGCAACAGCAATTAAAATTTCATATCCTGCTAAATCTGGGGCGGATGTTGAGCTATGCTCTAGTCGGTGCCGGCATTGGGGCGCTAGGTTCGGTATTGCTGCAAGGTGGACAGCTAGCGGGTGTTGGCAGCGACTTCCGGCGTTGGATGGCAATTCTGACTGGTGTAATGCTGATTTGGTTTGGCTTAGGACAAGTAAAACCCGATTTGCTGCCGCGCATTCCCGTTTTGCATCCCCTATTGCAAGGTAGTTTACACGATCGCCTCAGCACCGGAATGATTAAGCTTTCCTTAAAAGCCAAATGGTGGACACCAATGCTTTTGGGGATGACTTGGGGTTTAATGCCCTGTGGTTTCCTGTATGCTGCCCAAATTAAAGCCGCTCAAACTGGCAATTTATGGATGGGTGGGGCAACTATGCTGGCTTTTGGCTTGGGAACCCTGCCCACGATGTTAGGTGTAGGCGTTTCCACATCATTGGTAAGTAAAGACAGGCGCAGTCAGTTATTTCGATTAGGCGGTTGGGTGACACTGATTATTGGCATGATCACCTTGTTGCGGACTGGTGACACAATGGTAGATTACACCGGACACGCCGCCTTAATCTGCTTAATCTTGGCGTTAATTGCGCGTCCGATTAGTGGCTTGTGGGCTTCACCACTGCGTTACCGCCGAGGCTTGGGAGTGGGAGCTTTTGTGCTTTCTGTAGTTCACACCGCCCATATGATTGAACACTCATTGCAATGGAATTTTGCCGCCTTTGATTTTATGCCGCCAGAATTTCAGTGGGGTATGGCTGCGGGTGCTGTAGCATTGTTATTAATGTCCCCCGCCGCTTTTACGAGTTGGGAATCATTGCAGAAATCTTTGGGCAAGCGTTGGCGACAGATTCATCTATTGGGTGTGCCAGCTTTGCTCTTGAGTGCCATTCATACTGTGTTGATTGGTTCCCATTACCTGGGTTCCTTGCAATCAACTTGGGGAAATAAATTAGCGGCAGTACTAATGGTAATTGTTACCCTCTGTGTCTTGCTAGTGCGATCGCGCTTTTTTTGGTCAAAGTTAGCCGTAGAAAAGTTTTATGTTCCCCCAACCAAATCGCGGTAAATCATCTTTGTTTTTTGACTCCATCTCAACAAGTCAAGAACAGAGATATTACCTAAACAAAGGAAGAATGAAGTATTTATTATTCCTGAGTTCCTTAGTTATATCAATAACTAATCTTTACCCTGTTGCTGCTCATCAGGTGGAGGTAGCCGCAGATGTCGGTGCCACCCTCCACGTTGAACCAAATGATAATCCTAGTGCTGGAGAACCGAGCCAAGCCTGGTTTGCACTTACCCGCAGAGGTGGAAAGGTGATTCCTCTGTCACAGTGTAATTGTCGGTTGGCTGTTTATGCCAAACCCTATGGAGCCGGAGAGCCACCACTCCTAGAACCAGCATTAGAACCTGTGGCAGCTGAACGCTATAAAGGCGTCCCAGGTGCAGAAATTGTCTTTCCCAAGCCAGGGATTTATGAGTTGCAACTCAATGGTAAACCAGTTTCTGGGGCAAGATTCAAACCCTTTAAGTTGAAATTTGAAGTGACTGTGGCAGGTGGCTCTACAGATAATTCACGAAATCGGCAAGATGTCAATGGTGATTTAGGAGAGGGTGAATCTCAAAAATTACCACTTTGGGCGATCGCCCTGCCAATCCTCGGATTTATCGGCATCTTAGTTGTCGTACTGCAAAGTATGAGGAGGAGTGGGGAGTAGGCTTGCCGTGAGCGTAGTCGAATGGGAGTAGGGGGGAGATAATGGAGCAATTTTTCTCCCTTGTCTCCCCGAAGTTCTCTGGCTCTAAAATGCCAAGGCGATCGCTTGGCTGAAGCTAGAATTAATAATTTAGGAATCAGGTTAAACTCTATCTACCATGACCACCACTACAAAAAAGCTCCGGAAATTATCGCAATCCTTGAGTGTTTAATCTGATTACGGGTTTTACTCATGACTAAACCATCAGCTTTTACACTGGTGGTTTTCGCTAATTTCAATTCACTCTCAACTAGCTTGGTTAATACGCCGTTGTAACTCGGTTTCAAATTCCTCATTAGTCCGAGTGATGACTTTTGGTCGCTGGTCTAACCTGTCCATTAAAATATGAAATGCCTTGCTGTCCTGTGGATGATATCTGACCCAATCTCTTAATTCATCATCTGACATGGCTTGATAATCAAGTTTAGTCATGGAAATCCAAGCTCACCATTTGGATATATCTCTATTTGTATTGTGTCCCCAATCAAAACATATATACGCTTCGTTCTTTCGTCCAGTCGCACCACGTTGATAGGCTGAAACATATTACTTGCTCTCACACATCTACTGTAGAACGCTTTCAATTGCTCTGTTGTTGGTTCGATCTAGACCCCACTCTCAATAAACCTATCAGTTAAGGCTGAAAAGGCTTGATTTTTCGTTGCTTATTCCGATGTTAAGTACAAAGAAGTAGCAAATTACCAAACCTAAGCAGACTAATTGTTAAGAGCTTTAATTTCCGAATATGCAGCCAATGTCATCAAGTCAAATTATGTCGCTTTTGATGCCACTGCCACGCATGAGCAACAATATCTTTGATAGATGGGTACTGAGGTTGCCAGCCTAAGATTGTTCTGGCTTGCTCACTGGTGCCAATGAGAATTGGAGGATCGCCAGGACGGCGATCGCGTTCTTCTACTGGTATCGAAACTCCTGTTACCTGTTCGGCGGCTGCAATTACTTCTCTGACAGAAAAGCCACTGCCATTACCTAAATTAAAAACTTCGCTATCCCCACCTTTTAATAAATATTCCAATCCCAAAATATGGGCATCTGCTAAGTCGTTAACATGAATATAATCACGAACACAAGTACCATCGGGTGTAGGGTAATCTGTGCCGAAAATTGAGATAGATTCTCGTTTGCCTAAAGCTGTCATCAGCACTAAGGGAATCAAATGGGTTTCTGGGTTGTGATCTTCGCCCAGTAAGCCACTGGGATTAGCACCAGCAGCATTAAAATAACGGAAACGCACTGATTGCAAACCGTAAGCAACATCAAAATCAGCGAGAATCTGCTCTACCATCAGCTTTGTAGCGCCATAGGGATTAATCGGATTTTGGGGATGAGTTTCTGGAATGGGTACAAATTCTGGTATACCGTAGGTGGCACAGGTGGAAGAAAAGACAAATTTCTTCACAGATGCCGTCAGCATTGCTTCTAACAGCGTCAAAGTGCCAACGACGTTATTGCGGTAATATTTGGCAGGGTCAGTCACCGATTCTCCCACGTAGGCATAGGCAGAAAAGTGCATCACAGCTGCAATATCGTGCGTTTTAAAGACGTGATCGAGCAAGGCGCGATCGCCTGTATCCCCTACTATCAGTTCTACCTGTAAAACCTTTTCTACTAGGTCACGATGCCCATAAACTAGATTATCAAGGATGACAACGTTATAACCCGCCTGCTTCAAAGCAAGCACCGTATGAGAACCAATATATCCAGCTCCTCCCGTTACCAAAATGGTAGGTTTTCCAGGCGACATAGTTTTTCCTTTTGAGTGGATTACTCAATTAATTTAGTTTACCGGTGCCACGTTACTCTTGTGGAAAATTATAAATAATAGACGCAGTGTCAAAAAATTGCACTAGAATCACTACGACGGTAGTCTTTGGGTGTGAGGTTTGAAGTATTTTAAGTCAAACAGTACGATTACAATTTGACAATAAAATAAATCCATTTTCCGAAACCTCTAGGTTGACCCTTACGGGTGACGCTCCTAGCGTCGCTAACGCTAAGAAGTCGCTAGTTGTTTTATGCAGGGAAACCATGTACGGCTGTTTTTCCTGGGGAGCCACTGCCTTGCGAGGGTTCCCAAGGTTGAAGCAGGTGGCGTGGAAACCCTTATATCAGGTGGACTGCCTCACCACCACACTGGCTCACTGCACCAGAAAATTTGAGAGTTAATCTATGTTTCTATTGTTAAGCCGGGTACTGCTGTGGCTGCTGATTGGCACTATCGTATATTCTCTGTTCCAGCGATTTTATCCCTCTGGAACTTTTGTCGGACGATTAATCTTAGTCGTTATCCTGGTGATCATCGCCCTATCATTTGTTAACCCCAATGAACCGGCTGTGGCGTCGTTGTCGAGGATGCTGTCTTTTCCCCTGAAGCCTCTGGGAGCCTCTATTTTAATGATGATTTTTGCAGCTCAGAGAATCAAAGGAGGTGGGATAGAGAAACCAGGAGGATACTTAATCGGTTGGGCACTGACGATTTTGCTGTTGGCAAGTACACCAGCAGTCGCCTATTTCCTTTATCGGGCACCTCTAGCAATGACAGGTGAAACTTATGTCGCAACTGCTGCACCAACATCGGGGACACTGGTGGCATTAGGGCAACCAAGCACCACAGCGAACATCTCCGATGTGACGGGCGATCGCATTCTTTCTTATAATTTGAGAGTGCCTCCCTACCTATTACAAGGAAATCTTCAAGATATTCGCACACGCGGTTTACGACTTGAAGACTTTGTACCGAATGCGGAAACGTTGCAATTCACAACAAGAACTTGGGAAACTTATCTCTTGGAAATTTACAGGTTCTTGCGTGTTCAACGGTAATAAAAACAAACAAGAAGCGTAAAGGGTAAAGGGTTGAATTAAGCACCCACCACACCTTTATAGCTTTTTACTTTCCCCATAACACAGCGAAAAGTCTGGTCATGGGGGTTTCCCCAGGAACACCTTTTCAATATAAGGATTATTTTGCCCATTAGAGGGCGTTAGCGTAGCGGGGCGAAGTACGGTTTTTACCATTCCCCATTCCCCATTCCCCATCTTTCGATATTCCCTCTACATAGCTCCCTTCTAGGACTACCAGTTAATCTAGGATGATAAAGTTGCAAAATTGCTTTAATGGCAAAATCTCGACGAATCGCTAAACTCATTGCTTACCTACAACCCCATTGGCGGGAGGCTTCCTTAGGGATTCTCGCTTTGTTGTCTGTCAATGCACTGGGTGTTTATATCCCTTTGTTAATTCGTGATGGTGTTGATAAACTCTCGACAACCTTCACCTGGAGCCAAATACTACCTTACGTAGTCAGGATTGTCTTGCTTAGTTCCGCGATGTGGCTAATGCGGATGGCATCCCGCATTTGGCTATTTGGGGTGGGACGTCAGGTAGAATTTGACCTGAAACAACGGATTTTTGAACACTTACTCCAACTCGAACCGGCTTATTTTGCCAGTAATACTGCTGGCGATTTGATTAGTCGGGCTACCAGCGATGTGGACAATATCAAGCGGTTGTTGGGTTTTGCGGTTTTAAGTTTGGCAAATACGCTGTTTGCTTACGCCCTGACACTGCCTGTAATGCTGGCGATTAGCGTGGATCTCACACTAGCCGCCCTAGCAGTGTACCCTTTTATGCTCTTGTTGGTGAGTTTATTTAGCGATCGCTTACGCAAACAACAAGTAAAAGTCCAAGAGCAACTCTCGGACATCAGCGAACTCATCCAAGAGGATATCAGTGGCATTGCCTTGATTAAAATCTATGCCCAAGAAGCAAACGAGCGTCGAGCTTTTGCCAAGAAAAATCAGCAGCTATTAGTGGCTAACTTAGAATTGGCAAAAAGCCGAAATACACTGTTTCCGCTAATTGTTGGGCTAGCTAATATCAGTTCACTGATAATCATTTGGTTAGGGACGGCGCGGATATCTTCTGGTACTCTTAAGGTTGCCGACTTTTTAGTATTGTTAATTTATGTAGAGCGTCTAGTTTTCCCCACAGCCATTTTAGGATTCACAATTACAGCCTACCAACGGGGTGAAGTTAGTATTGATCGGCTTGAATCTATTCTCTCTGTCACACCGAAAATTCAAGACACAGCCGATGCTATACATCTACCAGTGGCTGAACTCAAAGGAGAACTGACAGCTAAAAATCTCACCTACAATTACCCTGGTTCCACTACTCCAGCTTTAACAAATGTTAACTTCACCATTGCTCCGGGAGAAACCGTGGCGATTGTTGGAGCAATTGGTGCGGGAAAATCCACTTTGGCAAATGCTTTACCGCGCTTGTTAGATATTGAATCAGGACAATTGTTTTTAGATGGGTTGGATATTACTAAGATAGCTTTGGCTGATTTACGAAGTGCGATCGCTTATGTTCCTCAAGATAGCTTTCTATTTAGCACTACAATCAAAAATAATATTCGCTACGGTGATCCAATTACCGAACAAAAACAGGTAGAAGCTGTTGCTCAACTTGCCCAAATCGAATCAGAAATTAACAATTTTCCCCAGCAATACGAAACTATTGTTGGTGAACGTGGTATTACTCTTTCTGGCGGTCAACGACAACGTACTGCTTTAGCTAGGGCAATGCTGGTCAATGCTCCAGTGTTAATTTTGGATGATGCCCTCTCTAGTGTGGATAATCAAACAGCTACACAAATCCTCAAAAATCTTTCTGGTGGTACTGAACGCAAAACAGTAATTTTCATTACCCATCAATTATCGGCGGCAGCAGCTGCTAACCGAATTTTTGTGATGGAAAAAGGAAGAATTGTTCAGATAGGCAATCACTTACAACTAGTGCAACAACAGGGTTTATATAGAACTTTGTGGAGCCAGCATCAAGTTGAAGAATTACTGCACTAATACAACATTGTGTAAGTCCTAACTATATTGATTCTGAATTCTGACTGCTGAATTCTTCTTCAAGATTAAGGACAGTTTTTTGTGTAGCGGATATAATTTGTCATTCAACAGTTGACAAATTAGCTTATTTGATCAGATATGCTGGAATTTTTGCAAAATCTTTTTAGTGATAGCTCATTTATTCCACATGGACATTGTTACCTCTGGAAGCCGACTTTAGTGTGGCTAAACATCATCTCAGATTCTCTGATTGCTTTGGTGTATTATTCTATTCCGATCATCCTTATTTACTTTGTCCACAAGCGAAAAGATTTCCCCTTCAAATGGATACTTTTCTTATTTGGAGCTTTTATCGTCTCTTGTGGTACAACCCATGTAATGGATGTATGGACACTTTGGCATCCAACTTACTGGCTGTCCACTTTCATCAAATTTATTACGGCTATTCTCTCAGTATATACAGCGATCGCACTGTTACCGATCATTCCCCAGGCTCTGGCTTTGCCAAGTCCAGCACAACTAGAAGCAGTTAATTACCAACTGAAACTGACCTTAAAAGAACTTGAAAATACGCAAGTTGAATTGATTCAAACTGAAAAAATGTCTTCATTGGGGCAATTAGTTGCGGGTATCGCCCATGAAATTAATAATCCTGTGAATTTTATTGATGGTAATATCGTTATTAGCGATGAATATAGTAAAAATTTACTCGATTTGATTACGCTTTATCAAGAATGCGATTGCCATTTTGGAGCAAAAATTCAAGCTTTTATTAAAGAAATTGACCTTGATTTTATTAAAGAAGACTTACCGAAAATCTTATCTTCCATGAAAATGGGAACCGAGCGGATCTCCAAGCTAGTCTTGTCCTTGCGTAACTTCTCGCGGCTAGATGAAGCAGACAAAAAAATAGTTGATATCCACGAAGGTCTTGATAGCACTCTCTTAATTTTGCAAAATCGCTTGCAGGCCGAAGGAAATTATCCAGATATTGAAGTGATAAAAGAATACGGCAATTTGCCTAAAGTAGAGTGCTATCCTGGACAACTCAATCAAGTATTTATGAATATCCTGAATAATTCTATTGATACTTTGAAAGAATCAATATTTGGTTGTCATCTTTTCGGGGACAATCTCCAAAAAACTGGCAACCAAAAACTGACAACTAACAATCTCCAGATTCGCATTTGCACTGAGGTTTTAGACAGCAATCAAGTGATAATTCGGATTACTGATAATGGCTGTGGGATGCCAGAAGCAGTAAAGCAAAAAATGTTTGATCCATTTTTTACAACTAAACCTGTTGGTTCAGGTACAGGTTTAGGGATGTCGATTAGCTACCAAATTATCAACAAGCATGGTGGCCAACTCAAGTGTATTTCTGCAGTGCTTCAAGGCGCAGAGTTCATCATCCAGATTCCGATTCGGATAAAGTCTGTTTGATGGTCATTTTGTCTACCCATTAAGATGTAAGTCCTTAAGAATTACAGTATGCCCGTTCTCCTAATGTGACATCTAGCACGAATGGATTGTCATTACCTTGAAATTGCGCGATCGCATGACTGCGTTCTATTTCAGTAAGATCAGGTAAGTCTTGCTGATTCCATTTACACAAAGTCTGACGCTGATTCTGAAAGTAATTTTCGTCTACTTTCTTAGCCTGATCTCGATAGATAGTATAGAAGTAGAAAATTGACAAGTCAGCTAAAATTATCTCACCGACAATTTGGAGAAAGTAATTTCTGACATTTACTCTACTAAAATAAAGACTGTTGATTTTGAGATAGATGCCATGACAACCAATTTACCTATGAAATTGTCACACTTGCCCAGCAGTTTGCCATTGGCAAAAATCCGATAAACTTAAAGCCTTTGATGAACAGTCATTATCAGAAGTACCTTTATTTAATCCTCGCACTGATAGTTGGCAAGAACACTTTATTTGGTCAACTTTATCCTTTTGATGGGGGACAGGGGCTACCTATTGGTGATGAGCGTTCGCGTCAGCGTGCCGGAGGCTCTATTCCATTTGCCCTGGCTCTAAGTTGACACGCATGAGCTACGTTAGTTTGTTTGGCTATGTGGGTAGTATAAATTACCGAAAAAACTAATTTGGCAGATAGTGATGTTCAAAACTAAATTATCAGAATCCCGTGCTTGGGGAGAATTTTACACCTTGAAGTTAATGCATCGGCATATTGGAGCGATCGCAGTTCTAATTTTAATTAGCTTACTGAGTTCATTGAGTGGAACACCAGATCGTCATACCATCTCTAACTGCTGGGAAGGCTTTCTCTGGGGACTGGCAGATCCAGTAATTAGCTTGGATTGTTTAATTGGTATTCTTGCTATTGGCTTACTCTCATCTGCGTTTGTTCGTGGCGCTGCGATCGCTGGAGGTTTTGTCTTCGCAGCAGTCTTGGGGATTATAATTCATTTATTCCAGCTAAATTTCCCCGGCACAGAAATAGCCATCGCCATTTCTACCATCGTTTTTGGTACTATGCTGATGATCCCAAATCAACCCAACTTTATAATACTTGCTCTGATGGGCGTCAGTGCTGGTTTATTTCAGGGTTACGCTAATGCTGAATCGATCATTGGGGCAGAAATCATCCCAATAATTGCCTACATACTAGGTATTACCTTAACTCTGTTTGTGGTTGCCATGAGTGCTAGAGAAATTGGTACTGCAATGGGTATGGGAGAAATCAACCGAATTTTACCTTGGAAAATTAGCATTGCTGGTTTCGCTTTCTGTGCGATCGGCATCGTGTTTTTGAGGAATTCGATAATTTAAATCAAATATTTCAACTCAGTGGAATAGATTCATTCGTGGGGGCGTACACTTAGCTGTGCTACCCCACTGCGTCTTTAGGGGAACTAAAATTTTACTATAGGACTGACAAATAAAAAAATACTCAATTACTTCTTGTGGGG
Organism: Nostoc sp. NMS7; assembly: GCF_017115085.1. Taxonomy (GTDB): domain Bacteria; phylum Cyanobacteriota; class Cyanobacteriia; order Cyanobacteriales; family Nostocaceae; genus Nostoc. Next base: position 111,685 of record NZ_JABXKJ010000247.1, on the reverse strand, counting down.
TGGGCAGCGTTCGACTGACTTGTACTGAGCGTTGTCGAAGTAGCGCTCACGCCGAAGTCTTGCCCGCCTTGAGCTACGGGCGGGCGAGACGTCCACCCCAGAAGATTGGGTAATTTATTTGTTGGAAATCCCTATTGGAAGTTGTCCAGCAGGCAGCATAGCCTTTTAGTGAATCAGCTCATCCACCTCTGCGCTAATCTAGAGGCTATATCTAACAAAAACTTATGACACCGGAAGAAATTGCGGATACGCTAACAGAATTATTTGACACTGCGGCGATTAATGCGATCGCTCCTGGATCGTGGCAAGTAGACACTTCTACTTTTCGGCTGTTGGTGCTGCTTTCCGAAGATAATACTTGGCTGCGAGTTTTACTGCCTATTGTGCCCATCCAACAAGCCCAACCATTTTTAGAACAGTTCCTAGAAGCTAACTTTGATGACACTCAGGAAGTACGGTACGCTTTATCTGAAGGGGTAATTTGGGGGGTATTTCAACATGACAGTGGCACTTTAGTGAGTCCAGATTTGTCCAATGCAATCAACCGACTTGTATCTCTGCATCAGGCTGGATTAGATAATGTCTTTAATCGACTAATTGAAAGCCGCATCTGGCAAATTATTCAGGCAGCAAAACAACAAGGGCAATCTCTGCAAGCTACTATGCAAAGCTTAGAACGCTTTTACGCAGAAGGATTGATGGGCGAAATAGATCAAACCGCAGAGGCACGAGAAAAAGTTATAGCTGCTTGGCGGCTTCAGTTAGAACGTTTATGGAATGAAGTCGATTTTAATTCCTAATAGGGATTTATATCGGCATCCCGTTTACATATTAAACCAATTTACAGATATAACTATATGATCATGGATATCATTGAAATCCTCAAAGAAGACTATCAAAGATTCCCAGTAAATCAAACTTACAGCATTTACGCCTCAGACGTTTATTTTCAAGATCCACTAAATAAATTTCGTGGTGTTAAACGTTACAAACAAATGATTAATCTTATCCAAACTTGGTTTTTAGATCCTAAGATGGACTTACATAACATTCAACGTTTAGGAGACACCATAAAAACTGAGTGGACACTCAGTTGGAATACCCCTCTCCCCTGGAAGCCACGGATTTCTATTCCTGGTTGGAGTGAATTAAGTCTCAACTCTGATGGTTTGATTGTCTCCCATGTTGATTATTGGAATTGTTCACGCTTAGACGTAGTGAAGCAGCATTTATTTACTACAAAAATATAAACAATTAAAGCTTAGGAACGTGGATTAAATAAAATGCAAAACTTCATCCTATCTCTAGCTTCCCTCTCCTTTATAAGCAGAGGGATTGAGGGTGAGGTAAGCCAAAGATATAAATTGTATGTTATTTAATTCTTACAGGACTTACGCAAACAAGAGAGTTAAGGAGGATTAAGCTTTAACCCAAGCGTAGTTTCTCTAAGCAGAAATACTCACTCTAACTCTAGCTTTCTTCCATCTTGAAAGTGCGCCTCGCACATAGACTGCTGATGAGAAGCTGCTAGGCGTCTACGCACTTCCATGAGAAGCCATTTTGAAAAATCGCGATATTCATCATCAACATCGCGACATTCATCATCAACATCACGACATTCATCATTAACATCACGACATTCATCATTAACATCACGACATTCATCATTAACATCACGACATTCATCATTAACATCACGACATTCATCATTAACATCACGACATTCATCATTAACATCACGACATTCATCATCAACTAGGACTTACACAAAATTACAGGCTGTAGGGGCAATTCATGTAGCTTTAGCTGACCGCAGGGTAGTGCCCCTACCTAAAAAATATTCTGAATTAAGAGAAATTACTCAGATTTATCTATTATTTTTTTAATAAATAAAATTTATTCACGAATTTTACTGAAGCATAAAACAGCTTTAATAAGTCAGACTAACTCTATGAACATGGATTCAGTAATCAAAAACCCAACCCCCCAACCTTATAAGGGTTGGGGGAGACTCTTGCAGGCTTGCTGAATTGGTATTCTAGAACCCTCTTTAACAAATATATTTATGTCCCGTCAAAAACGTACATCCCGTATTTTAGAAAAAGCTGAATTGAGATCCGCCGGACTAAAAGCAATTGATTCAAATATGGATTTTGGTGATAATTGCGGTTTGCAAAATCTAACTCAATCAATTGAGCAGTTCCGCACTATGCTTGATGCTTATAACATTGATTTAGCTATGATTGACTCTGCCAAAACTAAAATTGATGAGATGGAAAAAACCTTGAGCAATCTTACAGATAAGATAGTCAGGGGCGTTGCTTTTAAGTATGGCAAAAACAGCAGTGAATATGAGCTAGCTGGTGGTATTCGTGAAAGCGAACGTGTCCGCAAAAGCAGGTTAAGCCGCCTGAAAGCTAGTGCAGAATAAGTATCAGAGGACAATGCTAAAACCGTTTAGTACAGCACGGCATGAAGCAGAAAGCAGAGGTTACGAAAGCTTCTAGCAAGAGATATACAGAATGAGCAAACGCTACTTGTTCATTAAAATCATTTTTTTGACTACTACGATACCTTTGGTGGGCAACTCTTAGAGAAGCTGGGCGAATGCCTACGCAATTTATTCTATTCACTAAAGCTCTTTGATAAGGAAGGTTTATGTGGAGTTAATCTCAGGCATATTATCTTAATGTATTTTCTTGGCTAGTCTGCTCTTTCGTAATATTTAGAATGCTAAAATCTGCAATTTTTAAGAATTGTATTACTATAAATTATCAGAAGAATTTATAGTAATACAAAGTTTTCCCTAACCCTTTATCGGCAGATTTATATCATGATTTATGCTCACAAATGGCAGAAGTATTTAACAACTTTATCGTTATCCGTAGTATTAGTAGCTGATTTAGTAATCACACAAAAAGCTCCTCCAGTTTTTGCTCAAACCGTAAATTCATCTATCGGTAATGCTGTGACATTCAGTTGCAATGATAGTGAAGCGACAATCAAAGCTAAAAACGGGCCAAAAGTAAAGAATGGAAATACAACCATTTACATTGGTTATCAGCAAGTATCATCTAATAACAAAAACCCTGTGACAATCCGTTTTAATAATGGGATCAAAACATGGTGTCGTAGTGATTACGAAACAACAAATGACGATGGTACAGGTTATGGATTATATTGGGATGGCAACAATGTTTTATATGGCGTTTACTCCTCTACTGGCAGTCAGACTGGTAATGATTTTCGCCGCTTTGCCACTGGGCGTTGGGTGTCTAGCTATGGTAGCGGGGGCGGGCCAAAAGTCGCAGTTATAGCGCGGATTAATCCAGCTAATGGCGAGGTTAACTATGCCACATTTTTATCTGCCAAAAAGCCCACTGATGGAAAAACTAACTCTTTAGTTGTCAACAATCTATCATGGAATGGCACAAATTTGACTGTGCAAGCAACCTCATGGTGGACTCCCCGTCGTGCTAATACAAATTCTATGACTTGTTCTGGTGCATCACCTTATCAATACACAGCAGTATTCACTGGCGATTTAACGAAGGTTAACTCGGCTTCAGCAAATACTTGTAGTTAATGCGAGTTTGATAAACCTCTCCTCCCTCGTTCCCATACGGAGTATGGGAATGCATTCATTGAGTCTCTGACTCAATTCTGACTAACGGGACTTAAACATTTTTGAGGGATAAACAAGCCTCAAACCCATGCAGGGTGAGGAAAATACACCAAATGCTCAAAAACGAAACTGCTCAAACCCAGATATATCAATCAACCAAGCAAAACGATGTCAAAGTCTCTCTCTATATAGATTTGAGACTTTTTTATGGTTTTTTTTGTCTAAGTCCCACTAATACCACTGGTGTAGAACCAACTGAGTTATTACAAACAGTTGGGTGGGCGTGAGCGAATTTTGGGTTTACCGTTAATGATTACAGCAGTATTGAGATTACAGTGGCGACAAGTGCCATCAGTGCATGAGTTATGCCGATTACTCAACTCTAGAAATTTTCTGAAGACACTGCACAAAACAAATGTTACTGTGGCCTAGTTAAAAACCAACAGGTAGATAGCCTTTACCAGTATTGAATCTGCTTTGTGTTTCTATACAACAGTCACGGTCATGGGCACAATATTCAAGTAGCTTTAAATATGAACATCACTTGTATTCACCGCCAGTTTGAAAAACTATGGTTAACCGTTTTACTTCCCTGAGTACTGCCCTCACACTTAAGGTAGTTGGAATAATCTGCATTTTGTCCTTTTTTGTGGACTTTTTCATTTTATTGTTACCCTTTCAACCTACTGATCGGGTATGGCAAATCAACTTGGCAACAGCGCTAGTTGATCGGGGAATTGTTCCTTTAGTAGGTTTGGGGCTTCTGTTTGCTGCCTATTGGATTGATGGTGCTGATGCCGCAAGCGATCGCCCCCAAGGTATCGATTTAAGATTTCCCGCCCTGATCCTCTCAACTATTTTCGGGTTGATGTTCTTGCTGATTTTTCCCCTGCACCTCAATAACGTCAATCAAGCTAAAACTCAAACACTCAACCGGATCACTCAAGAAGCAGATCAGGCAGAAAATCAACTAAACACTCGGTTCTCGCAATTGCAAGCACAACTGACTACTGACCAAGGAAAAGCTCAACTAGGGCAGCTGCGAAACCAAACCAAAGCTCAGTTTAGTGAAATCCTCAAAGATGATCAAAAATATAAGCAAGCACTTGAAAGTTCTCAAATTCCTGCAAATATCAAAGAGTTACTCAAGAAGGCTAAAACAGATCCCCAAGCACTTGACAAAGCTATTGAACAACAAACAGATATTCAGACGCTGAAAAATCAACAACTGAGCCAACTTCGCCAGCGCAGAGACGAAGCCGAGCAACAAGCTAAAGATACTGCGTGGAAGTCTGGACTGCGAATTGGCATTGGCAGTTTGCTGTTGTCCATTGGTTACATTATCATTGGCTGGACAGGCTTAAGAGGTAGAGGTAGTGTGCAAGGTAGTAAACCTAGAGCTACCGCACGCTAATGCACTATTGGCATGGCAGTAGGACGTATCCAAAAATTGTTCACGGCTCACACTGCCATGTGCCCAATAACCATAAAAAGGCAATTATCACTGGGTAAAATCACTATAAAACTTGGCTAATGTTCTCAATTTACATACTGACATATAATGAAGAGCTAGATATTGCTGCTTGTATCGAATCGGCGATGCTATCTGATGACATTATTGTTGTGGATTCATGCAGTAGCGATCGCACTGTGGAAATCGCTAGTCGCTATCCCATCCGCGTCATCCAACACGCTTTTGAAAGCCACGGACGACAACGCACCTGGATGTTAGAGTCTATCCCCCCGCAGCACGAATGGGTTTACATTCTCGAAGCTGACGAGCGCATGACACCAGAACTGTTCGCGGAATCGGAAAAGGCAAGTCAGAATCCAGACTACATCGGTTACTACGTGGCTGAACGTGTGATGTTCATGAATCATTGGATTCGCTACAGCACACAGTATCCCCGTTACCAAATGCGCCTCTTCCGCCACGGTAAAGTCTGGTTTACAGACTACGGACATACTGAGCGGGAAGTTTGTGAGGGTGCAACTAGCTTTTTACAAGAAACATACCCACACTACACTTGTAGCAAAGGCTTGAGCCGTTGGATTGAAAAACACAACCGTTATTCTACAGATGAAGCTCAAGAAACATTGTATCAATTAGAGCAGGGAAAGGTAAACTGGCGAGATTTATTCTTTGGCAAATCGGAAATCGAAAAACGCCGCGCCCTGAAAGATTTGTCTTTGCGTTTACCGGCCAGACCGTTGCTACGGTTTATATATATGTATTTTATCTTAGGCGGCTGTCTAGATGGACGCGCTGGACTTGCTTGGTGTACATTGCAGGCATTCTACGAATATCTGATTTTGCTGAAAGTTTGGGAAATGAAGTATCTACCAAAACCTAATTTAGACGCAACAGCAATTTTGGCACAGGAGAGTATACAACAGTTGCAGTGCGCGGATTCTGAAACTACACAGGCTGATGTGGTGTAAAGGGAACTGGAGATTAGAAAGATTACGCATTACAGTTTGAAACAGTTAAAAGGGCTTTAAAAACGAAAAGGTACTCCAAGTCAGTGTGGGTAGTTCACTGTCTATGTGTATGCTTATAGGAAAATAGCTGATTTCCAGCAACAAGTACGTATTTTTGGGGCAGCAGCCAACTTGCTAGCCTTTTGGAGAGTTACTTGCAGCAAAAACTGCCTAAAGTTAAAGTCTTCGGAATTTGACGAATCTGCTGGTATGGATCGCAATAACAAAAGTTCCTCTAGCTTAAAACAGGAGAATCGGGGCTTGGTAATCGATCGCCTAAAACAGGACTTAAAAAACGACCTGATTGCTGGTTTATTGGTAGTAATTCCCCTAGCAACCACTATCTGGTTGACAATTACCATTGCTACTTGGGTAATCAACTTCCTTACCCAAATTCCCAAACAATTGAATCCCTTTGATGGGTTAAACCCAATTTTAGTAAATATACTGAATTTATTAGTAGGATTTGCTGTACCACTATTAAGTATTCTCTTGATGGGCTTGATGGCTCGAAATATTGCTGGGCGGTGGTTGTTAGATTTTGGGGAGCGATTATTACAGGCGATTCCTTTAGCTGGACAGGTATACAAAACCCTTAAACAGCTTTTGGAAACAATATTAAAAGATTCAAATGGCAAGTTTCGCCGTGTAATTTTGGTAGAGTATCCCCGCCGCGGAATTTGGGCGATCGGCTTTGTGACTGGTGCAATCAGCAGTGATATCCAAGCCCAGATGTCTTGCCCCGTGCTAAGTGTTTTTATCCCCACCACCCCAAATCCGACTACCGGATGGTACGCAGTCGTTCCTGAAGATGAGGTGGTGAACCTCTCCATGTCGATTGAGGATGCCTTTAAAATAGTTGTATCAGGCGGCATTGTCGCCCCCAATCCGTCCTTGGTTTTCCCCAAACAGCCCACATTGGAAGCGAAACACGACGAAATCAAGCAGCAAGTTATTCCGGTTGAAGAAATTTAAAATCAATCTGGCAAAGTCATAAGCAAATACGTTATATATATTGTTGTTTTACTGTGCCAAAATTGATATGATTATAGGTTTGCCTCCCAAGTTAATCAGTTCTCGCACAATCACCCCTCAGTTTTATGCAACCTCGTAAACCCCAGCAAATTGCTCGTGAATTGGCGCTTTTAAGCATTAGCCAATTGCCAGTCAACCCCAAGAAATTAGATAAATTGGAAGACGATCAATTAGTATCAAAGTTGTTGCTAGGAGCAGTACGCACTCTGACCTCAGAAGTGCAAGATACTCTAAATAATGCCGCAGGTGAACTGCAACGCAGTAACGATCGCCTCTTAAGTAGCCAAACTCGGGCCTCAGACCTCGATAGTGCCAGAACAATGCTTCAAGAAGCGATCGCCTGCACCCAGACAGCAATCAATCAGTTGGGTACGGCAGTTGATTTCCCAGTATTGATTCAGCTAGCTAATCAGGATAAGGGAGTCCGTAATTACGCTAAAGAGCTTGTGATTACCGTCAACGAAAATAGACACATTATAGATGAACTACTTTCTACTGCCTTAGTAGATTGGCAAATAACTCGCCTCGCCCAAATTGACCGCGATATCCTGCAAATCGCTGTGGCAGAAATGAAGTTCTTAGGAGTTCCAGACAGTATCGCCATCAACGAAGCTGTGGAGCTAGCCAAACGCTACAGTGGAGACGATGGTCATCGGTTTATTAACGGTGTTTTGCGCCGAGTCAGTGAGCAGAAGAAAAGTGCGTAGTTTTTTATACTTATTTTCCGAATGAGGGAGACAAGGGAGACAAGGGGATGAAGAAAGTGTTTTTACAATGCCCAATCGCCCAAGTTAAATTAAAGTTATAACTCATAATTCATATAACCAATACTGCTGCAATGGTTTTTAATTGGTTCCGTCGTAAATATAACGATTCCTCTGATCAGAAACAGGAAGAAACTCCTCCTGCACAAGAACCCCAACCAGAGCCAGCCGAAACGTCAACACCAACTACTGAAACTGCACCAGACACAACGGCAGACTTGTTGGCGTTTGCTAAAGCTGCCTATAAAAATATTCAGCAAAAACAACAAGTTGAGGTAGTAGAAACTCCGCCTGATTCAGCACAACCTGAAACCGCAGAAACGGCAATTGCCCAAATCACCGAACCAAAAGCAACTGAGGAACCTGTTAGTACAACCGTAGAAACAGCACAGCCAGAAGTTATCCAAGCGGCTACTGAGTCAGAAATTACAGAAGATTCATCAGTAGCAGCAATTGCTGATCAGCCAGATGTCAAAAGCCCAGAACTAACGGCAATTGAAGTTGAACCAACACCCACCGAACCACTAGCTACGCCAGAGGCAACAGCACCAGTTGCATTATCCTTCTTAGAACGGGCGGCAGCAGAACGGCAAGCCAAACTCGAACAACTAATAGCCACCGCGATTGAAGTCCCAGAACCGGAGATAGTACAGCCAATAGCTGCAACTTTAGAGACAGGAGAGGAAATTCCCGGACTGGTATTTGATGATGGGTTTGTCTGGTCGGCGAAAGTCCTAGCAGCTCAAGGTAGAAGTCCAGAAGACGTTTCTATTGAAGAAATTACCTGGCTGAAAAAGCTCCGGCAAGGGTTAGACAAAACTCGCCGTAGTATTCTTAACCAACTGAAGGCGATCGTTGGTCAAGGACCGCTAAACCAAGCTGCTGTGACGGAAATTGAGGCATTGCTCCTACAAGCTGATGTGGGTGTAGAGGCGACAGACTTTATTATCAATGCCCTACAGAAAAAACTTCGAGAAGAAGTCACCGCACCTGAAGAAGCGATCGCTTACCTGAAAAAAATTCTCCGGGATATGCTGGATGCGCCAAGCATTACATCCCACAAAACTAGCTTTACCCCAGAAAAAGAAACCTTGAATATTTGGTTAATTACTGGGGTGAATGGTGCCGGTAAAACTACCACCATCGGCAAAATTGCCCACTTGGGACAAAAATCTGGCTATAAATGCTTGATTGGGGCAGCAGACACCTTCCGCGCCGCCGCCGTGGAACAGGTGAAGGTTTGGGGTAGTAGAAGTGGTGTAGAAGTAATTGCCAATCCGGGAAAGAATACAGATCCGGCAGCAGTTGTATTTGATGCGATCGCCGCCGCTCAAGCACGTCAAAGCGAATTACTTCTGATAGATACAGCTGGGCGACTGCAAAACAAGAAAAATTTAATGGATGAACTCGGCAAAATCCGGCGAATTATCGCCAAAAAAGCCCCAAATGCCAAAGTAGAATCACTGTTGGTTCTAGATGCCACTTTAGGTCAAAATGGACTGCGGCAAGCCGAAGTTTTCTCCCAAGCTGCCCAACTGAGTGGCGTTGTCTTAACCAAACTAGATGGTACTGCCAAAGGCGGCGTTGCCCTTGCCGTTGTGCAGCAGCTAGGTTTACCCATTCGCTTTATTGGTGCTGGCGAAGGAATTGAAGACCTACGCCCCTTTTCGAGCTATGAGTTTGTCGAAGCTCTTTTGAGTGGCTAGTTGAAAAATTTGGAATTAAAAAATTTTCTTGACAAACTGATAAATTTAGGTGTAACTGATCTGGTATTATCACTTGAACTAATTAGAAACACAATACTGGAAACAGATCAATTCCTAAAATCATGAATTTGTCATCATCAATCGGTGGCTTTTGCTAAAATTTCCAGCTAATGCCCTTTTTGACACCCTGAATAGGCTTTTTAAATGTAGCAGCACGGGCATTTAGTTGCGACATCCAAAAGGCCGTAAACTCGCATCTTGCAGCAATTTAAAGCGCAGGCGAGATGCTCACCCCCACAAATACAAGTATTGTGGGATCGATTTCAGATGTATTCTCAAATATTCCTTGCGAAAATATCCATAAATATTTTTGGAGGAAATTGAGAGGTTTGAACTCTGATGGTTAAACTTTCAATGGGTTTAAGTTTTGCATCTTCAGCAACTCAAAATTCGCAAAACGAGAAATTCCAAATGGAAAAGCTCAATCTTGGCGATTATGTCGGCAATTATGGTATACAAATTAAGTATTTGAAGACTTATTTAGATATTCTCAGGTTTGGGAATGAGTCTAAGTCTGTTTTTTAGCAAACCAAGCCCGATTTGAGCGCTTCTAGAGGTTTTCACTCAAAAAACTTCTAGTTTCCTAGTTGCCTCTGCCCAAATAGTTACTCTGAAAGCCTGAGAAATTATTCTTTGAATAGAGTATTTTGATGACTTTAGAGATATGCTTTGAGAATTAAGTTATGAGAAAATGAAAAGCTTTCTGAACTATCACCAAAACTAGTAATTTTTACGGGTTGGGTTTTGACTAAAAATACATGATTTGAAATTAGTAATATTCCATCAGAAATACAATAAGCAAATAAAATACCGATAAAATTTGCCTGTTACGTCTTTATACTCTTGCTAAAATGACAACTCTTGCCTAAATATGGTTTAGCAATGCCAAAGCCAAAAGGTTTATAAGTAATCTAAAATCTGCCAATATAAAGTGCAATAATACCTGTGCCTGTGTCTCAACTGCCCTCTCAACCCATTGAAAACAATAGTAGTGCCGCGACGGATGTCACACCAGTCGTAGCACTAAAAGAACTCGTGGCAAGGTTGCACCGGGAACAAAACAAAATTCAAGATTTGCTAAGTTCTTTAGGATTTGCCCTGAGAAGTTTCAATAATTTGAATCAGTTTTTGGAACTAATCCCCCTGATGGCAACAAGAGTTACAGATGCAGACGGCAGCGCCCTGTTTCTCTACAAACCTAATGGTCAAGTCAGGCTAGAACAGTTACATTGGCAAGATAGTCGCCAGCGAAAAAATATCCGCAAAGCGCTAGAAATAGCCAGCAGTCAAATCACGCTTATGCCCAATACGGCCCCTTTAGCGAATGCCACGGGGATTTTGGATGACCAGATGCATCGCTATTTGGGGCCAGATGTGCAAATCTTTGGTACGGCGATTCTGGTGAAGCATACAGAACGGGGATGGCTTTATGTCTTGAGCCGCGATCCAGAATATAGTTGGACAGAAACTAGGCAAAAGTTAGTTAGGTTAGTAGCAGACCAAACAGCAGTAGCGATCGAAAACGATGAACTAGCTGTAGAACTAAGAAAAAAAGAACGCCTAGATCAAGAACTAGAAATTGGTGCAGAAATTCAACGGCGACTTTTGCCACGTCAATGCCCCACAATCCCTGGTGCAGTGGTAGCAGCACGCTGTAAACCTGCCAATCGTGTTGGCGGAGACTACTACGACTTTTTTGCTACCACTGACAATAAGATTCAACCCAATACCAAAGACGGCACAGAAACTAGTCGTTGGGGTTTGGTTATTGGAGATGTCATGGGCAAAGGTGTCCCTGCGGCGCTAATTATGACGATGATGCGGGGAATGCTACGGGGAGAAGTGCTACATGGTAATTCCCCAGCAAGAATTTTGCAAAACTTAAATAGAGTTATGTATGCGGATTTGGAAAATTCCCACCGCTTTGTAACGGTATTTTACTCAGAATATAATCCCCATAAGCGAATTTTGTCTTATAGCAATGCGGCACACAATCCTCCCTTGTGGTGGCACGCAGCAACAAAAACTGTCAGCCGTTTAGATACTTTGGGAATGTTAATCGGTTTGGATGCTAACAGCCAATATGAAGATGCCCAGGTACAATTAGAGCCTGGGGATACAATTATTTACTATACAGATGGTTTGACCGATGCTGCTGCCGCAGGTGGCGATCGCTTCGATGAAGACAATTTTGTGGCTGGCTTCAATACGGCTTGTAAGTACTGCAATGGACCACAAGAAATTGTGGATTACCTATTTGACCAAGTTCAGGAATTCATCGGTGCTGATAAACAAAACACTGATGATATGACATTAGTTGTTCTGCAAATTTTATAGTTATTAACCATTGTTGCTTGGTCAAGTCATGAGTCAATACTTAAGGTTATGCTTACTCTAGATTTTCATGTTATGTGGAAAATCTAACGCGAAACCTAACCCCAGCTAAGGTGTTGACTTTCTGGGAAAATCGTCCAAAAACATTAGGCTTCTGGTTCAATGCCGAGCGATCGCAATTGGGCACTTAAGCGATCGGCTCTTTGGCTTTCTAGTTCCGCCCTTTGACTTTCTAATTCCGCCCTTTGACTTTCTAATTCCGCTCTTTGGCTTTCCTGTGCCGCTCTTTCCTCGCCACTCAACAACAAATTACCTTGCAAATCCCACCAGCGCAGCCAGGGTAATTCCGCATTCTGATATTCTCCTTGCCATAACCCTAACTCAACTCCCAAAGGGGCAATAGGATAATGTCCCCGTTCATTTGCTGCTAAGAGCTGATATTGTCCTTCAATAAGGTGATAAACTTCCACACTGGCTTTATTCACTTCATAAATGCCGTAAAAAGCTGGATGAATTACTTGCTCATAAATCCAAAATTTACCTTGCCAAGGGGTTCTATCTCGTTCTTCATTACCATTCCCAGAGACAAATTCCAAGGTAATCAAAGGGGCAATAAATTCTCGCCACAGTACATAAGACCTCCGCGTTTGTCCATCGAGCAAGGGCGGTACATTTGCTACATAAAACCAATCTGGTGCTTCTGCTCCTCGTTCTGGGGGGTCTGTCAAGCGCCAGTAAATACCTAAGTCCTGACCTATACAATATTGACCTTCAGGATGTAATTGTTTAAGGACGGGTGTAATCGAGTCAGTGAGTAAGATGCTTTGGGGATGCTCTTGCCAATTTTTCCCGCCAGTTCGCACAACGGGGGGAACCCCCGCAAGCGACTGGCTTACGAAAGTACCATCGGACTCTGGTAGCTGCGTATGGTCGGGAAAAGGAGTGAGGGCGGTGGATGGATCGGTTGCAGAGGTCATAAGACTACCTTTGCAGGAGTAAGGTAAGGGTTGTTTTTTAGTTTAGCAATAGACCTAAGCTTCTGGTTCAATACCGAGCGATCGCACTTTGGACTAATCTCAAAGTACACGCAGTAAACTAGGAATACTTTCGATCGCTGACAAATTCCGAATTTCTGCCAAAGCTTGCCGAAAGTTGCCTTCCCGCACATCATGGGTAACAACCACAATCTCTGCTAGTTCCCCTTGAAAGCCAGTTTGGACAATTGACTCTAAGCTAACGCCATAATTCCCAAAGCAAGTACCCAATTTACCAATAACTCCGGGTTGGTCATTTGTGAGGAAACGGGCATAAAACCGAGTTGTCAGTTCTGCCATTGGTGCAATTTGGCAATATTCCTGATGTCCACAAGCTAATAATGGATTTGCAACTGCTGTATTGGTTTTGAGGACAGCAACTAAATTCAAAATATCCGATGTGACAGCACTGGCGGTTGCACCGGCACCAGCACCGGGGCCGAAAAACATTACTTGCCCGATGGGTTCTCCTTCGACAAGAATGGCATTGTAAACGCCATTGATGCTAGCCAAAGGGTGAGCTTGAGGCACTAAAGTCGGATGAACTCTGATCGAGAGAGGCGATGAGGGAGTATTACGTTTAGCGATCGCTAATAATTTAATTACAAATCCTAATTTTTCGGCGTAGGCAATATCTGTTTTGCTGACTTGCCGAATTCCCTCAGTATATACATCTTGCAGGTTGATCCGTCCGCCAAAGCCTAACGATGCCAAGATCGCAATTTTATCGGCTGCGTCTAAGCCCTCGACATCGGCTGTCGGGTCAGCCTCAGCATAACCCAAACGCTGGGCATCAGCTAAAACATCACTGAAGTTGCTACCTTCTGTTTGCATCCGCGTCAGGATGTAGTTAGTTGTACCGTTAACGATGCCAGTTATAGTGTGAATACGGTTAACACTTAAAGACTGCTTTAGGGGTTGAATCACCGGAATCCCACCACCCACAGAGGCTTCTATCATCACGTATACGCCAGCTTCATTGGCAGTTGTGAAAATTTCTGCCCCAAAGCGGGCGATCGCTGCTTTATTGGCGGTGACTACGTGTTTACCATTACTTAAAGCTTTCAGGATGAGCGATCGCGCCGGCTCCAGTCCGCCCATTACCTCCACAACTATATCCACTGCCGGATCGTTGACAATGGCTTCTAAATCTGTAGTTAAGACTTCCGTAGACAATTCTACTGCACGGGGTTTATCGAGCGATCGGACTCCCACCCGATGGATTTCTATCTCTTGCAACAACGGATGACGCCCAGCCCAATCTTGCAACAACTGCACTGTTCCCGTTCCTACAGTGCCTAACCCCAGTATTCCTAGTTTCACACCCACAAATTTTGCACCCAATTTCAGCAACAACAATTGTAGGTAGAGCATTTGCCCTACCTACTGATTATCCTGCTTCCTTTATCATTTTGTCATTCGTCCTTTGTCCTTTGTCCTTCGTCCTTCGTCCTCTGTCTAAAACTAATACTTCTCTACGAGAGGCTTCTCTTTCAGAGACGCTAACGCGAACGCCAACGACTTCTCTACGAGACGCTACGCGAACGCTCAGTACAAGTGACTAATGACTAATGACCAATACTTCGACTTCGCTCAGTACCAGTGACCAATGACTAACTTAGTATGTTTCTACGTGCCAACGACCGGCTTTCTTGAGTTGCTTCTGGTAATCACTCCAGGTTACGCCTTCCTTAGCAGCAGCAGTTGTTAAGGCTGCATCGATACCTTCTTCCATACCGCGCAAACCGCAGATGTAGGTGTGGGTTTTTTCATTTTTAATCAACTGCCACAATTCATCTGCATGTTCCGCTACGCGGTCTTGGATATACATCCTACCGCCTTGGGGATTTTTCTGTTCACGGCTGATGGCACCAGTCAGGCGGAAGTTATCAGGATATTTTTGTTGAATTTCTTCCAGTTCTTCCTTATATAAGAGGTTTGGAGTTGTCGGCACGCCAAATATTAGCCAAGAGAATCCTTTAAATTCATATTCTGGGTTAGCTGCTCTTTCCGCATCTTTAAACTGACGCCACAGATAAGCCCGCATCGGG
This sequence comes from Nostoc sp. NMS7, assembly GCF_017115085.1. Lineage (GTDB taxonomy): Bacteria > Cyanobacteriota > Cyanobacteriia > Cyanobacteriales > Nostocaceae > Nostoc. Next base: position 96,595 of record NZ_JABXKJ010000247.1, on the reverse strand, counting down.
GCAATACCTGTTCCAGTTGCCAACATGATCACATTAGCATCAGGATCTTGGGGTAACAACATTTCCTTACCCACTGGCCCTGTAATTTTTACATCTGCCCCTGGTTCTAAGAAACACAGGTATGTAGAGCAAACACCGTAGACTGTTTCGCCCGTTTCCGGGTGCTTGTACTCCAACTGGCGGATGCAGAGTGATACTGTCTTATCATCCACATCATCGCCATGACGAGTTGAGGCAATGGAATATAGTCTGAGTTTTTCTGGCTTGCCGTTCTTGTCTAATCCTGGTGGAATAATCCCAATACTTTGACCTTCTATATACTTCAAATCACCGGCAGAAATGTCAAACTTGAGGTGTTGAACAATACCAATACCACCTTCTTTGACTAGCGGTTCATTAGATATTACCTTGCCAATAAATGGAGCATTGGGACGGTAAGTGTTTACAGGAATGTCACCGTGGTCTTTTTTGGCTTTTGCTTGAGTCATGGTGTTGCCTTTCTTGAGCTGTTCTTCAGCTGGTGGTTTAGCGAAGTCTTGGACTTCACTATTAATATTCACAGGTGTGGCTTTACCATTTCCTTCACTGCTAGCAGTTTCCCCAGATGTAGCTAACTCGCTGACTTCGCTGTTCGCATTCCCAAATGAGGCTTCACCATTAACTGGCTCTAGAGCAGTTATAGGCTGGATGCTAACAATTGTGCCGCCTAGACGAGTGATACGTCGCATTTCTTGATTCATCCGGTTGTAAGGCACTCTGATGAACACACTGCCACTTTTACGAATTGGGTAGTTAGTTTGATCGGTTTCTTCGCTCTGACGCAAACCTACCACTTCATAGACGAAGAGGCGGCTACCTGATTCTGTGTTGGCAGCACCCTCAACAGCACCTTGATTGTACATTCGTTCTAGCACTCCGATAATTTACTTAACCGTTTTTCAAAAAAAAACTATTCTCCTACCTTGCCAGCTTTAGTTTACCGGATTTTCGTTTCATAAAACTGGCCTTGAAGGAAAAACGGCATCATTAAATTAATGCCTTGCTAAGTACACTCACCAAAGACATGCAGGCATAGCAAAAAACACACCTGTTCATCTTTTAAGGTAAAGGATAAGTCTTGTGGAGAATGTTAATAATGAGTCAATTTAATCTTTTTTTCGTTAACTAGCAAGTGCATTGACACTAGTAAACTCAGCGAGTCCCTCAGGAAACTCGCTGGTCTTCAAAACCGGGAAGAGAAAGTTTCCCTTCACAGGGCTCCTCAATGAATCGGCACGTTGTCATGTGTACTTCACAACTGAACCATCCTCAGTTGTCTAGGACTTACGCAAAAGTACACGCCCTCCGGGGCAATTCATGAATTGCCCCTACGTGAAAATAAGGGTTTCGAGTATTGTTTGCGTAAGTCCTATTGTCTTTTGATCGTGGCAGTGTCTGTGCAATATCTGGAGATTTTTATATTCGTCTTTGCCTCCCACACTTTTGGGGGTTATGTAGTCAATCTCCAGTACATCTGACTCTCGAAAGTACATTCCGCAGTGGGTACATATTCCAGACCCATGTCTATTAACCATTCAGAGATTATCTCCGTGCATCTTTGGACAACGGTTATGTCTTTATGGAGAATCACAAAGTCATCGGTGTATCGGATACATCGGGGGCTTACAAACTTTGTACCTTTTTTGTGATACCAAGTTTCCCTCATGGTTTGTGACATTTCTGGAAATGCCTTATTTATCCGTTCTTCCATCCCGTGAAGGGCAATATTGGCTAGTAATGGAGAAATGACCCCACCCTGCGGCGTACCCGTCGCGCGAGTACGCGCGCCCGCTTCGCTAACTGATGTTGGAAACATCTGCTTACCATCCATCACCCCCGCTTTTAACCATGCTCGAATTTGTCGGCGGATGGTGGGAGATGTATTTAATTTTTTTAGCAGTGCTTCATGGTCGATGCGGTCGAAGCATTTTGCAATGTCAGCATCCAAAACAAATTTTGGATTTCTATGAATGCTGGAAAATATTGCCTCTATTGCATCATGACATGAGCGCCCTGGTCTGAACCCGTATGAGTTGGGTTCAAATCGCGCTTCCCATACCGGTTCAATGCCAGTTTGAACAGTGCTTGCAAGGCTCAGTCATTCATTACGGGAATACCCAGAGGTCGTTTCTCATCCGTAAAAAGCTCTATTTTTCATTGTTCTCTCGTTGTCATGCAGAACATGGGAACGAGGAAAGCTTATCAAACTGGGTTTTTACGAATGCTCATTGAATATTAATTTTCCACTTGTTTGAGTTTTTGAAAAATATCATCAAGTGGTGATTCAGATTCATCAGGACAAAATTCTAAAGCAAGTCTAACTTTTCCTTTTTTCCATCCCTGAGTACTAAACTGCAAAACTTCACAATTTAATCCTTGGGTATACAAATTTACTTCATCTGCCTCATCGGCTCCAATATATTCCTTAATTGCTGTAATTAAATCACGGACTTTAAAAGTTTTAGCAATATTTAACTTATTAAAAGTGTCTGGTTCGATAGAGACAACTTCATCATGATTTAGTCGCTCAAATGCATCTTCCATAAAAATCTCCTGTGACTAAATCTATACTTTCCACAGATTTAGCAGTTCATCCGAAATAAAATGATGATTTTATAGATTTAATACTGCTCAATATAAAGTTAATTTTAGGACTTACGCAAAACTACACGCGGTAAATCAAGATATTTACGTATCTTCACATGAGATTAAAAACAAGAATTCATGCTCCAATCAAACAACGCCCTGATTATTTTTGGGTTAGGGCGATTCCCCAAATAGATGAGTTAAAACAAGTCGCAAGCGGCACCCTGAGCTACGTCGAAAGGTAAGTTTTGTGACGGGGATTTAGACCCCGACCCAAAACTTACCGGTTATTGAACTGGGGGACTTAAACCCACGGTACTCGATTAAAAAAACCAACCGTAAGAATGCAAACCTTTACCCAACAGATTCACACCTAGATAACAAACCCAAACGACAACAAAGCCGGTGGCGGCTAAAATTGCGGGACTGCGCCCTTGCCAACCGCGAGTGATCCGGGCGTGGAGGTAGGCGGCAAACACTAACCAAGTGATTAATGCCCAAGTTTCTTTAGGGTCCCAACTCCAGTAGGAACCCCAAGCTTCGTTAGCCCAAACACCACCAGCAATGATCCCAATTGTCAACAGGGGAAATCCTAGTCCGATAATGCGATAGCTGATATTGTCGAGGGTTTCGGCAAGGCTAAGGCGCTGGGGTGAAAGAGGTTCGCCTGATGCTATTTGAGGCTCAGAAGTAGATACTAAATTCAAAACAGCGATGTTAGCGTTCCCGTTGCCGTTGCTACTACTTTCAAAACGAGCAAAGCCGTTATTTTCCACAAAAGGGGCTGGTGGTTGAGAAATTAACTCAGATGCTTTGTGCAAGCGGTAGCCGTTGCTGCGATAGCCACCAGTACCTACAGAACTACCTTGTAGTTGGATGTTTTGACCGCGAGTGACAACTAAAAAAGCGATCGCTAATAACGAACCCACCATTAAAGCCGAATAACTCAACATCATCACACTGACATGCATCATCAGCCAATTTGACTTTAAGGCAGGTACTAGGGGTTCTGACGTTTGCATCTGGGATGGTAACGTCAAGGTAGCAAAAGCAGCGATCAACATTGCTACCGGGGATGTAACAACTCCTACTAAGCGGCTACGGCTACTATTTTCAGCAATTAGATGAACGGTAGTAATTCCCCAAGTTAAGAAAAACAGAGATTCATAGAGATTACTTAAGGGAAAATAACCAGCTTCTATCCATCGTGCCCCTAATAGAGTCGCCATACATAAATTAGCGATCGCCATTCCAGCTGTCCCCAAAGCGGCTAGATAAGGCAGATTCGGAAAAGCTGCTCCTCCCCAATACACCAGCATTGTCAGGAATAATATGGCAAAAGAGGCATTGTCCAGCCAGTTTTGGAGTACAACCAGATTCATAAAATGTTCTCTCCGTGGATAATTTAAAATATCGATTCTGACTATTGTGATCCTATATGCTTACAGGGTCATGAAACTGGGAAATAGGGAATGGGGCATTGGGCATTGGGCATGAGTTATTCCCCTTGTCCCCCTCATCCCCCTCATCCCCCTCATCTCCCTTATCTCCCCACTCCCCTATTTAACAGAGTTCCCCTTATTGCTTCCTGGACTAGGCAAAACAGTCGAGTTCGTAACTTTTTTTAGTCCGATAAAAATGTCGTAGATGTTACTGCGATTGTCGCTGACAGCAGATGTCATCCCAATTAAGCGCGTTGCATCTAGCAAAGTTTGTTGATTGGTGGTGAGAATTGTTGGGGGAAGATTTTTCACAGTTCGTTCCACATCCAGGAAAAATTGACCATTTGTCGGATTTGGTTCTGTAGGAACTGTTTGTTGGAAGGGAAGAGTGCTAGCTAGTGTATTGTTGGGTTTGGGAACAATTTTATCACTGATGGGAGCGCCCACTACAAGAAAAGCGACATCTCCATCTAACCAGCCGTGGGTGGCCGTTAACGTACCATAAGGCGAAACCCAGTTAATAACGGGTTGACCTGCGACTTTTGCCGGTTGCACTTGGAACTGGTATTGATTTCTCATCACGTCATCAAGCTGTTTTAAGGATGTTTCAGCTGATTGGCGTAGGCTTTGCCCACCCTTAGCATCGCTTGCCTGTACCATGAACACTAAAGCCGCACGAAAATCATCTGGTGAACCTTGTTTTGGAGTAGTCGGAATCACTGATAGAGAAAATTCGCCTTTCATCCAACTGAGCAAATCCTTATCTAAATCGAGATTGGTAAGAGATTTTATACTACCTCTGATCTGTTCTGGTGCGATCGGCGAGAGAGGATTTCCCTGAGATGTTAAAACGTAATCTCCCCACGACCTCTGTAAGTTACCCCCAGATAACATCATTAAGGTTTCGGCTGGTAGGCGGCTTTGCATTTCCCCAGCTTTGTTTTCCACCGCCAGCACACGTTGACTATTAGGGTTTAGCCAAGAAACGCCCTTGAAGCGGATTCCTTCTGGCTCTAAAGTCATTGTCCCCGCTAAACCTTGGTTATTTTGCAGTTGAGCTAAAACTTGAGCAGGTAAGGGGCGGTTTGGAGAAGCTGCGGCGATTTTGGCTGCTGTTGGCACATTTACGTAAAACTGGGCAAAGGGTTGGTAATTGCCAATTTTCTGAAAATTCTCAGCAAAGCCCCCAGTTGTGGCTAGGGATGTTTTATTTTTGTAGGCATCGATCGCTCGTTCTGTAGTTTTGAGACTATCAGTTATGACTAAAAAACGCCCATCTAGTAATGCTGCGGAGAAGTTTTCTCCTGCTTGTCCCTGATTTTGTTTGATGGCGATCCCTTGATAATTCCGGTCAATCCATTTGCCTTGTTTAAGGGTTTTGGGTTGTGCCAAAATGCTTTTGGCGATTTCTGGGTTTTTCACTGGCAATACCATTACCATCGACTGCTGATCATTGCCAGCATCTCCATTGGTGGTAACTGGTTTGGGTGCAGGTTTACTCGCTGTATCTGGGGCAAGAATTGCGATCGTGATATCATTGCCTACCCAAGGAGCGATATCTTTCTGGAAGTCGTAACCATTATTAGTTAGAAAGCGATCGCGCAATTGTACTAAATTTTTGTCCAGTTCTGTTTGGGTTTCTCTTGTCCCAAACTGGCGCAATTGCTGCCATTGCTGGGGATCAGTTGTCAGAGAAACCGCAAACAGGGCATCACCAGGAATCATATTTGCACCTACTAGCAAATCGCTCCAATATGGTTGTCTTTGGCTTAACAACCGGTATGCTATACTCCCCCCACCAATCAATAACCCAGCCGCCGAGAGCGTCAACACCAAAGACGGTTTTTTATTTTTATTTTTCTTCATCGGAACAGACACAAGAGGCGGTGCCATTGAAACCTATACCTCATACTTGCAAACTCATTACTTGTTTGATTGGTTAAGTTAACCAAAAAGTTTCTCGTTATCTAGGGCAGTTAACTGCATAAATTTCTCCATCCTAGACATTGATGATATTTCCGTAATCAACCTTCCCGACTGTTTCAAAACCGGTGCTTTAGTAGTTAGTTATCTTTTTTAACACGCTTTGTTGAATTTCGCTGGACGCTTCCTTTGGACGGTTGCCTCTGCGGAAATTTTTCGAGAGTTAAATCCGTCATTTCAAGCACTTTGAGGATATACCTAACTTGGGCATTGCTGCAAGTCATCAGCAACCCACACTACCTTCTATTTACAGAACTTACATCTGTTGTATTGACTTTATCTAACCTAGAACAATTCAGTATCCGGGATTTCGCATGGATTACCAATCTTAGAAATCAGATATGTTGATGAATTATAATTTTTCGGAATTTGTATCATTTTGATGCCAAACAGTTGTTGTTTTTGCTGAGGATGAAGTGCTAATCTTTTTAATTAAAAATTAATTGAATTTTGAATTAGAGTCTACTTTTTCAAAAAAGCACGCGGGAGCATCTCAGTGAAAGCAAATATACCAGATGAGAAACAATATTCTTGCTCCCTCTCCGAACTCACGGAGAGGGTTGGGGTGAGGTTTTACAAGGCTTTTTACACTCATTGAGATGCCCCGCACGCTATGTGCAGCGTCTGGTAGATAAGCGGTACTAGGCTGATGCTGGATAAGAACACGTTTGAATTTTTCAATGGTATTATGCCTCAGCATTAACAGCACTCAGCTGCATAGAACCCAAATATTTGGTTAAATAAGGCGAAAAAACTTCATAAATCAAAGTTAGTGGCTGTCCATGATGCCAAAACAAGTAGTGGCGACCCCAAAAAGGCCCAGTTACATTAAAACCAGACTCTAGCGCCGATGAGTCACCGTAGTAAATTCCTCGAACATCCCGATACAACTCTGTGCGAAGACGAGCTAAACTCGCCCAAATTGGTAATGAACGATTTTGCAAATACTCATCTACATGACTGGCTTCCCACCAGGAAGTAGCATAGGCTAATCGCTGACCCGAAGCGGTACGCAGCCACACTTGTCGTCGTAGTCGCGGACTTGGGACAGCTTGGATTAACTCAGGAGCATCATCTAAGTCCATGCCAATCAATGACATATCAATCACATCTACTTCTATAGGCTCACCTGTGAGCAATTCTAAATGACGTGTTGGGGAGCCGTCACCCAAAAGCATTATCTGCCAGGCAGGTGCTAGCTGAGTGTGAGGTAAACTTTGTTGAATTATTTCCTCCCCTCCTTGCCAAATCGGAGTGAGGCGATGCCAAGCTCCTGGCAGTGTTAAGTTGTTTGTCGGCGTAAAAGTAATAGTCAATGCTTTTTACAAAACTTCACCTATTTCTATAAAAGCATAAAAAAGTAGAACTTTGGCAAGGCAACAATGCTTGGTGGGGAGTAGGGAAAGGTTTTTTCCTTTTGTCAAATTTTTTAGCTACGTAATTAGCACTTCAATGCTTCAGATCAGGACTAAAGTCCTTACTACAAACTTATTTACCAAGCATTGTTGCCTTGAGGGGGTACTAAAAGTAAGTTCAGATTTAAGGGTCAATAGTCTGAGGTTTTTTGACCCTTGACTATTGACCCTATGACTAGACAAGCAAAAATGCGGATGGCGAGACTCGAACTCGCAAGGCAAAGCCACACGCACCTCAAGCGTGCGCGTATACCAATTCCGCCACATCCGCATGGTTTGTCTAAAGATAGACTATAGCATAAGAAAATAATTATAGTAAGGTGATATCTAAATTCAGTTGCTTAAAAATCTAAATTTTCTCAAGGCGGTATCAGACTGACAGAAATCTAGCAGCTGCACAAGTGATATTAAAAAGGGTAGAGCTAGTGTGTTTGATAAGGTGTGATGGCTTTTGGGATGTCTACGACGGTTACTGAGCTTGCCGAAGTACGGGCTACGCCGGAGCAAAAGCCCAGTTTGGTAAGCTAGCTAAGACTTACAGCAGTAATGTTGTTAGTGTAGTAAGACTGTAGAGGCAGCAACCTGCAATCTGAAGTTTTCTTAGAATCAGGGTGGTGAATCTCCTGTGATAATTTTAAATAGTGCGAAAGCCTCGTTTCAAGTTGGATCAGAGAAAATGTCAATCTACTGGTAATGATATCGAAGCTAAAAAATGAAGTTTGACAAAATATTAATTGCCAATCGGGGAGAAATCGCTCTTCGCATTCTCCGCGCCTGTGAAGAAATGGGAATTGCGACAGTTGCGGTTCACTCCACCGTTGACCGTAATGCTCTCCACGTCCAACTTGCTGATGAAGCGGTTTGCATTGGCGAACCTGCTAGCAGCAAAAGTTATTTGAATATTCCCAATATTATTGCTGCTGCACTGACGCGCAATGCTACAGCTATTCATCCAGGTTATGGCTTTTTAGCAGAAAATGCTCGGTTTGCGGAAATCTGTGCCGACCATCATATTGCTTTTATCGGCCCAACTCCAGAAGCTATGAGGCGGATGGGGGATAAATCCACTGCCAAAGAAACCATGCAAAAAGCTGGAGTGCCGACAGTACCAGGTAGTGAGGGGTTGGTAGAATCCGAAGAAGAAGGATTAAGATTTGCTAAGGATATCGGCTATCCAGTAATGATCAAAGCTACAGCCGGTGGCGGTGGACGGGGTATGCGCCTAGTTCGTTCTGAAGATGAATTTGTGAAACTTTTCCTCGCAGCCCAAGGTGAAGCAGGAGCAGCTTTTGGTAATTCTGGTGTTTACATAGAAAAATTTATTGAACGTCCCCGCCACATCGAATTTCAAATTTTGGCGGATAACTACGGTAATGTTATCCACTTGGGCGAACGTGATTGCTCTATTCAACGCCGCAATCAAAAGCTACTGGAAGAAGCACCAAGTCCGGCTCTCGACCAAGACTTGCGTGAGAAGATGGGACAAGCTGCTGTCAAAGCTGCCCAATTCATTAATTACACTGGGGCGGGTACTATCGAGTTCCTCTTGGATAGATCCGGTAAATTCTACTTTATGGAAATGAACACCCGGATTCAAGTAGAACATCCTGTAACAGAGATGATTACTGGGATAGATTTAGTTGTCGAACAAATTCGGATTGCCCAAGGAGAAAGACTTAAGCTTACCCAAGAGCAAGTAGTCTTGCGAGGTCATGCGATCGAATGTCGGATCAACGCCGAAGACCCCGATCATGACTTTCGCCCTTCTCCTGGACGCATTAGCGGCTATCTTCCCCCTGGTGGCCCTGGTGTTCGGATTGATTCTCACGTTTACACAGATTACCAAATCCCTCCTTACTACGATTCCTTGATCGGCAAGTTAATTGTTTGGGGACCAGACAGACCCACTGCTATTAACCGCATGAAACGCGCACTCCGGGAATGTGCCATCACTGGACTACCCACCACCATCGGGTTTCATCAAAAAATTATGGAGAATCCACAGTTTTTGCAGGGGAATGTCTATACAAATTTTGTGCAGGAAATGAACGGTTAGGGGAGTGGGGAGTGGGGAGATGAGGGGGATGAGGGAGATGAGGGGGACAAGGGGGACAAAGGGAATAACTCATGCCCAATACTTCTCTACGAGAGGCTACGCCAACGGCTTCTCTACGAGACGCTGTTCGCGTTCGCTCAGTACAAGTGCCCAATGCCCCATCCCTAATTCACACGAGATAGCATAGTCAGCAATCCTTGCTGACCTAGCAGGATTTCTCGCAGGAGGCTGAAGATACCAACCCAAATAATCGGTGTAATATCTACCCCGCCTATAGGTTGCACCACCTTTCGCAAGGGGATTAAAAATGGCTCAGTCGGCCAAGCGATTAAATTAAAGGGCAAACGATTCAGATCCACTTGCGGATACCAAGTGAGAATGATCCGGAATATAAATAATAGTGTCATCAGCCCTAACACAGGGCCGAGAATCCAAGCAGTCAGGTCAACACTAGTCATCGGTTTCAGCTACTATCTATCTGTGAAGAAAGAAAAACTTAGGCAACAGCAAGACCTTCTCCTGTGGGAGATGCTACGCGAACGGGTGACGCTCCGGCATCGCTAACGCTGGCTTACTGGGCTTTGCTCCGGCGTAGCCCGCACTTCTCTACGAGACGCTGCGCGTAGCTTGCTTCCACGAAGTGGTACGACAAAGCTCAGTGACCATCGTAGACATCGCCAGAAAATTTTAAGCTTTGTAAAGCACTCTCATGATCATTTTAACCAAATGCTGTCCCTTCCTTCCGAAATCGAAAAGCAAACTCGCTCACGCGGTTAACTCAACAATCGGTGAAAGCAGTTCCCAAGTTTGGCAGTTCAGAGTTAGAGGCTTCTCAAGAAAGTAATACACTATTAAAATTAGGATGAAGTGTGTAAAAAAAGGTTTAGAAGTATGACGCCTTCTTTAGCAAATTTTCTTTGGAGTCTGCTTTGGGGTAGTGCAATTGTTGTAGTACCTGTTACAGTTGGTCTAATTTTCATTAGCCAGAAAGATAAAATTCAGCGTTCATAATGCTTATGAGAGTCAATTCGACTCTTATAACCGATTGTCTGTTAGCTATTTATAATTACACCAAAAGCAGCAGTATTTGCCGCTAGGAGCAGTTGTAGCTGACAGACATAGGTTTTTTTTCTTTTCGGTGAACAGCTTCAGAGCTTCTTTGCCAGAGGCTCTGAAGCTTCAATATATCGTGACTAAATAGAGTAGTGATTTTAATTGTGACTCGCTAACATAGATTTGATATTGGGAAAACAGCAATGATAAATTTTGGGCTGAACTCAGCCAGTTTTCTGGCTCAGGTTAATTTTGGGGCAAACTCAGCCAGTATTCTAGGAATTTTCCTGGCTGTGGCTGGGGCAGCACTGTATTTTCTCCGCACTGTGCGTCCAGAATTGTCACGGGATCAAGATATCTTTTTTGCGGCAGTCGGCTTGCTCTGCGGCTTCATTCTTGTCTTTCAAGGATGGCGGCTAGACCCGATTTTACAATTTGGTCAACTGCTTTTAGTCGGCACAACTGTGTTTTTTGCAGTTGAAAGTATTCGCCTACGGAGTATAGCTACCCAGCAAGCAAAGCGCAACACTCCGATTGTGGACGAAGACCGACCGGTTAGCGATCGCTATGAGTACAATAATCGCAGAAAGTATGAAGCTGAAATGGATGCGGACTTAGATCCACTGCCTTATGAAGAAGAGGAGCGCCCTGTGCGTCCCCGGATTCGAGGAAGTAGGGATGAGATTTCAACTCGTGATGACTACTACCAGGAGCAATCCCCCCGTCGTTCAGAACGCCGCAGCAGTAGTGAAAAACAGACTCCATCTGATAAAACACGTCGGCGGACTTCTGGGCGTCCGGTGAATCGGCCTTCTGAAAACTCTGAAGAAGAAAATTGGGGTTCTTCATCTAGACAAGTTGATGATTGGGAAAGTTCAGGTGGGGAAGTCAGAAAACCTTCTCGTCGCAGTAATAACGAGTCCCAGCGTCCCGAAAGTCGGGAAGATGATGTTGCTCCCAGACCAAGAAGGCGTCGTCCACCCACTGACTCAACTCCGAGAAGATCGCGCGAAGATGATGAGGCGATCCCAACTGATTATGTACCATACAACCCGATTGAAAAGCCAGATGAGAGGCCAGATAATTCGACCGATTTTGATGACGATGTATAAAACAGTTGGCGTGGAAGTAGATTTAGAGGCGACGGAAAACAGTTGAGGTGGAAAAATTTACGCCGACATTTTGGCTCCAAAGACCAATTCATTGGAGCCTGGTTTTTGGTTTAACAAGTTTGCTTGTATCTTGTGGTTCTAACGATATTCCCATAGGGCCTACTTCCCTCAACAGTCGCTACACCGAAGATCAACCTGCTTTGAGCGGAAATGGGCGCTTTTTAGCGTTTGTATCTAATCGGAATGGTAATCAGCAGCTACTAGTCTACGATTTGGAGAGGCAACTGTTTATTAGCACACCGGGGATAAACCGACAAGAGACAATTGCCGAAAGTCCTAGCTTGAGCTACACAGGGCGTTATATTTCTTATCTGACTAGCGACCAAGGTAGACCAGTGGTGGCGCTTTACGATCGCGCTACACAACAGTCGCAAATCGTCACACCAACCTATCGCGGCTGGGTGAGAAAACCAAATATCAGCCCAGATGGACGTTATGTTGTCTTTGAAACCGCCAGCCGTGGTCAGTGGGATATTGAAGTCCTAGACCGGGGGCCAAATATTGAGTTAGATATTCCTAATGGTGCAACTGTCGGTTCACCTCCGTAGGGGAAAAAGTTAGGAGTTAGAAGTTAGGAGTTAGGAGTTGGAGAGACGCATCCAAACAAACAGCGATCGCACCAAACCCACCAAAGCAAAACCCCACAGCTAGAGACGCGCTACAGGGTGAGAATTGGGGTTATAGGCAGGGCTATTTCATTCTCATCTAGTCCGCCTCAGAATGAATTCTGAGTCTAATAGCGAAAGTCGTCTAAAGACGACTAAGAAAAGGTTATAGTCCGTTTTAACGGACTTTAGCTATGAGCCTCTGAACTTCAGTTCTGGGCAGTTTCTGTCTAGAACGAAATAGCCCTGGGGTTATAGGGGAATGGGTGATTGATTGGGTGTGACGGGGTCAGGGCGGGTTAGGGTGTTTACTCCGCTTGTAATTCTCTTCCTAAATTCAATTAGGGCTTGTTCCTCTGTACTAACTACAACCCGGTTAGGTTTTGCCCTCATAATTGTTAAATAATGTTAAAAAGCCTCCTCATCATCTGGATGTGTCTTTACATAAGTTCTCAGTTCGGCTTCGCTTAATTGTTGATAGTTACTCATTGAATTAATTCCTCGCCGTTACTTAAAATTTCTACTTGAATTGTTTCGCCGATTAACACTACGATTTATATGAAACGTGTTTTTTTTATACCTGTATTTTTCTGCTTAAGTTTATTGACTGGGTGTTTTGGCTACCCTCGTATTTTGAGTTATCCCTTTGATCCGGGGGGTCGCAGTCTCAACAGTTTAGCGTCGGAATTAAACCCCCAAATCTCTGGGAGATACATTGTTTTTATTACTGACCGACGGGGTAGCCAAGATGTTTATATGTTTGATACGGTGACTCGTGATTTGGTTGATTTGCCGGGTTTAAACTCCTTTGATGCGATCGCAAATCATCCTAGCGTTTCACAAGATGGTCGTTATATTGTGTTTGGTGCTAGCCGTCAGGGGCGATCGGCTATTTTTCTCTACGACCGAGAAACACGCCAATCACGAAATTTGACTAATAATCTGCAAGCAGAAGTCCGCAACCCGACAATTAGCGCTGATGGGAGTAGGATTGCTTTTGAATCTAGTAACAACGGCCAGTGGGATATTTTAGTATATGACCGGAATGGACAGCCTTTGAATATACCTCAGGAACCGCGTTGAACTAAAGTTAGGAGTTAGGAGTTAAAATTCCTAACTTATAACTCTTAACTTTTGTTTTCTACTTGTTGCACAGATTCAATGAGCGATCGCACTTGTTCTGTCCCTTCTGAAGGTTCAAATGACAGGGGAAACTTACCCCGGAGGATCATTCGCAAACCGAGGGGTGCAAGACTGAGTAATCCTTTTAAATCCCGAAAGTAGTTACCGACTACTTGTAAACCAAATTGACGTTCATCAATCCAACCACCTTCTTTAACTAAATCTACCAACACTTTTCGGTGACGAAGTGAACGACTATCGCTAGCTTGTTTGTGGGTGAGAATTTCTTGTTTAATTTTGGTGATTTGTTCTAATGGTGCAACTTCCATTGGACAAACTGAATCGCAGTATAAACAACGGGTGCAACCCCATACGCCTTTAGTACCTTCGTTGTAGCTTTCTAAGCGATTTTGGGTGTCAGTATCGCGGGAATCTGCTACCATCCGGTAAGCTTTGGCAAGGGCATGGGGGCCTACAAAGTCTGGATTAACTTCAAGGGCATTGCATTCAGAGTAACAAGCACCGCACATAATACAGTTGCCAGTTTGATCGAGGCGCGATCGCTCTTGTGGTGTTTGCAAAAACTCTCTTTCTGGTACTTGTCGTGCTGCTGTACTCACATAAGGAGCAACTGCCTCTAGATTGTTCCAGAAACTGCTCATATCGACAACCAAATCCTTAATCACGGGCATATTGCCCAGAGGCGCGATCGTGATTTCGGCAATGGTATTTACTTTACTTTCAGATGATGCTATTTGTTGTAATCTGGCAAGTTCACTACCAACATTTTCCTTACAAGCTAAAGCCGAACGCCCATTAATTCGCATAGCACAGCTACCACAAATAGTATTGCGGCAATTTTTGCGAAACGCTAAGGTTCCATCTTGCTCCCACTTAATATGATTGAGGCAATCCAGGATTGTATTACCTGCTTGAGCCTCTACAAGGTAGGTTTGCACAACGGGGGAGGAATTTTGTTGCTGTCGAATGACCTTAAAAATAACTTCCATGACCACTAACCAAAATTTTAAAATTGCTTCACCTGCCTTAACAATCATCAGTCAAGGTAGGTCGTTGCGAAAAGTGAGCTATGCTTTTTTTGCCCTTAATTCAAATCCTGGTGTTAATAGGCTGACGATGAAAGAGCGACTGATTCTAGTTTAAGGATAACCATTAAAGCTTTACTTGTAGCATCGCTGTAGGCAAGATTTGTGTCAACTTCTGAGTAAAAACGCCAAAAATGTAATCGCAGCTTTGGATTGAATTTACCTGTTTGGGAATCTAAAGCAAAGGGTGTTTGCTTAGAAAGGGACTTAGATTTATTTTTGACCTAGCGATCATATCCAGTTTAATTAAATGCTTATCAGGTTAGCAACACCTCTTGATGTCAGCTTGAGTCATGCAGTCCTCGCTGGGAAATTCCGCCTTCGCTACCGCTTGACGGAATTTTTTGATTATATAGAAATGTAAAACCACATATTCAATATATAGTAGTAGCAATCAAGCGTTAGGCAGATGTTAAGAGATTTATTCTTACCATAGACAGACGTACAAAATTCTCTGGCCGCTTTTGAGCTTACGGGAATAAATCGAGGAAAAATCCTCACCACTTTCAAAGAAAAGTTCTTGCACCGGGAATCCCTAATCCGCGAGACTTTGAGATTTTAGTCTCCTCTCAATCAATAAAATCTTGGATTTAACTCATTGGTCAAAACTGCTCATCTATATTAGATAAATTTTTCTAAAAGCCATAGGGCAATACTCACGCTTGCAATAAAGGGTTACAAAAATCCCCAAGCTTTAAGTCCAGAAATTTAAATAAAAATTTACCAGCAACTTTAATTCAAAATTAAACAACTATTTTGCTATTATTAGTCCATGCTAGTATTTAATATAAAATTACGAACTGACAAAACCAGAATCAATAGCCGTATAAGCGCGGCTACTACTGCTTTGTTGATTCGGAATGTAGAGACAAGAAAATTCGCGTCTCTACTGGCAGGACAAAAGGGCAGATGCCCATAGGACTCTATTGAAATACTATGCAGTCCTAAGCTTGAGAGTAGAAGTAGAGAAAACTCTACTTGCTCATTGGCCGGAACGGCAAGCACTAAAAGTGGAAAACCTGCAATTTTTTGGGACTACGACTTATTTGTAGTAGAACCAACCCAATTTGTTAAGGTAGCTGAAAGTTACACCGCTAGAGTAGCGCCAAAAGAGAAAACAATTTCGTTTCTGATGGCGAATAATGGTTAAAAGTGCCGTGAAATCAGCCAAATTAATGTCTGTGGCAACTATGACCTCTAATTTGTTGTGGACAACCATATATAGGAGTGCTTTTGGCTCCTATCAGCAGGAATTCACCCGTTACACTAGAGTCCTCAGTAGCTCTATGCAAATGCTAAAAAGTCAAATGCTGGCATGAGACTACATCGTTTATCAATTTGGAGAAAGTAAGGAAAATTTGAGCATAATGACTGAAACTGCAACCGCGCCATTAACCGGAAAAGCATTACTTGGTAAAGTAAAAGAACTTTCCACTTTACCACGCCGAGAAAGAGCTAAACAGTGTGGCTATTACACTGTTACTAAGAATAACCAGGTTCGTGTCAATCTCACGGATTTTTATGACGCTTTGCTATCGGCTAGAGGAATTCCTCTAAGTCCAGAAGCACCTAAAGATGGTCGTGGTCGTGAACCGACATATCGGGTTAGTGTCCATCAAAATGGTCAGATTGTGATTGGTGCCACATATACCAAAGCAATGGGCTTAAAAGCTGGAGATGAGTTTGAAATTAGGCTGGGATACAAGCATATTCACCTGATTCAACTGGGTGAAACCGATAAAAAACTAACCTCACAAGATGTAGACTCCGACGACTCGGACGAAGATTTGGAAGAGGAAGAGTAAATTTGCTGATGGTAGGGATAAGTTTCAGGTGATGATAACTTGTCCTTACCCGGACAGCAAACTAGTAGCTCTATTTAGAGAATTTTGTCCAAGTGAAAAATACGATTAGACCCCTTGCAGGAGTCACCAAATTTAGTAGACTCTTGATTAATCAGCAAGAAATCTATAGTGCAAGAAGTCTATCGTGTTTTTTTTGTTAATTTTGATAACTTTCTTTGAGCCTTCGATCAACGCCTTACTAGCGTTTATGGAAAATGCACCAGCACTAGTTATAGTGATGGCATTTTTTGTTTTCTGGATAGTTTGCTGGTTGCCGATCGCAACAGTATCAGCAATATTGCTCAATTGGCAACCTCCCAAACCTTTGCAGCCAGAGCAAAAGATGCCGTTATTGTTGTCACTCTACCTATTAGCTCCCCTGATTCTGTGGGGAGTTAGTTGGCTGACCAATAAATCTTTTTCGGATTACGGCTTTGTTGGGAATCTTTCAACTCTTGGTTCTTTAGCACTAGGTTTCGGTTTGGGAGTGGTCAGCCTAGCTATTGTATTTAGTGGGCAATTTGGGTTAGGTTGGTGTTCTTTTGAAAAGACGAATTTCAAGTTACTGCTACCGATCTTGCTACCGATTTTCTTGATAGCGTTATTAGTCGGTGGGATAGAAGAGTTAGTTTTTCGCGGTTTCCTGTTCACTGAATTAGCGCAGGATTACCCCGTTTGGGTAGCAGCAGCAATTTCTAGCTTGATTTTTGCCTTGCTACACCTGGTTTGGGAGCAACGCGAAACCGCACCCCAACTTCCTGGATTATGGCTGATGGGAATGTTGCTGGTGTTGGCACGCTTTGCTTCTAACGGCAATTTGGGTTTAGCTTGGGGACTGCACGCGGGATGGATATGGGCGATCGCAACCCTAGATACAGCAGAATTAATTACTTACACTGGTAAAGTCTCTGACTGGTTCACAGGTAAGAATAAAAAACCTCTAGCTGGCTTGGCGGGAATTATTTGTGTATTCGGAACTGGAGTGATTATCTGGCTTTTCTCTAGGTATTTTTAATTTCGCGTTCAGGTGCAATATTTGAGAGGCAAGCCTGCTAACGAAGCAATATCTTGCAAAGACGGGGAAGCCATGCAGAATTAAGATAGAACTGGAGCAGAAGTCTATGGCATACAGTGATTTTAGTCTCGCTAAAGTAAGAAATGCATTTGGCTTAACTCTGGAAGAGACACGTAATCTGTTTCTGACTGTAGGGGGTGTCCAGCCATCCGACTTACTGAAGCGGTTGCTAGATGAGAACTTAACTTTAGCAACTGCTATCAACAGCGAAAAAGCCCGCTCTGAGTTCTTAATCGCTCCGATTCTGTCTGAAGTAAGGCGACAGTTAGATTATAAAATCAGCTTATTTTCAGGTACAGAGTTCAATGTTGATCCGGCTCAAGGACTCTCAGGTTTTTGTGACTTCATCCTCAGTGCATCTGGTGAACAGTATTTTATCAGCGCTCCAGTAGTAACTGTTGTAGAGGCCAAAAATGACAATATCATCACTGGATTGGGGCAATGTGCAGCCACAATGATTGCTGCTCAGATATTTAATCAAAGAGCAGGAAATGAGATTTCAGTCATCTATGGAGCAGTGACAAGTGGAACCGCTTGGAAATTCTTAACTTTAGAACAGAATACTGTTTGTATTGACTCAGTAGAATACCATATTAATTCCGTCGATAAGATTCTGGGAATTATATTGCAGACCTTTAAGAGTTCCTTGTCTAAAACCTTAGTTTAGAGAAATGGTAAGTAGGTAGGCATAAATAAAGTTAAAATACGGCGGGCAGGACTTCGGCGTGAGCGCTACTTCTCTTCTTAGGCTGCGCCAACGACAACGCTACTTCGACCCTTCTCTACGAGACGCTACGCGAACGGCAACGCGTCGCTCAGTACCCAACTCTTGGAGACGCTACGCGAACGGCAAGCTCAGGGCAGGCAAAGTCAGTACAAGTCAGTCGAACGCTGCCCACCCCACAAGAGATGATTAATTTTTGTGGGGTGGGCGTCTCGCTCGCTAGAGATTCGTTACTTAATCCCTAATATTTAACCCCCAAAACCAGGGATTAAACGCTTGAGGGCGCGATCAACAACGTGGCCATAGCGCAGTTCTCCACACATAATCTTACCCATGATTTGGGGAGCAGAGGGGTGCTTAACACCAACTTTGTAGCCTATGTTGGAAAACCGATAGAATGCTCCAGCTAATTTTTGTGCCCAAGCCATTTCATTACCCCACTCTTCATTAATGGTTTCGCTATATTTTTCTAAAGCGTTAGTGTCACCAGAAAGTGCTTCATTAATGGTTGCTGCTGCAAGCAAACCGCTAAAAATTGAGGGGCGAATACCTTCTGCTGTCATGGGATCAACCACACAAGCAGCTTCCCCAGCCAAAAGCGCATTTTGGGTGTGCAGCTTTTGATTACCAT
Source organism: Nostoc sp. NMS7 (assembly GCF_017115085.1). Lineage (GTDB taxonomy): Bacteria > Cyanobacteriota > Cyanobacteriia > Cyanobacteriales > Nostocaceae > Nostoc. The sequence continues at coordinate 77,742 of NZ_JABXKJ010000247.1, read as the reverse complement.
CCCAAATACATAGAGGATGACCGTATTGCTTGCTGGTTTTCAGGTCTAAATTAAAAGATTTGGCATACTCATCTAAAATCTTTTTAAAGTCCTGAGGTTGACGACCAATGAAGGTTCCTACACCTATTGAATAACCATCAGCTTTGGGGAAGTTCCACATATAGCCGTTTTTGACCAAGCCAAACTCAAAATGAATTGTGGGTTTGTTTTCTCTAATGCCAGGAATTTCTGCCTCCAAAGCCCCCGTGAGGATGCGTTTACGTTCTTTAAAGCCTAGCCATTTTGCCATTAGCCCTTTGGCACCATCAGCCGCGATTAAATAGCGACCTGTAACTGAACCATTAGCTGTGTTAACTTGCCAATAGTCACTTTGAAACTCAATACCAGTAACTTCAGTATTATCTCGTAGTTCAGCCCCTTGCTTCTGTGCTTGTTGCACTAGGAAATGGTCAAAAATGTCTCGTCGCACCATCCAAATCGGTTCTTTTGTGGCGAGTTTTGCTTCCACGGGGTCGTCCAATTTCCAGGTAAAGCGCAGGGAGTCGGCTTTCATAGAAATGGCTGGGCTAAAATCAAAGTCAAACCATTGAGCGATCGCTGGAGAGACACCACCGCCACAAGGTTTATATCTTGGTAGGGATTCTTTTTCTAATACTAATACTGAGCGACCTTGCTTGGCTAAATGATATGCAGCTGTTCCACCAGCTGGGCCAGCACCGACGATGATGCAGTCGTACATATGGCTGAATTTTTGCTCCTAAATTAGTTTATTTTTTATTAAGTAGGGGCAATTCATGAATCGCCCCTACTTAATCGATTTTTGTTAGATACTTAAGAAATGATAAAGGCTGAAGAATTTATTCATCATCCTTCAGCCTTTATATTTCAGACTTTTGACTTTAAACAGTCGTGATGTCTTTTTCTTTTTCTGCCAGCAATTCGTCTATTCTGGCACTGTATTTGTTTGTGAGTTTTTGCAGTTTGTCTTGCTGATCTCGTGCTTCATCTTCAGGAATTTCGGCGTTTTTTTCCTGTTTGCGAATGGCATCTATGGCATCGCGGCGGATGTTGCGAATAGCAACACGACCTTCTTCAGCATACTTAGATGCCATTTTGACAAATTCTTTACGGCGATCACTTGTTAAGGGCGGAATGTTCAGCCGAATCACAGAACCGTCATTGCTGGGGGTTAAACCGACATCAGATAAAGAAATCGCTTTTTCGACTATATTTAAACTGCTGCGATCGTAGGGTTGAATTAAGATTGTCGTGGCATCTGGTGTGCTAATGTTTGCCAGTGATTTCAACGACGTAGGCGAACCGTAATAATCTACCGATACCTTATCTAATAGACTCGCATTGGCGCGACCAGTGCGAATTGTGTTAAAAGCTCGTTGAGTCGCCTCAACGGTTTTTTGCATCGTACTCTCAGCTTCAGCTAATTTCACAAGAACCTCCCACAAGGGTACCGATGGATTCTCCCATGACTGCTCGGTGGATGTTACCTCGCACCGTTAGGTCAAATACTAAAATTGGGATATTATTTTCTTTACACAAGGCGATCGCAGTACTATCCATCACTCGCAAATCTTTGGCTAAAACGTGTGCGTAAGTAAGGCTATTGTAACGCTTGGCGTCAGGATAAATATGAGGATCAGCATCATATACCCCATCTACTTTAGTGGCTTTAAAAATCACCTCCGCATCAATTTCTGCGGCTCTTAATGCCGCAGTAGTATCTGTAGTAAAAAAGGGATTTCCCGAACCAGCACCAAAAATTACCACCCGCCCTTTTTCAAGATGGCGGATGGCACGACGACGGATATACGGTTCTGCTAATTCTTGCATAGCGATCGCAGTTTGCACCCGCGTCTGTACTCCTATATGTTCTAGCGAATCTTGCAACGTCATGGCATTCATTACCGTGGCAATCATCCCTATGTAGTCAGCTGTTGCCCTGTCCATTCCCGCCGACGCCGCTTTCACGCCACGAAAAATATTGCCACCGCCAACAACGATGGCCATTTGAACGCCAGTGGCGATCACCTCTGCTACCTCTTGTGCTATTCCTTTGACCACTTCTGGATCAATGCCATAGCCCATGTTGCCCATTAAGGCTTCACCGCTCAGTTTGAGTAAAACCCGTCGGTAATTCGTTCCCATGAAGTTCCGCTTTATCAAAAAAGTTGCAATTGCCTCCAATTTAAGATAGCAGTTACAGCGACTATCTATGTCTAATTACGCCAAATCAATGTCGTACCGATTGGTTCTGTTTGTGGTATATCTATTTTTTGACTAAGAAGCAGAGAAGCGATCGCAGTTCTCAAATAATCCTCTCCCACCGATGATCGGTCTTGAGGATGATCGTCAATTTGACCTTTGTACCGTACTATACCGTTACTATCTATTAAAAAGGCCATTGGGGTTTTTGTCGCCCCAAAACTGCGGCTGACATCTTGCGTCGAGTCCCACAAATAGGGGAAATTCAAGTCGTGACGCCGGGCAAAAGCTTTCATATTTTCCAAGCTGGGACTAGAGTCGCGATCGCCATTACTACCATTCACGCCAATTAGTGTAAAGCCTTCTGGGGCAAATTCGGCTTGAATATTTTTTAACTTGTCTATATACCACTCTACATAAGGACAGTCGTTACACATAGAAATGACACCGACTGCTCGGAACTTCTCAAGATAACGCCTGAGATGGTGTACTTGATCATCAATTCCTGGTATTTCAAAATCTGGTGCGTAACTCCCAACAGGAGTATCAATTGTTTCTACTAGATTCATGTTTTCTGGCTCGCAGAACTAAGAACAAGAAAAATATTGTTAAATTTAGCGTCAGTTTCCAGTTGCAAACCACCCCTTAGCCGATGCCTCATATTTGACAATTTTATAGACTTGATTGGCTGTCGTAAATTGTGAAACTACTGAATCTAGCACTGATGCTAATTCCCTCACATCTAAAAATAGCAAAAATATTACTCACATTACAAAAGTCGTGATTTTTAATACTGACACAATCTAAGTTGTTATAACTTACGCAAAACTAGACGCGCTCAGGGGCAATTCATGAATTTCTCCTACTTAAAAATTAGGGTTTCAGCTATTGTTTGTGTAAGTTGTGGTTGTGAGTAAATTACCTCTACAAAGATGAAAACTCTCTATACTAGAGCTTAATGCTAGTGTTATCGCCTTAGAAGCTTTCGTGGTGTATGTCTAAGTTATCACTAGAGCAAAAGATTTACTTTAAAAATCTGATAAATTTTATTCAAATTCAAAACAATTTAACTTGCGGCTTGCTGCTGAAAGGCTTTTACCTATGTTTTCATCAAATTTACCATGACAACCTCAAGTTCAAAAACAGCGCTTAACTCTACAAAAACCTGGATTTGGCAAGATTTCCCAATCTGCTATCAAACCCAAGGAACCACTGGCCCTGCTGTTGTCCTCGTGCATGGATTTGGCGCTTCTTGGTGGCATTGGCAAAAAAATATTCCTGTATTAGCGGAAAATTGCCGGGTTTATGCGATCGATTTGATTGGTTTTGGCGCTTCCGCAAAACCTCAACCGGGTGAAAAAATTGCCTACACGCTAGAAACCTGGGGACAGCAAGTGGCAGATTTTTGCCGCGAAGTAGTGGGTGAGCCAGCTTTTTTAGTTGGAAATTCTATTGGGTGTATTGTAGCCATGCAAGCAGCAGTAACCAACCCAGATATCGCCTTGGGAGTTGCTTTGCTCAACTGTTCTTTAAGGCTGTTGCACGATCGCAAACGGGTAACTTTACCTTGGAGTCGTCGTTTCGGAGCGCCTTTGTTGCAAAGCCTGTTGTCTATTAAACCAGTTGGTGATTTCTTTTTCAATCAACTCGCCAAACCGAAAACGGTGCGGAAAATTCTCCTGCAAGCCTACTCGAATCCTGAGATGGTGACAGATGAGTTGGTAGATATTCTGACTTCACCAGCAAGTGATCCGGGGGCTGGGGCTGTGTTTCTGGCTTTTACTTCTTATTCTACAGGGCCACTACCAGAAGACCTTTTACCACAATTACCCTGTCCGGCGATTATCTTGTGGGGAACGGCTGATCCGTGGGAAGCAATTAAGTTAGGGAGAGAATTAGCTAACTTTCCGCAAGTAGAAAAGTTTATTCCTTTAGAGGGAGTGGGGCATTGTCCACAGGATGAAGCGCCGGAGTTAGTCAATCCGATTTTACTCGATTGGATTTTATCTCAGTATAGCGAAGGCATCCCACCTCAATTAAATTAAAAGTTTGACTTATTAATTATTAATAAAAAATGAAGTCGCAAGTCGCAAGTATTAAATCAAGCCAGACACTTCGGGTGGGGTTTTTACCTACCTTCAGATACAAGGACTGTTTTGCCCACAAGGGGCGAGGTTTTGAACCTTCACTTTTTTGATAAAGTGTCAACATTAGAGCCAGGGCGAATGGAATTCGCGGCTATACAAACAAAGTCCACCTCCGTGGACTAATACAAAATCAAAGGTTCTTAACCCACGGAGGTGGGTTTTGCTTGTGTAGATGCGGTTTATAACCGCCTTTTTCATCTTGTATCTAGCTTCCCGCTCCAATATATCGGAGAGGGATTGAGGGTGAGGTAAGCCAAAGACATAAATTGTATGTTAGTTAATTCTTATTCCTAACGATGAATTTTTGGCACTATCTCTTATTTGCTCAATTAGGAATAGCACTCAAGGCAATTACTAACTCAAAACTAACTGACTTAAGAAGAAAGCAAGGGCTGCACTACCCAAAGGAACTGTTAAATTGTCAATACCCAAAAATGAAACAGCTTCTAAAGCAGTAGCGATAACTGCCACTATCAGCGATATCGCCCAAGTTTGCCAACTGTTTCCTTGAGTTCCAACTAAAATCAAACTACTGACAAGATAGCTAACGAGCATCATACTTAGGGAGCCTTCCCAACTTTTTTGCGTGCCAAAAACTTTATACTTGTGTGTACCAAAGCGTTGCCCAATCAAGGCTGCTAATCCATCTCCCCAGGTCATAATCAAAATTCCTAATGCTGCGTATTGGGGTTGTTGCAAGTACCAGAACCAGGCGACTAAAATACCGAAACTGACAGAGTAGAAAAATGTCCCTAAACTTTGGCGTCCAACACTATTAATACCAGGAAGAATGGGCAATCGGTAGGATAATAAGGTGATTCCACTGGCTAAAATAGAAGCTGTAATCCCGACGCTAGCGGGAATATCGAGCCACCAAGCGATTAAAATCACATTACCAGTGCCAATATGAACTATCTTCCGCACGATTTCTGGCTTGTCGGCAAAGCCGTTTACCACCCCTGCAATCAGGAGGATGAGTAACACCCAAATTGCAGCCAACGCAATTTGCAGCCAGAAAACCGGAATTGAGGTGAAGTCAGAAAATGTAGTTAACAAAGATGCGACAAAATGAAAATTTTTACCCCTGTTACTAATTTATAAGATTTAGGTAGCTGCAATGAAATTATTATTTATTTGGCTGATTCGGGGCTACCGAATGTTTATCTCGCCGTTGTTTCTCCCGACTTGTCGCTTTCAACCAACTTGTTCGATGTATGCTATTGAAGCGATTGAACGATTTGGAGTGTTGCGTGGTGGGTGGATGGCAACTCGGCGGATTTTGCGCTGTCATCCATTTCATCCAGGTGGTTACGATCCAGTGCCAGAGGCGGTAGAAAAGGTGAAGGAGGAGTAGTTTTGTGCAAATGGTGGGGAATTGAGGGGGTGAAATTTAAACGCAAAGGTGCGCGGAGGGAAGCGCAGATGGACGCAGAGAATGAGAAGATCGGTAAATTATTAAAGGATGTGTTCGTGGGTATAGCTATTTGGGGAGATGTCAACAGATGAGGTTGTCATCTACCGTGGGAAGGTTGAATAATTTAATTTAGACTTACGATGATTAATCCCACTGCGATTTCTATACCAGAACCACAAATTCCCAATCCTGGGCCGAATCCGTTACCGAGTCCTGAACCTGCACCGGGGCCAGGGATTCCTCAACCTGTACCAGAACCTGTACCTGCTCCCATTCCTCAGACAGTTCCTGGGCCAATTCCCCAAACCATACCGGAACCTGTTTAGATTACCTTGGTAATGTAATCCAAAATCTAAAATCTAAAATCCAAAATGCTAAGAGCCGGAATTGTCGGACTTCCCAACGTCGGAAAATCTACTTTATTTAATGCTGTAGTTGCTAATGCTAAGGCAGAAGCTGCTAACTTCCCTTTTTGCACGATTGAACCGAATGTCGGCGTTGTCGCAGTACCGGATGAACGGTTAAATGTTCTTGCTAAGATTGCCAGTTCGGCACAAGTTATCCCGGCACGGGTTGAATTTGTCGATATTGCTGGTTTAGTTAAAGGTGCAAGTCAGGGTGAGGGACTAGGAAATCAATTCCTGTCCCACATCCGGGAAGTTGATGCGATCGTACATGTGGTACGTTGTTTTGAAAATGACGATATTATCCACGTTGCTGGTTCTGTTGACCCAGCGCGAGATATTGAAATCATTAATATAGAACTGGGTTTATCAGATTTAGCACAAATTGAGCGGCGAATTGACCGCACTCGCAAACAAGCTCGTACCAGCAAGGATGCACAGTTTGAAGTCTCAGTTTTGGAAAAATTAGCTGCGGCTTTAAATGAAGGTAAATCGGTGCGTCAGGTGAGCTTGAATGAAGAAGAAACAGAAATTATTAAAGGATTAGAACTGCTCACTTATAAACCGATTATCTACGCCGCGAATGTATCTGAGGATGAGTTGGCAACTGGTAATCATTTTGTGGAAACAGTGCGGCAAATTGCAGCTACAGAAAATGCCCAAGTTGTGATAGTTTCGGCTCAAGTTGAAGCGGAATTAGTGGAATTACCAGAATCAGATAAAGCTGATTTCCTCGCGTCTTTAGGTGTGGAAGAAGGCGGTTTGAAATCGTTGATTCGTGCAACTTACATGCTTTTAGGCTTGCGGACATATTTCACCTGCGGCCCCAAAGAAACCCGCGCTTGGACAATTAATGCCGGAATGTCTGCACCTCAAGCTGCTGGTGTAATCCATAGTGATTTTGAGCGGGGATTTATTCGCGCCGAAACTGTCGCTTATAAAGATTTGGTAACAACTGGTTCGATGAATGCTGCGAAGGAGAAAGGGTTGGTTCGCAGTGAAGGGAAAGAGTATGTTGTGCAGGAAGGGGATGTAATGTTATTCCGATTTAATGTGTAGGGGTAATTAATCAGTGACCGTTATCGATAAGATAATGGTCAACCTACACTAAGTTGCGTAGGCTTTGCCCGCCGTAGGCATCGCACCAGCAATTCTAAATTCAAAATTTGACAGGGTGCAGAAATAACTATTTGCAATTAACGTAGGTTAATTTAGGAAAAAACTCCAAAGCGGCACATGACACTAACATCGGATCTTCAATCGTAGGATTCGTATTTGCAACAATGTGAGTAGCAGTAACTTCTTTGAGAGTCCATTTAAAATCTTCTTTTCTATTATCAGCAATACTTTTAACCTGAGTGTAGAAATATTCGCCACGAGCTAAACGATTAGAACCTTGCTGTGTATCACAAGCATAAGAATCATGTTCAGGAGGTAGAATTTTGTTATCTTTTGTACCTAAAATTATTGTCATGGGTATAGTAAATGTTTTTTTCAAATCTACAGATGATAGTGGCTCTCCAGTTAGTTTCTTCAGTCCGCAGGGATATTCCCTATTTTCATCCGGTATTGTATAGGAACCTGCCTCAGCAGCCACAGCCTTTTGGATATGTGCGAATGGCATAAAGATAACCATTCGATGTACGAACTGTGCGCCCGCAGAGTGACCATAGAGATAGTAATTATTAGCCTTTACTTTCGTGGTTCTTTTAACGAAAGTAAAGATATTTTCAATTTCAGTAAATGCCCATTGGTTTCGAGGATTTAAAATCTTTAAATCTTCTGTAAACATATTGCCAAGATTATAACCCACAGCTTTTGGAAACCACTTTTGTTCAAACTGGGGAGCAAGTAAAATCAAATTCGGATGCTCATCACTGTTGTATTTATAAATCTTTCTCCAATCATTTCGATAATCTTCCGCATTACGTTTTTCACCATGCATAGCAAATAAAATTTTAGTATCTTCCTGCAATGTATCAGGTAAATAGTAGTAAATAGGAATAGAAAAATTACCAGATTTCACTTTGTAAAGAAAACACCCTTCTCCCTTTTTCATCAATCGTAAATTACAACTATTATCTGAATTTATTAAGGGGTAATTAGACGCATTAACGACATAAGTTGAACAGAAACATAAAAATGCAATTATAATAAAAATGAGCCACTTTTTCATAAGATAAAAAATCTTAAACAGCAGATATTTTTTACTAATTTAGTATAGAACCTTCAGTGTTACACTAACGGAATTGAGACAAAAATTAAACTGGGATAATCCAGGCGATTAGAAATCGCGGCTACACAAACAAAGTCCGCCTGCGCGGACTAACGTCAAAATAGGGTTTCAAATTTAATCTGACGAGAGTAATAAAAGAGCGTTATCATCAATCGCCAGAGAACTTATTTCCACGCTGTGTAGGCATCGCCATAAATAACTTGACAAAACTTTTGATATGTGAATATAGATATGTAAGGCGATCGCAAATAAACCAGCAAGAACATACTCTTCAGTTACTTCCACCTACAATGTATACATAGGAACCCAAATTCTCATCATCTGTACCAACCACTACACCGCCTTCTGCACCGGGAACAAGTTCTATACCTTCGATTTTGTGGTAGTTAGAGCGGTAAAAGGGAACAAGTTGAGGATTTTGCTGCCAAGCAATTTTGTTACCACGCAAACCCAAGTAACCAGCGACATACACAGCTGACTGAAATGGGCCATCATCTCCGGCATCACTTGCAGAGGTAATGTAGACAATTCCTACGGAGTCTACTTTAATATCTGAAATATGACGAACATTGCCAGATGGAAACGGTACTTTCAGCTTGGCAGAACCTGCGAGAGTAATTTGATATTTGGCCAAGTCAAATACTCCCCAAAAAATAGTTGCTGGTTGTTCTCCTGCACCTCGATCTGCCCAAATAGCAACTAATTTGCCGTCTATATTTTGTAACCCAAATGCTTCAAAATTATTTCCGGGAATAATTCCTGGTAGATTGAATTCCTTAATAACTGAGATGCTTTTCTTGGCAGGCTCTAACCTGATGTAATAAGCTTTTCCCGAACTGCTTAAAGTAATAAATGAGGATTTTGTTTTCTCTGGAACAGATGTTAAAGCTTCTAAGTCGATGGGCAATTCTATGTTACTTGGCCAGTTCAAGGGGAAATATTCAGGTTGGTTCTTACCCTTAATGCTGATGATTGCTAAACGACCTTGGTTTTTTTGTTTGTTGTCATGGACAATCATAAAATTTAGGGTATCGCTTTGCTGCTCTATCAAAGCTATACCACCAATACCGAAAGGGATACCACCGCGAACCGGACGCCAATCTTGCGCCCAAACTTGCACAGATATGAGTAGCAATGTACTCAAGATGACTATATTGATGATAAACTTCAGAAACCGAGGCATAATAACTAGATGAATGAGTATCGCTAACACAAGTGTATTAACCGATGCTCAATCATAACCAATCCAGGCGATTAGCATTTACAGTTATCAGGTTACTTAGGAATAAGAATTAAATAACATACAGTCCCTAGCTTACCTCACCCTCAATCCCTCTCCTTATAAAGGAGAGGGAAGCTAGAGATGACTTAGGTAATTACCAGATTTCACGATAGTATTTTTTGTAAAGAAAGCAATAATTCGTTGACAGTATAGGGCTTAGGCAAAAACATATTGACACCAATAGCAGCTACTGCACTGAGCTTATTGTCAGGCATAAGTCCACTGCTAGCAATAATTCTGACTTGGGGGTTGATTTTTCGTAGGGTACGGATGGCAGTTAAACCATCGAGCGAGGGCAGCATAATATCCATTAGTACAACACTAATTTTGTCCATATTTTGAGCGTATTGCGCGATCGCCTCAATGCCATCACTGGCAACTAAGATTTTGTAGTTGTGAGCTTCTAGTGATGTTCTGGTAATCTCTTGAATCGCAATTTCATCGTCCACAACCAAAATCAATTCTCCATGTCCTGTCTGTGGTGGCAACTCTTCTGGGGTGAATATTTCCATTCCCCCGACTGCTGGCAAGTAAACCTTAAAGGTAGTGCCACTTCCGGGTTCGCTATCCACGTTCACAAAACCTCCGTGACTTTTAATGATCCCAAGTACGGTGGAAAGTCCTAAACCTGTCCCTTGTCCGACATCTTTTGTGGTAAAGAATGGCTCGAAAATTCTATCTAAGATTTCTTTAGGAATCCCAACTCCAGTATCACAGACAGTAATCAGTGTGTAAGACCCTTCTTTGGCTTCCAGGTTGATGCGGGCATAATTTTCGTCAATCAACACATTTTCGGCAGAGATATTCAAACTACCGCTATTGGCCATAGCATCGCGGGCGTTAACGCAGAGGTTCATCAGCACTTGATGCAGTTGGGTGCTATCTCCTGAAACCATCCACAAATCCTGCGGTACATCAGTGCTGATTTCTATCGATTTGGGAAATGTCTCTTTGAGAATCTTAGCAAGTTCCAGAATCAAATGCTTGATTTGCAAAGTGATGCGCTTCCCTTCTACACCCCGCGCAAAGGACAGCACTTGTTTGACTAAATCAGCACCGCGTCTAGCGTTGATTTCCAAAATCTCTAATAGATGGCGAGTTCGCTCATCCGCATCCGGAAATTTCAGTGGTAACAGTTGCGCTCCTACCAAAATTGGTGTCAGGATATTGTTAAGATCGTGAGCAATACCACTAGCTAGAGTGCCAATACTTTCCAGGCGTTGAGCGCGAAACAATTGGGCTTCTAAATGTTTTTTCTCGGTAATATCTGTGTCAACCGTGAGAATTGATTTGGGTTTGCCTTGTTCATCGCACACTAGACTCCAACGACTAGCAACGAGGATTTCTTTGTCAGTTTTGGTAAGTTTAGTTAACTCACCCTGCCACTTACCTTTACTAATAACTTGCAACAGAGCCGCTTCAATTTCTGGTGAAGGTTCATCATACAAAAGCTTACTAGCATTTTTACCCCATGCCTCTGTAGCTTGCCAGCCGTAAAGTGTTTCTGCGCCTTTGTTCCAGAAGGTAATTTGATTGTTTAAATCTCGCACGCAAATCGCATCTGTGGTGACATCTAGTAATGCTGCTTGTTCGCGGATTTTTTCTTCTGCCAATTTGCGATCGCGTAGCGCCGCTTCCCGTTCGCTAATATCGATACTGGCACAAGTCACGCCGACAACTTCTTGCGACTCATTTCGCAATGGCTCGACAGTTAAATCATAATATCGAGTTGTATCTCTGATTGTAATTGATACTTCCTCTCGCGTTCCTCGCCCCGTGTTTAGCACCCCATGTTTAATTGCGATCAGACGTTGAGCATCTTCAACTGGGATCAGATCCAAGTCTTGTTTGCCCAATATTTCCTCAACTGTCAATCCATCGGGGGGATTGTAAACCCAGGTGTAGCGTAACTCCCGATCTTGGTTGTAAACAAAGATTGGAGAGTTTTTCAGAGCAACCCGAAATCGCTCCTCACTATGGCGCAGTGCGTCGTCTGCCCGTTGACGCTCGATCGCATAACGTATTGAGCGTACCAGCAAGTCGCCAGTTACTTGCCCTTTCACCAAATAATCCTGCGCTCCTTGCTGCATTGCGCTAATTGCCAGGGTTTCATCGTCTATACCTGTCAGCACAATTATCGGGGTAGCTTTTGCCTGATGGTGAGCGATGACAAAGGTTTCTAGTCCTTGGCTATCAGGCAGCACAAGGTCTAACAAAATCACATCAAAAATTTCGTTTGTTAGGTAGTTGAGTGCTTCATTAAGCCGCTCAACGGGCATCAAATCAACTACAACTGTGGTAACTTCCTTTAACAACTCCTGTAATAAAAAGACATCACCAGGGTTATCTTCTACTAACAAGATTTTAATCTGTTTACCTGCCATTTACACTACTCCGGTGGCAGTTTTACGATCGCAAACCAAAAATTTTCTATTGATTCTACAATTTTAACGAATTGATCGAAATCTACTGGCTTACTTATATAACAGTTAGCAAAAAGATTATAAGCTTTCAGGATGTCTTCTTCCGCTTGGGAAGTCGTCAAAATCACTACAGGTATTCGTTTAAGGTTTTCATCTGCTTTAATTTCTGCTAATACCTCCCGCCCATCTTTTCTAGGGAGGTTTAAATCGAGCAGTATAATATCTGGATGGGCTGCTTTGACATATTTTTCTTGTTTTCGCAAGAATGCCATTGCCTCTACACCATCTTCGACCACATTCAAGTCAATCGAGATTTTGCTATTTTCCAGGGCAATGCGTGTAAGTTGGGCATCGCCAGGATTATCCTCTACTAATAAAACCTGAATAGGCATAATCGCTGTTATGGTGCTTACCATTACTTACCTGCTGCTATACAGAACTTGACCAAACTTATTTAAAGCCAGTAATTCAACTAACGTTTCCTTTACTTTAGAGGGTTTGCTTGTTGTTTCAACCCAGGAAGACGGCTTCAACAGTCTCCAAGCGTAAAGAAAGGGAGTAGGCCGCCCTACTAATTTTTAAGCCGTTTTTGTATCGGACTTACACAAAATTCTCTTAAAAACCTAATTTATCGTAGCGGTAATTCATGTAGCTTTAGCTTCCCGCAGGGTATTACCGCTACTTCGGAACTTTTTTGCGTAAGTCCTGTTTTAATTAGGTTTTTAAGAATTTGGTATTGCTCTATCGGGAATTGTGAAGTAGAAAGTCGACCCTTCACCCGGTTTCGACTCAACCCAGATCCGACCGCCGTGGCGTTCGATAATTTTCTTACAAATTGCCAAACCAATTCCAGTGCCTGGATACTTGTCTCTACCGTGCAAACGCTGAAAAATTATAAATATACGTTCAGCATACTGGGGTTCCAAACCAATACCATTATCATGCACCCAGAACAACCATTCATCGGCTGACGGGATAAAACTTAAACTTTCTTCATCTAGATTTACATCTCCCCTGGCTACTCCGATGTGAATTCGTGGCTGCTGCTGACGGCAAAATTTGATTGCGTTGGCAATTAAATTTTGAAATACTTGTGTGAGTTGGGTACTATCAGCCATTACGAATGGTAGAGGATCATGGGTGATAACTGCCATACTATCAGCGATCGCAATTTCCAGATTAGCGATCGCCTGTTGTAAAACAACACTACAATCAACTGGTAGAAAGGGCTGTCGTCGGCTGCTGAGGCGGGAGTAGTTCAACAAATCATTGATCAGGGTCTGCATCCGCCGCGCCCCATCTACTGCATAGGTGATAAACTGATCGGCATTGGCATCCAGTTGATTTTTATATCTTTGGTCTAGTAGTTGTAAATAACTTGTTACCATCCGCAACGGCTCTTGCAAGTCATGGGAAGCGACATAAGCAAACTGTTCCAATTCTGCATTAGAACGAGTAAGTTCTTGACTTTGCTGAGTTTCTTTTTCTAATAGTTGCGCTTGAGATAAAGCAATCCCAATTTGGTTAGCTAATTGCTGTAACAACTCCGTCTCAAAGTTATTCCACTGTCGAGGTGCGGCACACTGATGAGCCAGCAACAAGCCCCAAATGCTGTCTCTGACAAAAATCGGCACTACGAGATTAGCCCTGACAGCAAATTGCTGAAGAAATTTTCGATGGCATGGTTGAATATGAGCAGCTTCAATATCTTCAATGGCACTTACTCTTCCCTGGCGATATCTTTCTATATATTCTTCTTTAAAACAGGGGTCAAAAATATTTTCTCCGAGAATTACCGGCCAACCAGGCAGCACTGCCTCTTGTACCACTGTTCCCGAACCATCAGGCCACAGTTGAAAAATCAACACCCGGTCAGCTTGTAGTAGTTTTTGTACCTCTGTGACAGTGGTTTGCAGAATTTCATCTATTTGTAAAGATTCTCGAATTTTCAGGGTGATTTCGGCAAATAATTGCGATCGCAGATTTTGCCGTTTTAATTCTTCTTCTACCAGCTTGCGATCTGTGATATCAGTATAAGAACCCACCATCCGTACTATATCACCCAATGCGTCCCAAAGTGCCTGTCCTCGATCTAGAATCCATTTATAGCTGCCGTCTTGGCATTGGACTCGATATTCACAGACGTAAAACGGTGTTTTCTTGGCAAAGTGGTCTTGGAAAGCTTGAACTACGCAATCTCGCTCATCGGGATGGATTCGTTTTGTCCATTCATCCCAATCGGTGGAAACTTCCTGGTCTTTATAGCCGAGCATCTCCTTCCATTGAGTTGAGAAGAACACTTCATTAGTCTGGAGGTTCCAATCCCAAATCCCATCCTTATTACCATGTAATGCTAATTGCCAGCGTTCTTCACTTTCCCCAGCTACATAACGCCTGAGTTCTAGTTGGTCGATTACCAAGCGACTCAGAGCTACAAGCGCCTCCACTTGTTTTTGGCTCAATTGCCGGGGAACTTGGTCAATCACGCACAGAGTTCCCAGCATATCTCCCTTGGGGGTAATTAGGGGTACACCTGCATAAAACCGCATATATGGATAGCTAGTTACTGCCAAATTCTTTGCCAATTTTTCATCAGCTAGGCTATCGGGAACCACTACAACATTACGCTGCTCTAGGCAAAGGTAAGATAATCCAACACTCCGGGGCATTTCTGATATATCTAAACCGACTCTTGCTTTAAACCATTGACGATTTTCATCAATAAAATTTACCAAGGAGATGGGAGTGCCACAAATAAATGCCGCTAACTGGGCAAGATTGTTGTAGGCTTCTTCCGGTTCAGTGTCAAGAATTTGATACTGGCGGAGGGTTTCTAGCCTCGCCACTTCTGTATCAATGTGTCCAGCTTTCATTGACTTTTCTTAATAAATTTAAATGTGATATTTAGTCAGCAGGGTGTCTATCTCCAGAATAACTTAAGCTTTTTTAATAATTCTTAGTCCTTTCCCCGCCTCTGGCAAACCTGTCCCTTTCCTTACTAAGGCTACGGTGTACACAAGTCTGAAATAGCTGATTAACCAAGGTTTTACCCCACCCTAACCCGGATCTTATAAAGGGGAGCCACTGCGTTGGGCGGCTTTGCCGACTTGAAGCATGTGGCGTGAGGGAACTAGATTTCCGGTTTCCCCCCTTAATAAGGGGGGATTAAGGGGGGTAATTCGACTTGTGTGTACACAGACCGTAGCCTTACTAAGGGGAGAGGGATGTCCGTCAGGGCAGGGTGAGGTTTTTGTTTTGGGAATTCGATGACTTGTGTGTACACCGTAGTTTTTGTAGGGAAGGGGCTGTTCTTGTTAGGTCTGTATTGGACTCAACACAGAAGTTTAGTGAAAAAATCATGAGTTTAAGAAAAAACTCATGAGTTTAAGAAAAAAATCATGAGTTTAAGAAAAAAATCATGAGTTTAAGAAAAAAATCGTGATTTTAAGGAAAAAATCATGATCTTAGTATAAAAATCGTGATTTTAAGGAAAAAATCATGAGTTTGGTGATTAAATCATCAGTTTACTGATTAAATCATCAGTTTACGGATTAAATCATAATTTTAGTGATAAAAATTGTCGAGCATCCTAAATGTGCAAAATTCCCCTCTGACTGGAACTATTAAACCTCTACCAAAACAGCTGACCGCAACTTGGCAATCACATCACTTAGATTACCCGTGTTTAGGCGATAACTCAAAGGATGGGCAATTAACCGCGCCGTGCTTTCATAGAGAGTGGCAATTTCAATCAAACCATTTTCGCGCAAAGTCCGCCCTGTGGAAACCAAATCTACGATCGCTTCTGACATCCCAGTAATTGGACCTAATTCCACTGAACCATACAATGGCACTATTTCCACAGGTAAATCTAGACTGTGGAAATATTCACGAGCGCAATTGACATACTTGGAAGCAACTCTACCATGCGCTGGTAAATCTAAAGGCGATCGATAAGAACTGGATGCTTTTACCGCTACCGACATTCGACAATGCCCAAACTGTAAATCTACCAAATGGGCAACTTGCGGCTGCTTCTCCCGCAGCACATCGTAACCAACAATACCCAGTTGTGCTTGACCATATTCTACATAAACGGGTACATCTTGCGCCCGCACCAGCAAACCTTTTGCAACTCCTTTAGTGTCAGGAATTTGAAGTTGGCGATTTCCTGAATCTAAAAAAGCACTAAAGTCTAAGCCCACAGATTGTAGCAGGCGGATGCTATTTTTAAGGAGTTCCCCTTTTGGCAATGCAACAGTCAGCATTCTTTTTTTAGTATCCTTGGTGTCCCAGCAGTTGAATAATATCTTTATATGCTTACCACAAGCAGCATGATAATTTTATTAGTTGATGATGAAGTTGAACTAACTGAACCCTTGAGTCGCTTATTAACTCGTGAGGGTTACACTGTGGATGCCGCTTACGATGGAACCAGTGGCAGCGAATATGCACAAATAGGCAATTATGACTTATTAATTTTAGATTGGATGCTGCCAGGAAAGACGGGGTTAGAAATTTGTCAGGAATTGCGACGCCAAGGCAAAACCACTCCTGTTTTGTTTCTCACAGCTAAGGATACTCTAGATGACCGCGTACAAGGTTTAGATGCTGGTGCAGACGACTATTTAGTTAAACCTTTTGAACTGCGGGAGTTATTAGCCAGAGTCCGCGCTTTATTGCGTCGTTCCGGTTCTCAAACTTATGAAACCACCACCGGACGGCTGACTGTCGCTGATTTAGAACTCGACTGTGAAAATCAAGTAGCCTATCGCCAAGGACGAATAATTGAGCTTTCGCAGAAAGAAAGCCAGTTATTACAATACTTTATGGAACACACTGGACAACTAATGACTCATGCCCAGATTATGCAAAATTTGTGGCAAGAGGAACAACCCAATAGTAATGCGATCGCGGCATTAATTCGTTTACTGCGTCGTAAGATTGAAGTAGGTAGAGAAACTGCGCTGATTCACACAGTCTATGGCAAAGGCTATCGTTTCGGTGCTTTATCAATGGAGTTAGTTCACCCACCTACTTCCAACTCAGAATGATTAGATTCATTAGTAGGTGAATCATTGACATTTGTCAGTCTTTGCGACTTTAATTCCTGTCGAAGTTTGTTGTAAAGGGATGAATCCACAGGCATCATAATCTGTGAAATTCCCTTCCAGACACCAAGTTGATTATTTGCACCCATATCTTCCATGAGTTGCTCAGTGTAACGTAAGGAAAATGAGAAGATGCATGTCGCCTTCGCTACAACACGATGATACTGAGTTTTCATCCAATCCATATTTGCTGCCATTTCTTCATACATTGCTGACGGCAAAGGCAATAACAAGTTGCCTTTGACATACTCTAGCAGCCACCAAGCACTAACTTCTGATGTTAACTGACTATATAAACTGCTGTTATAACCAACAAAACCCATCTGGGGAATATTAGGGTGAATCAGATAACGGTAAAGGCTAAAATTACCATCTTCATCGACTACCTGTCGGCGATATTCTTCTTCGAGAAAGGGAAGTTCTTGGCGAAATCCTGTACCAAAAATTACTATATCTGCTTGCAACTGTTGACCATTGGCTAATTCTACGCCACCAGGGATAAACTTGGCAATGCTCGTTTTAATTGCCTGGATTTTACCAGAGTGTACATACTTGAAGAAATCTGGATGAGCTATAGTAATTTGACAGTTAACCTGATTCATCGGTTGTTCAGGCAACATCCCGCAGCTATCAAGACCGAATTGCAGGCGTAACAGCGTCTCGTTAGTGCGCCAGAAAGCCCATACTAGGGGCTTTCCCAGAGTGTGCAGCAAGCTTTCAAGCCGTCCCATTTGACGCCAGGGGAACCAAGCTTCTGAAAAGCGGGTTAATAAAATATACTTCAGGTTTACTAAACCCAGGAAAAATCTCGGAATCTTCCACAGAGGCTGACGGAAGATGAGGGTGGATTCTCTGGCTGTGTTTGCCGCCACAGTCGCAATGTCACAGGCAGACTTACCAAAACCTACTACCACTACCCGCTTACCCTCAATAATTGAGGCATCGTTAAACTCGGTAGAATGTAGTACCCGTCCTCCAGATGCTGCGAACTCCTCCCTACCTGGTAAGGAAGGTAGCTTAGGGGTGCTAAATATCCCATTGCACACTAGCACAAAGTCAAATTCGTGTTTTTCCTCTTTTTCATTCACTCTGATGGTAACTATCCATCCTGGTTGTTCTCCAGTTTTTCGAGAAACATTTGTCACTTCTGTTTGAAAGCGAATCCTCTCAAGAACCCCAAAATTATCGGCGTATGAATTTAGGTAATTCTGCATATCTTCTGCTGTCGGCCATTCTGGGTAGGATGCAGGCATGGGATAGTCTGAAAAACTATAGGTGTCACCTGTATTCTGGGTTGTTAATCCTGGATAACTTCGAGATTTTTCCCAAACACCACCAAGTCCTTTTTGTTTCTCGAATACAGTAACGTCGTACCCTTCCTCGATAAAAGTTTTAGTTGTTACCAGACCACTGATTCCAGCCCCAATCACGCAAATGTGTTTGATTTCCATATTCTTTTTTAAGTAAATTGTAAAATAATTTCTGCAAACGGGTATTATCACCCAGCTAACGTTTCAAATCACTCGCCAGAGAAGAAGCAAACGAATGCTGGTGATTCGACCCCATGCTTTGTTGATTCTAATATTTGGCTTTATCGTTTCATCTTCAACCCCAGCGATCCAAATGCGATCCAAAAGCAACAAATAGCCACAAAGGTTACAAATCATAACCGAAAACTGATGACTACAGGTTTTTAACAACACCAAAAGCTTTCATTCAATAATGTCTCTACATCATTAGGAAAAGGACAATCATCAGGAAATTTTGTTTGATATTCCTTACTCACGTTTTTATGGGCATTTTGATAAGATTCATCACATATAGTTAAGAAATAATTACGCAGACTAGGGGAATCTCGAAGAATACGACTTAATTCTTGTTGTGTGCGGCTAATTGTTGCTTCCCAACCGCCATAACATTCTGGTAAATTTAGATAATTCCGTTTTAAGACGTGTTCAAATAAAGTTGTCAAACGACTTTCTAATTCGCGTCTATCTCTCCTCCCCAATGCTTCTATTTCCTCAATTAAGTTTTCCCAGTCTACGGTGCTATAATCTTGGGATTTTAAGCTATTGAGAGTCTGCTCAATCCACAATGCAAAATCTGTTATATAGAGAGTTTTTACTGGTGATTGAGTCATAATGAATTAAAAATTTTAGGGTGTAGCAATAGTTTAACCCAAGGGTTTAACAAAATATAATTGAAGAATTGGGAGAAGGCTGTGAAATCTTGCCTGTCTCGTTAGAAACGCTTCAGTATGCAGTCAAATTGGGCGTAGGCGTAGTTGGTCGTACACATCGCTATTTGCTTATCGTTTTAAAATATGCTCATCGTTGCCACTGCCATTTTAGGGCAAGCAAGTATTTTGTACTCTTTATTAATAAGTTTTATTTAAGCTGTGGTAACGACAACATCAGCATTTGCTACAAATAGACAAGCTGTGGTAACGACAACAAGTTTATTGATAAGTTTTACTTAAATTGTGATAACGAGAACATAAGCGTTTGCAACAAATAAGCAAGCTGGGGTAACGACAACAAGTTTATTGATAAGTTTTACTTAAGCTGTGGTCACGGCAACATCAGCGTTTGCTACAAATAGACAAGCTGTGGTAACTACAACAACTTCATTCCTAACATCTGCTGTTTTGTTCGTAACGAATGCCCAAACTGTGATATAAACGGGAATTTTATTTCCAAGGTTGCAGCAACACTCAACTTTAATTACCAAACAGCGACATTACCCGCTTCCATTGGCAGAGGCGATTTTCAGGCAAAGTTTGAGCCGAAAACTGGGACAGTGCAGGCAACAGCGACACTTCGCATCTTCAATATAAAAGCAAATCCGCTTAATGATTATGCCCCAGTAGCGGGAAGGTTCACTTTCACTGGGCAACGTGTAAAACCCTGACTTTTCATGCGATGTCTACGACGGGCTACGCCTACGCACTAGCAACAGCCGTCAGTGTTACACTTACCATAAATTCACTACAAACTTAGAGCAGTTTTCATTGAATTGAACCACACATTCTAGGGAATATTGCTGTGCCCCTACTGCATGGTCTATTTGCCTGAAAATATCTGTGCATACATAAAGCAAATTATGTAAATATGCACTAATTGCTCAACAAGCTTTTAAAATACTCAAAAAGTGGGTGACGAGGGATTTGAACCCGCAACCAATAGATTAAGAGTCTACTGCTCTACCGTTGAGCTAGTCACCCGCACGATTAATCAGCATAGCACAACTTCTCACAGATTTGCTAGTGCCGCGCCCAAAAAAGAAATTAAAGGGGAAATTTAACGGTGAAGGTGGTTTGACCTATTGCACTCTTGACATAAATTGAGCCGCCTAAATGTCTGACCATTTTCTGCACTAATGCCAATTCCAGTCCAGTGCCGCTATGTTTCCAAGGATCATGTTTGTCAAGGTGATAGAAAGGCTCAAATATCCGTGATAGTTCATTGCTGGTAAGCTCTATTCCCGAATTGGTAATATTAAGCTCTACTGCATTTCCTGTTAGGTGAGCAGAGACTCTGATCGATTCGCCTGCTGGGGTGTATTTGCAGGCATGGTTAAGCAGTTCGGTGACAATCCGCTCAAAATCGGTGATATCTGTCTCCAAAGGCGGCAGCGCCTGATCAACCCTCAGATTTAACTTTTGTCGCTGGCAGTTGGTGAGGTCTCGAAAAGACTCGACAATGGGATGAAGCCAACTTTGTAAGTCAATGGCAATCAAAGTTGGGGGTTCGGGTTCGGCTTCGAGATATGTAAGTGTGAGTAGATCGTTAATTAATTTGTTTTCTCGCCCACACTCGTTATGCAGAATCTGCAAAAGCTGCGGAACTATTTCTATATTTGATATCTCCTCTGGTGTGAGGACACTTTCGAGTGTTTGGACTGCAAGGCTGATGCTAGTTATTGGTGTCCGCAGTTCTTGGGACAGGGTTCTGAGAAATTGGTTTTTGAGCCGATCGCCTTTTTCTAATTCTTTTACCTGTGCCTGGGTTTGTTCGGAAAACTCCGCTTGCCGAATGGCGATCGCACATTCATTTGCTATCTGCTGCACTAGCTCAATTTCAAGTTGATCAAATGCTTCTTGTGTCGCTCTTGTCAACCAAATATTTCCCAAAATCCCTTGAGTATCGAAAATTGGACAAACCGTTTGGGACATAACTAACAACTTTGGTTCCCATCCCGGCACAATTTCCAAAAATTGCAATGGTTGTTTTTGTAACAGGGGTTGATAAATTTCCAGATGGTCTGCAATCTCTCTGGTCAATCCTTGACAAAGGGGTAGCTTCCTGCTGTATCCGTAGGTAATAGTAACCAGAGTTTGGCAACTGCTATAGAGTTCGATTTGACAACGATCAAGGTTCAGTAACTCTGCTAATTCCTGAGTTACTGTCTGCAACACCTGAGTTTGATCCAAACTGTCGCGGATTTGTTCTGTCATACGTCGCACCAAGGCTTCAAATCGCACCTGCTGCAACTGATTGCTCTGTTTTTGTTTTTGCAACTCCAATTTTGCTTTGAGATCCTGAATCTGCTGACGAAGTTCTGCCTGTTGCACACCAATGCCGATTTGAGTTGCCAACTGCTTGAGCAAATCAGTTTCCGTTTGCTGCCATTGACGCGGTTGGTGGCAATGCTGGGCAATTAATAGCCCCCAAATATCTTGCTCTTTAAAAATTGATACGACTAGATTGGCTCTCACCTGCAAAGATGCCAGAAAATCTATATAGCAAGAATGCAAGCCAGCTGCATAAATATCTTCGACAACTTGAATGCAACCTCGTCCGTAGTGTTCTCGATGTTTGCGACTCAAGCAGGGATCGGTGATGTTTTTTCCCAACAGTGGATTACTGGCAGTTACAGTTGATTCAGTAATGATTACTCCACTACCATCAGCCTGGAAGCGATAAATTAGCACGCGATCGCAATTCAAAAACTGGCGGAGTTCTTTTGTTGTCTGATGCAGAATTGACTCTAATTCTACAGATTGGTGAATCCGTCTAGCGATCGCTTCTAGCAGATGATCTCGTTCAACCTGGAGTCCAACTGCTTGTTCTGTACTTTGATCATCTACTTCTGTGCCAAAGAGAATCTGAGGAGGTGATAATTTTGTCAACTCTATAGTTGATTCCACTGGATTTATATTCATGGGAGAGTCCCTGTCTAGTATTACTGACTCTTCTAGGCGCTCTCTTGTAGTTACGTTTCTAGTAGATGCACTTTAGCGCCTATAGCAAAGTTTTCTGAGCTATTGCTCATCGAAATTTGGATCTTTCTCTACTTCTGATCAGAAATCTAGGAAAGCTAAGTAGGAGTCAGCTTAACAAATCCTGCTTTTTCAAGGCGAAAATACATTTGCAGATTAGGGCAAACTTACTAAAATTGGTTTTTAACAATTTTTTAAGATTCTTGCATATATCTAAGTGGAATCGTCACTAAACACCAATTAAATTTATAATTCTTAATAAAAGGAGTGGGAAGTTACGAGCGCAATTTGTGAGCATTCATTCCTGTGAGAATACCAACCAGCAGCCAAGTCATAGCTAATCCGATGACTTCGCCTAAGAATAACTGCGTCAAGCGGTGCAAGATCATCCCGACAACAGAACCCACAGGGACAGCAATAGCCCAACTTGCCGTAGAGACAAATATCCATCGCCACGCCACCACCGCCTGGGGAATTGCTAACCATTGTGCCAATCCAATCCCAAAGCCGCCAAGGGCACCATAAACCGCCCCAGACAGGATTCTCAGGGGAAAAATCTGAGTGCTAGGTACAATCCAACCCACCGCACCAATACCGATCGCAGTGATCATACTCCAACCCAAAAGACTTGACAAAATCCACCTAATACAAAATATAGGTTGTTTGAGAAGACAGCCTTGAAGAAGTGCGATTACAAATCCGCCAATAGCTGCTTCTACTAGCCCGATATCTGGCTTTTCGCCGACTTCAATTAAGAGTAAACTCAATAAAAAACCGCCAAAAGTAGCTAAAGTCCACAGCAATGTCAAGCCAAATCTAGTATTTCTAGGCGCGAATCGCATCAAAGTTTCTTTGGGTGTAATAGTCTGACAGTTTTAGGATTAAACATCTCAAAAAAAGCTTTGCGTCGCTGTTGAGGTGATTCAGGTACAATGTAACCCCACAGACTCTCCCAGTAGAAAAAAGAGATACCATTAAAATTGCGATCGCGCACTACCTGAACTTGTTCTCGAACTTGGGCAATTTTCACAGGATTACCTACCGTTCCCGTTGATATACCAATACCTACAGGAATTAGACTTTGAGCCAATTTCACAGATGGTTGTTCCAGTTTAGCGATAAAAGACTTTTTTTCATTTCGATATACCTGTAAAATTAACTCATTAACTAAACCTTTTTTTACCCAACTTTCCCAATCTTGCAAATAGTATTTATAGGCAAAAGCTTGATAGTTAGGAGATAAAGATATTCTGACATTGGGTTTAACTGCCTTGACAGCTTGATAAATTTCTGCCATGAAATCAGTAATTTTGTCTGCCCGCCAACGCATCCATTTTGAGTTAAAAGGATCATTAGGGGGACTTTTGCCTTGGTGTTCTTGCTGGTATAGTTCAATAGTGAAGCGATCGTAGCCAAACTGTACAGGCATTCCAAAATGGTCATCAAGTTGAATCCCATCCACATCGTAATCCCTGACTACTTCCAAAATTAGCCCTTGAATAAACTCTTGGACTTCTGGATGTAAGGGATTCAACCAAGCCTGTTTACTCACCAAAAGATTATTGATTTCTTCCGGTGGAGCATCTTGAATAGAGTTTATACCTTCTTGCCCAATTGTTAACCATTCAGGATAACGCCTTGCTAATTGTGAATAATGGGGCGTCATGAACCCGTATTCAAACCAGGGAATGACTTTCAAATCTTTATTTTTAGCAAGTGTCACTATTTTTGCTAAAACATCCTGTCCACCGTGCATAAAGTTGAGGAAAGGTTGAGTATCAGAGCCTGTAGCAGTTTTAGCTAAAGCACTTTTATAAAAAGTATGTCCCCGGTTCCAAACTACAGGATAAATTGTATTAAAGTTAAGAGCCGATAATTGATTGACAGCCCGGTTAATACCCCAAGGAATAAATAGTACACCACTAGCAACATTAGTCAGCCAAACACCGCGAATTTCTGTAGTTAAAGGACTTGTTTTTTGGGAATAAACTGGCAGTGAAGAGAGTGAAAAAACTGTTAAAGCGACTACTAATCCCAAACACAGCAAGTAAGAAACACTACGGCGAGCAACCCGATTCATTTGTAAGCATTACCTAGTGCGATCGGAATATATATAACTACAAAATAAAGTTGTAACCCTCCGGATGATGTAAAGAAATGATGATTTTATGCCAAGATGTAAATTAATAAATGTGCCTTAGCAGACAATTATCGCTATTTTTAATTCTGTGAAATACAAGACGCTATGATGTGCGTAGTTTCCCCACATCCCTACATTAAGCGCACCCCTCAAACTCTCGTTCCTAGCCTCCGGCTGGGAATGCCTCTCATTGAGGCTCTGCCTCCTATACTAAACTTGAGGCTCTGCCTCAATGAAGTGCATTCCCTGGCAGAGCCAGGGAACGAGAGGAGCTACAAATGCAGCTTTGCGGAAAATTAAAATCTTTCCACACCTTCAAATTGCTTAAGTGCCGATGCATTTGCTGCTTCACCACAAGTTCGTGGTGTGGGGAATATCTTTTCAGGATTTGCTAATCCTTTAGGATTAAAAACTTGCCGCACCCATTGCATAGTTTCTAAATCAACTTCGCTAAACATCTGTGGCATATAGCACTTTTTCTCTGCACCAATGCCGTGTTCACCAGAAATGCTACCACCGACTTGGACACAAAGTTTGAGAATTTTTCCACCCATTTCTTCTACTTGCTCTAATGCTCCAGGCACAGAATTATCAAAAAGAATTAGCGGATGAAGATTGCCATCGCCAGCATGAAATACATTAGCAACACGATAACCGTATTGTTGACTTAATGCCTCAATCTCGTGCAGAACATAAGGCAACTGAGTACGAGGAATTACACCGTCTTGTACATAATAATTTGGGCTTAAATGTCCAGCCGCCGCAAAAGCTGCTTTGCGTCCTTTCCATAATTTCAATCGGGTTTCTGGGTCAGTAGCAGAAGTGACATTACGCGCACCATTTTTTTTACAAATTTTCGTAATTCGCTGTTTATTCCCTGCAACTTCCACTTCTAAACCGTCAATTTCTATTAGTAAAATAGCAGTAGCATCGCGGGGATAACAATTAGTTGCTACAACATCTTCAACTGCATTGATGCTAAAATTATCCATCATTTCCATACCACCAGGAATAATTCCGGCGCTGATGATATCAGAAACAGTTGCTCCAGCAGCTTCAATACTAGTAAAATCTGCTAACAGCACACAAATTGATTCTGGACTTTTGAGAATTCGCAAAGTAATTTCTGTGGCAATTCCTAAAGTGCCTTCAGAACCAACAAACACACCTGTTAAATCATAACCAGGCATTTCTGGAATTTGTCCCCCTAAATCGATAATTTCCCCTTCCGGCGTGACAATTTTTAATCCTAAAACGTGGTTAGTAGTGACGCCATACTTGAGACAATGTACGCCACCAGAATTTTCGGCAATGTTACCGCCAATAGAGCAGATAATTTGACTAGATGGATCAGGAGCGTAGTAAAAACCAGCACCACTAACTGCTTGTGTTACCCAACTATTAATCACCCCTGGTTGAACAATTGCCCGTTTATTTTCCAAATCAATGCTGAGGATTTGCCGCATTAAGGAAGTGACAATTAAAACAGAGTCTATCACTGGCAAAGCACCGCCAGATAGACCAGTACCAGAACCGCGTGCGATGAAGGGGATAGAATACTGATTGCATATCTTCACCACTTGGGCAACTTGTTCTGTAGTTCTGGGTAACACCACCACAGCCGGACGTTGGCGATAGCCAGTTAAACCATCGCATTCATAAGTAATAAGTTCTTCGCGGCGTTGCACCACACCATTTTTACCAAGGACAGCCTCGAATGCTTTGATAATGGGTTTCCAGTTGAGTTGTTTTTTATCTTGGGTAAGCATAGTTTTTTAAAGTTCAAGGTAGATGTTTACAGGTTGCTTAAAATTAAAATTACTTCCTCAGATGAATTTAAAGCCATTAACGTAATACCAGCTAATCCAGGAAATTTATCTACATAATCTGCTTGATTGCGATAAAGTCGTAACTTTGCTAATTCTTTTGCTAACAATTGACGCTGTGGTTCGGGACTAATATCAAATTGGTCACTGACATACTTATGAGCATTACCTGTTGTCGGAATTGAATGCCCTTCTTGATCGCGCAGGTAGTTTCGTGCTTCGATAAAAGGTGCATAGTACGCTCGACTGATGGCCGCACAAAACTTAGCTTCTTGATTGGCAGAAGTAGTTGCAGCACCTGCTAGCTCTATAGCTACTTTAAGATACTCAAACCAATCAAAACTCATCTGGATATTCTAAAAGCGTAATGAACTGACTTCGTACCTCGTGTGTTGTACTATTTAACCACCAATCCAGATCCATTTGTTTTTGTCTTGCGATCGCATCATCAGGGTCAAGCTTCATCAAAATAGATAATACCAGCAGCACGTAGTCGATGATTTCTGGATCTGGAACAACTTCCAGAAATAGCTGAGAGTCAGGGAAGTAGTGGCGAATTTTCTCAGGTGCTTCTAGCAGCACGGGAATGAGAAACGGATGTTTATCCAGAAATTCTAAAACTTCGGTGCGCTCTCGGAAGGTGTATAACTGCTCAAGGGTTTGGATATCGGCGAGAGAAATGCTAACTGCGGTGTCTGTCATGGCATTTTGCAGGCTGCTGTTGATGGCTGTATTTACTATTGTTGCAAGAATAGCAGCTTAGGGGGGAGTAAAAGGCGATCGCACTCATCTTTAGCTAGGATGAAGTTCTGCAAGCCAATGGTGTCCTGGGTGACACACTGTTATTGCTTGCTTAGGTTACGCTGGTGCTACCAAGATGGTACTGTTTTGCTGACTGGGGATGAACGTGCTGAACAGGAACGACAACGTGCTGAACAAGCAGAACAACGTACCCAATTACTAGCAGATAGGCTACGGGCTATGGGCGTAGATCCCGACACTTTATAAGACACTCGCTGTAAAGACGTAAAGTTTTTTGCGTCTTTGCATGAGCAAAAAAATTCTCACGAACTTGTCCAACTCATAAACTCATTTATCCGCTGCCAAACTTTCTCTAATAAATCAGGTTCATCCGCATCAAACCATTCAATTTGTGGATATGCTCGAAACCAAGTACGTTGTCGTTTGGCAAATTGCCGTGTATGCAAAATTGTTAATTCTTTCGCTTCATCTAAGGAAATATCCCCAGCCAAATATTGCTTAATTTCTTGATAACCCAAAGTATTTAACAAAGACAAATCAGCGCCATATTTTTGACAAAGATACTCCACCTCAGCGACCAACCCATCTGCTATCATTTCCTCAGTACGCTGTTGAATACGTAGACGTAGCCCGTCGGAGACATCGCCCAACTTGCCAACATCGCAATCCAAACCAATTTGCAAAATCGGATAATTTGGCGGATTCTCCCCTTGCTGTTCCGAAATGGGATGACCAGTGACATAATATACCTCTAATGCTCTTAAAGTCCGCACTGAGTCATTAGCATGAATCTTTTGTACAGCAACCGGATCAACTTGTTGTAACATTGCGTATAGTTGAGATTGACCGAGAGATTCAAGCTGCGATCGCAATTCTATTTGCGGTGCGACTCGAGGAATTTTCATCCCTTGAACAATGGAACGGATGTATAAACCCGTGCCACCAACCATTAGAAGTGGGGGAGATGAAGGAGAATTAATTAAGGCTTGTGCTTGTTGTTGATAGTCTGCTACTGTCATCATGTCTGTTGGATCGCAGATATCTATTAAATAGTGCGGCACCAATTTTTGTTCAGCCACAGTTGGTTTTGCCGTTCCAATATCAAACTCACGGTAAACTTGACGAGAATCAGCACTGAGAATTACAGAACCCAACCGCATCGCCAAAGCCAAAGCCAAACCCGACTTACCTGTTGCTGTCGCCCCACAAATCACAATTAATTTAGTCATTAGTCATTAGTCATTAAGCTATTCTGCCCCTGCCCCTATTACACAGGACTCCAACCCCAGTATAAACTTCTCTTGAAAATGCCCTACAGACGCTAGCAAGGCTTTTGTGTTACAATTTTGGAGTGTTTTTACTTTTATTTGCCTTTTGGCGACTTAAACCCCACACTTCAGGAGAGTTTACATGACGAGCAGTTACAGTGCCGATCAGATTCAAGTTCTGGAAGGTCTGGAAGCCGTCCGCAAAAGACCAGGAATGTACATCGGTACTACTGGGCCGCGAGGACTCCACCATTTAGTTTACGAGGTAGTAGACAATTCAGTTGATGAGGCTTTGGCGGGTTATTGCACTCATATAGAGGTGGATATCAACGTTGATGGTTCGGTGACTGTAACAGATGATGGTCGCGGTATTCCCATCGATACTCACTCGCGCACTGGCAAATCGGCTTTGGAAACCGTGATGACGGTATTACACGCTGGTGGTAAGTTTGGCGGCGGTGGCTATAAAGTTTCTGGAGGATTACACGGGGTTGGTATTTCTGTTGTTAATGCTTTATCTGAGGTTGTAGAAGTTACAGTTTGGCGAGATAAAAAAGTTCATATTCAGCGTTATGAACGGGGTATCCCAGTTACTGAACTACAAGTCAAGCCTTACAAAGAAGCTAGAACCGGAACTTCTGTTACTTTTAAACCAGATACCCAAATCTTCACTACTAGCATAGAGTTTGATTACATCACTTTATCAGGTCGCCTACGGGAGTTGGCGTATCTGAATGCTGGTGTCAAAATTACCTTTACTGACCACCGTCTTGAACTACTGAAAAGCGATACACCCAAGGTAGAATCCTACGATTACAAGGGTGGCATTAAAGAATATATCGCCTACATGAACCGTGAGAAGCAGCCCCTGCATGAAGAAATTATCTATGTGCAGGGAGAACGAAACAACGTAATAGTGGAAGTTTCCTTGCAATGGTGTACTGATGCTTACACGGATAATGTGCTGGGTTTTGCTAACAATATTCGTACAGTGGATGGTGGTACGCACTTAGAAGGGTTAAAGGCGGTTCTGACTCGGACATTAAATGCGATCGCTCGCAAGCGCAATAAAATTAAAGAGAATGAACCTAACCTCAGTGGCGAACACGTCCGCGAAGGTTTGACTGCGGTTATTTCCGTTAAAGTCCCAGATCCAGAGTTTGAAGGACAAACCAAAACCAAACTTGGTAATACCGAAGTTCGGGGAATTGTCGATTCTTTGGTGGGAGAAGTCCTCACCGAATACCTAGAATTTCATCCGGCGATCGCAGACTCAATTTTAGATAAAGCTATCCAAGCTTTCAAAGCCGCAGAAGCCGCCCGTCATGCGCGGGAATTAGTTCGGCGCAAATCGGTGCTAGAATCTTCGCCATTACCTGGGAAATTGGCAGATTGTAGTTCTCGTGATCCCAGCGAATCGGAAATTTTCATCGTGGAAGGGGACTCAGCCGGCGGATGTTACATTGGTAGTACATTAGTAGTATTAGCTGACGGACGTAATCTTAGCCTTGAAGAAATTGTTGCCGAACAGGCAATCGGAAAAGAGCATTTTTGCTACACAATCAGGGAAAGCGGGAATATTGGGATAGAGAGAATCATCAATGCCCGAATGACAAAGTCCAATGCCAAAGTCATCAAAATTACATTGGATAACGGGGAAACGCTAATTTGCACACCCGATCACCTACATATGTTGCGAGATGGTAGTTATAAGGCAGCAGGATTACTGACTTCGGAAGACTCTCTCATGCCTCTACATCGTCAGATATCACAGAAGAATGAAGGGGGAACGGGACTTATTGGCTACGAAATGGTTTGGAATCCATTGACTGATAAGTGGATTTACACTCATTTGCTGGCAGATTTTTACAACCTTGAGCATGGTGTCTATAAGTCCTCAGATGGCAGTGATCGCCATCATGTTGATTTCAACAAACTCAATAACAACCCAACAAACATCAAGCGGATGTACCGTGAAGCACACTTAGATTTGCATCGCAAACACCTGAAAAAAACATTACATCGACCAGATGTAATTCAAAAGAGCCGCCAAATTCATCAGAGTGAGGAATTTCGCGCCAAGATGAGCCAAAGAATGCAGGAACCCCAAACGCGGCAGATTTTGTCACAACAGGCTAAGATGCAATGGGCTTCTACAGCTTACAAAGCCTATATGACTGGTAAATGGCGAGAGTTTTATGACAATAACGAAACTTATCGTCAGCAAAACCGCGAACATCTCAATCAAGCACAGCAAAACTATTGGAATGATGAAACCAATTGCATAGCTCAAGCTCAAAAAGTTCGCAATTATTTTGCTAATAACCCACAGGCGCGTGAGACTTACTCAGTTGTAGCCAAGCAACAATGGCAAGATGAGGCTTTGTTGGCATGGCGACGAGAAAAAACACAAGAACAATGGACGCCTGAATTCCGTGCCAAGCGCCAAGCTGCTTTACAGCAAACCTACTATCGCAAAACTATTGCTGCTCTCAAGCAAATCGAAGTTGAGCAAGGTGTGCTTGACTTGAATGCTTATCAAGCTTACCGTCTACAGACACGAGACAATTCTCTGTTAAAGTTCGATACATTCTGTGAGCGCTACTTTGAAAGTAATCAAGCTCTTGCTAATGAAGCAGTTGCCAATTACAATCACCGCGTTGTTTCAATCGAACATTTAGAAGAACAGGTAGACGTTTACGACATTGAAGTTCCTCATACCCACAACTTTGCTTTGGCAAGTGGTGTATTTGTCCATAACAGCGCCAAACAAGGACGCGATCGCCGCACTCAAGCGATCTTGCCTTTACGTGGTAAAATTCTCAACATTGAAAAAACCGACGACGCCAAAATCTATAAAAATAACGAAGTTCAATCGTTAATTACAGCACTCGGTTTAGGTGTCAAAGGTGATGAATTCGATTCCACCCAACTGCGCTATCATCGCATAGTCATCATGACGGACGCTGACGTAGATGGAGCGCACATCAGAACTTTGTTGTTAACATTCTTCTACCGATATCAGCGATCGCTCATCGAACAGGGCTTTATTTATATTGCTTGTCCCCCACTGTTTAAAGTAGAACGGGGACGTAATCATGAGTACTGCTATAGCGAGCGCGAAAAACTTCAAGCGATCGCCAAATTTCCTGCTAACGCCAACTATACCATCCAACGCTTCAAAGGTTTGGGTGAAATGATGCCACAACAACTCTGGGACACCACCATGAACCCAGAAACTCGCAAAATGAAGCAAGTCGAAATTGAAGACGCCGCCGAAGCCGATCGCATCTTCACAATTTTAATGGGCGATCGGGTCGCACCCAGACGAGAATTCATCGAAACCTATGGTTCTAAACTCAACTTCACCGATCTCGATATCTAATATCAATTCCCTGACACTACTCTGAGCAACTGCTGGAGATTTAATTTGCATATTACCTGGAAGTAAAACTTTTGTGGGCTGGGCTGGAAAGCCCGCCCTAGTTATGCAAATTAAAAGTAAATTGCTTTATCACACAAGTGGTAGATCAGTGCTACATAAATATAAAAATTCTAAATTTTTGATTTAGAAAATAACCAGATAATTTACTTATTGTCAATATTTTACAAAAATTCAATGTTTTAGTGTTAGCAAAACTACCAACTTTATTGTAAATTTAGTTAAGATAATACTCTTTGCACTGACTAGCTGATTAATTTTGCCCACCAGCTAGAAACACATTTGTTATGCTTTAAGAAAATAACTGAATATTATCTATCAAACAGCAGTTAATAAGTATCTTGAAGATTTCTGAGCAAATTACTGAAATAAGAGTATTTAAGTTGACAATTTAGCTACGGAAAAAAACTTTGTAACCAAATCATCAGGCAATCTTCATTCTTTCTCTCTGTTCGAGGTAATGTTTACTGGAAACAGACACCATCTGGCAAGAAACTTGTTAATATCTTCATGTAATGCCGTGGCGATCGCTATTGTATCGTATGTATCTAATGTACTTTGGCCTAAGATAGGACTATATTGGTCAGTTCGCAGCACAAATTGTTTTTGAATTGATTAAAATATCCTTGTATACAATAAGAAGAGTTTGTCAAGTTTCATAGGGCTGAAATCGCCACAGTGCGCTAACGTGTGAATAAGACCAAATTAGTTAAGCCTAAATTGATCTGCTATCAGGTCGGTTCTGCCACCGCCTCAACTCCTCAGTTAAGGTAATTAGTAGGCAGAAGGTTAACTGATTTCAGACAAGCACCATCACCCTTGTTGTATTTACCCAAGATCAACACCCGCTTTAGTCTGAGGAATGCCTAATTTATGAAGGAAATGTAAAAATGGCTAGATTAAGACGAATCGTCTGAGTTAACATAAAATGCACTCTTTCTCAGTGATTAATGTTGTGTAAAATACATGAAATTCGGCAAAAGCCAGCGTACTTACTTCGTAATGTCATAAGAGCGTCACTGCTATTCCGAAAAGTGGAAAAAAAATTTCAGGGTATAACTCTCGTTTTTAATGTCTTTTTGGAAATAGTGGCTAACAATTGCTGTGGGAGTTCATGATTGATACACAAAAAGAGTACAATTTCTGTGAAACAGGCTACAATCGGAAGAGTCTTTAGAGGAAAATTTGCCAACAGTCTGAACTCATTTGTATAGAGTGGCAAATTTTTTAATCAAGGCAGTATTTTTTTTGACCAGTTAGTTGAAAGCAATATGTGATAGCAACACATATAACATTTACTAAAGTGAGCAAGTCACCTTTAGTAATTGCTTAAACTAAAGTAAAAGACCTCCAACCGGAGGTGCAAAACGTCCGAAAATATCTCTGGCAAATCTGCCAAAAAGCTTATTTTCGGTTGATAACTAGCTCGTTTAAAAGAGCAGTAAACACATCTTGAGTAATTGATTCTGCAAGGAGCATGAGGAACGCGGCATGAACCAGGCTAACAACGTACTCGAAAGCATATATCAGCCTGACCTAGAAATAACGAATCAGCCTGAGCTCGAGTTAGAAGAACTCTTAATAGACGAAGAAGAGGACTTGCTGATCATCGATGAAGGTGAAGATGAATTTTTAGAGCCTCAGTCTGATGAGGACGACGCAAAGTCTGGAAAAGCCGCTAAATCGCGTCGTCGGACACAAAGCAAGAAAAAGCACTATACCGAAGATTCAATTCGGCTTTACTTGCAAGAAATTGGTAGAATTCGACTGTTGCGGGCAGACGAAGAAATTGAATTGGCGCGGAAAATAGCCGATTTGCTGGAATTAGAGAGGGTGCGGGAAAGACTTTGTGAACAGTTAGATCGCGATCCTCGTGATAGTGAATGGGCAGAAGCAGTGCAACTGCCACTACCAGCCTTTCGTTATCGCCTCCATGTTGGTCGCAGGGCGAAAGACAAGATGGTGCAATCTAACCTCCGTCTTGTGGTTTCAATTGCGAAGAAGTACATGAATCGTGGTTTGTCGTTCCAAGACTTAATTCAGGAAGGCAGTCTCGGTTTGATTCGTGCCGCTGAAAAGTTTGACCACGAAAAAGGTTATAAGTTCTCTACATACGCTACATGGTGGATTCGTCAAGCAATTACCCGCGCGATCGCCGATCAATCCCGCACGATTCGCCTTCCAGTTCACCTCTACGAAACCATCTCTCGGATTAAGAAAACTACCAAGCTGCTATCTCAAGAAATGGGTCGCAAGCCCACTGAAGAAGAAATCGCCACTCGCATGGAGATGACCATTGAGAAGTTGCGGTTTATTGCTAAATCCGCCCAGTTACCGATTTCACTAGAAACGCCCATTGGGAAAGAAGAAGATTCTCGATTAGGCGATTTTATTGAATCCGATGGTGAGACACCAGAAGACCAAGTTTCCAAAAATCTGCTGCGCGAAGACCTGGAAAAAGTCCTCGATAGTCTCAGCCCTCGTGAACGGGATGTTCTGAGACTGCGTTACGGCTTGGATGATGGTCGGATGAAGACCCTTGAGGAAATCGGACAGATTTTCAATGTTACCCGCGAACGGATTCGTCAAATTGAGGCGAAGGCACTCCGCAAGTTGCGCCATCCAAATCGCAACAGCGTTCTCAAGGAATATATTCGGTAGTTATTAGTCAATAGTCATTGGTCATTAGTAAATAAACAAATGACAACTGACAAATGACAAAACAATAAAGAACCTGGTAGTGAATTAGCACTCCAGGTTTTTTTATTTATAGGTCATCTTGAATATTAAAACTTACAGAATGCCCCAAAAATGTAGGAAGCCTTGACCAGAAAAAAGCTCAACCAAAACGGCTGCCAAAAAGCCAATCATTGCCAAGCGACCGTTCCAAATTTCTGCTTGTGGGGTAAAGCCCCAACGCCAAGCGTTGCGATCTTCAATTATGGGAGTAGTAACTTTTGTGGTGGTTACATTTGTCATGGTTAGGACTCCAAATTTAATTTTTAAGGTTTATTGCCTTATGTAAACTAATATAACAAATCTTTTCATAAAGTCAACATTTTTTATACTTTTGTTTCCATAGCTTGACATAAACATTAATAGCTATTATGAAAAATTAAAACATCGGTCTTCAGTTAGATTTACTGAGACAGAGAAATCTTATTTAGACTTTTACCGTCATAGACAATAATATATTATTGAAATTAATTATCAAGTAAGTCATTTACAGTGCTTGATTTACTATAGAGTTTATTATTTTTCAATTAAAAATTATTGATAATATATGGAGATAGAACTTACGTAAACAATAGCCCAAAAGAATGATTTTTAGGTAGGGGCAATTCATGAATTGCCCCTACAGTATGTAGTTTTGCGTAAGTTCTAGGAGATATTTGGAGTTAAAAACACTTAGGAAGCTGCCCAGATCCCCGACTTGTTGAAGAAGTCGGGGATCTAAATCTAGCGATTTAGTAAGCACCATCCCAATATTTTCTGCCGCCAATTCGTGAGGCGGCAGCCCTCTAAAAAGGCATTCCCAGTCGGAGACTGGGAACGAGATCAGCTCTAGATAATTTACGATCACACTTCGGCAACGGTGATAATTTTTTCATCGCGGTTAAGTTGAAGAATGCTTTCACCTTTGACATCTTTACCTAAGAGCGGCACTGTTTCCACAGGTATCCGCACTACCCGCTCTTTATTCGTCACTAAAGCTACTTCACCAGATGCGTTGGCGTAGCCCGCCGTACCACTTCGTGGAAGCAAGCTACGCGTAGCGTCTCGTAGAGAAGGCATCGCTATGACCATACCAGCTAAGTTGTCAGTTTTGCTGGCAAATTTCAGCGCTTGCGTGCCTAAGTCGCCGCGATTAGCCGCTCTTAACTGACTTGCAGCCATCCGCTTGGCATATCCTTCTTGAGTAACTAGCAGTAGTTGGTCATCTTTACCGACAGTGACACAGCCAACCATTTGCTGATTTTTCAATAACCGAAATGCTTGTAAACCCATCGCTGTGCGACCCATAATCGGTAATTGTTCATCATTGACTGCAAAGCGCAACAGTCGCCCACCGGAACTAGCTAAAATCAGATGCTCCCCTGGAGTGGCGAACTGGGTAAATGACAATTCATCATCGTCTTTGAGCTTCAAAATCGTGATTCCGCGCCGAGTCAAGTTAGTAAATTCTTTCAGAGACAGACGCTTAATTCTTCCCTGTTTTGTTACAAGAATTATCTGCTCAGTTTCGAGATTTTCCGGCAGCAAAAAGCGGCTGACCACAACTTCTTGAGCAGCTTGAGCAGTAGTACTGAGCATAGTAATTAAAGGTTTTCCCCGTGGAGAACGTCCAGTGGTTGGCGGGATTTCTCCCACGTTCACAGGATAGACTTTGCCGCCCCCAGTTAGTATTAGCAAATCTTTCTCGGTGTTGGTCAACACGGTTTGGATAATGAAGTCATTATCGTGCAGACCATTTTCAGCTTTTGACTTTTTCCCAGATGGCTGGGTGCGGCGGACATAACCGCGTTGGGTAAATTCTAAAACGGCTGACTCTGCTGGCTGTTCTAATTTGGGATTTTGGACTTCGGCTACGCTCAGTCGAACAGTTTTGGATTTGGGATTGTCTTCATCATCTACTCCTTGTCTCCTTGTCCCCTTCTCATCTTGTATCCTGGTGTCACTGCTAATGGTTGCTAACTTGGTACGCCGGGGATCGTTGTACTTGCGCTTGAGCGATCGCAAATCTTTTTTCAGCACCTTCAATAATTCTCGGCGATCGTTGAGTAATTGCTC
This sequence comes from Nostoc sp. NMS7, assembly GCF_017115085.1. GTDB lineage: Bacteria > Cyanobacteriota > Cyanobacteriia > Cyanobacteriales > Nostocaceae > Nostoc. The sequence continues at coordinate 41,055 of NZ_JABXKJ010000247.1, read as the reverse complement.
TAACAAGCTAATTTGTTGACTGATCTGCTCAAATTCCTGCTGCAAATTTTGCTGTTCTAAACTGGTGAGGCGGCGCAACGGCATAGCCAAAATTGCATCACCTTGTACCTCACTAAAATTCAGTTGGCTACAAAGGTTTATTTTTGCAGTACTTCCATCGGGAGCTTGCCGCAAAATTTGAATTACCTCATCCAAATTAGACAGCGCTTTCAGCAAACCTTCTACCAAATGCACACGACTTTGGGCTTTCCCTAACTCGTAATTGTAGCGACGGTTCAGCGTCTGTTCTCGGAAAGTCAAAAACTCCTGCAACACTTGACGCAAACTTAACTGGCGCGGTTGTCCATCAACTATTGCTAACAAAATTGCCCCAAAAGTCATTTGTAAGGCAGTTTGGTGATATAAATGTTGGAGAATTTCTTGGGGATTGGTATCACGTTTGAGTTCAATTACCACACGCATGCCTTCGCGATCGCTTTCATCCCGAAGATCAGAAATTCCTTGCAGGCGTCCTTGATTTACTAAGTCCGCTACCTTCTCAATCCAGCCAGCCTTATTCACTTGATAAGGCAATTCTGTAATAATAATTGCCGTCCGTCGCTTGCTTCCCCGACTGGCGGGAATTTCCTCCAAAGTTGCGACTCCCCGCAGCAGAATTCCACCCTTACCTGTGGTGTATGCTTCCCGAATTCCCGCTTCACCAACTATTTCCCCACCAGTGGGAAAATCTGGCGCTGGAATTAACTCAAATAATTTTTCATCTGATAAATCTGGGTTGTCGATTAAGGCAATTAAACCATCGACAATTTCCCCCAAATTATGCGGTGGAATATTCGTCGCCATTCCCACAGCAATACCAGAACAGCCATTGAGTAACAGAAACGGCAATTGAGCAGGTAGCACCGTTGGTTCTTGCTGGGAATTATCGAAGTTGCCGACAAATTCCACAGTTTCTTCACCAATTTCGGTCAGCATTCCCTCATGGCTGATCGGTGCGAGGCGTGTTTCTGTATAGCGCATCGCTGCTGGCGGGTCATTATCGACGCTGCCAAAGTTACCATGTCCTGCTAGTAAAGGATAACGGCTAGAAAAATCTTGCACCAGCCTCACCAAAGCATCGTAAACTGATTGGTCGCCGTGAGGATGGTATTTACCCAACACATCACCCACTACACGCGCACATTTTCGATAGGGTCTATCTGGTACTAAACCGAGTTCGTGCATTGCATACAAAATGCGGCGATGCACAGGTTTTAAGCCATCACGCACGTCTGGTAGCGCTCGCCCGACAATCACGCTCATGGCATATTCTAGATAAGACCGTTGCATCTCGGTGTGCAGGGCTGTTGTAATTACCTGTCCCGTTGAGAGCAGGTTTAACTGTTTTGCCATGAGTTTTTTCCCTGAAATTTAACTACACAAAGCCGATGGAACTCAACACTGCGGCAACCACAGCATAACGGATCAAATAGGATTCATCACAAAATTTTGATCGTCACAGAAGAAAAAACAGTAGTATCATCCTTGATGACAAGGATACAATTGACTATTAAAAAGGGTGCAGATGAGTATAATCTACATACACTGAAGTAAGTGGACGCGAATAATTAAAGGTTTGTAGTCAGGGCTGAAACCATTACTACAAGCCAATTTAATTAATTTTATATTGCGTAACATAGTTTGATTTATTCTTGCCTACTTACTTAGTAGCGATGATATTTACCTTGATTGCATTTCTTAATTTTGAATTCTGGAATTTTTGAATTCCCTCACCTCCATAACTAAAATTCTCATGAAAACTGTTTTAATTGTCGAAGACGATCTAATTAATGCTCGTGTTTTTTCCAAAATTTTGTCCAAGCGTGGCGGCTTGGGTGTAAAACACACTGAAAATGTCGAAGAAGTCATGAAAATTGCCCAATCAGGAGAAGCCGACCTGATTTTGATGGATGTTTCTCTGTCTAGAAGTGTTTACCAAGGTAAATCCGTTGATGGAATCAAGATTACACAAATGTTAAAATCTGATCCCAAAACCGCAAACTTACCTATTATTTTGGTAACGGCACATGCTATGGAAGGCGATCGCGAGAACTTTCTCAAGCAAAGCGGCGCTGATGGCTACATTTCTAAGCCAGTTGTTGACCATCAACAGTTTGTTGACCAAATCATCGCACTTCTACCCACAGAAGACCACTGAGAATTAACGACTTATTTCAGGAATTACTCGCCCGCCAATGTTTTTGAGCGACTAGTTCCTGGATTTAGATAGTATATATGTACTATAAAAACGTACTATTAAGCAAGTGGTGATCCGAAAGTTAGGAGTGAGGAGTGAACGCGATGTACAACTTAATATTTTGACCTCTCTCCAAAAAGGAGAGATGCTTTGAATTTTCCCTCTTCCCGATGAGGGAAGGTGGGGGTTAGGTTTGAGTAAAAGTTGCATACGGCGGGAGTCAGAAGTTGAAATATTTAACTCCCCACTCCCCACTTTTATTGAGTAGGCTGTTGTTCAGGAGATGATGAGTTTTTTCGTTCCAGTAGAGCTGCTTGAATCCGGGGTAATTCTAGGAATTTTTTCGTATCAGACAGTAGGCGATCGCCCCAGAGGTTTTCTTTGAGGAAATCCAAATTAGCATAGCGCGAATCGATGCGGAGTGCAGTTTCTCCCAAGGTTAGTGCTTGTTGGCGCTCGCCTTTAGTATAGAGTGCCACTGCCAAGGCCAATAAAGGTTCTGCGGCTTGCTTATCAAGGGTTATAGCAGATTGCCATCGCTTAACTGCTTCCGGGATATTACCCTGTTCGTAGTTGATTAAGCCAATATTGTTGAGCGCCGGCCAGAATTTTTTATCTTGGGAGACGGCTTTATCGTACTGGGCGATCGCATCTGGCAATTTACCCAGCAGATAGTAAGCATTACCCAAATCAAATAAACCCTCTGGATCATTGGGTTTTAACTTCAAACCATCTTGGTAATTGACAACAGCAGCCTGATAATTTTTCTGCTGAAAATTAGCTGAACCCAAAGCAAACAAAATATCACCATTTTTAGGATTGATAGATTGTGCTTTTTTCAGGCTAGCGATCGCCCCATCAAACTGTTTAGTTTGCAGTTGCAATCCACCTAACAGCAACCACACCTTATCATTCTTCGGTGCCAGTTGAGTCGCCAGCCGCGCTCGTGGCAAAGCTAAATCAACCTGTTGAAACTGAGCTAATTGAGCCGCCTCTTGTGCCAAACTCAACCCCTGCTTCTCTAACTTTGCTGCATCTAGTTGCAATGTATGGGGTATTAATGCCTGCGCGTTAGCGGCTTTTGGCATACTCCACAAACTACAGACCATTAGAAAAGAAATCAAACGAACATATTTAGGCACACTACCGCCTTTTAGCCACTAATCAAAGAATCTTTCAGCTAGCTTAAACGATCTCCGCTCTTGACGGTAGCAAAATCTTACCTCATTCGCTCTTGACATCCCGATCACAAAAGCCATATATTAATAAGTAACAACTTACTTATTTATGGCTCGTACACCCAGAATCACCAATCAGCAAATCTTAGAAGCGGCTCGGCAAGTTTTCCTGCAACAAGGATTTGGTGCTTCCACTTTAGAAATTGCTCAACAGGCTGGTATTTCTGAAGCTTCAATTTTCAAGCGATTCTCAACCAAAGAAGAATTATTTTTTGCGGCGATGGGAATTCCAGAAAAACCCCTTTGGGTGAACGAGTTGGAATTTCTTTGTGGCAAAGGCGATCTTAAAGAAAACCTAATCAAGGTCTGCCTTGAGATTATGGAATTCTATCGCCAAGTGCTGCCTCGAATCATGATGTTGCGATCGCGAGGCAATACGATGCCAGAACTTGAAGGTAAACAGCTAAGACCGATACTAGATGTCAAAGTACTGACTGCTTTCTTAGAGCGTGAGATCAACCAAGGTCGCCTTCGTCCTTGTGATCCCCAGACAGTTGCTCAAATCTTAGTAGGAACGCTGATGAACTACGTTTTTTTAGAACAAATGTCGTCCCAGGTTAGTATGCCAACTGCGGAATTAGCAATAGGAACTTACTTAAATTCTGGAGATCCTGCCACGGAAGTATCAGTATTTATCCTGAGTCTTGTGGATATTGTTTGGCAAGGAATTGCACCAAGCCAGGATTAGAATAATTCGTAATTCGTAATGACGCGGTGCTAACAGAATTAATTTTTGTAGCGGGGATTTAGCCCTACTCGCCATTAGAAAGAAAATTAGTGACTTTAGTCATACATCAGTCTGGAATTACTAGTGACTTTGGTTATACATCAGTCTGGAATTTTTGAGCCATAATTAATATGTATGAAATTATACGATTACGTAAATATTAGACATTTTGATGCCAAAACAAAAGCAACTGTCTAAATTGCTGAATCCGAATCTAAGCAGAATAGAACTTTCATCTAAACAAGGAGTCAATTATATGCTGAAACCAAACCGTGTATCGATAGTCTTAGCTGCTGCTGCCCTGATCATTGTTCCCACTCTCTTGACTGCGCCTGCAAATGCCCAGACGAAAGCCTACGTTGTTGCTCAAAACGATCAAAATTGGAACCGTGACGGCAGAACTGATTCTGGAGATAGAAACCGCGACGGCAGAACCGATTCTGGAAATTGGAACCGCGACGGCAGAACCGATTCTGGAAATTGGAACCGCGACGGCAGATCCAATTCTGGAGAAGCCAGAAACCTTAGAGATCGGGGTAATTGGAACCGTGACAACCAATACAGTAGCAGAGCAGGCAGACTTCGTAATGGTGACCTCAGATTGGCTAATGGGAGGATTATTCCTGCTAGAGACGTAGTTAGACTTCGTAATGGTTACTCCAGACTTCCCGACGGGGTTATTATTGGTCCCCGTCTGGAATTTTATGCTCCTGGCTACGAAATTCCTGTTGAAAGACCATCGCTAATCAACATACACCTTTTTTAAAGAAGAATTCAGAATTCAGAATTCAGAATTCTGAATGTAATTCCTTGAGGATTCAGACTCGCCACTATGAAAGTTGACCACTAAATCTTGGATTTAGTTAGGACTTACGCAAAAGTACACGCTGTAGGGGCAATTCATGAATTGCCCTAAGAAGAAAATCATTCTTTTCGGCTATTGTTTGCGTAAGTCCGTTAGTGTAGTGTTTCACCCTTTATTCAGGAGCCAGTCGGACTCCAATTCGTGCTTAATTGTGAACGCGAGTTGAGGTCAAGCCGCAGAGCTTTCCTTGCTCCGCTCCTGAATTCTTTTTTGTGAAAACACTAAAAACTCAATCACTTGTCAGTATAGGGCTACCAGGCAATAGTTTTAGCCTTGAATAACTGGCTCGGTAGCCGTTCTTTATAGATAAAAAAGTGGATATGAAAATTGATATATTAAAACCCGTAGATTCATCAGTTTTGCTTCCAGAGGTAAAGAAAAAAAAGCGCAGACGTAATTGGCTCTCTTGGCTAATTGCTCTTTGCCTTTTGGGTGGAATTGGCTATGCAGTTTATTACCAAGTAACGGTTGTTTCCCGTCAAGAAGCCAGACGCCGGGTGCTGACAAAGCCAGTAGAAAGGCAGAGTTTAACAATCACAGTTTCAGCGAACGGAACAGTGAAGCCTGAGCGGTCAATCAACCTCAGCCCGAAAAATTCCGGCATCCTGAAAAGCCTGTTGGCGAAGGAAGGAGATATTGTCAAACAAGGACAGATTGTCGCTTACATGGATGATTCCAACCTGCGGGGGCAACTAGTCTCTGCTCAAGGACAATTAGCACAAGCCGAGGCGAATTTGCAAAAAGCGATCGCAGGCAATCGCCCTCAAGATATTGCTCAAGCACAAGGAGTATTAGACGAAGCCCAAGCGAATCTGCAAAAGGTACAAACAGGCAATCGCTCTCAAGATATTGGTCAAGCACAGGCACGGTTGCAAAGCGCTCAAGCCACCCTTCGCCAAGCAGAAGATGATTTTGTTCGGAATCAGCAACTTTACAAAGCAGGCGGTATTTCCCTTCAGACTCTTAACCAAAACCGTGCCACTCGGGACAGCGCCCAAGCTAGTGTAAATGAAGCACAACAAGCACTAGCATTGCAAAAAGCCGGGTCACGTTCCGAAGACATCGGGCAAGCACAAGCTGTGGTGAAACAGAGACAGCAAGCTTTGGCACTTCTGAAAGCCGGAACGCGCCAAGAAGATATTGACGCAGCCCGCGCCCAGGTAACATCTGCGCGTGGTTCGCTGCAAAACATCCAAGCCCAAATCAATGACACAATCATTCGCGCCCCTTTTAATGGTGTGGTGACAAAGAAGTTTGCCGATCCAGGCGCTTTTGTGACACCCACAACTGCCAGTAGTGAAGTAGCTTCTTCTTCTTCTTCTTCAATCTTGTCTCTAGCTTCCACAAATGAAGTTGTCGCAAGTTTAGCCGAAACAAATATTTCCAAAATTCGCCTTGGTCAAAAAGTCTCGATTAAAGCAGATGCCTACCCAGGAAAAACCTTTGAAGGTAAAGTCAGCCAAATTGCTGCCCAAGCAGTAGTAACGCAAAACGTCACCAGTTTTGAAGTCAGAGTATCACTTTCAGATCCTCAAATGCTACTGCGGTCTGGGATGAATGCGGAAGTAGATTTTCAAGTCGGTCAAGTTGAAAATGTTTTAGTAGTGCCAACCGCGTCGGTGGTGCGCCAAGAAAATGCCACAGGTGTATTTGTGGCAGGAAAGAATAACAAACCTGTGTTTACTCCCATCGAGACTGGCGTCACCGTGAATAATTTTACCGAAGTTAAGTCTGGATTGACAGGAAACGAAAGGGTATTGCTCAGTTTTCCAGCAGGGTCACGTCCGCAATCAACACCGAGAGGAGGAGTTTTTCCGGGTCTAGGAGGAGGAGCCGGTGGAGGCGGTGGCGGAGGCGGTCGTTCCGGCGGTGGTGGTCGTTCTCAAGGCGGTGGTTCCCCTTAAAATAATTCGTAATTCGTAATTAAGTTTTGCGACGGGGATTTAGACCCCCAAAGTTCGGTAAAAAGGTTCAAGTGTCGAGTTCAGAGGCTCAAGTGTCGAGTTCAGAGGCTCAAGTGTCGAGTTCAGAGGCTCAAGTGTCGAGCTAAAAGGTTCAATTGCCGAGTTCAAAGGTTCAACTATCGAGTTCAAAGGCTCAACGTCCGAGCTAAAAGGTTCAATTGCCGAGTTCAAAGGCTCAACTACCGATTGAGTCTCAAATAAAACTTTATGTTTAAGATGTTTAAGGGCTTTCACAAAGTTAAGAATACCCGCACAGTACCGTTGCTGGAAATCTTGACAATGGCGGCAGAGACTCTGTGGAGTAACAAATTACGCACAGGTCTAACTATGTTGGGTGTGATTATTGGGATTTCCTCAGTGATTGCGATTACTTCTGTCGGTCAGGGAGTGCAAAAGGGGGTTGAGCAACAGATACAAGCGTTGGGTACAGATGTTATCCAAATTTTGGCGGGTGCGGCAAGAAGCGGGAATGTCCGTCAAGGAGTAGGTTCTAGCAGCACCTTGACCTGGGAAGATGCTAAGGCGATCGCTACACAAGCGCCATCAGCACAAATGGTTTCTGCTTATCTCCAACGCAGCGCCCAAGTTGTATATGCAGGAAACAACACCTCAACAACTATTTATGGCACAGATTTAAACTACCCAGAAGTCAGAAATACTCACCCTCAGCAAGGGAGATATTTTACTCAGTCAGAATTAGATATTGCCGCCCAGCTGGCCATTCTTGGTCCCACTGTCCAAAAAACGCTCTTTGCACAGGGTGTAAATCCGATCGGTGAGCGAATTCGGATTCAGGGAGAGGCTTATGAAGTAATTGGGGTGATGGAGGCTAAAGGCGCTCAAGGCCCGATGGATCGAGATGACCAGATTTTCATCCCTCTAACTAGTATGTCGAAGAGACTGGTTGGTAACAATGCCCTGGTAGGTGTTTCTGTAAATGGAATTTTAGTCAAAGGCGCGAATCAGGAGCAGTTAGAAGCCGCTCAGTTTCAAGTCACCAATCTCTTACGGCTGCGTCACAACATTTATCCACCCCAAGCTGATGATTTTCGGCTGACTAATCAAGCTGATATTGTTAGTACCTTTACTAGTATTGTGGGTTTATTTACAGTTATGGTAGTAGCGATCGCTGGAATCTCTTTGGTAGTTGGTGGAATTGGTATTGCCAATATTATGTTGGTTTCCGTGGTTGAGCGGACGCGAGAAATCGGGATTCGCAAAGCCGTAGGAGCCACCAATTCGGCAATCCTTAATCAATTTTTAGCCGAAGCGATCGTGATTTCCATTGTCGGCGGATGTATTGGGATGGCGACTGGCGTTTTATTAGCCTTTGTAGCTGCAAACGTTTTCAAATTTCCGTTTGTAATTTCTTTCTTGTCGATCATTGCTGGCTTTGGACTGTCGTTAACGGTTGGCTTACTCGCTGGAGTAATTCCAGCACGGAACGCATCCAAATTAGATCCAATCAACGCTTTACGTAGTGACTAAATAATTCCAAACTCCTGTACAGACGCGATTAATCGCGTCTCTCCTAACTCCTAACTCCTAACTCCTAACTCCTAATTTTTATGACAACAATGATTTGGATGGAATCTATTACCAAAACTTACTACTTGGGAGAAGTTAGTGTTCCAATACTCAAGGGTATTGAACTCTCTATTGAAGAAGGGGAATATGTCTCTATTATGGGTGCGTCAGGTTCGGGGAAATCCACGCTGATGAATATTTTGGGATGTCTGGATCGTCCCACAACTGGAGACTATATTTTTGAAGGCAGAAACCTGACGACTTTTGATGATGATGAATTAGCCTATATTCGCAACCAAAGGATAGGTTTTGTTTTCCAACAATTTAACCTCTTGTCACGGGCGACAGCGCTGGAAAACGTCATGTTGCCAATGGTTTACGCTAACTTGCCCAAGCCAAAACGCCGTGAAAGGGCATTAGAAGCCTTGGAAAAGGTAGGACTAGCGGAACGCATAGCTAACCGTCCTAGTCAACTATCTGGCGGACAACAGCAACGGGTAGCGATCGCTCGTGCTTTGGTCAACCGACCTGCGTTAGTTTTGGCAGATGAGCCAACGGGAGCCTTAGATACTGAAACTTCCCGTGAGGTGATGAGTTTGCTGACAGAACTTAATGACCAAGGAATCACAATTGTGATTGTCACTCATGAACCAGATATCGCTGCTCAAACCCAAAGGATTATTCGAGTTCAGGATGGGTTGATTGTCGGCTAATTTGTTAATATCAAGCCTTAAACGCCTGTGGAGAACTTGTAAGACCTGGAGCAATCTAGGCGGAGATCGTTGAAGCAGGAATCACGCGACTTTTAGTCGTGTGAGGTTCAATGTATTCTCAAAGAAGCCCGATTAATGACTACATCTATCTTATGAATTTCAGCTTAGTCTTCGTGCATTCTACCTGGGTTAGCGTCGCGTTGGCCGTAGCATTGCCATCAGGCATCGCTCCCACTTTAGCAGATGCAGCAACTCCCCTCAAACCGCAGAATTCCCCAACCTCTGTACAGGTTCCCGATTACCTCAACCCCAGTCCTAATCCTCTGCAATTTCCTACCAAACCGGAGGAAGTAAGGATTCAGAAAACTGTGCCAATCAGTTTGGCACAAGCTTTGGAACTAGTACAACGCAACAATCACGATTTACAGGTAGCCATATTGCAGCTAGAACGCAGTCGTTCAGCTTTACGTCAGTCTCAAGCTGCCTTATTTCCGACTCTGGGAATCAACAGTAGTGTGACTAACAGTGGTAATGGTTTTAGTAGCAGTCAATCTCAAGCCAGCAGTTCATTCAATGGTTCAGCACAACTGAATTATAACCTCTATACCTCCGGGAATCGACAAGCGACAATCCAAGCGGCTGAAGAACAACTACATGTCGATGAATTAAATGTTGAAACTCAGTCTTTGACAATTAGGTTGAATGCCATCACTCAATACTACAATTTGCAAGAAGCCGATGAACAAGTAAGAATTAATCAGTCTGCTGTGAATAATGCCCAGGCTAGTTTGCGGGATACTCAAGCTCGACTAGATGCTGGAGTCGGTACGCAGTTCGATGTGTTGCAAGCTCAGGTAGTTTTAGCAAATGCCCAACAACTCCTGACTAATGCTATCTCACAGCAGCGAATTGACCGTCGTCAGCTTGCAACTCTGTTAAGTTTGTCGCAGTCAGTTGATATCACTGCCGCAGATCCTGTACAATTAGCAGGTCTTTGGCAGCCAACACTGGAAGAAACTATTATCCAAGCGTTTCAAAATCGTCCAGAATTGCCACAGTATTTAGCACAACGTAATATTGCCGAGCAACAGCGACGACAGGCACTTTCACAGCTAGGACCGCAAGTGAGTTTGGTAGGCAACTACAACCTGCTAGATCGGTATAATGATGGCATCAGCGTTACTGATGGCTATTCAGGAGCAGTTCAAGTAAGTCTAACTTTGTTTGATGGGGGAGCAGCAAGAGCGAGTGCGGCTCAATCAAAAGCTAATATTGCGATCGCCGAGAATCAATTTGCTAGCCAGCGCGACCAAATTCGCTTTAATGTAGAACAGTACTATTCTCAATTGCAATCCAATTTAAATAATGTGCAAACTTCTAGTGTGGCTTTAAATCAAGCCAGAGAAGCTCTGGATTTAGCAAGGCTGAGGTTTCAAGCTGGTGTGGGTACTCAAACAGAGGTGATTGCTGCTGAAAGTGACCTGACAACAGCAGAAGGTAATCGAGTCACAGCTATTTTGAATTACAATATCGCTCTAGCTAATTTGCAAATATCAGTCACTTACAGGGCTTTGCGCTAAGTACAGCACTTCCGAAATTCGTAGCTTTTTTAAACGCAAAGGAGCGCTGAGGGGCGCTGAATTTAGGTTCTTTCAGGCTTTTCTTAATGATCCTTTGGTCGTAAATAGATGATGCTCTAGGGGAAGAGCCATGCTCATTGGTGTCAACTTAAGCTTGAAACAGCCTCTCTCATAGCTTTGTCACCCGCCTGGGAATGAATTCCTTTGGCTTTTAGCTCAAGTCTACTGAAGTAGACTAAGGATTTGGAGAGATATTTAGTCATCTTCAGATGACTTTTGCTATGAGCAAGGAACTTCAGTTCCTTGCGGGACATGGCTTTTACGTTAAGTTGACACGTATGAGCCATGCTAAACCCCTACGAAAGATGTGGTTTTTCGCCTGCAGATATAAATGGCTCATTAAATATCTTGAGAAAAGCAATCCCTGAAGCGTTTGCCCAAAAGATAAAGGGGATTGTAGTTTCCCCACTGAAGGTACTTCCTAAGTAAAAGTTGTTAGATATTTGTCTACATTTTTTACAACTATTTATTCTCAATGCGTAAGTCCTGCTTTATTTCTTTATTTCTTTCTATCCTTTGCGTCCTTCTCTGCGAGACGCTGCGCGTAGCTTGTCCTCCGCAGGAGTACGCTGTAGCCTGCGGGAAACCCCTCCGCGTCTACGTTAAAAAAATTGACTTTGACAAAGAGTTAAGCCTTAACCCAAACGTATTGGACTATGGGGTAGTAATTACTGCTACTGGGCAATGGGCTTTACTCAAAATTGCATCCACTCTGTGACCGAAGAAAACGCGACCCGTAACCATTCGGATATTACTCCCAATAATAATTAGGTCAACTTCATTGGTTTGGGCAAACTTGAGGATTTCCCTTTCCGGGCTGGTTCCTTGCAGAATATAGGTTTTGACATCAGCACCCAGATTGCGGCCAATTGCTGCTTGCTGTTCGAGTAGATCACGGGCAATTTCTTTGACTGGAGCTAGCGATCGCTGTTCGTAAAGAATATATTCAACCTGTGGTAAATTAATCACATTAACGATCATCACTAATGCCCCTGTTTGAGCAGCGATCGTACTTGCCATCTCTACAGCATTTTTACTATATTCTGTCCCTACCGTTGGCACCAGAATCTTTTTCAACTGTTGTTGAGCGATTTTGCATACCTCGCCTTTGGGGTGGGGTAGGTGCGACTTCACCACCATCGTTGCACAAGGCGCTTCTTGTACTACCCGATCTACCAGCAAATTGAACAATGCTTTCTTTTGGCGTATCTGTTCAGAAGCTCCCAATACAATCAAGTCATAGTTTTTGTTCGCTTCCTTCAGAATTACCTCCGCTTTACTACGCCCAGACTCCGTTTTTGTTTCTAGGATGGTATCGGTAGGTAGCTGCATTTCTTCAGTGACAGAGGCTAGAGCTTCCTCGGCGGCGGTGTCTTTTACCTGGGTTGCCGTTCGACGTGCTTTTTTTTGGGGTTGCTTGTCACTCAGGGCATATAGAGATGTGACTTCTATCGAGTTTTGGTGAGCCATGTAACCGACTAATTGCGCCGCGAGTTGGATGTTGGGGCCACCGCTAGTTGGTATTAAGACACGCTGGATTTGCTTGATAAAGCTCTGGCTATCTTGTTCTTCTTGTTCCAAACGTCGAGCTTCCTCTTCACCGATAACCACTTTTGATAAAGACCAGCGTAAAAGGGGTGGAGCCATTAGGGAAGTAGCGATCGCTACCATGACAATAATCGAGTACATCTGGGGATTCAGCACTCCCAAAGATAAACCAATCGTGGCAACCACAATTTCCATCGCCCCGCGAGCATTCATCCCTGAACCCATCGCCAAACCTTCCCAATGACTCAAGCCGCCGACGCGAGAACCAATATAAGCACCTGTAAATTTACCAACACAGGCGACAGTGAGAACAATCAAGCCAAATATCAACGTCTTGGGGACTAATAGGGTTATCAAATTAACTTTCAAGCCAGCTGAAGCAAAGAAAATTGGCGCGAGAAATGCTGCTGTGAATACTTCTAGCAGATGTCCAGCTTCATTGCTAAAGCGGCGGGATTGACCTGCCAGAATCCCCAGCACGAAAGCACCTAATGCTGCTTCTAGACCTAATGCGTGGGTAAGTGCGGCTGCTGAGAGCGAAAGAATCAGCACAACCGATATACTCGCAGAGATTCCCCCAACGTAGTCATCAACCCAGCGCAAAATCTGGTCTACAATGGTACGCCCGATTGTGAAAGCGATCGCTAGAAACAATACTGCTGCACTCACGGAATGGAAAATTGTCCCAAAGTCAAATTTGCCGCTACTAGCTAGACCTGAAACCACCGAAAGTAAAATCCAGCCGATGGTGTCGTCAGTCATCCCAGCTGCTAAGGTGACTTGACCAATGTCACGGCGAATCAGGTTTAAGTCCATCAGCACCTTCGCAATCACTGGTACTGCCGAAATACTCATTGCTGTGGCGATAAATAGACTGAATACCAGTCGCTTATCTGGGTCGGCCAAAAAACTATCTGGTAGTAGCCAGCCCAATCCAAATCCGGTGATAAAGGGGACAATAATTCCGCCCAGTGAAATCAGCAAAGCCGTTTTACCCTTACGAAGAATCAGCTTGAGATCCGTCTCCAAGCCAGTCACAATCAGTAAAAATAACACGCCTAACCAAGAAATCACCGAAAGTAAATCAGACTGTTCTTGATTTTTGGGAAAGATGTGCGCCTGTAAGTCTGGAAGCAGCAAACCAAATAGAGAAGGGCCAAGCAGCACACCCGCCAGTAATTCCCCAACAACAGGCGGTAGGTTAATCCGGCGCATCAACTCACCTAATCCCCGCGCTACCAAAAGCAACAGTGACAGTTGCACCAGCACTAACAGCAGTTCATGATGACCGAGAGGTTTAATTAAACCGTCACCTGCTACTTTCTGTGCAGCTAGTACAGGCACTAACATCAGGGACAGGTTTTGCATATAAGCGTCCAAAGGTGGGATTACAAATTTTTTAATCGGTTGCTTCAAGTTAATCTGAAAATGCTTATTTCCACATCGGTCTAGGAGCTTAAAGTGTTATTATTCTTAACAGCAATCAATATTGATCAGGCGCGATCGCCGGAAGAGGTTGCTTGAAAAGTATTGGACGAATAGAATTCGCGGCTACACAGCTCAGTGACCGCCTCCGTGGACTAAGAGAAAATCAACGGTTTTTAACCCAGGTCGGTGGGTTTTGTCTGTATAGCCAAGCCAGTGCGGGAACAGGGGGTTTCCACGCCACTTTCTTCAACGGGGGGAACCCCCGCAACGGAGTGGCTCCCGATGAGCAACTGGCGTGCGATTTCCAATCGCCAGGGCTAGTATTGAGACTTATTTTCGAGCGCGAACAAAGAATTTTGTAGTGTCTTCCCAAATACCTTGATCGGTTGCTAGTTTCTCAATTTCTGCTTGATATTCAACTTGCAACTGATTTAATTGCTCTGGTGATAATGTTGACAACAAAGGATTACCTTTAAAATTTATCTTAATTACTGTCTCAGATAATCTGCTATCCCTAAGCTGGCGATAACGTCCTGATGGCTCAATCTTAATTTCGATATCTCTAAAACCTGCCTGATTGAGCAAATTTCGGCATTTTTCTGGAGTCCCCAGTGGTTCAAGGATATGTGGTAGCGATACACCCAAAACTCTAGCGCAGATCCTCTGCTGAAGAGATGCCATCAAAGCAGTTTCGGGAGGACAGGTAAATGCCACAAACCCTCCTGTTTTCAAGATACGATAACACTTTTGCAAAATAGCAAGTATATCAGGAAAAAGTACAATTGCTTCACAGCAAAAGACAACATCAAAACTACTATCACTAAAGTTTAAATATTCTGCATCCGCTTCAATCAACTCGATATTTTGTAATTTTGCTGCTGCAATTTTAAGTTTTGCTTGATGCAACATTTCAGGGGTCATATCAATCCCAATCACGTAGCCCTCTGAACCAACTTTTTCAGCTGCGGGTATCGCAACTAAACCCGTTCCAGTCGCCACATCAAGGATTTTCTGTCCCGAATGTAGTGGAACAAATTCAAGTAAAATTTTGGCTTCTAGAGGATGGCGAGTACCTTCTTCATGGTCATAAGTTGTTCTACTACCATAAAATTCTCTTAGTTGCTGCTTATAACTATCCTGATCAGTCATAACCAAATGTCAAATTTTCTCCACTTTATAGTAACTCTTGTTGTGATATTGAGTTGCTCGCTGCTGAACCCAACCTTGACAGCACAAGCCGCGTCTTCATCCACCACTGTTTACGAACAACGGATAATCCATAATCCAGATGGTATTGGCAAATATTACATGGGGCGAGAAATTGCCAAAGTTATGGGATATACGGGCGCTGGCTGGCTAGAACGTCCTAGCCGAGAAGGAGAGGAACAGCCAAGTAAGATAGTCAACGTCCTCAACTTGAAACCTAACAATGTGGTGGCGGATATTGGCGCTGGTACAGGTTATTTGAGCTTTCGCATCGCGCCACTATTAACAGCAGGTAAGGTTTTGGCTGTAGATGTTCAGCCAGAAATGTTGGAAATTATTGAGTTGTTCAAAAAAGAGAAAAATATTACCAATGTTGAGCCGATTTTAGCCACCCTTACTAACCCCAACTTACCATCTAAAAGTATCGATTTGGCGTTGATGGTAGATGCTTATCATGAACTTGAGTATCCCCAAGAAGTGATGCAAGGAATTGTCAAAGCACTCAAACCTAGTGGTCGAGTGGTTTTAGTTGAGTACCGAGGCGAAAATCCCTTTATCATGATTAAAGGTCTACACAAGATGACTCAAAAGCAAGTCCGCAAAGAAATGCAAGCGGTTGGTTTAGTCTGGCGTGAAACCAAAAACTTGTTACCTCAACAGAATTTAATGGTGTTTGAGAAACTTGATTCTAGCGATTTATTAACAAAATGAGGCTTAGGCAGCACATCTGTAGAAAAATATGCACTAAGTACAGAATTTTATTAATTCATAACGAATCTAGCGCTCAAACTTTGCGTACCTCTGCGCTTTACTTTGCGTAGCCTTCTCCTTCGGAGACGCTACGCGAACGGCAAGCCGCTTCTCTACGAGACGCTCCGCGAACGCGTCTACCTCTGCGTTTAAAAAAGCTACGAACTTATGCAAAACCGTACTAAGCCATAATAAAGTAAGACTTCTTGCCAGAGCGGAAAATCATTGCAAGAAGGAGAATATGTGTCTTTAGAAGTGGACGCAGATGGAATTATCAAAAGTCAAGTATTTCCTGGTTTGTGGTTGTCAATGTCAGATTTACTTGCTGGCAATATGCAGCAAGTATTGGCTATGTTGCAGTTGGGATTAAATTCACCAGAACATCAAATATTTGTGCAGCAGTTATCTGGGGAAGAAAGATAGTCAAATTAATTCGTCATGACGTTAGCGAGTCATTGAGCGTCATTACGAATTACAAGACTGGCGCTTTTGGTTGCACTATCCCAAACTATCCAGCTAAGAGAATTATCTAAATCATTGGGGCTATTTGAAACTTTAAAATACAGCTTTTCTGCGCCTTTAGTTTCAATAGCAAAGTCGGCTTTTTGGGCATAAACGACTTTAAAACCTTTGTCTCGCAAACAATACATTGCCCAAGCTTTCAATGATTGCTTGTATGGTTCGTGTGGAATTGGCGGTTTTGCGATCGCATCTTCGATTACTTGAAATATTTGCATGAGTTTAGTGCTTATAGGAGATAGTTTGGCGATCGCCCCTAAGTTAACTAGCTTCTGGATCGCAACGAATTTCAATCATAAAGCCATCTGGATCGTAAAAATACACCCCTCTACCAGTAGGACGAGTGACAGGGCCATGTGCGATCGCTATTTTATTTTCTCTGATCACTGTCACCGCGCGATCGAATAACTGCGGATCGATGTCAAAGGCTAGATGGTACGCTCTAGTGAAAGTCTTTTCTGGATCTGGATTTGGTGGTGATAATTCTGGTTCCCCAAATAAATCCAAAATTGTCCCATCCGGGGTAATGAAGTTGGCTACTTTCCCAGATGCGACAAGTTCCACCAGGGTTGCGGGTACTTCGTCGCCGATGAGTTCATGCAAACCCAGAATTGTGCCATAAAAGTAGCGGGAAGCTTGCATATCCCGGACGTTAAGGGCAATGTGATGCACTTTACGCAGATTTCCTGGCGCAAGGACACTGTTTACAGATTGGGTGCTAGATAGCATAGTAGAACAAAATCTCTTTACTAGGATAGAAGTTGACTTTTTTCTTAAAGTTTATTATTCATAATAAAAATCTATCATGTTATTTGATTATTCTTTAGACTTTAAAAATATCGATTTTCGCCAACATCCTGAACTCTATCGTGTTGGCAAGGGTGAGCAGGGTGTACTTTTGGTAGAACCATACAAATCAGAAATTCTTCCCTATTGGCGGTTCAAAACTCCTGATATTGCTAGAGAGTCGAGTGAGAAAATTTACGAGCTTTTTCTTGTATATCTAGAACAAGATGATTTTGTCGGCGCGGATATGGCACGAAAGTTTATCCAAATGGGTTATACTCGCTCTCGCCGTTACGCTAATCATAAAAGCGGCAGAAAATATAAACAAAATTCGGAAACTTCAAGCTCTAAAAAAGAGGTTCTTCCCTATGAAGTAGATTCAGTTAAAGCGGAATCAGCAGCAATATTTAAAGCCAAGTGGGTACAAGCAAAGACAAATGAGAAATATCAAGAGCTTTTAGCCAAACATAAGCAGATGTATGAGCTAGAGTAAGACACTATTTTCCTCGTTCCCATACGGAGTATGGGAATGCATTCATTGAGTCTCTGACTCAATTCTGACTCAATATTTAACTGGAGGCAGCAGCCTCTAATCAGCCATTCCCATACTCTTGATGGGAACGAGAGACTTTGATTCGGGGATTGTATCAGTTTGAATCTACCTTTTTTAGCTAAACCCTCTATTACTTTGGAGTCAGATATGGTTCAAGCCAAGTTTTGGCTTCGTCCTTGTCGCGCTCAACGTGTACATCAGGTGGTTGATTGCGATCGCTCACTGGTATTGACTATCTATCATGTCAATTTTCGGTGGCTTCGGTTTCAAACTGCACTTGTCGGTATAAATGGGCGATCGCTATTTCTACATCTACCGAATTGCTACTCTGACTAAGCACTAATACTTTAGTATTTTATCGCGCAAATGCTTAATGCGATGCCTCCTAGACTTTACGCAATAATTCCCGAATAGCGATGTCTACGAGGGGCTACGCCTACGCGCATGGAGAAGCTAACGAGTTAGGCTGCTGGCGTTACAACCTCTGAAGCAACTCGTCATACTCTGCATGTCCGCCAATCCAGAACCAGTAAATGTGATCATCCTGCAACAAGCCAAGAACGCGGTAGTCTAAACTAATACGAGCCGAATAGATTGGTTGGCGCTGGCTAACTCGTTTGAATTGAAGAATATTGTGGTAAGGGTCTAAACGCCAAAGAGCATAGGCTTTGGCAGCTTGCTCTTGAACTGATGCAGTCAGCCCATCAAGTTTCTTGCGAAATACCTTCGTAACACTTGATTTCATTGCTCAGAGGGAAAAACATCAGCTAGAGGAGTGATGTCGCCAGCAGCAATTTCCTGCCGTACCATATCACCTAGACGATCCCACTGAGCATCTGTTGTAGATTCAAACTGAGCCTTCCATGCTCGCTCATCCTCCATTTCGGCAAGGAGACGAGCAGCGATCGCATCCTGCTCATCAACAGGTAGAGTTTTCAGTTGGGCGATCGCACGCTCAAGTAACTCAGTCATGGCTACCACACTTTTAAAACGTAAATGGTATCTTATCTATTATCGCTTCTTGCTAGCAAGTTGAACACTAATTAGGTGAATACTGGTGAGCATAAGATTCACGCTAACGTCCCAGCATTTTATCCCGCAGATGTTTAATGCGATCGCGCAATTTTGCCGCCTCTTCAAATTCCAGTTTCTTCGCCGCTTCTTTCATCTGAGTTTCTAACAGAGTAATCAATTGGGGAATCTGTTCTAATGGCAGTTCATCTAAATGTTCATCTACTACTTTCAAGTCAGTTGCATTCAACCGCCGAGACACATCTAAAAAAGACAAAATCGCATTACTTGATTTTTTGATAATCGATTGCGGTGTAATTCCATGCAGTCGATTATGTGCCATTTGAATCCCACGCCGCCTGTCTGTTTCATCAATGGCTTTAATCATGCTGCCTGTCAAATTATCAGCATACATAATCGCTTGTCCCCGGATGTGACGCGCGGCTCTACCAATAGTTTGAATTAAGGAACGTTCGGCTCGCAAGAAACCTTCTTTATCTGCATCCATGATTGCTACTAAGGAAACTTCGGGTAAATCCAAACCTTCCCGCAGCAAGTTCACTCCAACTAATACATCAAATGTACCTTCGCGCAAGTTCTGCAAAATCTCAATGCGCTCTATTGAATTTATCTCTGAATGTAAATATCGCACCCGAATACTGTGGTCTTGCAAATACTCGGTTAAATCTTCCGCCATCCGCTTAGTTAATGTGGTAATTAACACTCGCTCATGCAGGTCAACTCTATCTTTAATTTCTCCCAACAAATCATCAATTTGTCCTTCTGTGGGACGCACGGAAATTTCTGGATCAATTACGCCAGTTGGTCTAATTACTTGCTCAACTACATGATCTTCAGAAACTTCTAATTCCCAATTTCCGGGAGTTGCGGAAACAAAGATACACTGATTCACCTTTTGCCAAAATTCCTCTGCTTTCAAAGGACGGTTGTCAGCAGCACTAGGAAGACGAAATCCATGTTCAATTAAAACTTTTTTTCTAGCTTGGTCGCCGTTATACATCCCGCGAATTTGGGGCACAGTAACGTGAGATTCATCGATAACTAATAGCCAATCTTTAGGAAAATAATCAATTAAACATTCTGGCGATTCTCCGGCTTGTCTTCCTGCTAAATGACGCGAATAATTTTCAACGCCGTTGCAATAACCTACTTCGCGCAGCATTTCTAAGTCATAACGTGTACGTTGATCTATGCGTTGCGCTTCTAATAATTTCCCAGCTTGTTCTAAGTCTAGTTTTTGCTGTTTTAACTCTGCGGCGATGTCGTTACAAGCTACTTCTAATCGTTCTTCTGGCGTGACAAAGTGACGTGCAGGGTAGATATTCACTGCTTCTAAACTTTTGAGAATTTCACCTGTCACCGGATCAATATAGCGAATCGCGTCAATTTCATCACCAAAGAATTCGACACGAATAATCCGGTCTTCATAAGCTGGGCCAATTTCTAAGACATCGCCCCGGACGCGAAATTTTCCCCGACCCATTTCTATGTCGTTGCGGCTATATTGAACATTTGCCAAATCCCGTAAAATTTGGCGTTGATTTACTTCCATACCTATCTGTAGAGGGATGGCAGCTTTCAGATATTCTGCTGGCATTCCCAAACCGTAGATGCAACTGATGGAAGCAACGACAATCACATCACGGCGTTCAAAAAGCGATCGCGTCGCTGAATGCCGCAACATATCTATTTCATCATTAATCGCTGCTGTTTTTTCAATATAAGTATCGGTAACGGGAATATACGCTTCTGGCTGATAGTAATCGTAGTAGCTGACGAAATACTCGACTGCGTTGTTGGGAAAGAATTCCCGCAGCTCGTTACAAAGTTGTGCAGCGAGGGTTTTGTTATGCGCCAGAACTAAAGTAGGCTTGCCAATTTTCTCAATAACTGCTGCTACCGAAAACGTCTTGCCAGTTCCAGTGGCACCTAGTAAAGTTTGGTAACGATTGCCTGATTGGATACTAGCGGTTAGTTGGGCGATCGCTTGTGGTTGATCGCCTGTGGGACTAAAGGGAGCTTGAAGACAAAATTCTGTCATACAGTTTTGCTGGAAATACCCGATCTCATGGTGACGATTTCGCCCTGTATCCATTGTAGCTGGCTGATCAGACCAAATAAATAGTAATAACTTTTTACAAAAATTATTAATTTAAATTTACTTATGTATCAGATTTAAAGATTCTTATATCTATATGAGGTTTTTTAAGGTTAAACTCTAAGGTATATGGAAAAAAATTTCATCTTTCCTTAATTATTGTAAAATTCAATTAACAAATCAGAGGTATTCGTTTATGACTATTAGCAGCACTGGCAAAGAAACCAGTTCTCGGCAAAAGTCTGCCAAGTCTCAAGGGGAAACTACAGAGGAAGTTGAAAATCAAAAAGACCAGAGCTTGAATGCTGATAAAGTCGATGAAGTTAATGAACTGCCAGTTGGAGCTTCTGGAACACTCGCCATTTCTGGAATTCGTCCCATAGGCGCTAGCGACTTAGAAGTTGCTGAACACCTCTCAATTGCTGGGGTACGTCCGGTTAGCACCAGTACGTTAGAAGTCGTTGAAACTTATAACGCAATGGGTATTCGTCCAATTGGTGCTAATACATTTGAAGTCGTTGAAAGTATAAATCTCTCTGGGATTCGTCCAATTGGCTCAAGTTCATTGGTAATTTCTGAAAGCTATTCAACATTTGGTAATCGTCCAATAGCAGCAAATGAGGTTGACAATTCTGAAAGCCTGATGGGTTTTTTAGATTAGATAAAACAATATCCTTATAACTTTATTAACCCAGTTTCTATACGGAACTGGTTTTTTTAGCTCAAGAGTCAAAACTAGAGATGACGATATTTGCAATTATTCTATGTCTTTTAGCATAGACAACTAAGCTGTCCTGGCTTTAATTTACATTCACCCAACAGCCAGAACGCTGATTACAACTACCTTTCTTAATTCGGAATTCCGAATTCCGAATTCCGAATTATTTAATCTGCCTTGTGGTGGAAGGCTTGGGCAAAAACCTTAAGCTACTGTGTAAAGGTGATAACAAAGGATTTCAAAGTGAGTTTAGAGCTTTGAAATGAACTTACCAGAAAATCAGGAGTACCAAAATGAGTATAGAAGATCGCGCCAAAGCAACTGCTAAAAATGTTGAAGGTAAAGCCCAAGAAGCATTAGGAAATATCACTGGAGATCCAGAAGATAAAGCGAAAGGTAAAGCAAAGCAAGCTGAAAGCGAAGTAAGTCACGGTATTGAAGACGTGAAAGATAATGTGAAGAAAAGCATTGACTAACAATTCATAATTTTTTTGCAGAAACTGTAGGGATATATGGGATATATCTCAGCTTTGAAAAAAAATATGAGTTGTTCGAGACTAAAGCTAGACTCTTTTCAGATTCTCTGAGCAAGAAGTAGAGAAGAGAATAGTATATCGCTTGATTGTCAGGATTTATGTAGAGACGTAATTAATTACGTCTCTACATTTTACATAATTTTAAAAAAGTTATTAAGATAATTCAACTCTATTATTAAATTCACATTTTAAAACTTTACATCCAGATCGGATTCCTAAGAGCCAAATGGAGTCAGGATTAGAAAAGGCGATCGCACTGAAAATTGGTTTATAGCGGTTCTCAGCCCTTGTAAGTTACGAGAACCCTCACCCGCAACCCCCTAAGAGCAAGCGAGGAGGGGGCTATGATGAACTCATTTGATTAGGAAAAGTTATAATATCTGGCGTTCCACTAATGCCTGTTCTTTGAATAGCGATAGTTATGACAGGCGGTGACGCAAGGGACGCAAACAGGGTGTCACAGGGAAGACTCGCTATGGGTGACGCAATTTTGTTTGATCTGAAAATTATTTAAAATTTCATCAAATTATAGTACTATAGCACGGGCATTAATTATCTTCAATTACATCTGATTATTAGCGCTTTGAAATTCAAAATCGATGAGAGTATACGGTGAACCTAACTATTTATTTCCTCCGTCACGGACAGACAGAATATAGTCGCAACAATGCCTTTTGCGGTTCAATAGACTCAGAACTTACCCCAGAAGGCTTGGAGATGGCAAAGGCGTTTGCTGACGCATATAGTTCTATTCCTTGGACAGCAATATTTTGTAGTCCAATGCGACGAACTGTATTGACAGCAAAACCTTTATCTGCATCTGTAGGGATAGAACCACAACTCAGAGATGGTTTGAAGGAAATCAATTATGGCGAGTGGGAAGGAAAAAGCCCAGAAGTAATTAGCCGTGAATATCACGATGATTATATTCGCTGGTCAGCAGATCCGGCTTGGAATGCTCCATCTGGTGGAGAAATGGCTGTTAGAATTGCCTCTCGTGCCTTGCAAGTAATTGAAGAAATCAAGCAAAATTACACTAGTGGCAATGTGTTAGTGGTTTCCCACAAGGCAACTATCAGAATTATTCTGTCTAGTTTACTGGGGATTGATGTGGGACGCTTCCGTTTTCGTTTGGGATGCCCTGTTGCTTCGGTCAGTATTGTAGAATTTACCTCACATGGGCCGCTGTTAAAGGTTTTGGCAGACCGGACTCATTTGGATGAGCATTTGCGAAATTTACCAGGAACGTGAGGGGAGGTAAGAGAGACGCGATTAATCGCGTCTGTACAATATTATTATTTTTACCCTTACTCTGCCTGGCTATCTGGCTCAGTGTATTTGCAGAGAACGTTTATTCCAATTTTTAGAATATATAACACGACAATTGTGGCGATCGCACCATCAATCGGTATTCCATGTACTGCTGCAACGGCAACCAGTGAGCCAATGATACTATTGAGCAGAGAAGAACTACCAGGGTTATTAGTGTATTCTTTAATTTTGCCCCGTAAACCATCATCGCCACAGATTTCCGCACGGATTTCGTCGAGGGTGAGTTGTAAGAGAGATTTTTTGCCCCTACTATAATCTGTTTTGCCGACTTTCTCTTGCCAGAGTGCATCAAAACTAGCTTCTAGATTCCCGTTGTGGTGCTGTAGGGTAGTAAGTGCTTGTTGCGCTGGGGTGTCGTTTGCGAGAAGTTGCTGAAGTTCTTGGATTTCGACAGGGGTTAATTGGGCATTCATATATATTTGACTTAATTATTTATGGAGTATTTGTTAGTTCCTGAATCAACTCTTCAGGTGTGATAATTCTGGGAGTAGCAACTGGAAAATCTCTAGGGTTGCGAGTAATAATAACATCTAAATGATTGAGTGCCGCAGTGCTGTATTGAATAGCATCTTCAAAATCTCTAAAGTTAGCAGTTAATGCCATATTAATTGTGGTACTGTCTACTGTGGCGACTTGGCAAAGTGTCGCCATTCTTTGTAAAAATTGCAGTGTCCAGATATGACCCTTGGACTTACGGATGATGTAATATAAATCGCTAAAGGTGGATGCTGAGATATAGGCCTCAATCTCTTGCTGTTCCACAAAGCGTATAACTTGTTCGCTGTCTATGAAGAAACGATCGCGGTCAAGTGCTACATCAACAATAATGTTGGTGTCTATCAGAACCTTCACAAGTTATGCTTCTCCTTTAAATATTCCCACTTGGCTTGGTCTGGGTCAAAGTCTGGTGGTGTAGGTGGGGCACTTTCAAGCAAGTCTTTTAAGGCTTGGACTTTGTATTCTCGTTTTTTGGGTTGTTGGGGAGTTGTGGTAGTCGTTGCGGTTGGCTGTAAGATGATAACTTCCACTTTCCCAGGAGCAATATTTAGAGGTTCATCAATAATTAAATGACCTAATTCATCAATTGTTGCGTTTAATTTGTAGGCTTGCATATTGGTTTTCCTATTTTACATCTAATTAAATGATATTTTGGGTAATTTCACAGATTATGTTTCTCTTTCAAAGCTTCCCACCTGGCTTGGTCTGGGTCAAAATCATGAGGAGCAGGTTCCGTCTTTTCAAGCCACTCTCTTAAAATTGTAATTGAGCAATCAACCTTTCTTCTCGGCTTATCTGGCTGTGACTCAGTAGTGGTTTCTGTAGAACTTTCCAAGGATGGAACTGGCTGCAAAATAATCACTTCCACCTTTCCAGGAACAATATTTAGAGGTTCGTCAATAATTAAATGACCTGATTCATCTATTGTGGCATTGAGCTTGTAGGCTTGCATACTTTTGCCCCTTTTTGTTTCTAGGATAAAACACTGCGTAAATATTGCGTAGGCGTAGCCCAACCTAGACATCGCACTTCTGAATAACTACCTTGTCGTGATTAATACCAATTCCAAAAAAAATAAAACAGGTGCGTAGTGCGTAGGTTGGGGAGCCACTCATGTGGGCGGGTTTCCCGACTTGAGTGAAGTGGCGTTTGAACGGAGTGAAACCCAACAATTACAAGACTTTGAGGTGTTGGGTTTCTACATTCTATTTACCAGAATCGATATCTCCTAGAAAATTACCTAGAGAGAATTTATTAGTTCTTGAATCAACCGATCGCAGTTATAAGTGAATGTCTTGTCGTCACCAACATTACAACATTAAGCCTTAACGTTACGAGATTAAGCCTTAACGCTATAACATTAAGGCTTAACGCTACGACATTAAGGCTTAACGTTACGACATTAAGCCTTAACATTACAACATTAATCACCAGCGTCATAAGATTAAGGCTTAACGTTACGACATTAAGCCTTAACATTACAACTTTTTGACAAAAGCTTATGCGATCGCTCTTTAGGGTAGTGCGCTTTGTGCGATCGCAAGCAATGCTTAAATAAAACTTATTTGAGAAGCTGCGAGATCCCCGACTTCTTTAAGAAGTCGGGGATCTGAATCAACCTAGCTGATCCAGCGCTGTCCAAATTGCCTCGCGCACCTCTCCAGCGCACTCTTCACCCGTCGCCTCGCGCCAAATAACTTGAAACTGTGGCAAAGGAATAATCCAACGACACAGTAAGAGATTTTTCTCTCCCTTCTTCCTCTTGTCCCCTAAAAGTATCTAACCCCTGCCGCAACGCCTCAATTAATTGCACGGGTGTCTGCATCTTTAAATGCGGTAACACCACCCGCAAAGACAACGGATGTCCCCCCAACAATTTCAACAATTCCAAATACTCTGCTGGTAGGTTCTTTCTCTCCACACCCACCGTTTGCAAAATCTTCGCGGCTAACTCTTGGGCATCCGCTTGAGACAACCCCCGCAAGTTGATTAAACTATACCCACAATCTAACCAAGGTTCTTGGCGGCGACTGGTAATTAATACCCAAGATTTACCACCCCGCAATTCCTTAAGAAACCGCTTCAGCTTGTTTCTCTCTTCCCCACTCAATAATGGTTCATTCCCCGTAGGGAAACCGTTGACAGGTTCAAAGTTATCCCAAATCAATAAGCAAGGATTAGTTTGCAGATATTGCTGCACCACCGCGTCTTGCTGTTCTGGCATCATTTGGGAAAATCTCTCACCTCCCAACGCCCTACCAATTTGGTTAATTACCTGACTCAACCCCGCACCCTGTTCAAAGGAGGTGAAGAACATACCGCCTGTACGTCCTTGAGTGTCATCCAACCATCTGGCGAAACCTGCGGCTAACTCAGTTTTACCAACACCGCCCATTCCCTGCACCAAAACCAGATGATTTTGCCGAAATGCTCTCTCTAAACGCAAAATCTCATAATCCCGCCCAATAAAACCATAAGCACTTTCATCAGGTAAACCTACAGCCTTGCTGCTTTCTGGGGTGTTGTCTGCTTGCGCCATCAAATCGGTAAAACTGGGTGCTGTCTTTTGAGGAACAAAAGGCGTATAAGGTTCCTGCTGATACAACACCGGCACTAACCAATCTTGTAAAGGTAAATTTCCTTTGGGACTGGGGCGCATTTTGTCAATAGACATGGACTTCCGCCCTGCTGCAACTGCTGTGGCGATACACTCTCCCCTGACTAATTCCCCATACAACCGCCCAATAAAGTGTTCTGCACCTTTGGCGTAAACTGAATACGCCATTGCTACCACACCCTTAGCCCCCAATTTCACCAACTGTCCCGCCACGCCTACTTGTCCAGACTTGCAAGCATTCAGCACAAAAATTGGCACACGGCAATCTGTTAAATATTGGGCAATTTCCCTAGCGCTGACAGCTTGCTCATTTCCCTGTTCATCCTCAAAAACTAAAACTCCCTGTGTCTCGCTGTCAAAATTCCCATGTCCATCAAAATGGACGATATGATAAAAACCCTTATTCGCTTGCAGTTCCGCTTCAAACTTTTTCAAGCTAGGGGGACGCAATACCTTAAGGCTGTTGTCCCCAATGCTGTAATTTTTGTTCAATTTTTACAGCGTTATCTGGAAAAATACCGTAAGGAAACTTTAAATAATCTTCTAAATACCAGCGCAACTCAGCTGCGTTTTCTTCATCGAAGGGTTGCTGAAATCGGACTTCTGGCGCAAGGCGAGGACTCTCATATCCGCGTTGCCAGGAAAGTTGGATTGTTTCGCTTTGATGTGTGATTCGCAACCAATTTTTACCATTGCTGCTGTGCTGGTTACTGGGTAATTTGATGCTAGCTTATTTAAGTAATTCACGCAGAGGCGCAGAGAGGAAGATTGAGTTTTCATGGCTTTTAATTCAGTACATATCAAGCGATAATTTACTCAAATCATCACTGAATTATTTTATGCTGCCAGTTATTGAAAGCATTGTATTACGTCAAATGGCTTCAGGCGATCGCCTCTACTTACAAGTTTACAAATTCATCGGCGCCAAAGCTGGTAAAAAGGTTTACATTCAATCTAATCTCCACGGTGCAGAAATTGCTGGCAATGCCGTTATTCATCAGTTAATTGAGTTTTTTTTAACAATAAATGATTCAAATTTAGCTGGAGAAATTTGGCTAGTTCCCGTTTGTAATCCAATGGGTACTAATGAGCGATCGCATCATTTTTCGCCTGGACGTTATTGCGTTTATGAAGCGAAAGATTGGAATCGCATATTTTGGGATTACGAGAAAAAAGCTGATGATTTAGTAGCTTTTACTAAATCTAAACTTCATCTTGATTTAGAGGTCGTTCGACAAAATTATCTAACTATAATTAAGCAAGAATTTGCCAAAACTTTAGAAAAAATTAATTCTCCCGGTAGTGTACCCTACACTGAGCTTTTTAGTTATAAACTACAAAATCTGAGTTTAGATGCCGACTACTTAATTGACTTACATAGTTCTACCAATCAAGCTTTAGACTATCTTTATTACTTCCGAAATCGAGAAGACAGTGCAAAATACTTCGGGCTTGATTTTGGAATCTTACTTGATAAATACGATGGTGATGCTTTTGATGAAGCTTTTATCAAACCTTGGTTAGCACTGGAAGCTTGTTTTAAAGATTTGGGTAGAGAAATCAAGTTTGATGTGGAAGCTTGGACACTAGAATTAGGAACAGGAATGCAAATGAACGCTGATTCAGTTGCCAAAGGTGTACTCGGTGTGAAAAACTATTTAGCGCAAAAAGGTGTATTGCAGATTCCTGATTTATCGGATGACACAAAAACCCATGAAATGACTTTTGTATCTAGCAGCAACCGGAAAAAATATTATGCGATCGCAGGCGGCATGATTCAATCAAGAATAGAATTAGGTAGTTATGTAAAAGCTGGAGAAAAACTCTATCAAATTCTCAGTTTTAATAAAGAAGGTAAATTACCCAGTGTAATTGATGTCTGCGCTCAAAAAGATGGATTGGTTTATGATGTCGCAACCAATCAAGCTGTGAATGAAGGCGAGTTTGTATTGGGAGTTATTAGTTAGGAGTTAGGAGAGACGCGATTAATCGCCTCTGTACAGGAGTTAGGAGTTTTTTAACTCAGCACTCAATAATATACGAGCCGTGTTAACTAAAGTACCATACTTAAGCCAAAATTAGTAGCATATTAAACATCGGCAACAATAATCGCTAAAAATGTCAGGGTGATTTTATGTTTGTTTTGTGTCTAAAAACGAAACAAAGTTGTCTCAGCTGTAAAATATAAGTGTAGAGCCAGTAGTAGATTAAACCTAAGCAAAAGCAATCCCCGAAAATGCTAGGGTGTTTTTATGCTTATTTTGTGTCTAAGAAAGAATCAAGTTATACCAGCTGTAAAATATGAGGGTGGAGCCAAAGGTGACTAGTATTGATAATTACAACTTCTCTTTTTCAGGAGAAGCCACAATTCCACAGGCTCCTCCTGAATTTAAGTCAGGTTTTATCGGCATTGTTGGTCGTCCTAATGTCGGTAAATCTACTTTGATGAATCAATTGGTAGGAGAAAAAATTGCCATTACATCACCGATCGCACAAACAACACGTAACCGTTTGCGCGGTATATTAACGACACCAGAGGCGCAGTTAATATTTGTAGATACACCAGGAATTCATAAGCCCCATCATCAATTGGGGGAAGTGTTGGTGCGAAATGCCAAAATTGCGATTGAATCGGTAGATGTATTGCTGTTTGTGGTAGATGGAGCCGTGGCTTGTGGTGCAGGCGATCGCTATATTGTCGATTTGCTCAGTCGCAGCAAAACACGGGTGATTCTGGGTGTCAACAAAACCGACCAACAACCGCCCGATTATCAGTTTATAGATGAGAGTTACGCCCAGATAGCCAAGTCCCATGAATGGAAAATCGTGAAATTTTCTGCCAAGACTAGTGCCGGATTACCAGAACTTCAAGAATTATTAATTGAACATTTAGAAATTGGGCCATTATATTATCCCCCAGACTTGGTAACTGACCAGCCAGAGCGCTTTATTATGGGTGAATTGATCCGAGAACAAATTTTATTATTGACTCGTGAAGAAGTACCCCATTCAGTAGCGATCGCCATTGACCTAGTAGAAGAAACTCCCAGCATTACCCGTATACTTGCTACTATCAACGTCGAGCGCGATTCCCAAAAAGGCATACTCATTGGCAAAGGCGGAGCGATGCTCAAAGCAGTTGGTAGTGAAGCCCGCGAACAAATCCAAAAGTTAATCGCTGGTAAAGTTTACCTAGAATTATTTGTCAAAGTCCAGCCAAAATGGCGACAGTCACGGGTGAGTTTAGCAGAGTTAGGCTATCGCGTGGAAGAATAAAAAATTAGTCATTAGTCATTGGTCACCTGTACTGAGCGAAGTCGAAGTATTTGTCATTAGTAAAAACTAATTACTCTAGCTTGCTGCCTCCTGCGTCCTAACTAATAAAAATGTCTTTAGATACTCGCTATCCCTTAAATTTACCCGCCAATGCTCCGCCATTGCGCGTGTTAATTGTCGAAGATGATCCGATGATGCAATTGGGATTAGAGCAATCGTTAATGGCTCATCCTCAATTGGAGATTGTTGGACAAGCCGAAGATGGTTATTTGGGAGTTCAAGCCGCACTGCAACTGAAACCTGATTTGGTGGTTATGGATATTGGGTTGCCGCGATTGGATGGCATTGCAGCGACACAGCAAATTAAGGCGGCGCTGCCAGCAACTCATGTGGTGATGCTGACATCTCATCAAACGGAGACAGAAATTATTGCGGCACTATCTAGCGGTGCAGATGCCTATTGCATCAAAGGTGCAAGTGTGGAACGATTGTTAAGTGCGATCGCAGCCGCAGTTGATGGTGCAGCCTATCTCGATCCCCAAATTGCGCGGCGAGTAATTGATAATCTCAAACCGCCCTCACCCACCAGCAACAACGCCAACTTATCTGGGCGCGAGTTAGAAGTGTTGAAACTTATGGTAGACGGATTGAGTAACCCAGAGATTGCCGAAAAGCTCTATCTCAGTCCCAACACCATCAAAACTCATGTCCGGGGGATTATGAATAAATTAGCAGTAGACGATCGCGTGCAAGCAGCAGTTGTGGCACTGCGTTCTGGATTGGTTTAATCCCATTTACAAGTAGAGGCGTACATATGTACGCCTCTATAGCCGATTTATTTGTTGGCAATATTTTGGAAAAATGGTCTACCTCAAGGCATTTTACTTAAAAAAGTTCCCGAATTGATTAGGGTCTAAATTAACAGGAAATAATAAAATTTCCTTGCCTTCTAAATTTGCCTTCTGGTGAAGCAAAATTGCCTTTTGCAAAGAACAATATTTAATTGGAACCCAACCGTCATTAAAAAAGTAGACAGTGACTCGGCTCATTGCATACTCTTTTAACGGCACTGGGACGTACCAGGACGAGTCCACAATTTGAACCTTACCTGTTGAGTCCATGCTTTGAACCTCAGATACTAAGTATATTTAGTTTGACTCTTCACTCTAACTACTTTGACTCATCCAAGTGGTTCTAATAACTATCATAAGTAATAAGCTAATCTGCCTTTAAGTTAGATATTTAGGTAGAAGATCAGGAGTCAAGGAGTTTTTAGTTGGGATTGAGCCTTAGTAGTTGGTAAGGAATTTTCGGGCAAAGTTTGACAGGTTGTCTTTTGACACAACTATTATTTTAAAATTATCGTTTTTAAATACTGGTGGAAAATAGCATCAAAAATCTTTTAATTTTCCTTTAATTGCCTTTCCCCAGTCAGCCCTGCCTACTTCGCTTACTCTTTAGAAACTCTATGTTCAACTTTACTCTAGAAAAGAATTTGGGATGGCTATTATTAATTTCGGTTCTGATTGCTACACCAGTTAATGCCCACACCGAAAAGGTATCTGGGGACGTAGGCGGGATGCTGCATATTGAACCCCATGATAATCCTCAAGCTGGCAAAACTGCTCATGTTTGGATTGTCCTCACCCATAAAGGCGGGCGACTAATCCCCCTGACACAATGTAACTGTCAGTTGGCTGTCTACCCTGAACCTCACAAAGAAACTGATGCTCCATTGCTGAAGCCCACTTTACATAATGTATCAACCAAGCAATATAAAAGTATTCCCGGAGCCGAGATCATATTTCCCAAAGTAGGAGCTTATGAATTGGAGTTAACCGGTACTCCCAAATCTGGAGCTAGTTTCAAGCCCTTTGAGTTGTCTTACAACGTCACTGTCGGCTCATAGCTAAACTGTGTAAAATGTCATGCTGTAGCAAGCTCCCGCAGAGTTGAGAAATTGCAGTGCGATCGCCTCTAAAATGGTAGCGATCGCATAACCTAGTTTTATCAAGAAATCTCTTCTGTCCTTGGGAACCGCCTGTAAAACTTTAAATGCTGTCATCTCGCCTTTCTATCTTGAGATTCTGATCATTGTTCACGAGTATCAAAAACTGATTAATGGAGTTCTGATACTCGTTATAATTTACTCAGGACTCAAAATTGACTACTCAGTATAGCCCTACTTAATCATTCATGAACAACGAGCTCCCCGACTTCTATAAGAAGTCGGGGAGCTAAGTCTTGTGATTTGAACGAAATCAAATAGGATTGCTATATAAGCTTTCTTGCCTTCTGCAATGCCCATATATTTACAGCAGTCTTCATGTATTTGAACCAGATATGTCGTAGGGGCACAGAAAAAGCTCATCCGTGTCAACTTAACGTAAAACCCATGTCCCACAAGGAACTGAAGTTCCTTGCTAATAGCTCAAGTCATCTCAAGATGACTAAATAATCTGAAAAATCTTTAGTCTACTTTAGTAGACTTTAGCTAAAAGCCAAAGAACTTTAGTTCCAGGCGGGCGTGTCAGCCAACAGATAAGCGATTTTTCGCTTAAGTTGACACCAATGAGCATTGCTGTGCCCCGATCGCGTGGTCTATTTTAGACGAAAATAGCTACAAGGTTCTGCCAAATGATCTGAAGGTTTCAAACTCAGGGATGATAAGTAATTAGCAACTAAATTGACAAAATTACACTATAAAGAGTGATATTAAGCGATAGATAGGGCTTATAAAGGAATAACGGGCATGATTAAATCTTGGATGGTGATTGGGGGTGTGGCTTTCTTAGTTGCGTTGGCGGCTAACGTGATTACGCCTAGCGATCGCCAATGGTTCAAGCGCTTACAACGACCGAGATGGCTAACTTTTGAGGGTGCGATTCCAATTATCTGGACTGTAATATTTATTTGCGGTGCTTGGTCAGCTTATATTGTCTGGGAAAAAGACCCAGGAAGCACCTCAACTTGGCTAATCATGGGTTTATACTTGCTTTTAGAAATTATTACCATTGCCTATACGCCTGTAATGTTTAAGCTTCGCAGTCTGAAAGTGGGTACAATTCTTGGTGGCACAGGTTTTATCATTTGTGTTTTGTTGATACTTGCAGTCTTAGGTTTTTCTGGTTGGGCAGCATTGTTACTAGTTCCTTATTTCCTTTGGAGTCCCATTGGTACTTATACCACTTGGCAGATGATCAGTCTCAATCCTCAAGATGCCTAAGATTCGCACCAGCGAATGATTCAAACTATGCCCAAAATTGTCAAACTTGCAGTGTATGACTTGACAAAATACACAGGCAAGAGTGCATCATGATTCCATCTTGGATAATAATTGGGGCTGTAACTTTCTTCATTGCCCTTGGTAGTTTCTTGATTACGCCGCGTGATGTTAAATGGTTCGCACGGTTAAGTCGCCCTCGCTGGCTAGTTTTTGAGCCGCTAATTCCGGTCATCTGGACTGTGATTTTTATTTCCGGTGCAGCTTCAGCTTATGTTGTCTGGGAAAAAAATCCAGGAGGCATAATTACTTGGCTACTAATGGCTTTGTACCTCTTAGTGGAAATTATCACCGTCGCCTACATTCCTATAATGTTGAGGTTTCGCAGTCTCAAAGCTGGGGAAATTCTTGGACTAACCGGTTTAATTTTAGCCATTCTCCTAGCAATCTGCGTTTTGCCGATTTCTCTAATGGCGGCGCTGTTACTCCTTCCCTATCTAATTTGGACTCCTATTGGTACTTACACCACTGACGAGTTAAAGGAGTTAAACCCTCAAGATGCATAACCCATCTATGCAAGACGCGCATAACGTGCGGTGACAGGATTGGCTGGATTCGATTGATTATTCAGCCAAGCCCACATTTGATCGCCAATAGAAAAATGCCACCACTCTCTGGGATTGCGTTGAAAGCCGGCTTTTAACATGACATCTCGCAATAGCTGACGGTGAGCATGATATTTTTGTGCTTGTGAGTGGTGGCTATTGGCATAATAATCGGGATGCGATCGCTCTGACATTTTATCAATTGGCGAACCCATATTCACTATTTGCCCGGCATCATCTATCAGCGTCACATCTACCGCCGCACCTGTACTGTGAGGAGGGGGAGTTTTTTCATCTAAACTTGGTACAGCCCAAATTGCATAGACGGCTTCCCAAATCTCTTGCTGTTGCTTTGGTGATAACTCCACCTCAGTCAGTCCCCTCTCCTGCACTGCTTGCGCGAAGCTGTAATTTACCATAAACTGCTGGACTGCGATCGGGCGATAGGCGTCAAAGATTTGGATACGCCAGTTAGGATGCAGCGAATCAAGATAACTTTGGGCTTGGATCAAATTTTCAATCACGCTTTGACGGAGATAATAGGGAGAGCGATCGCCATAAGTAGCGCCTAATTTTTCATAAGGATGGGGAGATTCCACCACAAATAATTCTAAAGGAATCTCTATTAGCGGTTCACCACACTCGAAAATTGGGATTTGATGATAAGCCCTCATCTAGTCAGCCACACAGGACTTACGGATTTTAACCCAAGCATAGCATTCTGTGTAAAAATTTAGGCAATTGCCAAATCATAATGTAAAACTAAGATTTCATCTGCTCTCAAAGTCGCCATTGCATATTCACAGCCTTGGGTATCAGCAAACTCGACTAGATAATGATATTCTTCTTCTTGCTCATACACTCCTACAATTGTTCCAACTTGCCCTCTGGGTAAACTTTTGATAGAAGTATAATCTTCTTCCACTAGTTGTAATCTCTCAATGGGAATAGGCTTGAGTGTAGCAATAGTATCCAAAAGTTTAATTTTTTTCATTTAACTTCAGAAATGCAGTAATCAAACGTGGATAAAGATTATTAGCGGTAGTTTCCCAGATTGTCCGCAGCCTGATTCCGTCTGTATCTGTAACAACCTGCAATACTAATCGCTCAAACCTGCAATCAAGGTATTTTCAAAGCAGGATTATTTGCAACTATAATTGTGTTTCAGCCAGGATTAAGGATTATTTGCAACGGAGCCAGGATTAAATGCAACCAACCTGCAATCATCCGTTCCAGCCAGGATTATTTGCAACTAACCGAAAGTCTCGTCAAACAGTAGTTTGGCAGTTTACTTAAAAAATGCTGCAACTAATTCAAGAAAATATTTGAATTTCAATGTCGAATTAATTGCAACAAGCATGGTAAAATAAACAACCAATTTTGAGAGAATCAACCTTGCATCATTTGATGCCAAGGTTTTGGTCGTTTTTATCTCTCAAAACTGTCTCTTGAAACGTTAGCTCTATATGAGTTTCAATAATTTATTCAAGACGGGGCAAGCTGCGCGAAGCGCCTTTCTCTAACCCTTGGGCTACCTCTCTTGTGTCCTCTTCCTTCTTAAAAAAATTCTAAAAATGCTTGCATTATAGGTTCGATCCGAAAACGGATTTCCGTTCTGAGTTCCCGCGCTTTTTCCCTGAAAATCTGGCTGCCAATATGCCGGTTGTCGATTTGCTGCGAAAATATGCAGAAAAGAAGAATGCAACGCTCGCTCAAATTGCGCTGGCGTGGCTGTTAGCGCAAAAGCCGTTCATTGTTCCAATCCCTGGCACGCGCAACATAGATCACTTGAATGAAAATCATGGCGCGCTCAATGTCCATCTAACGCCTGAAGACCTTCGTGAGATTGATGTAGCCTTGTCTAAAAATCACAGTTCACGGCACAACGATGTCTGAAAAACACATGGCGCAGATTGATCGGACTTAATAATGAAAAAAGCACTACTCATAAACGCGCACCAATTCTATGAAGGTATTTCCTCCGGCAGCCTGAACAAGGCCATGCTCGCCCTTATCAGGGAAAGCATGGAAAAGCGGGGTTACGAGGTTCAGAAAACCGACATCGAGCAAGGCTACGATGTTGATTCAGAGGTGCAAAAGCACCTTTGGGCAGACATCATTATTCTGCAATCGCCCGTGTATTGGTTCGGAACGCCTTGGATATACAAGAAATATGTGGACGAGGTATTCACGGCTGGAATGATTCAAGGGAGTTTCCTGGATGGGGACGGCAGGACGCGAAAAGACCCGACACGGCAGTATGGGTCGGGCGGCAAAATGCATGGCAAGAAATACATGATTTCCCTAACCTGGAACGCCCCCAAAGAGGCGTTCGGGAATGCGGAGCAGCTTTTGTTTGAAGGAAAAACCGTAGATGAGGTTTTTGCCTTTAACACCGCTAACTATAAGTTCTGCGGTGTTGAAATTCTGCCATCCTTTTCCTGTCATGATGTCATGAAGGCACCAAATTTTGAAGGTAATGTCACAAAATTGCGGGAACACCTGGCGGCTACCTTTGGAACATAGTTCTCGCGTTCAATTCGTGGCTCGCTTGCACCGGAGATGGAAACTGGCGTTCCGGTCGATACTCAGTAATAAGGAACCTGCAAAAGGATGCCTTGGTTTCTGCTGGTTGTGAGAAGATTTACTCTGACCGTATAAGCGGTGCAAAAGCCACCAGAGCAGGACTGACCCTAGCATTAGAGGTAGCGCGGACTGGTGATGTCCTCATAGTATGGCGGCTGGATCGCCTGGGTAGGTCGCTCAAAGACCTGATTGAGATCATGTCCATATTAGATGAGAGGGGAATTGGACTCTCTAGCCTGCAAGAATCCATAACAACCACAAATAAGAGTGGCAGATTGATTTTCCATCTGTTCGGTGCGTTGGCGGAATTTGAACGTAACTTAATCCGCGAACGTACAACTGCTGGACTTGTAGCAGCGCGATCGCGCGGTCATAGGGGAGGCAGACCAAAAGCCCTTGACCCAGCTAAACGCAACGTCTCGACGGGTTGCCCAGTCGTTGCCAGTCACAATGCACTGCTAACTGAGACCCTCAACAAAAAAGTGATTAAAATGATTTGCGCCGTCCCACGATGGACGAAATTGGGTATCGGGCAACGGTTTTCTCTTTGGAGGGTATTGTCGGCAATCAACGAGAATATATCCAATGGCTGGTATCAGAATGTACTATGTCTGATATTCCCATCAGTGACATATTGGATGCTGAAGCTATTGAATTACTTGCTGCGCGGTTGAGGACTCCACTACAAATCGAACAACATTTGACACTAGCTTTGGAAGCTGCGTACCGAGTCGCAGTCAAGCCTGTTACTGAGGTGATTATTGAGTCGGTGCTGTCGAAGTTTCTTGACGCTCGGATGTTCTGGGTTTAGACAATAACCTATGAGCTTTTGCGTAGAAATCTCTGCTTGCTCGCCGTTGGGTAATTTCATCGTCTATGAATATGCCCTAACAGACTTCAAATTTTATCATTAACGGTTTGTTTTATTTAAATGCTCAATCAAAACCAAACACCTCTATTAGATGCCTTAAAAGCCAATGCAGCAAGACCCCATGCGCCTTTTTACACCCCAGGACATAAACGAGGTGTAGGCATTGCTCAACCCTTGGCTGATTTATTTGGCACAAAAATCTTTCGCGCTGATTTAACCGAATTAGCAGATTTAGATAATCTCTTTGCACCCCAAGGCGTTATTCAAGAAGCACAACAACTGGCGGCTGAGGCATTTGGTGCTTCGCAAACATGGTTCCTTGTAAATGGTTCTACCTGTGGGATTGAAGCGGCAATTCTCGCTACCTGTGGCACAGGAGATAAAATCATTTTGCCTCGGAATGTGCATTCTTCTGCGATCGCTGGTTTAATTCTCTCTGGTGCAATACCAATTTTTCTCAATCCTGAATATGATTCAGTTTTAGATATTGCCCACAGCATCACGCCCAATGCTGTAGAATCTGCACTCCAACAACATCCCGACGCGAAAGCAGTGTTGACAGTTTACCCCACATATTACGGCGTTTGTGGAAATTTGAGTGCGATCGCTAGCATTACACATCAATATAATATCCCTCTACTCGTAGATGAAGCACACGGCGCACACTTTGCCTTTCATCCAGAATTACCCACTCCAGCTTTAGCCGCAGGTGCCGATTTAACTGTACAATCCATCCACAAAGTACTCGGTGCAATGACACAAGCATCGATGCTGCATATCCAAGGTAATCGGATAGATGGCGATTGCATCAGTAAAGCTTTGCAACTTCTACAATCTACCAGTCCTAGTTATTTACTTTTAGCTTCTTTAGATGCAGCGCGTCAGCAAATGGCACTCCAGGGAAAAATACTGATGTCTCGCACTTTGCAACTTGCTGAGGAAGCTAGAACCCGAATCAGTGAAATTCCGGGATTATCAGTTTTGAAAATGCCTCGGTTGGGTGCATCTCTCGGCTTTCTGGCTTTAGATAAAACGCGGCTAACTGTCACAGTTTCTGGTTTAGGCTTAACCGGATTTGAAGCAGATGAAATTCTGGATGAAAAATTTGCTGTCACTGCTGAATTCGCCTCACTGCAACATCTCACGTTGATCATTAGTTTGGGCAACACCTCAGCCGATATTGAGCAATTAGTCCAAGGTTTTACCACCCTTGCCAAAGAATATCGCCGAACCAACTTGACTGTTAAAAGCCATCTTTGGCAGGATCTTTTCACTACGCAGTGTCATGCTTTATGTTGTTCTCCCCGTGAAGCTTTTTTTGCTGTCAGTGAAATACTACCTTTGATAGAGACTAATAAACACATCTGTGCCGAAATCGTCTGTCCCTATCCTCCAGGAATTCCCGTGTTAATGCCGGGAGAAGTCATCACCAAATCTGTCCTTGATTACCTGCAACAAATTCAGGCAAAGGGGGGATTTATCAGTGGTTGCAATGACACTACCCTGAAAACTTTGAAAGTTGTGAAATAACCTGCTAACTCATAACTCCTGAATTGTTGTTGATAGACATTTAATTAATGCAGTCAACAGTAAATCTGCGGCTCAATGGAGAATGTAAGTAAAAAAACACACTAATTGTGCCAGTTATGAAACTTCAATGAAAATAGGTAGCAGACTCATGTCATCTTTGATTTATACCCGTAGGATGATGTTGATGATTCATTCATAAATCAAAAGATGAAATCAAAAACCTATGATGTTTGGGGAGTAGTAGTAGCTCCAATTGTAGTCACTCTAGCGCTGGGTTTCTCAGCAAGAGCGAATGCCGTTGAGTTAGGCGCTGCCTCTGATTACAATGTATTTGTTTTAGGAGATATCTCTCAACAATATACAGATATTGAAGGAAAACTTGCTGCTGGCGGTAACGTGAATTTCATGGGCGGACTCGGAAGTAAACTTTCTAACAATAGCGGCAACGTAGTAGTAGCTGGAAAAAACTTAACTCTGAGTAACGGTCAAGTCAACCACGGTAATGCTGTCTACGGAGGTAGTGCCAATGTGTCCAGCAATGAGGGATTTCCACAGGGAACTCTCAGCAAGAGTAATCCCATCGACTTCAATGAAGCAGGGAAAGAATTGCGAGGGCTATCTCAATATTTGGCAACCTTAACTCCTACTGGTAAAACAACAGTTCAATCTTGGGGTGCTATTAACCTTACTGGCAGTGGTACTGCTTTGAATGTTTTTAATCTTGCAGGCTCATCTGTCTCCAAGGCAAGCAGTTTTCAAATCAGTGGGGATGCAAATTCGACTATTGTTGTCAATATCAGTGGTAAGGATGTGTCGCTGCAAAACTTTGGGTTCAATATCCTTGGTACAGATAAACAAAAGGTAATCTACAACTTCTATGAAGCGACAAACATAACTGCCAGTGGGGTTGGCATACTAGGTAGTATTCTTGCGCCTTTAGCTAATTTCAATTTCAATAACGGTCAAGTTAACGGCAACGTGGTGGTAGCTTCTTTGACAGGAAATGGTGAGTCTCACAATTATCTATTTAATGGTGATCTGCCGGATCTGCCAACTAAGTACTACACTAAGCCTCCCACTCATACTCAGGTTCCAGAGCCTGCAAATCTTCCAGGTTTAGGATTAATGGCTGTAGTATTTGGTTTATTTCGCCACAAACGCAATCAAGCAACTTGCTTAAAATAATCAGAAATTTTTGCCAGCATAGCGTATGACGCGAACTTGCTTACAGATTTTCGCTCATGCGCTCTTTCCTTGCTTTCTACCTTCTACAATAAAGATAGACTTTATTGAGATTTGTATAGTAAGGGATCAGCTGTCATGGCTCCCGCCGTTTTAATTCAAAATCTGCAAAAACGCTATGGCACGGTAGTCGCCGTCCAAGATGTTTCCTTTCAGGTAGAATCAGGAGAAATCTTTGGCTTATTAGGCCCCAATGGTGCTGGTAAAACCACTACCTTGCGTGCCTTGTGTACACTGACCACACCAGATGCTGGCAAAATCGAAGTATCTGGGATCTCTGTGTTGGATAATCCGAGAGTAGCAAGACAACGACTAGGTTATGTAGCTCAGGAAGTCGCTATAGATAAGGTGTTGACTGGAAAAGAACTACTGCAATTACAAGCAGCACTTTATCACCTCCCAGGCGCGATCGCTAAACAGCGCATTGAGACAGTATTAGATTTACTCGGTTTGCAAGAATACGCTAATAAAAAGACCGGAACCTACTCTGGCGGTTTACGCAAGCGCCTAGACTTGGCTGCTGGATTGCTCCATTCACCAGATGTTTTGGTATTGGATGAGCCAACTGTAGGGCTTGACATAGAAACCCGTTTTGTGGTATGGGAATTCCTGAGAAAATTACGCGCCTCTGGGACAACGGTAGTAATTACCAGCCATTACTTAGAAGAAATTGACGCTCTAGCCGATCGCGTGGCAATTATAGATCGGGGTGTTGTGATTGCCAGTGGTACACCTTCACAATTAAAAGATCAAGTCGGGGGCGATCGCATCACCTTGAGAATCCGCGAGTTTTCCCCCATTGAAGAAGCTGAAAAAGCGAAAAACCTCTTGCAACCTTTGCCATTTGTGCAAGAAGTGATCATCAACAGCGCTCAAGGTAATTCCCTCAACTTGGTGGTAACACCTCAGAATGACAGTCTGATTAACATACAGCAAGCGCTGAATACTGCTGGCTTGCCCATATTTGGCATTGCTCAATCTCGCCCCAGCCTCGATGACGTTTATCTCGCCGCGACAGGACGCACACTGATGGATGCAGAACTCGCAGCAGTTGCCATCCGCGATCCCAAGGCTGAGAAAAAGCAGAATATGAGATAGGGACATGGCGAATGGGGCATGGGGCATGGAAATAATTACAATGCCCAATGCCCAATGCCCAATGCCCAATGCCCAATGCCCAATGCCCAATGC
>NZ_JABXKJ010000200.1 GCF_017115085.1 Nostoc sp. NMS7 | reverse complement strand
ACTTTCGTATATCTTGTCTTGGATGGCAATACCAGTTAGAGCAATCATAGAGCAACTCTTGAGAGTATTGTCTGGCATACTTCAAACTATACAGCAATTCTCATTACAATACCAATACCTTCGCCAATTTACGAGGGTGAATTGATGCAAGCTACCACATCTGCCGAAGTGCGATCGCATCTAATCCGCGCCATGCAACTAGACTTGGTGGGGCCAACCCTTGATGATAGGGCGGCACATTCCGATGGTTGGCTTGGGCGAAGGGCTGGGGGGTGGCTGATTCATCATCTAAATCTATATCTACATTATGAGTTCCATAGTTGATAAAAACTGTGATGCAGTTGACTACTGAAAAATCGCACAGAATAATTAGGATACAGCAACTTTGTGGAAAATACGAGTACTTGAATAAATAATGTATAAATAAGAGTGGTAAAGGGCGAATGGCACGCTTGTAAACATGAAACCGATGATATCAATTCTGTATGAAGATGCGCCAAAATAAAATGGATGTGTGCTAAATGTTAGTGTTATGACTAAGCTGATCTTAATTACAGGCATAAGCAAAGGTCTAGGTTATGCAATGACCGAAGGTTTTATTCAAGCGGGACATACTGTTATTGGTTGCGCTCGTTCATCAGATGCTATTGATAAAATACGCCAAAAGTTTAGTGCGCCCAACGATTTCACATCTGTAGACGTGGCAAATGAACAGCTTGTAGAAAAATGGGCCCAAGACGTACTTCAAAAATATGAACCGCCAGATATAGTAATTAATAATGCGGCAATTATTAATTACCCAGCACCTTTGTGGGAAATACCATCCGAAGAATTTTCTGATCTAATAGATATCAATATCAAAGGAGTAGTGAATATAATTCGCCATTTTTTACCAGCAATGGTGAAAAACAAACGGGGTATTATTGTTAACTTTAGTTCTGGTTGGGGACGTTCTACTTCAGCTCAAGTTGCACCATACTGTGCTTCTAAGTGGGCAATAGAAGGATTAACTCGTTCTTTGGCACAAGAATTGCCGACTGGTATGGCAGCCATACCTCTCAATCCAGGTATCATTCATACTGATATGCTCTCAATTAGCTTTGGAGAAGAAGCTGCTAATTATACAACCGTGTCCGATTGGGTATTGAAAGCTGTGCCATTTATTCTCAAGTTAAAACCCAAAGATAACGGTATTCCCTTGACTGTACATTAAAGAGTGAATCTCAATTGCGTAGGCGTAGCCCGTCGTAGACATCGTTGCTATTATCTGCCGACAGTTGAATTATTTCAGAAAAAGGTGAATACTTAACCGCACTGAAAATTTACTACACCTCGCACCTAAAAGCCATAAAAATAATGGATTTGCCCTTATCAAGCGTGCCATTTAGATATGAACTTTAACAAAGTTTAGGGGTTTAAGTCCCCTGCTTCTTAAGCAGAACGTTTTGGGTCGGGGTCTAAATCCCCGGACGCTCGCAGACTCGCTACCGCTTCGCTAACACAAAACTTACTTCCGACTTCCGACTTCCGACTTCGTTTAATGCTTAACTGACAAAATTAGCTGTGTTTACCTGCACTAATCTATACTCTGATTAACGTGTCATTCAAATTCCTATGAGCTGCGAACATTTAGACAATCTGACTACGGAAACTCTGATTTCTAAAGCAAACTACCCAGTATTTCGTTGTGAAGAGTGTATTCTAATAAACAGTCGCTGGGTGCATCTCCGTATTTGTCAAAGTTGCGGCAAGATGCTGTGCAGGGAAACTTCTGTTCATCAACATGCCCGACGGCATTACGAGGAAACTGGACATTCAGTAATTAGCTCGGCTGAGTTAGGAGAACAGTGGTTATGGTGTTTTTTGGATGAGCAGGCAAAAAACTATTAAAGTGAGGCGAACACAGGATCAAAAGAGTGCAGAGGAACTGAAGACACTGCGCGAAGGTAAACCGCTACTTGATTCTTGTTCCTTTTCCCCTTTCTTAATAAAAGGTAATAATGCTAGATTTCCTTTATTTGCAGGGTGATTTATGAACCGAATCGACTGCGAAACTTTGACTGCTTCTTGGGGAGTAACGTTACTGCAATTAGACAATTCTGGCATTACTCCCGTACCAACAAATCTGTAAAAGGGGCCATTTTGCTCTCCCCACCACTGCGATAACAAAAAAAGATCCGTTGACCAGCCGCGATTGGTTCTGTAGACGAGGATTTGTCGAGAGGCGTTGATAGTTTGTTACTGTAATCTCCAAAAGCTAGCAACTGGTGAGGTGGGCTTATCGAAAGCTACAGTCACCGCTTTTAAGTTCAGCTAAAAAAATGGTCTTAGGCAAGTGTGCATTCGCTGAAGACTTGATCGGTATCGCATTGGTGAAGCCAATTCATCTCAAAACTTTCCACCCTACCATAAAATAATTCTGCAAGAGGTCTATTAATTACGTTGGTCACTTGAGAAATATGTATAAATAATTACGATAGGAGCACTAACTATCAAGACTAAAACTGATGGCGCTAGAGGTATCC
The DNA here is from genome assembly GCF_017115085.1 of Nostoc sp. NMS7. Lineage (GTDB taxonomy): Bacteria > Cyanobacteriota > Cyanobacteriia > Cyanobacteriales > Nostocaceae > Nostoc. Next base: position 30,187 of record NZ_JABXKJ010000200.1, on the reverse strand, counting down.
AGACTCCTTGAAGCAACAGACCAAAGGATACACCATATAAAACGCAAACAGTTGCCACTCCTACCAATCCCACTCTTAACCATGACCGAAATTGCCAAACAATTATGCCTCCAATTAACGACCAACCCCATACCCAAATAAATTCACCCCACTTTGGTAACATCCACAATAGTGGACGATTATCTAAAACTGCACTGAGAATCTGACTCACCATCTGTGCTTGAAGCATTACCCCTGGCATCTGATTATACGACCACTGACTGGCGCTATATGGTGTAGACCAATAATCATGAAAACTTTCAGCACTTGTACCAATGAGAACGATCCGATTCTTCACTAAATCAGAAGTGAGTTTATTGTTCAAAACATCTGCTAAAGTTACTTGTGTAGCAGCTTGATGGGAAGAGCGATAATTAAGTAGCACTTGATGACCTAGATTATCGATTCTGTGATAACCGCCGCTATTTGACTCTAAGTTTTTAAAGACAACATTCCCAAACTGCCAGTTTTTTTCTGTGGTTAGTTTGGACTGAATACCAAGAGCAAGCAAGTAACGATTTGCTAATTGAAAGCTAAAAGATTTATCAACGTTGCAGGGCGATGCAGGAGCCATAGCCAATATTTGACGGCGGATAATGCCATCGGGATCGGGTATAACGTCACTAAAACCCAAGTTTTGTTTGGGAACTTCAGGGGGTGGCGAAACACCACTGTTTTTGTTTTCCTCACTAACTTCGCAGATTGCAAAAAAATGATCGCTTGTTTGCATGAGTCTAGACAAATTCTTATACTTTTCTCCTACGTGATTCTCTCGATAGATATCTAAGCCAATGACTCGTGGTTGAAACTGCTCTAATTTTTCTACAACTTGAGCTAGGGCGCGGTCTGATAGTGAAGCTCCACCTCTTTCTTTGGCTGGTTGCGATCGCACATCAGCTTCAGTGACGGTAACGACTAAAATACGTGGATCTTGTCCTTCATCAGGTCGCGATCGCATCATTGCATCAAAAGCTATAAGCTCCCATGACTGCAATATGCCCACGGAGCGCATCCCCATTATCAAGGCAGTCGTAACTATACTGACTTTGAAAATTGTCCCAATAATATTTCGGCTGTGCCAGCTAGTAAGTTTAGAGTCTACTTTGTTCGCCAACACCAACGACATCGCCGTTGGATTTTGACAGATCACTGGTAGCCAACTAGCACAGGGAAAGCTGCTTTCTAGACCCTGCAACTTTTCTATAGCTTCCCGCATCGCCAAATGGCAAGATTCTCCATTAGCAAAAGCCTCTAGAAAGTGCTTTAAAAATTCTTGAGCAACCCGATCTGGTACGACTTCCCGCATCACAATCATTTGGGGAATGTGCAGCGATGCCAATTGTCGTACTAATCCTAGTCCATCACAGCAGTTAAAAATTGCCAATTGTAAACCCCTAGCGATCGCTGCTTTCAATCCATTTTTTAACTGAGAAATTGTTAAACTATCAGTTTGATTGATATAAATTTGACCTATTTCACCATCAGCTTGACTCGAACCATGTCCGGCAAAAAAGAGAATATCCCAGCCTTTCTTGTCCCAAAGCCATTGATCTAAATCCCTGCGCTGTGGCTCAACCAGAAAAACAGTCTCCGTTTCTGGTAATTGTTCAAGTATTGCCCGGTCTTGTTGAATATCAATTCCTTCACTATTACCAAGAATCGCTAATATTCTAATTTTACTTGTAGTAGGTTTACGTAATGGTTTAACTTCATCTACTTCAGGAGCGCTTAAACCAAATACTGCCTTATGGTAATCCTCAAAGAAATCCCATAAATGCCAAGGTAGCCGACGAACTTGGTCATCTTCCGTTTCTAGAATGACCCGAATTTCTTCATGAGGATTTAACTTAGTGCGTAATTTCTGGTCAATGTTGCGAAATAGCTCAGATTTCAGCCAAACATTAATTTCATTTTGTAAGTTGTCACATAAATTACTAAACTCAACAGAGGAAATATTAGTTATATCTTCTGTATCAATTTCAATACTTGCATCGTTTGCCATATTTCTATGCCAACGTTGACCAGGGAAAAGAGTCTCATGCAGCAACAAATAGAGCAACTGCCAACGTCTATAGAGTTCTATAACTTCTGGAGCCGCAGGCAAGCTACCTGTAAATTGTATCGGTATAGGGTTGCTATAGTTGTACAACTGTGCTGTAACGGTAGCAAATCCCTGCTTCAAGTTACCCTTTCCTAAGTTCAACACGACTAATTTAGTCATGGCTATCAGTCATCAAGTGCTTCCAGTAGAAAATCTTCTTTTATACTGACATTATCCTGAGCAACTTGTATACTAAAGCGAATTCCAGGAAAAGATTTAAATTTTTTGAGTTGAATATAATGATCGTGACTTCTGGAAATGACTTCCTGAAGAATTGTCCCTGTTTGTGAAAGCAAAATTAGTCTGAGATTAGGTATTAAGTAAGGTTCTCCATTTGCTGGATGTAACTGTACGCGCAGACCGATTTTGCCATCAACCTCTGTTTTAAGGCCAATTAACAACACAACTGCACTACCCCCAAGTTCCATCCCTAAATCAATTAGCTTGGCTCGTTTAACATATCCCTCATTCAACTCAAAATCACTTCTGAATTGCACAGCTAAAGTTTTTTGTTGTGGTGATAACAAAGTATCCAAATTTTGCCAACCCACACTAAAGATATTTTGAAACCATAAACTCAAGTTACTATCTACAGAGTAGCTGGCTTCAACTTGATTATTCTTTTGCTTTTCCACCCTTCTCTGATAAAGGTACTGCCGAAATTCATCCACCGCCAAAAATGCCCCCCACAGATCAAAGGGGACATTAAGTCTCGGCGAAGAAAAAGTCCACTTATTTAATTGTTCTAGTAATTGCTCTGCTTGCGCTTTTGACAAAGTGGCTAAAGATTTAATCTCTGGTATCTTGGGAGGACAAAGTTCTTGTGCTACCCACATCACATTTAAGTCTGCAATCAAATACTCTACATCTAAACAATAAGTTCGATCCGTTGGATCATAAATAGCTTGCTCCCGAATTTGTTGATAGTTAGTATAACCCGATATCCGCAGCCAACCTTCTTCTAGGTTTAATTGCACCGCTAGATAGTAATGGGCTGACCAACTAGGAATATCAATCCATTCTTGAGGAATCCGAAACTCTGCAAAGGAACTTTTATCGCTGGGAATTAACGCTAATCGAGTCTCACCTAGAGTTAACACAGAGCCATTTACGAATTCCCAAATACTCGGTAATTCAGCTTTTTTAAAGCATAATCTAGGCATTACTTGCAAATCTGGGTCTTCTTGCAACCAATTTAAAAAAACATTTAAAGATAAATGATTTAGGTAAGCATTCCAGCGAGCAGCTGTGTTTGAGTAAGACTCTTGCATCGTTTCCTGCCATGCAGTTTCTTGCTCTTGGTTTGATATATCTAAACATAAATGCTCAGAATAGATTAAAGTCAAATCATTTAAGCCAATTATCATAATATTAATTCCTAATCCTAATTAAAATTTTATCTTGTAGCCATTCATCTACAAAATTAGCTAGTTTATTGCTGGCTACCACTAAAGAATTTTTAGGTAAACCCATATCTATTTCTAGTTGGTACATAAAAGCTTCTCTCAAATTTTCATTTACTTCATTTCTACTAAGAGATAGATAGAAAGTTGGATGTACCAACTTTCTATCTATTTTTTCTTGGTCTGTCAACCCCAATTCCAAAACACCTATTTTATCTTCAATCTGCCATTGTTGAGTAATTTTATCTAAAGCAGATTTACAGATTTTCTGACAGTGTACCTGTAAGCATTCATCCAATGATTCTTTGAGAATTTCGATATCTTTTTCTTCATTCAAACAAATTTCAGGATAAACTTTCTGAGATTCTTTAATAAAGTCTTTTAATAGTATTTTGTTATATCTTGCTAACTGTCTAGCTACTTGATATTGTTTCTGAAGTTCAGGATATTTATTTTTTAAAACTGCTGCCATCTCAGTTTGAGTTAAGTTTAATCCCAGCCACAGTATTAACATTATTTGGTTAGTCTCTGAGATAGTTGAAAATAAGCTTGAAATAAGTGAGCTTACTTGCTGCCATTCTTCTTCTTGAACAAGGTTATCTAAGGCAGTATAGCGGCTATCAGTTAAGTTTTCGTAGTTTTCTAAAGGCTGAAAAGACTTTGTTCGGTAATCACGAGCAGCTTGGATACAAATTTCTAATATTTCTTGAATTCTATCCTTTGAAACTGGTGCTTCCATAAATCCTAATTGATTACAGCGTTCATTATATAATGATGCAATTGCCTGAAAACATTCGTCGCTAGGTGTTTCTAAACTACGACTTCCTTGCCTTTGGTTCGGTTGATAAATTTGCTCTAAGCATTGCCAAGTTAGACAATATAAGCTAATACGGTTCTGATTTATTCCTTTTATAGTTAAAGCTTCCTGCATCTCTTTTTTAGTCAAATCTTTTAAAAGACCGTAGTTAGAAAATTTTTCTCTTTTACCTTCTAAGTCTTTCTGATAAATGGTATTACTAATAAAACGGATAATATATGTTTTCGCATAACCTTCTATATTGCTTTGAGAATAGTTTAAATTGAAATTTTTGAAAAGTTTAGCTGGAGGAAAGATAGCAGAATTAGCTATTTGAAAGTATTCTTCTAATGGATATTTATGCTGGATAAATTTAAATCTTTGATAGCTTTTTCTAGCTGCCCAAAGACAAGCTTCCTGTAAGTATGCAGACAAATGTTTCTCTGCTCTGGAAGAAGACTTTGATATTTTTTCTGCCGATGATATAGAAACACGAACCTTTTGCTTATCCTCCGTTTGAGAACAAATTTTAAGTAAATCTTCCTGTGATACCTCTCTAACAATTTTCAGAAAATAACGTGCCCAATATTCTTCTTTAGCATCTGGCTCTAACTGCGTTAAAGAACTTATATTCCGTTCTAGGTCTACATCAACTTGCCAAACAAAATTAAAATTTTTGTGGTCATTTCTTAAGCTGAGGAAACTTGAGAATTGTTGGATGATCCCTTCACGTTTTTTCATAATTTGTTCTGCGTTTTACATAAATTAATCAAAGAAATTTTTAATATTATCTGAAATAACTTTTTAAAATATATCGTTTTTATATAGTCAGAGTCATAAAGGAAAGGTTAAAATCAATCTGAGATTAGAGCATGGCGATCGCATCATGTCAACAAAAGTAATAGATTCTCAATAGAGTCTAAATTAATCTCATTAACTTATACTTATTGCCAGAGGTTTCGCCATCACCGTTAGTAAGTTTTGTCTGCGACACGCTACGTGTTGCTTGCTTCCGTGTAGAGGTACGAGGGTAACAGCCTGTTGTAGCCATCACTTTGAGTTCTGCAAACTAAACCAAGCGAGAAATACTGATTATGAGCGTTGCTTCTTAATCTTGGCCGTGGTCAAGAGTAATTTAGATGTGTTCGCTCTGGAAATTCAGAGTAAAACTGTTGTAATTGACTGTTTGGACAGAAGTTCAACTCCGTTTATTATACCTCTATACTTCTAATGGGTATTAAATAAATCAATTTATGCAATTTTTATTTGAAAATTGCATAAATTATCTATGTGATTTTAAATGGTCGTATCCCGGTTTGCTGCCAAGTTGTAACTATCAGACAGGATAGGTGAAGACGAGCGCATTTACTGATCTATCAGCTGCCACGCTCTCTCTCTTAAAAATTACAGCGCTTCCGGCTATTATGCAATACAGTTTTTCTCCTTGCCCTCTCTTATCAAACCTTTCAGATTTGAGGATGTACCTCATAGCTGCCGAAAGTGCTGTATCGAACAGAATTCACAGATGCATAATTTGATTTCTGTTATACCCATTTAATATATAGAAGTAAAAAATTCTTATCTGAATTTCCGTTTGACAAGATTCTATTTTTCTGAGCTTGACACCAATGGCAAGATTGTCAATAATTTGAGGATATTGAGTATTTATATCTGACTATGAAACTAAAAAATCTACAGAAAATGTTTTCTCTCTCTCAAAGTAAATTTACGATCGCTCTACTTTTGGGACTGTTTAGCTGTACTAGTTATCCTTTAATATTGATAGCAAAGTCTCAGCAGCCAACTAGCAGTGGTAATCAACCACCACAAGACGGATCGAGTAGAGGTAGACCTACTCAACGAGGAGGAGCAGGTAGCCGTGGTAACTGTCCATCTGTGGAAGTACCACTTATAGCCTTAATACCTGAAAAAACAGTAAGCTCAGTTGTTGAAGCGAATCCCACCTTTTGGGTGTTTTTACCCTATCAACTTAAAGATGTACCTAGCGGAGAATTTGTCTTGCAAGATGAAGCAAACAACGACATTTATCGGGCTTCTTTTACCCTACCTGAAATACCAGGTATTGTTAGCTTTGCTTTACCATCAGCCGCACCGCTAGAAGTTAATAAAAGATACCAGTGGTACTTTAAAGTTTATTGTAATCAACAAAAATTCGACTCTGTATTTGTGCGCGGATGGGTACAACGTATAGCACTAAAGTCTGACTTGGAAAGGCAGTTAAAAACAGCTACCACAATACGCGATCGCATTCAACTATATACCCAAAATGGTATTTGGTACTCAGCCCTGACAGAGTTAGCAAAACTCCGCCTTGCTGAACCAAAAAATGCCACTCTAGCCAATGAATGGGCTAGTCTACTGAGAAATATTGATCTAGAAAATTTGTCCCAAAAACCTCTTGTGGGAGAAGTAAAAATTAAACAATAGTGGCGCACAGATGCCCCTACTAATTGTTCCTTGTGCTTTTTAAAGCCAGTTTCCGACCAAAATGTATGGTGCCCATAAATAAGGAATTTCATAATCAGTCAATAGCTGAATTTGAGCGCGACGAACAGCTTCAGCTTTAGTTACTTTACTATTTTCTAATTCTTGATAAAACTGACTCATAAATTGAGCAGTAGACTTATCATCTACCGCCCACAAAGTTGCTAAGGTACTCCGAGCGCCTGCACGGACTGCTATACCAGCAAGTCCTAAAGTAGCTCGTTTGTCTCCTTGAGCAGTTTCACAAGCACTTAAAACAAGTAGTTCAATAGCGCTAGATTCTCTTAGTCCACTGAGCCGAATTAAATTATCAAAATCCTTAGCTTTTAATAGTTGTTCCCAAGTTAAAATAAATGTTTTATCGGCATTAGAACTAAACTCGCCATGAGTTGCTATGTGAACTACTGTATATGGTATTTTTTTAATTTGATTCTGTAAATTGATTTTGGTAAAGGCTTGATTAAATAGTTCTGCATTTCTAGGTATAGCTGATTGGATTTGTTGTAATTCAACTTCTACATTCTTGAGTTTAGCAAATGAACGTCCTTCAATTTGGCGTTGCTCACTTACCCCGGCAATTAATCCATTTATCTGCACTTTTTGTAAAGATTTTGGTTCAACTAATTGTAAACCTGGAGCTAAGGATATAGCATATTTTTGAATTAAATATTTTTGGTGTTTCTGATCGTATAAAACCGCCATTGGAATATTTCGTAAGTCACCATCTAGTACAAATACTAGGGTTTTTATATTCATTCTTTCTAATTCAATTTCTAAAGGTTGAATTAACCAATTATAAACCTGTTGAGATAACTTCTTGACATCGTTTATCCTGTCTGGTTCTCTCAAATATTTTTGTAATTTTTCTAAAATAATTTCAACATCTCTGGATGTTTTATTAATTGTGTAATGAGATAATTCAGTTTGATTTGGTAACTTAAGAATAATGTCTAGATGGTCTGCCAAAATAATCGGATAAATTACTGCTGCGGTGCCATCCGTTTTATCAACTACCTCATCAATTTGTTCGGGTACGCCTTTTAAACAAGCTTCTCGGAAGAAGTTTTCTAGTTCAGCTAGTTGGAGTGTTTCAAGTATGCCGCGAGTTTGCTTTAAATTTTTTTGACTAATGCTTTCTTTTGAACTAACTGTAGATGAAGGTTGCAAAAGTAAATCAACTAATTGTCGGTAAAGGGGTTCTATATTATCCCGAAAGGAAAACTGTACATCTGGATTGAGAGTAATTAAATCATTGCGTAAATATTTGAGAGTATTTACCGCTTCAGTGTAGTTAGCGATCGCTCCAGTCACATCTCCTTGTATTCTAAGTATGTACCCTAGTTGCCACTGCCACAAATAACCTATATCCCCAGCTTTTATCGCTTGGGCTACCATTAAAGCTTCCTGTGTCAGTTTTTGAGCATTAGATATATCCTGGTTTTCTAGATATAATCCACCCAATGCGCCTAAACCATAAGCAACTGAACGCTCATCATCCATGCTTCTAGCTTGCTGTACAGATGTCGCTAAAATTTGAGCAATTTCTTTCCATGAAGAAATGTCTGTGTTGGTAGCTTGTTTCAAGCACACCAAGTTCTGAGCAAAATTAATTTGTGCGTAATTTGCTGTGTGACTTGGGGGGATTTTAGCTAGCTTTACTTGAATTTGGGAAGATAATTTCTTAGCTTGTGACCATTGTTGAAGTTTTAACAATACACTTAAATGATTGAGTTCGGCTTGGATTTGTGAAAGTGGTGAGGTTGCTGTGGTGACAGCTTCTTCATAGAATTGCGCTGCTTGTTGATAAAATTTGAGAGATTCTGTAGAGACAGGTCTATTTATACAATGTAACGGAGTATAGTTTTCAAAACTGATATTGTCTTGCTGCGAGATTTGTCTATTACCTAAAGCAAGTGCGGTATTACCTAAACTCAGCAGCGTAGCACTGATTTCTGAAGGAGATTGTAATTTTTTGGCGATGTCTCGGCTTTGTTGTAAAACCTTAAAGGATGGTTCTAAATCACCGACTAATTGCAGAACATCACCAAAGCTGCGTAAAGCAGTAGCTTTAACAAGTGAGTTTGGTTGCTGTTTAAGACGTGGTTGTAACTCTTCTAAGGTGGTGCGAGCTTGACGGTAAAGCCCTAATGCTTGCTCTGCCATACTTTGGTTAATCAAACTACGGGTGATACCAACTTCATCACCTGCTTGAGCATAGGTATTAGCAGATTGCTTCCATGAGTCTAAAGCTTGTTCAGTTCTGCCTAGTTCTAATTGCAGATTTCCTTGAATATCTAGGGTTTGTGCCAAGATTATTGCAAAGTTCTGAGTTTTGAGTTGTGAATTTTTTAAGAGGTTGAGACTTTGTGTAATTGTAGCTTCTGCTTTTTTCCACTGTCCAAGTTGCTTAAAGACTAACGAAAGATTGCTTAACGCCATTGCCTTTCCTAGTTCGTTTTTTTGCAGATTAAAAGCATCTGTTGCTTGTTGCAAAATTATTACTGCTTCAGATAACTGTCCAGTTTCATAGAGTTTTCGGCCTTGTTCAACCAATAGTTGAGCATTTGGTTGCGTCTGGGTAAATTCAGAGAAGGCAGGAGTTGAAATTCCCCAAACGCTTAATAAGGTAGCCAAAACAGCTATTGTAATTCTTCTTAACCACTTCCTAAAATAAAGGCGACTTTTGCAAGTCACGATCATACTTCTGAGAAAGTGCTGTACTACAAAGAAAAATCGAAATCTTTTTTTTGTCATTGACTCTGCCTCCTTCTTATCTAACAAAGCAATGAAAGCTAGAGTATTACCAATATAATACTTTTTTTAATTGAACCATATTCAACAGTATTCTCAATTTATAATATAAATTTTTTTCCTCTTGTTGACATGGATATCAATTGTCAGATGCAATTACAGCAGAATTTAGGAGTAAAACGGGCTTAATGCCTCGCTACCAGACCTAGATTGTGTACTCAATCAACTTGAAATACGTAATATCATACTTTTAGTTGGTATTGTGCAATAATATACTTTTTTTAATATTTTGATAAAATCAGACTGTTAATTTTAAAAATTTTCTTGAATCAAGCCGTTTGATTTTTTATCCCTATCTGCATAATATTGATTCGCTTACACCCATAAAGATATAGAAGTAAAGTTTCACATCATCAAGATAAACAGTATATGTCAATAGCTTCTAGCATTAAGCAAAATAATTCTCGTGAATTCGTGAACAGTACTACAACTAATGCCCTGGATGATGGTACAAAAAGAAGTAGGGAATTAGTCTTTGATGAAAAATATTTCCGCTCTAGTGCTTTGAAATTGGCTCAACAAGGACAATATAGTAAGGCGATCGCATTGTTTAGCCAACTAATTGACTATGATTCTAATAACGCTATTGATTTTAACAACCGGGGGCTAATCTATTTAAAAATTGGTGAAAAACAAAAAGCTTTTTGTGACTATAACACTGCTCTACAACTTAATCCTAGATTAACGGGTGCTTATAACAATCGAGCAAATTATTATGTTGTTTGCGGAAATTTAGCAGCAGCGATCGCCGACTACGACCGGGCAATTGATTTAAATCCTAGCTATGTTCGAGCTTGGATTAATCGAGGCATTACCTTACGTGACTTATGGCAATACGAAGAAGCTATTGATAATTTTGAGATGGCGCTATTTTTCGGGCAACTAGAAGCTTACATTTGGGCTGAATATGGCAGAACTTATCATCTCTGGGGTGATTGGAATTGTGCGATCGCTGCTTATAATCGTGCTTTTTCACTATTATTGTTTCTCGATCAGAGAAAAAATGTTTTTGGTTATTCCTTGCGCTCACAACTTGAAAGTTGGTTACACGATATGAGCTTCTCCTATACTTGAGTCCAGGAAAAAACAACTTGCATTATTTTTGAATAGCGGCGGCTTGAGATGGACAAGCTACGATAGGCAAATCCCCGGTGGAGGCGATCGCAGAATTAAAAGTATTGGTATAAGTAGGTATAGGTGCAAAAGCTGTTAGCTCCACTGTGCCAGACTTGTTAATTACCCAACCAGTAGCTTCCACAATAGTCGGGCTGATTTGCGGAACTTCTAATTTAGGGCTTTTACTCTTCCCTAAGTGTGAATTCTCCCCTACACTTGTATTCCTTTGTTCTTGAGAATTCAATGTCACCCAATTAACAGTTGCAGTTTGATTAGTGCGAAGCGCTTGGGTTGGTAGAGGTGGCAAACCTCCGCGTCCGGTGATGGTAAACGAATTACCTTTATTTGCTGGACAGCCTTGAGCAATCAAACCAGACCGATCTACAAAATCAGTTGGCAGTTGGACTAATCCATTGTTAGGGTTTAAGACTGTGTTGACTTGCACTGTACCATTCAACTGCTGATTTTTGCCTGTGGCAGTGATATCGCTGTCTAGGGTGGGTGCATCACGGGATTGAGTGCCAAATATCCCAGTAGCGTTGATTTTCACATTCCCGCCCCGAAAGTCAGTAGAATTGGCACTGATATCGCTATTAGCAAATGCGACTAAAACATCGGTGTCAATGTTGATATTGCCACCAATAACATTTTCTCCATTGGCATTAGTAGTAATGTTGCTGCCACGAAGCAGTATCAAGTCTTTGGAGCGCAGATTGATAGTAGCTTGCTCAATATTCGGGTCAGTATTGACAGCTTGGGTATTAGCATTGAGAGCAGCGTTGTTGTTTAAACGAATAGAGCCAGCATTAATAGTCAAATTACCTGCAATTCCTGAACCTTGGCTTCTGACTGTTACTATCGCCCTATCTTGAACGAGTAATTTATCGGTATTAATCGTCAAGTTACCTGCATCTCCAGTTGATTGAGTAGAAGCAAACAAGCCACTGCTAAAGCTACTATCAGCAGAGGTACCAATCAGTTGCACATCTTGAGCAGTGACATTTAAAGAACCTCCCTTGCCGGCTCCAAATGTGCCAGCAGCCGCCTCTGCGCCATCACGTACAAGCAAATGTTGGGTATTAATTGTCAAGTTACCTGCATCTCCGGTTGAGTAAGCTACTGTAAACAAACGACTGAGATACTTACCATCAGCAGAAGTACCAATTAGTTGCACATCTGGGGCAGTGACAGTTAAAAAACCCCCCTTGCCTGCTCCCAATGTATTAGCACTCACCTCTGCGCCATCACGTACAAGCAAATGTTGAGTATTAATCGTCAAGTTACCTGCATCTCCGATTGATGTAGCATCGGCTTGAGTATATAAGCCACTGCCAAACCTACCATCAGCAGAGGTACCAATGACTTGCACATCTTGGGCAGTGACAGTTAAAGAACCCCCCTTGCCGGCTCCAAACGTGCCAGCAGCCGCCTGTGCGCCACCTTGTACGAGCAAATGTTGGGTATTAATCGTCAAGTTTCCTGCATTTCCTGTTGATACAGCATCTGCAAACAAGCCACTATTAATCTGACCATCAGCAGAAGTACCAATCAGTTGCACGTCTGGGGCAGTGACAGTTAAAGAACCCCCCTTGCCTGCTCCAAATGTGTCAGCACTCACCTGTCCGGCATCTTGCACAAGCAAATGTTGGGTATTAATCGTCAACTTTCCTGCATCTCCGGTTGATCGGGCTTGATTAAATAAGCCACTAACAGAGCTACCATCAGCAGAGATACCAATGACTTGCACATCTTGGGCAGTGACAGTTAAAGAACCCCCCTTGCCTGCTCCAAATGTGCCAGCACCCACCCCTGCGCCATCTTGCACAAGCAAATGTTGGGTATTGATTGTCAAGTTACCTGCATCTCCGGTTGATGTTGATTCGGCTTCAGTATATAAGCCACTGGCAGAGCTACCATCAGCAGAGATACCAATCAGTTGCACATCTTGGGCAGTGACAGTTAAAGAACCCCCCTTGCCTGCTCCAAATGTGCCAGCACCGACTTGTGCGCCATCTTTCACAAGCAAATCTTGGGTATTAATTGTCAAGTTACCTGCATCTCCGGTTGATTGAGCATTAATAAACAAGGTACTGGGAAACTGACCATCAACAGAAATACCAACTAACTCTACTAACTGTTGAGCGTTGACTACCAAATTTCCACCTTTTCCTGCTCCCAAAGTACTTGCTTCTATCTCTGAACCATCGCTGAGGGTGACACGCCGACCCTGCACTTGAATATCACCGCCACCTGCGCCACTGGCATCTACTGCTGAGAGTTGCGATAGTTGAATATTACCAAAGTTTTGCACTCCATCGTAGCTCAAGGAAAAACCTTTAGTTATCGGTGTGAGACTAACCAGACTGTTATCACCTACACTGCCCAACTCTATCCTTCCTCCTGCTGTTTTCAGTGTTGCTCCTTCTAAGAAAATATCACCACCCACCAACGCTAAAGTTTGATTCGCTGGCACTCGTAGCGCATCTGTTGTGTCAATCAATTCATCTGTAAGCCTTAAACCCTGACCATCGCCCTTAACCTGAATCGCTCCTGGATTTGCCCCGTATTGCAAACCTATTGGCACATTGATACTTAGTAGGGGTGCAGACTGAGGATTTGTAGCACTGAACTCAAAACCATTGGCAAATTTCAAGCTACTTGCAGTGCTGGCAACAAATGAACCGCCAATATCCAACCGTGCATTTTGACCAAATATAATTCCATTGGGATTTATCAAGAATAAGTTGGCTGTACCATTAGCACGAATTAACCCATCAATATTAGATATCGATTTACCTGTAACTCGACTAATAATATTTTGAATATTCAGACTATTGTTAAAATCGGCTGTACTTCCAGTGGGAACAGAAAACTCACTAAAGCTGTGGAATAAATTGCTTCCGGCAGTAGTTCCACCTTCAATTTTTATAGTGTTGCCAATTTTTTGGATATTAGAATTAATGGGTAGAGTAGTATCTGAAGTAATTTGAGCGTAGGCGTAGCCCGTCGTAGACATCGCACAAAGGGCACTGGTAAAGCCAATCGCACAATTACCAGTGCAAATTACTGCATCGTTAATGGCAATTTTTAACCATTTGAACAAGTTTAAATCTCTCATTGCTTCATAATTTTTCTTCAGTTTCAGGATTATTTACTTCACTTGAATAAACTTAAAATTCTTGTCACAAAAATTTCAAATTATTATATAAAATTGTTTGTTTACCTATTCTTTGTATGAGATAAATAGTAGCTAAATGTCTTATATTTTACATTTAACAGAGTTTATTTTATTTATTTAAGAGAGTTTATATCAAAGTTGTCAAAATTAATAGTATTACAAATAACAATGTAATAAAGCTTAAGCAATCGCCTCGCCTGTGCCCGAACTGCTGACGGTCACTTCTGCCTGGTTTTTAATGTTGAGGGTTCCTGTTTGGAGGTTTAAGTCCCCACCCTGACCACTGCCACCCCTACCTGCGGCAATGATTGAACCATTGCCTGTGAGAGGAATCGACTCCTGTGCGCTACGACGATGGGGAAAAAATTTTTATCACTAGCTGCATAATATTGATTTGCTCACACCCATAGATATATAGAAGTCAAGTTTCACATCATCAAGATAAACAATATATGTTAACGCAACCAACGATGCTCTTTTGTCTTATCTGGGAATGTTCACATCTAAAATTGGTTATAGCAGGAAACAGGCTTGAAAGTCACTTGGTGTAGGGGTTTTACGATCAATTGATGTCCTAACCTACCTGGTAACTGCTATATGTTTGACAAATCCTGAATGTATAGTAATTTCATATTCAATCAAGACTAGTTAGGCAGTACAAGAACCGAAGCAGCGATTATGTCTAAAAAGAAAGCGTTAACAGACTATCCGATTCATGAATTCCTCGCAGAACGCTGGAGTCCTTATGCCTTCCAGGATCGTCCGGTTTCACAAGCCGATCTCCGTTCATTATTCGAGGCGGCGCGGTGGTCAGCATCTTCCTACAACGAGCAACCTTGGAGCTATCTTGTTGCCACCCAGGAAAACCCTGACCATTTTCAACAACTCCTATCGTGTCTGGTGGAAGCAAACCAGATATGGGCGCAAAACGCTCCGGTTCTAGCTCTGGGCATTGCCAGCCTTAGATTTACTCGTAATAACCAAGAGAACAAGGCTGCTATTCACGACCTCGGACTTGCTAGTGGCAATCTTGTGGTAGAGGCAACGGCACGCGGAATTTGTGTCCATCAGATGATCGGTATCCTTCCCGACAAAGCACGCGATCTCTTTGACATACCTGAGGGTTTTGAGGCATGGACGGCTATGGCGATCGGATATCGAGGCGATCCCATAACACTCCCAGATGCTCTCAAGGAACGCGACCTATCACCAAGGCAACGCAAACCGCTAGATCAATTCGTATTCAGTGGTAAGTGGGGAAATCCTTCGTCACTACTGCTGAAGTGATACTACACGTTCCTATTATCTATTAAGGAGAAAACAGATGGCGACAACAAGTACAACTACTCTTGAACAGTTTTACTTTCGTATTATTACCGTTGTCAGTCTGACTTTACTAACAGCGACAGCAGCAAGTCCTGCTTTTGCCCGTTCCCCTAGTACTTTTCAAAATAGTTGCAGAAATACGAGTCTTAAATCAAATGTGCTTTCTGCTATTTGTAGAAAAAAAGATGGTGGAGAAAAGAAAACTGGTATTATTTTAAGAGGAATCAACAATCGAAATGGATTGTTAATAGATGATGGTGGAAATTCTCCTGCTTCTTTCCAAGCCAGTTGCTATAGCGCGGCGGTTATAGGTGACGAATTATTGGCTAACTGCTTTAAAATTAATCGAACAGAGGCGGTCTTTAACAGAATAAAAATTCAAGGAATCCGCAACGAAAATGGGAACTTGAAATATTAGAGTCGTTTTAACCAATATCTTTGGTGCAACTGAACTCAAAGTCATACTAATCAAGTTCATCAGTCGGCTGGCGATCGCTATTTCAAGGAGAGAAACTCATATTCTCACAACTAGCGATTCTCAAATATTTCGCAGGTTTCAACAGGAGGTTCACAAATGAAGATTTTTGTTGCAGGCGCAACGGGAGCGATCGGTCGTCCGTTAATCGCGCAACTGCTAGCCCAAGGACATGAAGTAGTTGCGTTGACACGTTCTCTAGAAAAAGCACAAACTTTAGCCGAACAAGGCGTGGAATTGGCGATTAGGCAGAGCCTACGCTTCGCGATCGCAGATGTATTCGATGCAGAAGCTGTTAAAGCTGCTGTTGTTCGCGCTCAACCGGAAGTAGTGATTGAACAACTCACCGCTCTACCCAAAACCTACACTGGTGAGTCGATGAGTGCTGCTGCACCACTCAACCAGCGTCTTCGTAAAGAAGGGGGTGCTAATGTGCTGGCGGCAGCGCAAGCAGCAGGCGTGCGCCGTTATTTGAGACAGTCGATCGCATTCTGGGCGATTCCCGGCGCAGGCTTGGCAGACGAAGAAACGCCACTAGCTTTTGATGCCTCGCCTGCGGTAGCAGCAGATGCTCACATAGTCACTGAAATCGAACGTCACTTACTCGAAGCGCCCAACCTGGAAGGGATTGCTCTGCGTTATGGCTTCCTTTACGGGCCCGGTACCTGGTTTGCCCCCGATGGCGATGTTGCCCAACAGGTGCGACAGCAACAGTTCCCAATCGTTGGAAATGGGGAAGGTGTATGGTCGTGGATTCATATTGAAGATGCAGCGATCGCTACAGTTGCGGCAGCAGAGCGAGGCAATCCTGGCATTTACCTGATTACGGACGATCGCCCCTTAGCGGTGCGCCAGTGGCTTTCTGCTTATGCCCAATGGCTTAATGCTCCACCACCTCCCCAGGTATCGGTTGAGGATGCTCTGCGAATTAGTGGTGCGGATGCTGTCTATTATGGTACTCAGATGCGAGGTGCATCAAATGCTTTGGCAAAACGCGAATTAAATTTTCAGCCTCGACCCTTGGAATGGATGGTTAACACCGCCGTGGCTCATGCCAGTTAAAAATTTAGGGGAGAAGAAAGATGAAGATTGCTCAATATGGAACAGCGATCGTGGCTATCCATGCGATCGTACACGGACTACATGGTTTAGCGCATGTGGAAATCCCAGTTCCCCTCTCAATACTTCAGAGTTTATTTGTGGGTATTGTGATTTATGCGATTCCCATCATTGCAGTCGTTTTACTTTGGACACAGTTTTACCGCATTGGTAGCTGGCTCTTGCTCTTTTCAATGGCAGCATCAGTCCTTTTTGGAATCTACAATCATTTGATCGTAATTAGTTCGGATCATGTTTCTCAAGTTTCCTTCGCAGGTTGGGGTCTGCTATTCCAAATCACAGCCATTCTGACATTAATTGTGGATGGATTCGGCTGTTGGATTGGCATCTGGGCATTGAAAACCACTCAGGAACCAGAAAAGGTTATATGAATTGTCTCGATCATTTTAACCCCGGTTGAGCGATGGCGCGGAGCGCCCGCTGGAAGCGATCGCATTTATTTCTCATAGAGGTTGATAAAAAATGTTTGATCTTGACCAAACTATTAAAGACCGCCACTCAACACGGAAATTCTTATCCCAACCAGTGCCACGGGCTTTGCTCGATCAAGCCCTCGCTCTAGCGCAGCTAGCACCATCGAATTCAAACATCCAGCCGTGGCGGTTGGTGTTTGCCCAAGGCGGACGCCGCGATCGCCTGCAAGAGGCTTTGCTAAACCAAGCCAAGCAGCAGCCCAACATCTCTCCTCTGCCTTCTGCCTTCCAGCATTACCGCCAGGAACTGGGAACGCAAGTCTACGGGGCGATGGGGATTACTCGTGACGATCAAGCGAACAGACAGTTGTCCGTTCTGCGTAATTACGAATTTTTTGGCGCACCAATGGTTGCTATTGTCTGTATGCACCAAGATTTGGGGGTTGCCGATGCTTTAAGTGTGGGAATGTATTTACAAACGCTGGTGTTGTGCCTAACCGCTCGCGGCATTGGCACTTGCGTAGAGGTTTCGCTAGCGGATTATCCCGAAATCATCCGCAACGAGTTGAACATTCCACCGGAATTATTGATCATTTGTGGTTTAGCCGTTGGCTATTCCGATCCTGATTTTCCCGCTAATCATCTGCATATAAGCCGTGAGTCCCTTGAGAAAAATATCTCGTTTCTCGACGATTGACAAAAGGCTGGATTTTTTTTCTACTAGACGCTAAACACAAGTGCAAAAGAGTATCTGCGTTCCTAATGCCATTAATGAACGATCTTTGTTGAAGTTTTTTATTTACAAGAAATTAAAGATGAAGATTGCTCAATATGGTTTAAAAATTCTTTGATTTGTTTGATTCAGGAGATTTTATGTTTAGCAAGATTCTCGCTGCAATTGACCGTTCCGCAAATGGTAATGCTGTTTTTGATGAAGCGCTTACTCTAGCAAAGGCAACTAAAGGAAGCCTGATGCTGTTGCATATCCTATCTAGTGAAGAAAAGAATAGCCCCCAAATACCTACACTGGTTACTCTCGAATATCATCCATTACATAGAGAACTTCTAGAAAATTATTGGAAGCAGTGGCAAACTTACGAAGAAGAGGGTTTCAAATTATTGCGATCGTATACAGAGTCAGCAACCAATGCAGGGGTAAGTACTGAATTCACCCAAAATTCTGGCAATCCCAGCCGGAATATCTGTGAACTTGCTCGAACTTGGGGCGCTGACTTAATTGTGATCGGTCGTCGAGGACATTCTGGTTTGAATGAGCTGATTTTAGGCAGCGTGAGTAATTATGTGTTTCACCATGCTCCTTGTTCCGTGCATGTTGTTTATGCTCCAGTTCCTCTTAAATCTGAAGTACCCGTAGTCAAGAAAGCTCAAGTAGTTCATTAAGAATGGGCTGTAAATATCTTTGTTGGTAGTAATACAAAAGTTAGATTCATAAATTTCAAGCTTTTGCCTTAGTCGTTGCCGTGGAATCGAAATTGTTCTCAAGTAAACATTAATTCAGGAAATTTTGACATGGATAATGTAATAGCCCCGACCAATTCACCTGCTGTAAGACCACCCGAAGTAACATTGGTTCCTAATAACTCACTATTGACTGAGACACCAGAAGAAGGACGACAACTGGCAGTCAAAATGGCACGGTTAATTATTAAATTGACTCAGCCGGATGAAGAAAAACGCAACCAACTGCGAGATGTTTATGGCAATGATGCCATGATGCTGATTGCAGTTGGACAGACGGTTGCAACAGAGTTTGCCACGATCGCAGCTGCTAATAACTACTGGCGCAAGTAATATCTCGAAATCGTCAAATCAGGGATTTGTTCTGATTCTAGAGGAATTCACCATGAAGGTTTTGATTCAAGCGATCGTCAGTTTTTTTGTATTTATTGTCGATTTCGTCTACGGAAATCGTTCTTACCCTCGGTTTTATGTCCTGGAAACGATCGCTCGCGTTCCTTACTTTTCTTATCTCTCGGTGCTGCATCTTTACGAGACGTTGGGTTACTGGCGCAAAGCTGACTTGTTAAAACTTCACTTTGCTGAAACCTGGAACGAATTACATCATCTGTTGATCATGGAATCACTGGGGGGTGGTCGCCACTGGATTGATCGCTTCATTGCTCAACATGTCGCTGTAGCTTACTACTGGGTGGTCGTGCTGATTTATATGCTGTTTCCCTCTTACGCCTACTACCTGATGGAACTGATTGAAGGTCATGCCTACCATACCTATGACGAATACTTGAAAACCTATGAAGCCCAACTGAAAGCTCAAAGAGCGCCCCAAGTCGCAATCAACTTCTATCGTGATGGCGATCTCTATATGTTTGATGAAGTTCAGACTGCACCAGTCCATGAATTTCGCCGTCCCAAAGTAGATAATCTATACGACGTGTTCGTGAACATCCGTGATGATGAATCTGAACATGTGAAAACGATGGTGGCACTCCAGAAACCAGAAGCGCGGCTAACCTTCAAAAGTCCCCATACAGTTTTTGAAGCGATCGCTGCGATCGCCGAAGGCGAAGCTTTTCTCCAAGACGCTACGCAAACGCCCATCACAGATAAACCAGACGATCTCTGTTCCCCGTCTCCATGACTGAATTTAATTTTGTCCAACTACTTAATCGCCTGGATTTGCTTGAACAGGCGTATCTAGCTGGGTAACAACTATGGTAAAAAGCCTTTTCTGCTCAAATGTAAGGAAATAATTCACCAACAGGAGCAGCAAATGAACAGAAAACTGAATGAAACTCAAAACGCTTAATTTGCAAGGAGAAATTTGGATGAAACTATCAACAACCTGGATAACAAGTATTAGTTTACTTATCGGCGCTTCTGCTGTGGGAATCGCGGCATTTTCTCAAGTTAACTTCAAAGCTGTGGCTACTGCATCAAATATTCCACCAGCATTAACTAAACTTAGCGACAAATCTTATCTACTCACTTGGACAGATAATTCTGCGGTATATGTCTCTTGCTATCCCACAGTTAAACCCAGAATGAAACCTGCACCAATTAAGCAAACACCAAATAGGTATGTGATTACCTGTAAAAATAAATAAATTGTGAGCAAAAAATGAAACTTTACTATCGCGGTCTTAGTTACGAATATAACTCAATATAAGCAGCTAAAAGAGCAACACGACCATTTGCACCAGTTGGTCATCAAGGTTCTGCTTATAACCTAACTTATCGTGGGCAAACCTATCGTGTTGACCCGAATATCGAGGCTGCGGAAGTTTCTACACCACGAGTAGCTTATCAATTAATTTATCGGGGAGTCACCTATTTTGTGGAGAAGACGCATACAGGAGAAGTTTATACAACATCCTCTCAACCTTTTAACGCTCTAAAAGTTAGAAAATTTTTCATCAATATTTTGGGATGGCAAAAATAATAATGAAAAATTTTCTTTAAAAGTTTTGTCGTACTAGCAATTTTATTTACCGAAAAACAGCAAAGGTACAGGAGAATTTCATGACTCAATATGACTACATTGTGATTGGTGCAGGTTCGGCAGGCTGTGTAATTGCCAATCGTTTGACAGAAGACCCTGATACAACTGTATTATTACTCGAAGCAGGTAATCCAGATACGAAACCAGAGATTCAGATTCCGTTAGAATGCACAAATCTACCAGGCACTGAAGTAGACTGGGGCTATTTCTCGGAACCAGAACCATACTTAAATAACCGCAAAATTTTCTGTCCCCGTGGCAAAGTCTTGGGGGGTAGCAGTTCGATTAATTTCTTAATGTATATCCGAGGTAATCCTCACGATTATGACCACTGGCAGGAATTAGGTAATCCCGGTTGGAGTTACCAAGATGTGTTGCCCTATTTCAAGAAATCTGAAAACCAGCAACGCGGTGCCTCTAAATACCACGCCGTTGATGGCGAGTTGAGTGTCACCGATTTCATTTCCCCTACTGCAATATCCCAGCGATTTGTAGACGCTGCGGTGGCACTGGGATATGACCACAATCCTGATTTTAACGGAATGCAGCAGTCAGGAGCGGGACCTTTTCAGTTGACAGTCAAAGATGGGAAAAGACACAGTGCTGCTGCGGCATTTCTGGTGCCCATTCTCCAGCGTCCCAATTTAACAACAATAACAGGCGCGTTGGTAACTCGATTATTGTTTGAGGGCACCCGCACTGTTGGGGTGGAATATCTACACGAGAGAACGCTGCACCAAGCCAGGGTCAACTCCGAAGTGATTTTAAGTGCGGGCGCGTTCGATTCGCCCAAACTGCTAATGCTGTCGGGTATTGGGGATGCAGAACAATTACAAGCCTTAGGGATTGAGCTCGTAGCTAATCTGCCAGGGGTTGGTCAAAACCTCCAAGACCACGTTGTCGTTCCTGTGCCATACGAGGCAACTGGTGATTTGCATACTGCAATTACTAGCAATGGCATCGCTGAATCTGGATTGTTTTTACATAGCGAGGGTAATCTAGACACTGCACCAGATTTAGAACTGATCTTCGGCCCCATTCTGTTCGCACCTCCTGGCTATGCTCACTCTAGTTTGGGATTTACAGGTCTAGTCACTTTGACCCACCCCCAAAACATTGGCAGTGTTAAGTTGCGTTCGCAAAGCGTGGGTTCTGCCCAATCGCTTGACCCTAAAGACATACCGATCATTCAGATGAACTATCTGCAAAGTCAATCTGATGTCCAAAAGCTCATTGAGGGAGTTAAATTAATCCGCAAATTGTTTCATACAAGTGCCTTTGATGAGTTTCGAGGCAAAGAAGTCGCGCCGGGTGCCGACGTGACTAGCGATGCAGCACTCGAAGCTTACATCCGCGAAACCTGCGGTACGGTGTATCATCCAGTTGGCACCTGCAAAATGGGAACTGACTCAATGGCAGTTGTAGACCCCGAATTACAAGTGCGCGGGGTTGAGGGGTTGCGTGTCGTTGACGCATCCATTATGCCCACGCTAACCACAGGGCATACGAACGCGCCCACCATTATGATCGGCGAAAAAGCAGCCGATTTAATTAAAGCGAAAGGTCGCGTTTCACAGCGAGTATCGGCGGCAATTGCAAGCTAACAGCGCGCGCCTCAAGACGCGGTGGCTGGCTCCAGACAGCCACCAAAAATTTCGGTGAAAGATCAAAGATCGCAGTGCTTGAGTAGCACATTAACCTTTTGGAATCACCGTCTCTTCTACCTTATGAATATTAGGAATCTACAAGGATGAAGATGATCAATCAGTTCTATGCAGCTTGAACCGACCCCTCCTTGAAGCCAACCGCAATTCGTGTTGCTTTAGTCGTTGGAACAACCCTATTTATCGTGAATCATGGGGCAGCTGTTCTAGAGGGAAAAATGAACCGCGATCGTTGGCTTGCTGGACTTGTAACCTATCTTGTTCCTTACACAGTCAGCATTCATGGACAGCATGCATCTGTGAGAGGTTAAGGTAATTGCACATTTGTCAAGAGGGTGCAGGAAAAGGGGATAAATCCAGCCTGGAGACTGGCTTTCGGAGATATTTAACCACGCCTAAGTCTTGATTCTCTGGGGCAGCTAAGTACTTAATCGGGTCATCCGCTTTGCCTTTGGAGTTTGCGACACTAAAATGGTACAAACAATCGTCACATCGTTTGCCCATTGGCGATCGCATCTAACTTCATTTGGTCTAACACCAGAATCTTACCGCCTCGCTGGTAAGTGACAACTGCCTGAATCTGCTTGAACAGTCGGACACATTCTTCATACGTAATCCCGATGCTGCGAGCAATTTGGTAGTAGGGCAAACGCGATCGCAACTGTAATCCATGTTCAGTTACATCTGTTCCTTCAGCGATCGCAGCCGCCTGTATAAATTGCGCCAACCGCACGATCGCCCGCTCCGAAGCCAATCCATGCACAACTTGATGCAGAAGTTGGAGGCGCTCAGTCAGGACTGCAATAATCTGCAATGCCAATTCTGGAGTGTTCTGAATCATTTCTAGTAGAGTAGTGCGTTCAATCGTGAGAATTTGACAGTCCTGTTCAGCCACCACCGTTGCCGGAGCCACACCATCGCCAAATAGCGCAGGCGCAGCAAAAAGTTCTCCCGCAGGTAAGATTCGCAAAATCGTTTCTTTACCTGTAGCAGCAGTTTTCTTGATTTCAATTCTGCCACCCAGAACAGCAAAGAGTTTAGCAGGCAAGCGATCGCCCTCATGCAGAATAATTTCTCCCCGCAAATACTGTTTAACTACAGCATGAGTTCGCAACTGGACAAGCTGATCTAGATCGAGTCCAGAAAAAAGTGAAATTTGCCGCAATTGTTCAATCGTAACTTGCATTGTTGAGCCACCCTAATCAAGCAATCCGATCATTTTCTTCTCTAATCTAACTTTTTCGCATGTTTAAACGCTTTTATGAGCTAGCTCATAAAGGGATTCACAGGAATTTAGCAAACTATAAACAGTAAACAAGAGGAACTGAATATATGTCTTTAAACATTGAATTGTTGGAATCCAGTTTTTTGCAGATTAAAGCCCAGGAAACCGAGTTTATGGCTCACTTTTATAAAACTTTGTTTGCGGACTATCCAGAGGTCAAGCCACTGTTTGCTAATACTCACATGGGAAAGCAAGCCAAGCAACTTTTCAAATCACTTGTTCTGGTTGTAGAAAATCTCCGCAACACCGACATTTTGTCTAACGCACTTCAAGGACTAGGAACTCGACATGTTAAGTATGGCGTGCTGCCTGAACATTATCCGATGGTAGGTAGGGTAGTACGTTGTTAAAAACGTTTTCGATTTACTTGGGGAGTGCCTAGACACCGAATACTGAGCAGGCATGGATTGAGGCGTATACAGTCGTGACTGAATTAATGTTGAGCGGTACAGACTACTCATCCGAGATTCTGACTCCTCATGCTCAACAAGTTTAGAAGCCTAAGCCGAGTTAAAGCCAATAAAATCATTCCGCTCGGTTTAGGCTGCTCCTTGCTTGAAGCAAGAGTCAACCTGTAATCTCCTACAACTATGAGCTAGATCAAAGAAGTTGTTGATGGAAACTGTCAGAGTAAAGGTAATTAAGGGAAAGAGGGTAGCGATATGACTCTTACAAAAGTAAAGACAACCTCATATAAAGTAGAAACGCTCGCCAAACTCTATCTGGAAGGCAAGCCAGCTAAGATTTCTGATCAAACCATCACCCAACTCTGTGACTGGCTGATGGATGAGTTCCATCAACTGCCTTTGAATCTACAGTTTTCCGATTACATGCGGTATGACAACGCTGAAGCGATGTTTGCTGATATTGAGCAAAGTCATCTTTGGGTTTCTGCGGATAGTTATGATTCTTCTGTATATCCCAATCCAATTTATGGGTTTATTTTCCAGGGAATGCACGACTATGACCACTACTTGACGGACAGTGATTTCAGTTTGGCAGGGGAAATCGCAGTTTACAACTTCACCGCAAAACGAGTTCCCAGCCTGGAGATTCAAAAGATTCTCTACTCCGAAATCGTGTTGCGATCAGCTGCCTATCTTCATCTAGGACATGCATATGCTCCTAAAATTGTGTTTCCGTAAGCAATGATAGAGGTAACGATCATGCACGACTGTCCGTATTGCTCTTACCCATTACTCCGACACATCCAACACATTGTGGCGACGTTGTTGGAGCAGCGATCGCGGCATTCTTAAATCTGATGATCCAATCATCAACAAGCTTCTACAACCGTTGGAATCTTTCATCGAAATCTACAGTTGCGCGTACTCAAGCAATTAAAAGCTGTCTCAAATAGCAGCACAAGAGAATTATGAACCGAACGATCACACAAACTACTCTCAATCTGACAACAGCACCAAGTCATGTTGTCCTGGCGGCTGCGGGTAAAACGGTTCTCCGTCCAGGTGGACGCGCCGCCACCGAACAGCTCTTTGAATGGGCGAATTTCCAGCCTGGTGAAACCGTTCTGGAACTCGCTTCTGGGTTAGGAAATAGCGCGATCGCTCTGGCAAAACACTACAATGTGCAAGTTGTTGGTATTGAAAAAGATTCCAACCGAGTGGCGCTTGCCCAAGTTAAAGCGCGATCGGCTGGCTTAGATCGTCAGGTTCAGTTTATCCAAGGCAATATTTTTCAGCTAGAAACTATTTCGGCATCGTTTGACTATGTATTAGCAGAGGCAATTCTCACCATGCAAACGTCTGCTGGCAAAGCTAAAATTCTCGCAGGTGTGCGCGATCGGCTTAAAGTCGGTGGCAAATTTCTCAGCCATGAACTACTAGCGCGTGACCATTTGGAATTACTGCACCAAAACCTGACGCAAGTGATGCGTGTGAATGCTACACCACTACCAGAATTGAACTGGATCGACACCTTCAATCAGGCGGGGCTGACCGTCATGCGGCAGAAAACAGGTGCAATGAAATTGCTCGATCCGGCTCAGGTGCTACAAGACGAAGGGGTAGCCCATACAGTTCAGATGATCTGGAATATTCTGACTCAGCCTGTGATCCGCGATCGCATCATCAAGATGCGGCGAGTCTTGACTCAACACCAACAAAACTTGGGCTACATCGCTTTGTGTGCTGTTCGAGACTCTTAATCAATCTTAAAACAACAAAGGAGCAAATATAATGTCTATCTTAAAAAATGATGCTGAGGTGACAGTCAATCTACACGAATTGGCAGACTATACAAAACCCGGAGTGACTCGCAAAGCATTAGTAAAAAATGAACAAAACAGTTTCTCGTTACTCTGTCTCACTGCCGGAACAAAAATGCCTGAGCATACTGCCCCGCGTCCTATTTCGGTGACGATCATCGCAGGATGCGGAGTACTCACCCTGGAAGAACAGGAAATTACTTTGCAACCGGGCGTATTTGTTTATATACCTGCAAACACACCTCATGCACTCCATGCCCTGGACAATCTCGCCTTTCTGCATACCTGAAGTTGAATCTATAAACCAGTAAACCAAAAAGTTTTTCCCCAAAGAGCGATCGCTAATCAAGCTTACGTACTTTAAAGTGCTATATACTGAGCATTAATGACTTGGGAATTATGGTTAGCTCGTGATATCGTTGCTGATAATCCTCTCCCCTGGCAGAAGTCAATGGATAAATTGACCCCCGGAAGAGTTGCTCAGGCTATAGGTGGAGTTTTCGCGGTGATTGCTACTCCAACCCTTCCACTAGGGTGCGGAATGTGGGTTTTATAGATCCAGCAGAAACCGAATCAGAACGCCAAGCACGAGACTACGATGCTGACTGCATTGGTGTGGCAAAAGCCAGCTTATACCCGAATCTGACAGCAGAGATTTGCAGCGATCGCTGCAAAACACGAGTTTGATAAAAAGTTTAACACAGCAGTGGCGATGGAGCGAAGGCGGGAAACAGAACCAGGACCATCTGCCCTGATCCAAACAATCCAAGGAACGCAACTAGAAATTACTAATCTGACTCGTTACCAATGTTGCGGGGGCACCCCATATTAAAGCATTATAGAAATCAACACCAGAACTTTTAACTTCTGGTGTAGCACTTAGAATTGCAAACCCTAATATTTGTAAAGGTTTTTGAAATATCAGGATGGCAAGTCCTCCTTTACCCGCAAACGTACACCTCCGGGTGGGCGATAGAGTGCGCCATACAAAGGTGGATAAGCAATTTCCTTTGTATGGCGCAGTGTTGTTAAGATTAAACCTACTAGATGCTCAACTCCCGCCAATAACTTTTCCGTTTAGTAAACTTATAATAATTTTAGCTTCACCCGTTACCCCCTATGACTTATGGCAACACTTCAACTGATTGAACCATTAGCCAAAGATTTAGGCGGTTTTTTTGTTCGCCGCAGTTTGCCATACCCTGATCGCCAAATGGTCGGCCCGTTTATTTTTTTCGATCATTTTGGTCCGTCCGTTTTGCCGACTAACAAAGGAATTGATGTACGACCACATCCTCATATCAATCTGGCAACGCTAACTTACTTGTTTGATGGTGCTATAATGCACCGCGATAGTTTAGGTACTGTACAGGAAATTCAATCGGGTGCAGTAAACTGGATGACGGCGGGTAAGGGGATTGTACATTCAGAACGCTCTCCCGACAGTGACCGTTCCAATGAAGCCACCATTCATGGCATTCAAACCTGGATTGCTTTGCCGATTGAACATGAAGAAACCGAGCCTTGGTTCACTCATTATCCTGCCCAAACCCTTCCCACCTGGGAAGAGAATGGCGTTACCATCAAACTTATTGCTGGAGAAGCATACGGTTATACCTCTCCTGTGAAAGTTTTTTCACCCATCCTCTATTTAGATGGGGTGTTGTCTGTCAATGCTCACTTCACTATTCCTGCTATTTATTCAGAAACAGCAGTATACAGTGTGACAGAGGGATTAAGCATTAACGATGAACCGCTAGAAGCACACCATCTCGCCATAGTACAGCCAGGTCATGAAATCAAGGTTTCTGCTGCTGCCGCTGCTCGGTGTATTGTGATTGGCGGTGAGCCATTGGGTACACGTTACAAATGGTGGAATTTTGTGTCTAGCCGACGGGAGCGAATAGAGCAGGCAAAAGCCGATTGGCGTGACGGTCGCTTTCCTAATGTGCCAGATGAAACAGAGTTAGCTCCACTACCAGAAGTGGTGACAGAGGCTAATCCTTTATAATAGGCGCTCCCCTAAACCCGTTAACAGGTTTTGATTGCGATATGTCAGTGAGTGGTGTAGGCGATCGCCTGAGTAGCTTTCTAATGAATTGTCGTTTCTGTCCCTTGGCAAATTGCTCCCGGGGCACAGGAGCAGAGAAGAAAAAGGATTTTCGGTACAAGCCCCGTATATTGTGGGCGGTACAACTTTCCCCTCAGCAGATTCTGCAACAAAAGTTTACAACGTGTCCCCTTCAGGCACATACGTTAGTGGATACCCCTTCAGCTATGAAACACGATAACTTGGACTTGCCATTGAGATGAAAATCACAAACCAATGCTCACCGAACCTCTAAAATCTGTTGCGATCCGAACACCATTACCAAACGCTGAAGTTGCCTGGTTTGACGACCTTTGTGGGGGCGATACACAATATTTAGGTGTACTAGACGAAAAACGCCGGAGCAACTATGAACACTGTCGAAACATCATGTTGACCGCCGAGCGAATGGGCTTTGGTAATATACTGCTGCCGACCTCATACCTCGTTGGGCAGGAAGTGATTCCGTTTGCCTCTGCTATGGGCCCGCAAACCGAGAGCATCAATATGCTGACGGCTTTGCGGACAGGCGAAATTTTCCCGACCATGCTGGCGCGTCATATCGCTACCCTGGATCATATTCTCAAAGGTCGATTGACTATCAACATTATTAATTCCAATCTGCCTGGTGTAATAGAAAGTCCCGAACTGCGTTACAAACGATGCTGCGAAACTATTGAAATCCTCAAACAAGCCTGGACTAAGGAAAGTATTGATTTTGAAGGTGAAATCTATCAGGTCAAACTTGATACCACAGACCCAGTGAAGCCCTATCAGCAAAATGGCGGACCACTGCTATATTTTGGTGGCATTTCAGAGGGTTCAAAAGAGGTGTGTGCCAAATATTGCGATGTGTACCTGATGTGGCCGGAACCAGAAGAAAGCATTTACGCAACCATGCAGGACATGAGTTTTAGAGCAGCCAAATATGGTCGTCAGATTGACTTTGGTTTCCGTGTTCATGTTATTGTGCGCTCAACGGAAGAAGAAGCCCACGCCTGGGCACAGAGTATGATGTCAAAATTTGATCCAGCTGGCTTCAACCTTAAAGAACGTACACAAGACCACAAATCTTTGGGTGTTTTACGGCAGGATGAGATCCGGGCAAAATCCACATCAGATTACTTAGAGCCTCTGTTGTGGGGTGGTATTGGTCGGGCGCGATCTGGCTGTGGGGCAGCATTGGTTGGTACACCAGAGCAAATTCTCTGGAAGATAAATCGTTATATGGATATGGGAATCAGGGCGTTCATCTTGTCAGGTTATCCTCTGATTGAAGAGTGTGAACTGTTTGGAAATCATGTTTTGCCACACCTGTCAACGGTCAAATTATCAATGGTTCAGGGACGTACACCTGTATCCGAGCCTGTGACTCCCTTGACCACGGCAGTACTGCGGTAGGGTGGGAGCAACGCGAAAAAGTGAGATCGGGGTTTAATTCTCAGAAACCCATAGCTAGATTCTCAATAAAAACAGGTATTTCGCTGCGATGCCTAGGTTGGGCGTAGATGCAGCACTATTAAACAGGTCATTTATACCCCTAATTTTTAGCACCGCATTACCGCCCTAAACGCTCGCAAGCAGAAATTGCCGCTGCACTAAATTGTATCTTATTCTTTACAAAGTGGCGCTCCGATGCCAGTTATCTCACCTTGGGAGAAGCCGGGCAAACAAGTCGGCAAACCCGCCCAACGCACTGACTCGACTTGACGCTAAATCCCCGTTACAAAACTTAATTACCTTAGCGCAGCGCTAGCTAGTCCGCGTACCCCTACAGTGGAAGCAAGCTACGCGCAGCCTCTGGTAGAGAAGAATCCGCAGAGTGTGCTTAAGTCCTATTAAAGAAGAATAAAGTGCATAGTCCTAGCCCGTACTTCTCTACGAGACGCTGCGCGAACGGCAAGCTCAGTAACCATCGTAGACATCGCTGTTGTGGGCAAAGTCCCCTTTTTCAGAGGATTGGAGATTTTCTGTTGCGGGTGCGTAAATCCCAAGAGAAAATTTTTTCTGAAAGTACTTTACAAAACGCAATAAATTATTTAAGATGTGTAACAGGTAGCCAAACCTACCTAATTCATTCACAAATAATCGCATTTATAAAACAATGACAACAACCTTACAACGTCGCGAAAGCGCCAACGTATGGGATCGGTTCTGCG
>NZ_JABXKJ010000204.1 GCF_017115085.1 Nostoc sp. NMS7 | reverse complement strand
TAGTACTAGAGTACTATTTGTTAGCGATCGCATTGTGCCAGTTGCGTAAGTCCTGATATCCTACAAGTGAACAAAGAGGCTACTAATAAATTTACAACTTGAAGGAGGTATTATTTGCAATCAAACTAAACTTGCAGAAATATGACTGTTAGAATGCATCGGGATGCATTGGCATTGTAAAGAGACGCATTGGCATTGCAAGGTATTGCCAAATTTAATTCGCTACAAATTAATGAAATGCTGTACCGAACAAGCCAAGGTTAAGACTCCAACCTAAAACTTGAGTTTATTGAGCTTGGTGAAACCCCAGAACAAGCCTAAAAGCTGGTAAGAATAGTGTGACTGACATAGAGATATCAAGCAGCAATTGGGAAAGGAAACTACTACCTTGAATTGGGTATAAGCCGTATGGTCTATGGCTTTAAGGTCACTTCTCTAGATTTTATAATATAACTAAGACTTAAAGATAACGCTTCAATTATATGAAAATACTCTCATCAGAGCTAGTCCATTTGGGATTTGGCAAATATGTGCGTTCTGACCAAGTAACAGCAGTTATACCAATAGAAGAGGAGCGGGGACCAGGGCGACGAACCTTTGTTCACGTTCAAGGGCAAAGCGATCCAATTATCGCCTCTCGCGCTGAAGATACGATTGTGCGTGATTTAGTACAGGAACCACGCGAGGTTACGCAAGCCCGTCAGCAGCAGGAAATTCTTCAAGATTTATTGGTAAATTTAGGTAATGTTAATTCCACTGTGCGTCGAATTAACCGTGATGAAGGCAGTTTGGATCTTGATTTGTTAGAGCGACGAATTAAGCAAGTCCTTGAAAATTAATTGCAAAAATCAGCAAACTAAATAACGGAGAAGGATATTGCTGAATACAATTACAGACCAAGTTTCAGTATCAGAGACACAAACAAAATCGCCAAGGTTGTGGATACCTGAACGGGTACTGTTTACACCTGCTGCCCTAGATGAGGATTGGGGGCAGCAGATTCTTACGCGTGTGCAGTCACTCAACTTACCAATAGAAGAACTATCACAGAACCGCCTGAAGGGACTGCGCGGTGAGTCTGAGCGAGATACTTACAACATCGCCAAGCGTACCTTAGCGGTAGTTACTGCACCACCCAGTTCCTTTAAACTGAGTCCCATCCCACCTTCTGCGGATTGGCAGTTTCACATTGCTGAGGGTTGTCCTGCTCACTGTCAATACTGCTACTTAGCTGGTAGCTTGTCGGGACCACCTGTCATCCGCGTTTTTGCAAACCTACCACAGATATTAGAGAACTTAGCTAACTACGAGCAAGCGGGGAAAACCACGACTTTTGAAGTTAGCTGTTATACTGACCCATTGGGTATTGAGCATTTAACTGGAAGTCTTGCTGAATGTATCCGTTATTTTGGCACTCGTACCAATGCACATCTACGTTGGGTATCGAAATTTGATGCTGTAGATGGATTACTCGATTTACCACACAATGGGCATACTCACTGTCGGATGAGTGTTAATGCCGCACCAATTTCTGGTAAGTTTGAAGGTGGCACAGCATCCGTAGCATCCAGACTTAATGCATTGCGACGGTTGGCGCTACCACAAGAGCGTGGCGGTGGCGGTTATCCAATAGGCTTAGTGATTGCGCCAATTATGCCGATAGACGATTGGCAGATGCACTACAGTAGTTTGTTTGACCAGATAAACGAGGCACTGGATTTTGACTGTGACCTTACCTTTGAGCTAATCTCGCATCGGTTCACACCTGGGTCAAAAGAAGTGTTACAAACTTGGTATCCGCAATCAAAATTAGAGATGGATGAGGCAAAACGCAGCGTCAAGCGTAATAAGTTTGGTGGGACGAAGTACGTTTATGATCGCGACACAATGAAGGCGTTGCGCTGCTTTTTTGAGAGTGAGATTAGTAGACGCTTTCCAAACGCTGAAATTCTTTATTGGACTTAGAAGAAATCTCTCGTTCTCTCTCGTTAAGAGTCTCTGACTGGGAATGCGTATTGGAGGCTCCGCCTCAAGTCAGACATTGAGTCAAGGGTTATCAAGCTAGGTTTTTAGGACTTGTGTGTACACCGTAGCTATAGGCGGCGTGAGGTTCTTTTATTATGGGTACTACGCACAAAGTGGGATAATTTGGGCAGACTACAGGCGGCGTTATACATTAATAAATGTATCTGCAATACCGGACTTGTTCTGGCTCAGTCTCAATAGCAAAGGTTTGGAGATGTTTACTTTATCAGAAACTTCTATCCTGGCGGCAATCCTACTAGTAGCTTTAGGCATTTTGGGCTGGGGCTTTTATCGCGCCAGACCTTTTGGTAAGCTGGGAATCTTAGCCTGGTTACAATCGGTGGTGTTGATGACTCCCTGGCTGCTGTTTTTTGGATTGTTTGCCGCCGGGATTTACATCAACATAGCGGGTATATTGTTCTTAGTGGTGACTTCCGCCGGATTGTACGTCTACTTGGGCAGACAGTTACGCGCA
The DNA here is from genome assembly GCF_017115085.1 of Nostoc sp. NMS7. GTDB lineage: Bacteria > Cyanobacteriota > Cyanobacteriia > Cyanobacteriales > Nostocaceae > Nostoc. The sequence goes on along the minus strand of NZ_JABXKJ010000204.1, from coordinate 30,698 downwards.
GCTGGGCAAGATGCCGTCCTCAAGCAACGCGCCACAGAAAGACTCGCGGCTGATTCCTCACTTGCAGCAAATTCCCCACAATTAGCAGTCGCAGAACTGAAACCGGAGATTCCACCACTACCGGAAGACGACTTAAATGCAATTAAAGGCATTTTCGGTATCGATACGTTTTTTGCCACAGAAACGATCGCCTACCAAGATGGGGCCATTTTCAAAGGCAATCTACGGGGAGAAGCAGAAGAGGTTCACAACCGTCTAACTGCAAGTTTAGGGCAACGCCTTGGTGATCAATATCGCCTATTTTTAGTGGAAAACACAGACGGCAGACCCGTAGTGATTGTCCTACCCAGCCGCAATGATCCCCGGCCGATGTTGTTATCGCAAAAAGTTTTTGCAGGTATTCTGTTGATCGGAACTATTGCCACAAGTTTAGAAGCTGCGGGCTTATTGCTAAATTTTGATTTCTTTGGCAATCCAGGGCGATTCACAGAAGCTTTGCCCATAGGTGCTGGGATATTGACGATTTTAGTAGCTCACGAAATTGGTCATTGGATACTTGCCCAGCGTCACCAAATTCGCCTTAGCTGGCCTTTCTTTCTGCCTGCTGTGCAAATTGGCTCCTTTGGTGCAATTACCCGCTTTGAGTCTCTGTTACCCAACCGCAAGGTATTATTTGATATTGCCTTGGCAGGGCCAGCCGCAGGTGGTATTGTCTCTTTGTTAATGTTGGTGACAGGCTTGCTGCTTTCCCACCCAGGTAGTTTATTTCAATTGCCCAATCAGTTTTTCCAAGGGTCGATTTTGGTGGGAAGTTTGGCGCGAGTTGTCCTTGGTTCGGCTTTGCAATCATCCCTGGTAAGTGTTCATCCCCTAGTGGTGATTGGTTGGTTGGGGTTAGTAATTACCGCTTTGAACTTAATGCCCGCAGGACAACTAGATGGTGGCCGCATTGTTCAGGCAATTTATGGACGCAAAACCGCAGGACGGGCAACGATCGCAACTTTAATTTTACTGGCGCTAGTGTCTCTTGGTAATACTCTTGCCATGTACTGGGCGATCGTGATTTTCTTTTTGCAACGAGAACAAGAACGTCCCAGCTTGAATGAAGTCACTGAACCAGATGATGCTAGAGCCGCTTTGGGTCTTTTAGCTCTATTCTTGATGATTACCACGCTTCTACCCCTAACTCCCGGCTTGGCTGGGCGATTGGGAATAGGATAGTGCTTATGGAGCCAACACCCAAACAAGCAATATCCGCAATTCGGGTGTGCGCCCAACTTACCAGGGTTTATAAACGAATAGACCTTGTAAGATTGGACGAGCGCACCAGAAATATTTATCTCTTGGCTAATAATTCAATCGAAGCTGAGGTAACACCAACTGGAGAGATTCTTTGGTTATGACAATACCTAACTTTCAACAAATGCCTTTAGAACAGCTAAGAGCTTATATTTTGGAGCATCGCAACGACGATGAAGCGTTCCATGTCTACATTGATAGAAGACGCGCCCAATCTCCAAAACAGGTGCCGATGACAATTGAGGAAGCGGAGGCTGAATTACAGAGACGGTTTGGACAGCAAGCTAGTTAAATAATTTGTAATTCGTAATTCGTAATTCGTAATTAAGTTTTGTAACGGGGATTTAGCGCTGCATTGCGGTCTTGGGGTCTCCCCCGCCGCAGGATGCGCGTTCGCAAAGCGTCTCGCAGAGAAGCGCTGTAGAGGAGCAACTTTGCAAGACAGACCCCGCCACAAAACTTGCTTTTTTATTGAACCGGGGGACTTAAACTAAACCGTTTTTGGTTAAAAAACCATGACAGATTCTTAAGTGTTTGTCGGTGAACCTTCACTTACAGCTATTTTTAGGTAAATAGACCACGCAGTAGGGGCACAGCAATGCTCATTGGTGTCAACTTAACTTCCAGAAGATTTCATCTGAAGTTGACACCAATGAGCAATGTTCCCTACCAACGTATTTGTATCATTATTTATGAAAGTGAAACGGTATTAGGAGTTGCCTAAACTTCATTTGTTCTTTTAAAATTTGGAAGAAGTTGTAGTTGTGGAAGACAACAACTTTACTACATCAGCCCTCTCTCTTCATACTCTTTTTTTGGCAAAGGTATTGTCTTTAAAGAATACTTATTAAAAACATAATCACACTTTAACGGTGTACCACTAATCTGAAATGAAGTAAGTCGGCGCTAATATTTCAAGCTATGTTAAGAAATTTAAATCATGTACGGTGCGTAACGCATTCAGCTAACACACCGTCAACAATTCAAGGTGCGTTAGCCTATGGCATAATACACCCTGTTTCTACTTTAAATTTATATTTCTTCATATATGAATTTTGATCGCCAACTTACTTACAGCAGTTCATGATAGTAATCTCATGTTGGACAAACCTCTTAGAAGAAAATGCTTAAACTACACATCAATTGGTGTAGTTATTATGGGGCTTACTGGAGGACCGATAGTCTCCACTTTTGCCCAGGCTCAGGAGATTAAGAGTCTCGATACTAAGACTCTCACTCCGATCAAGCACGTCATTGTCATTGTTGGTGAGAACCGAACCTTTGATCATGTCTTCGGTGCCTACCAACCGCGATCGGGTCAAACAGTGTCTAATCTGTTATCCAAGGGGATTATCAATGCTGATGGTACGCCTGGACCGAACTTCCAAGCAGCAACTCAATACAAAGCTTCCATCACCTATACCTTCTCGTTGAGTCCTGCTAACAAAAAACCCTATACAACGCTACCCCCGCCTAAAGCTGGCGGTGGACAAATTGCAAGTGACACGAATCCGCCTCCCTTCAAGACCTTGGCTGCCGTCCAAGCTGCCAAACCTGCGCTGCTGCCGGAGGATTTCGGACTCCTACTGACCGGTGCAACTGGATTGCCGAGTGGTACTGTGGATACCCGAATCAGGAACGTGAATAAGTTACGAAGTGGCCCTTTCCAACTGACGCCTGGTGTGCCCTATGACGCCTACGCGGCCAGCCCTGTACACCGCTTCTATCAGATGTGGCAGCAGGTGGATTGCAACATTAGCCATGCGAGTGCAGACAATCCCAGTGGCTGTCTTAAGGATCTTTTCCCTTGGGTCGAGGTGAGCGTCGGTGCAGGCAGCAATGGCAAGCCGTTTTCGACTTTCACCGATAAAGAGGGTGCCACCTCAATGGGCTTCTACAACGTCAATACCGGAGATATGCCATACTTCAAATCTCTGGCTGACGATTACGCAATCAGTGACAACTACCATCAACCTGTCATGGGTGGTACTGGCGCAAACTCAGTAATGATTGGTATCGGTGATGCCATTTGGTATAGCAATGGCAAAGGCAGTCCAGCCACACCGCCACCAAATGAGATTGAGAATCCCAACCCGCAGCCTGGAACCAACAACTTCTACACACAGGATGGCTATTCTGGCGGCACCTACACTAATTGTTCTAACCCCAGCCAGCCAGGGGTTAGACCTGTTTTGAATTATCTGAATTCCCTCCCCTACAAACCAAAGTCCAACTGTGCGCCGAATACCTACTATCTCCTGAACAACTACGATCCTGGCTATTTTGGTAACGGAACGGTTAACAATGGGGTCACTAATAATGGCTTTGTGATCCCGCCGTCATCTGTTCGCACCATTGGTGATGCCTTGTTGGAAAAGAATATTTCGTGGCGCTACTACGGTGAAGGTTGGAACCGATACGTTAAAAATCCAAGCAGTAACACCAACGTCTATTGCAACATTTGCAACCCCTTCCAGTACGTGACGTCAATTATGACGAATGAGAAGGTACGGACGGAGCATTTGAAGGACACCACGGATCTGGATAACGATATTAACAACAATAAGCTGCCCGCAGTCTCCTTTGTGAAACCTGGTGGCTTACTTGACGGTCATCCAGGGTCGTCAAAGTTTAGTCTGTTTGAAGCTTTTACTAAGAAGATTATCAAAGAGGTTCAAAGCAAGCCTGAACTCTGGAAGGACACAGCAATTCTGATCACAGTTGATGAGGGTGGTGGATATTTCGATTCTGGCTACATTCAGCCCCTCGACTTCTTCGGCGACGGAACACGGATTCCTTTAATTGTGGTGTCGCCATACTCTCGCGGTGGTCGCGTTGTTCATACGTATTATGACCATGTTTCGATTCTGAAGTTTATTGAGAAGAACTGGGGACTGTCGCCACTCACCAATCGTAGTCGTGACAATCTACCCAATCCTCAAACCCGCCGCGCAAATCCTTATGCACCGATTAATGGCCCCGCGATCGGCGACTTGATAGATATGTTCGACTTCTCAAAACCATATTCACGGGGATAACGACGCTCTGGGTAGGGGTTTTGGTAAGGCAAGTAGAGCTGAAATATTGAATTTTTGAATTTCATACTTACAGCAGAATTCAGAAGTCAGAATTCAGAAGTAAAACAGGCTTTACACCTGGGTTTGAGACTGAGCTTGTGTACTTCACTTTCCTTGAAATCTGCTGTATATTCAGCAACACTGGAAGTTACAGGGGAGATGGGAGTCGTGATTCTCCCTCTCCTCTGTTCTTTCTTTTTAGGGTTTCCAACCTGCTAGCAGATTCGGGTAAGCGGTTGGTGTGGGGAAGATTTTCTGAAAGCCAATCTGGCGTTGTTGGGTGTTTTCTTTGCTCATGTCCCAGAGGGTCTCCTCTGTTCTTTCTTTCTAGGGTTTCCAACCTGCTAGCAAATTTGGGTAAGCAACGGGTGTGGGGAAAATTTTCTGCAAGCCAGTTTGACGCTCTTGAGGCTTTTCTTTGCTCATATTCCAGAGGGTTTCATAGAAAAAGAATGAGACTCCAGCAAAATTGCGATCGCGGACTTTTTGCACTTGTGTCTGAATCTGTTGCATCGGCACAGATTTATTTTTCAACCCCGCTATAATGCCCACACTCACTGGAATATGGCTTTTTGCTGCTTTCACTTCTGGATACTCTAATTCACTAACAAAAACATTCAAATCATCCCGATATATCTGCAAAACTAAGTCTTCAATAATTCCCAGCCGTTCCCACTTCTGCCAGTCTGCTAATGAGAAATCGTAGGAAAAACGTTGAGGATTCGGAGCAACGGAAACTAGGCAATCTTTTTTAGTGGCTTTGATACTTTTGAATACCCGTTTCATAAACTCGGTGATTTTGTTAGCTCTCCAACGTACCCATTCTGGATCTTGAGAGTTTTTCGAGGGAGCTTGACCACGGTGTTCTTTTTTATAAAGTGCCACTGTATAGGCATCGTACCCTAATTCTGATGGTAAGCCAAAATGGTCATCAAATTGAATCCCATCAATATTGTAGTTTCTGACAATTTCAACGATTAAATCTTGAATGAACTGTTGTACTTCTGGGCGAAAGGGATTTAGCCAAACGCGATTATCATTCCCATCTTTGACAATCCGAGTCCCGTCGCTGCGACTTGTGAGCCATTGGGGACGATTTTTAGCTAATAGAGAATCTGCTGGTGCCATGAAGCCAAATTCAAACCAGGGAATCACTGTTAACCCTTTTTGATGTCCCACATCAACAATTTCTTTGAGGATATCTCGCCCTTGTAATCCGGGTGTCGGATCGAGCGATCGCCCGATAACTTTGGCTGCAACTTTGCTAGGATACAATGTATATCCCCAATTCCAAACCGCCGGATATATCGTGTTAAAATTGAGTTCATCAAGACGTTGCAAAGATCCCTTGAGGCGATCGCGCTCAAATAACACATCACTATCAATATTTGTTAACCATACTCCCCTTAACTCAGATGTGGGCGTTGGCGTAGCCCACCGAAGGTATCGCGGCAGATTAATTTGAGCGTTCAAAGGGAACGATAGCATCACCGTAGCTACCATACTCAAGGTAACGATAACGGCAAACAAAAGAGACTTTCTGCTTTGGCGAATATTCCACCAAGAATGAAACTCAACACACCACTTTACAAACCTTTTCATCATTTGGCTACAGCCATGATCAAATTATCAACAATCAGCATGAATAGCGATCGTTTCGATTGTAAGCGCTAAAACAATCGCTATTTCATTCCATCAAAACAGAATTCTGACTCCTGAATTCTGATTCCTTATTGTGCCCTGACTGCAATCTGATTCCAGGCTTTGACTGCTGCTTGTAAATTCTTTGGCAGGTTATTTTGAGAAATATCGTTGTACTGAACCGTACCCTCTTGGCTGCTGAGAGTGAAGGTGATATAATCAGCAGAGCCACTGGGGGCTGGGTAACTTAGATTCTGGAATTTACTAAATTTAGAACGTTCTAAAAATCTCTGAAATTGTTGCACCTGTTGCAGAGAAACACGGCGAACAGTACGCTCAGAATCATTAGCATCACCAATCCGCACGCGAATCAATCGCCCATCTTTAAGTAAAACAGTCTCGTAGGTTCTGCCAGTAATACCACCACTGGAGATTTGCCGAAATATTACATCTCTATTTAACGGTGGTGGTAACTCGCTGACTGGAATTTGCACAGGGGCTAGTGTACTTTCATTAGCTTTTTCATTCAGCCTGACTGCGGAACCTGTTTGATTGGTATGATAAGTCCAGTTTTGTTTGCCATTAGATACCACAACCAGCCAACCCGGAACTAACGCTTCGGTGCAGAGTTCGTCAGGTTGAGGCAGTTCCAAGCAACCATTGCGCCAAGTCTGTTGATTATAATCAATAATTTTCAGTTCTCTGATTAAAATTCCCTGTCTGCGGGCTAAATCTCGCAGTACCGCGTTAGCTACTGGACGTGGCAAGCGGTTTAGTTTAACATTGTCTTTAAGAACTTCATTGCTTGTTTCTAACGAGAAGTTGGCAGAAGCAGCTGTCGCCCCTTTGATAAGTATTGAACCGCTAGCAACAGACAAAATTCCAGTTAAAATCAAAGCAGTCAAAATTCGCGCTTGATTGGGCTTAAAGTAGTTTTTCAACATAATTTTCATATTAATATAGGACTAATAAATAGTATTCAACTAAAAATGGATAATAAAGCACATAATTCCACAAGTTCACCAGTTGGAATTAGTTTAGTATCTGTCTTCTAAAACAGATATAAAGACTGACGCTGATGTACTAATTGTTTGTTCCTTATAAAAATTCTGCATGAAAATGCACTCAATCAAAACGTCCTCTAGTCCTACGGGCAATAAAAATAATTTTAGAAAAGAATGGGACAGAACCGTAGCTGAGATTTTGTCATCTCAGACAATATTAGGCGCTAATGGCTTGTTGTTTAGATTCAAATAACTGATTATTAGCTACATCAAATCTAATAGTACTGGCTGCCCAGTCTTTGAAATCAGGTGCTAGCCAGACTAGCTTGCAGAGAATTTCATCATTTATCCACAACACCAAGGGAAACCGAAACTGTTTCCGAAACTCATCTCGCATGATATTGGTACTGATGATTAGTTGGTTAATTGCCACTACAGATTCTAAACCCCTTACCATCAAAGCTTCGGGTTGAGTAGTACCAATTTCATTTGTAATAGCTGTGTACAGTTTGTCAGCCGCAGGTGAAAGCAGAACTTCGTGGATATCTGCTGATGAAAATTCTGTTAACAAATTCAGCACTTGCTGCTGCCTTGGAACAGAGTTACAACAGGCTAATAATAGTGAAAACTCTCCACCAGAAACCATCATCGCCCTTGCCAGCCTCTTAGTGGCTGCTGTGCTGCTAACTGTACCTTTTTCGGAATTACTTAAGCTGATCATTAAAAAATCCTGCTTCTAATTTTCAAAATGCAAAATATCTAAGTAATATTCAGTTATTCTACGTATTAAAATTTACTCACAAGTGCTAATGGGGTAACTAGGATGAGGTTTTCTCTGTAATACTAAGTATTATATAGCAATCCTATTTGATTTGTGAAAAAATCTAAGTATATGTAGGGTGGGTTAAGACGGAGTACGTAAAGTACCAAAACCTTCAGGTGGTGCCGTACTCTAATTAAATTACTAAATAATCTCCTCTACAGAAAATACTACTCTCAAGCCAGAAATCCTCAATCCCCCGTCTGACTCATTCCAGCTACGACTGGCGCTGCGACAAAGTTCTGCACTAAAATTCCAAGAACCACCGCGTAGCACCCGGCGATTTATATCACCGCCAACTTCCCAAGCTGTTCCATCTAAGGGTGCATAGTTGTAATTGTTGTGCCACGAATCAGTACACCATTCCCAAACTAGCCCGTGCATATCGTACAATCCAAAGGCGTTGGCGACTTCAAAACTACCGACGTTTGTTGTTTCTTTACGGAATTTGCTTTTTGGTTCAAGAGTGCAACTGACTAACTCAGAGGTAATCGTTTCGCCAAAGTGGAAAGATGTTGTAGTTCCAGCACGACAAGCATATTCCCATTCAGCTTCACTCGGTAAACGATAGTCACGTCCAGTTTTTTCTGATAGCCTGAGACAGAATTCTACAGCCTCATACCAAGATACATTTTCTACTGGTCTATCTAAACCTTTGAATTTCGATGGATTGGGATTTAAAGTTTGTTTAACTTTAGGTAAAGCTGCTACTACTCTCCACTGTGCTTGAGTTACCGGAAATTTCCCCATAAAAAATGGTTCAATGGTAACTTTATGTCGAGGACGTTCGTCAGCATCCCCTTCAAACTCCGGTGAACCCATCATGTAAGTACCACCAGGAATCAATACCATTTCTAATGTGACAGACTTACCCAATTCTTCGGCAAAAAAGTTTGCATTGCAGCTGATGCGATTTACTTCTCTACCAGTTGTGTCTACTGTTACTACGTCAAATTCAAAAGTTTCTAAAGGAGGTAATGGTACTATTACTTTTTGCGGTAACGGTGGTAATATCGGTTGAGACATCGAAACAATTTTCAGGGCAACAGGTTCAATATTCGATCTTGTAAACTTCAAATCGTTGATAACGTCTACTGCTGTTTGATACCTTTCACTCGGTAGATGTTTGAGTAATTTATCTAAAATTCTCCCTAAATCATCACTGATAATAATACCTTTTTTCTGTAACCGTTCGCGCCATAACCATTTAGCGTTCATAGCATCATAAATAGGGTCATTAATCTGTCCAGAAGCATCCTGCAAAGGCAAACATTGAGTTAAAAGACGCACGCAAGTTACACCTAAAGCATACAAATCACTGCCGTGACAAGCAAATCCAGCCATTTGTTCAGTTGGGGCATAACCAAGGGTATAAATTACCGTAGCTTGTCTTCCTAAACTGGTTTGTGTTACCTGTTTAGCACCGCCAAAGTCAATTAAGACGGGTTTTTCATCACTTGCACGGCGGATAATATTTTCTGGTTTGATATCTCGATGAATAACATTATGAGTATGAATGAATTCCAGAACTGGCAATAAATCAGCTAGAAGTTCCCAAATTTGTTTTTCCCCATAGATTTGTTGCTGAACTTCTTGTAAAAGAGTTTTTCCTTGAATAAATTCTTGTACGAGATACAAGCTAGCACCTTGTTCAAAATAAGCTAGTAATCTGGGAATTTGGGTATGATTTTCTCCAAGTTCATACAACCGAAAAGCCTCTTCTTTAAAAAATTGTGCTGCTTTCGTGCGTTGTCCTGTTCCCTGAAATTGTGGGAAAAATTGCTTGATGACGCAAGGGGCATTTAGTCTGTCTACATCTTCTGTAGCATATGTTCTGCTAAACCCACCTTCACCTAAGAGTCTCAATACGCGGTAACGGTTTCTGAGAAATTTGCCAAAGTTGCTTTGTCCGCAACTCACGCAAAATTTATTGCTATCAGAGTTGAATGGATTTGAGCAATGGGGATTTTGGCAGATTTGCATAATCAGGGGGAAATAGCATCTTCTCCAAAGTTAGCCCCAATATTATCTAATTGAAAACAGTTATGTAGAGAAGCGAACACGGAATTTTTTATATGTGCTTAAAAATTATAAAAATATGTCAGGAGACGCGATTAATCGCGTCTGTACAGGAGTTAGGAGCAAGAATTCGGTTGGGTAACATGGTACGTTAGGATAACGGCATAACGCACCCTACTTGTAAATTATGAATTATGACTTCTTTAAGATAGCTGTTGTTACTTACCGAAAAAAGTTCACAAAGAACCAAATTACCCATAATTTTTATTGCCAATAGCGACTTTTATTTAAAAGTTTTATTCTCTCCAGAAACGCGAATTAATTCAGCTACAAGAGCAACGATCGCAGATACTGAAATTAGCATTACACTCAGAGCATTAATATCAGGTTTAACTCCGGTTCTAATGCGGCTAAAAATTTCCATTGGCAAGGTGTTAGAACCGCTACCAGCAGTAAAACTGGCAATGAGAAAGTCATCTAAGCTGAGGACAAAAGCCAAGAGACAACCAGCGACAATCCCAGGCATTAATTGAGGTAACAATACTTTGATAAAAGCTTGCATTGGTGTAGCGCCTAAATCTAGTGCTGCTTCTTCTAAGTGGGGATCTAAATTAGTCAGTCGGGAAGCAACCACAAGTCCGACGTAAGCCAGACAAAACACGATATGGGCTGCAACTATCGTCCACAAACTCAAAGGTATTGCAAAGGCCGCTAGACATACTAGGGTAGCCACTGCGATCGCAATATCGGGAATAATTAATGGTAGGTAAGCAACACCACGATACAATTTCTTACCAGGAAATTCGTAACGCGCCAACCCAACTGCCATCAAGGTTCCCAGCACTGCTGAAATTGCCACTGCAAAACCAGCAACGATCATACTGTTTTGGAAAGCTGATAAGATACGATCGTCATTAAACAACTTGCCATACCAATCAAGAGTAAATCCTTGCCAAGTTGCACTGTAGGGCGACTGATTGAAGCTATAAAAGCCAAGTACTAGTACGGGCAGGTACATGAACACAAATATCAGCAGTGAGAAAACCGCCTGCCATGAGACACGCGGTTTTTGGACAGATGGAGAGATATTCACGTTTATTTTATATGTGATTTTTATTGATGGCAATATAAAATATCATAGTTGATGTAAAAAGTCAATGATTTAACTTTCCTTAAACACGACGTGTGGGTGTAGATATCCATATGTCCTCTAATGTGTTAAGAACCTTTTTCCCCCCTTATTACTAGAATTAGCTCAACAATTAGGAATTAGCGATCGCTGCTTCGACTAAAAATAAAGTCGCCATTCTGCAAGATACTAAAGATACTTGTGGTTGAGCAGTCAAAGACTATGGAGACAATTACATCAGCACAATACCATCAACAGCATATAGAAAGCCGCAAGGGTTATGAAGTTGCCTACAATACTGAAGGTTACGATCGCATTGTCAAATATAGCGATCGCTGCTGGCGACTCCCCAAAGTCTTGCATTCTCATGAGAGCTTACCCTAGTTGCTGTAAAATTATTGCTAATTATTTGCATTAACTTTACCATCAGTTGCTAGCTATGACCGTTACTATGACTGCCGAGGAAGAAGAGCAACTGTGGGATGAAGTTGCCCAAAGTGTTATGTGTGATGCTACCTTTTGAACTCCCCGATTACTTGCGTACCGATGCAGCGATTTACTACCGTAGAGATGCTTTAAAGGCTGCCATCAATATCCGTAATCTATTTGATACGGAATATTTCGCTGACAGCAATGGAGTAAGAGCAAGGGTTAAAACAGGTGCGCCCTTTACAATCATCGGTTCCATCAGTTGGGAGTTTTAACTCGCTCTCCTGTGGGCAATTGGCTGAATAACTTACCCCAACACAGTTTTAACTTCTTAATTTATTCTTTGGAAGTGCCATTCGCCCCAGAACTACTACAGCACGGTGTAAATCCAGCTAGCATCTCAATTAATAAGACTTGGGGCTTAAGCCCCTTGTTAAAGGTTGGCAAACTTCCACCACTGTCTACTAACTTGGATAGAATTCCTAATAAAACTTTGCCACTTCTGATTTCAAACTACCCCTATCTTACGAAAATCTACCCTTTGGGCGGCTATAGGTTATCTTTTAGGTACGGAAAGCCGCCCAAAAAGTGACTACGCAGCTTCTTCTTTAATTAACATTTGTAAATCAGATAATTGACAGGCGATAGTAGCGCTTTTTCGCCCAATATCATCATTTAACTGAGATTTTGACGATTCTAGAAAGTTCCTATTTCTCAAAAAATCTCTATTTAAAATTGTACGAAATTACACAAAAATTAATAAATTAGAATGTATTTACCTCTTTAGAAGTGGGTAATTTCCGTACTAGGATAGACAAAAAACATAGAAGTAACAGCATACGATTTGAAGGAAATAGTTAATAAGTTTCGTATCTGAAGTTACTTTCTAATGCAAAGTGAATCAATTAGAAACACTACAACAACAGAAAGAAAAAACTTCTAATTCAAGTTTTATTTTTTAGGAGGTTTGTGATGAAAATTGCTCAAATAGCCCCATTGTGGGAGAGAGTTCCACCTCCAGCTTATGGTGGTATAGAGTTAGTAGTTGGGTTACTGACCGATGAATTAGTCCGACGCGGACACGAAGTAACTTTATTTGCATCGGGAGATTCTATTAGTCTGGCAAAACTAACGTCAGTTCATCCCCGTGCCCTCAGACTCGATCCTACTATCAAAGATTTCGGCATTTACGAGATGCTGAATCTAGCTTCAGTGTATGAACGCGCAGAAGAGTTTGATATTATTCACTCCCATGTGGGGCATGGGGCACTAGCTTACGCGAATCTCGTCACAACCCCTACAGTTCACACGTTGCACGGTATTTTTACCCCTGACAACGAAAAGATGTTTAGTTTTGGTAAAAAACAACCTTACGTTAATATTTCCGATGCACAACGAGAACCAAGGTTAGGGTTGAACTCTATAGCAACGGTCTACAACGGGATTGATGTCAATAGTTATAAGTTTCACTCTCAACCAGAAGATGCGCCCTACCTGGCGTTTTTGGGTCGGATGTCTCCAGAGAAGGGAGCGCACTTAGCCATAGAAATTGCAAAAGTTGCTGGTTGGCATTTGAAAATGGCAGGTAAGGTGGATGCCGTTGATGTGGAATACTTTGAGAAAGAAATCAAACCCCACGTTGATGGGAAGCAAATTGAGTATTTGGGTGAAGCCAACCATGCTCAAAAAAATGCTCTGATGGGAGGTGCAGTAGCAACTCTGTTCCCGATTACTTGGCGAGAACCCTTTGGATTGGTGATGATTGAGTCAATGGCTTCGGGTACGCCAGTGATTGCGATAAAATTGGGGTCTACTGAGGAGGTAATTGCCCACGGGAAGACGGGTTTCCTCTGCAATAATATTCAAGAGTGCATCAGTGCGATCGATCAACTAGGAGAGTTAGACCGCTATGTCTGTCGTCAGTATGTCGAAAACCTTTTTAGCGTTGAACACATGACTGATGGCTATGAGGCGGTTTATCAACAAATAATCGCAGAACGATTTTCTCAGAATGGGCATTTTCGCAGTTTAGTTGATTTAGCTAGCGATCGCATTTAAATATCGCATTCATCTAATATTGTAGCCCTGGCGAATAGAATAGAGCCTCCGGCACGCTGACGCGTAGCTTGCTTCTCCGTAGGAGTACGCGGCTACACAAACAAGAGCCACACCTACGTGGGCTAATAAAGAATGCTGTGCGGCTTACCAAGTTACGCCTACGCTCCATTTTTCTAAAGTTCTAGCATTCACTCCTGGAACTCGTTCTAAGTCAGTCTTGCAAGGATGTAAATTTTTGCTATTGACGGCTAATAATTACCCCCTGTGCTAACTTTTTACCCATACCAGGAAGAGTTGCTAATTATTCTAGACTTGCGGTGTTGATATTTACTTTTTTAATTGCTTTTAGCTCAGTTGATGAAGAAGTTTTTATCTGGGGACATCGTGTTTGTTCTAATTGGATTTTCTTTTGAACTCCTGGTGGTAAGCCGGGTTTAACTTTAGTATAAAGACGAGCAAATTCTCGCACATAATGGGCAGCAACTATGGGACTTTCAATTACTACAAGTGTCTCATCGTTACCACTATTAGCAGCATCTGACCAATTATGAGAACCTGTAATTACTGTTTGACTATCAATAACACCAAATTTGTGATGCAATAAATCTCCTTTGGGTAACACAGGTACACCTACAGTCGTAATTGGATTTGACCAAGGATGGTTATCAACCTCATATTTACATTTGTTACTGAGAGCAACCCCCATCATATCCAATGCTTCGCTATAAGGACGATAAGCAAATTGTGGTTCAATCAAAGCGCGAATTTGCACATTTTGTTGATGGCGATTTTCTAAAATATTGGCCAGACACTGTTCTGAAAAGACGAATAACGCCATATCAATAGATTTGGTTGCTGAATCTAAAGTTTTACCAATTAAACCATTACTACTGTTACTCCAAGGTTGAGTTGGAGAAGTAGGCGAAAATTGCACAGTAATTTGGGTGTTACCTAAAGTTATTTGTTTAGGTAAACGCATCGGCTTTTTTAAACCAAATTGACTATCTGGCTGACCTCCCGGCCCATCTCCCCATAAGATGTTAAACTCTTGTGTAAATAAAGATGCTAATTCCGTGCTGTCAATCTGCAATAAATTATTGGGATTACCTAAACTGCTGGAATTTGTAAAATCACCAGAAGTATCACTTAAAGTAAAATTTGCCGAAGTGATAATTACAACACGATTATCCAGAATCACAAATTTGTGATGCATCAAACTGCTACCTGCTGAACCATCTGCTCGATCATCTATCCAGGGAATTTTGGCATTCTGCAAAATTATCAAAGCATCTCTTTGATTTATTTCGGCTAGACTGAGTTGATTATCTTGGTTAATATCAAGAAATTGGCGAAATTCGTGATAGCGTTCCTGTTCTCTTTTATCTAACTTACCTACTTCAGCAGATGTAAAGCTACTCCAAGGTCGGCTATAGGTATTTTCTAAAATTATCCTGACTTTTACCCCAGCTTTTTGTCTCTCAACCAATGCTTGGGCAACTCTGGGTAAACGTAATTCTTGCACTGCAACATCTACTGTAGATTTAGCGTGCGTAATAGCATCGACAATCTGTTTTTCTAAATCATCCCCCAGGCGAGTTTGCTGACGGTAAGCTTCTTTGTATTCTGAAGATTCAGAATGGTTAAAGTAAACTTGAACTAACGGATCTTGTGGTAAGGGTGCTGGACGCTGATTGTAAGACTGGACTCGTTGACAACCAGTGAGGGGAAAGATCAGTAAAAAGATATATAAAAAATATCTTTGTCTAGAGATAAGTTGCACTGTAATCTGTTAAAAGTGGATTGAGAGTGGATATAAGGCGATTTTCACTTAAGTTAAATAGAAAACCTAACCCCCAACCCCTTCCCTACTAGCGTTGGGGAGTAAGATTCAAAGCCTCTACCCTTGTAGGCGAAAGGTTTAGAGAGAGGTTAAAACTCTATTGCACCGAATTGAGAACCGCTATATTTATCATTCCCAAAATTTTGTGTTCTGAATTAACGAATGTAGATTAAATAAAATGCAAAACTTCATCCTATCTCTAGCTTCCCTCTCCAATATATCGGAGAGGGATTGAGGGTGAGGTAAGCCAGGGACATAAATTATATGTTATTGAATTCTATTCCTAAGTAGAGAAATAGCTTTCCAAGTAAAGGGAAAAATCCACTGCTAGAGGCAGAATTACAGAGATTTTTTTTAGGATTTGTCCACAAAAACTCTATATGCTGACAAGATTAACTATTACCAGCGTGTGTTCTCACCATTATCGGTTATATGCAAATTTATCTAGATTACAGCGCCACTACACCAACTCGAAAAGAAGCGATCGCAGTTATGCAAACAGTCCTCACTCAACAGTGGGGCAATCCTTCCAGCTTACATGAGTGGGGACAACGGGCGGCAACGGTTGTGGAACAAGCCAGAATTGAAGTTGCTGGTTTAATTAACGCCGCCACTTCTGAATCGATCATTTTTACCTCTGGCGGCACTGAGGCAGATAATTTGGCAATTATGGGTGTGGCTCGGTTATATGCTGTTCCTCAACATCTAATTATCTCCAGCGTCGAGCATTCCGCAATTTCTGAGACAGTCCGGTTGCTAGAAATGTGGGGTTGGGAAGTTACGCGCTTGTCTGTAGATGTGAAAGGCAGAGTTAACCCCCTAGATTTAAAAGCCGCATTGCGACATAACACAGCCTTAGTTTCTGTAATTTACGGTCAAAGTGAAGTTGGGACAGTGCAACCGATCGCAGAACTGGGTAAAATTGTGCGATCGCATGGGGCTTTGTTCCACACAGATGCGGTGCAAGTTGCCGGACGCTTACCTATAGATGTGCAAGAACTATCAGTAGACTTACTTAGCCTTTCCAGTCATAAAATATATGGGCCTCAAGGTGCAGGGGCGTTGTATGTACGTCCTGGTGTGGATTTGATGCCTTTATTGGGTGGTGGTGGACAAGAAATAGGACTACGTTCTGGTACGCAAGCAGTACCGATAATTGCGGGATTTGGTGTAGCAGCAGAATTAGCAGCGCAAGAATTAGCTACAGAAACTCCACGGTTAATTGAGTTACGCGATCGCGCCTTTGCCCAATTAGCTGAAATTCCGGGTTTAATTCCTACTGGGGATATTAGCGATCGTTTACCTCACCATGTCAGTATGTGCCTAGAAAACGCCGACGGGAAAAAACTCAGTGGGAAAACCTTGGTACGACAGTTAAACCTTGCTGGCATCGGCATCAGTGCTGGTGCTGCCTGTCACAGTGGTAAACTTAGCCCTAGTCCGATATTGTTAGCGATGGGTTATTCAGAAAAAGCTGCTTTGGGGGGAATTCGCATCACATTGGGGCGTGATACCACTGAAGCTGATATAGATTGGACAGTGATGGTGTTGAAGCAAGTTTTGCAGAGGCTGACACCAGATTTATCTTTAGTTAAGCGTTAAATTATTGGCAACGCTATTCAGATTTCAACCGTGTAAATTTATATGTCAAAAATTATTAATACAACTTTCCACTTTCGAGAGGAAGAGTTAGAGCAAGTATCGCAAGGATTGAATAACAGTAATCTTGTTATTGTGTCTGGCAAAGCAGGCATTGGTAAATCTCGATTGGCGCTCGAATGTTGCAATCAGTTTTTAGTCAGTCAGCCTGAATATCAGGTTAGATGTATTTTTATTCGAGGAGCAAATATTTTTGAGGATCTCCGTGTCTATTTTTCAGAACCGGGCTGTCACCTCATTTTTGTAGATGATGCGAATCGGGTCAACTCATTTGAATACTTTATTCAAATCCTTCATGACCAACGCGAGGATCAACAAATCAAGGTCATTGCTACCGTTCGAGATTATGCCTTTGAAAAAGTTAAAGAATTAGCGCAGTCCTATAAAAATCGGACTGAGATAGAGCTAAACTCTCTAGACGAGAATCAGATAAAGCAAATACTTAAGGATGAGTACGAAATTCTTAATCACCTCTATCTCAACAGAATTGCCGATATTGCACAAGGAAATCCTCGTCTTGCAATCATGGCTGCACTGTTAGCAAAACGAGAAAATAGACTTGATAGTATTAATAACGTATCTAATCTTTACGACGAGTATTATTCTTCAATCCGAAAAGATTTGCAAGAACTCGGTGACGAAAACCTCTTGAAAGCTGCTGGAATTGTTGCATTTTTTAGGACGGTAGATTGTTCAAATGAAAAGATGATGGAGGAAATTGAGATAGCATTCGGTATTAGCCAAGAAGTTTTTTGGAAGGCTGTTCGCCAGCTACATGATCATGAATTGCTCGATATATACGAGAATGAGATCGTGCGAGTCTCTGATCAAGTTCTCGGTACTTACCTTTTTTACCTTGCCCTCTTTAAGGAAAAATTACTCAATTTTACTACTCTCCTAAATCACTTTTTCCCTCAGTTTCAGTATCGACTTGTTGACGTTCTCAATCCTGTTATGAATGCCTTTGATAGTGAAAGAATCATAGAGGTAATGCGTCCATATGTTAATCAAGCATGGGAAATATATCAAAAGGCAGGAGAAGAAAAAAATCTGATGCACTTCATAGAGGTGTTCTGGTTACTCAAGCAAACAGATATCCTTGTATATATTCATAACTGCATTTCCGCAATGGAACCGGAATTAGCAGATGTCTCTAAATTGGAAATTAAAGCTAAGTCTAGCGTTTCATCACTTTCTCTTCTCAGTACACTAGGGTTATTCAGATATTCAGATGAAAATAATCTCAAAATAGCGTTAGACCTTATTTTGGAGTATGTCACAAAACGACCGACCGAAATATCGCAAGTGCTTAACCTTCTTACCGAACGATTTGGGTTTGATCACGAATCCTATTGTTATGGATTTGCTATCCAGCAGATAGTAATTGATGTACTGTGGGAGTGGGTTAAGGATGGTGAAGACATAATGTTTTCAAAGCTATTTCTCGCGGTGGCTGAACATTATCTTTACACCGATTTTAACACTAGTAGGATGAAAGGGAAAGCAATCAACATCTTTAACTTCACCTTACCACCAACGCCAGAACTGGCAGAACTTAGACAAGAAATTTGGCAGAGCGTATTCCAACTTTATCAAGTACCTGTTCTCAAGAAAGATGTGCTTACTCTCCTTCAACAATATAGTACATCAGGTTACAAAGTCTCAATAGGTGAAATAATTATCCAAGATTCATCTGAGGTGCTTCCTTTCATTGAGTCATATTTGGATGCCAGTAGCTATTCTCATTGCCTGATAGTTCAAAACTACTTAGATAAATTAGAGGATCAAAAATTAGAAATCTCTGAAAATGACCATAAAACCGTTATTTTGATGAAAATTATGGCTAATGTTTGGAGATGTCTATTGTGTGAAACCTTGCGAGATTTATTTACGAATAAAACCTATGCAATGTCTGAAGTTCTTATTTCTGATCAACTAGAGAGACGATATCTAAATCTAGAATATGAGGAATACGAGCAACTTAGGCAACAACGAATTCAAGACTTCTTTGTAAACTACAACTTGGAAGACTACAAGCAATTCTTTGAGCAATGCCTTGAGATTCAGGAGGAAACAGACCGCCGAAATCATAATACATCCCATCTTCCAAGCCAAGTAGCCAGAGTGCTTATTGATCTGGCAAATCGAGATCCACAACTCTATGCTGATGTAGTCAAAGATTACATTAGTTTTGGAAATCCACTGAAGATTAATGATTCTCGACTTATTAATCACCTAATTAAAATTTTAGGCATTCAAAAAACTTATGAAGTTCTCAACCAAAGTTATTATTCTTTAAAAAGAAAGTGGTTGTTTGACTTTTATCGTTTATTACCTCAAGAAATGATTACAAATGAACATATAGTTCAGCTTTATAGCCTCTATAGAGAAAGTGAGGCAAGTGAGATACCAGACGATTTGAGCTTCGTTCTAAAATATCATGTGTTCGATGAAAATGTCTTGCTTAAGATAGTCGAAATCCTCGTGGAAAATGTATCTAAAAACTCCAATAAATATTATCCCTTATCATGCTTATTTGATAGATACCAAGTCAGTACAGTTTTGCTTAACCTTTTCGATAATCAATTGAATGTATTGAAAAAAGCTTATCTTCAAGTCCTGAAAAATGATTGGGATATAGATGATAATGGACAATATTTTGCTCATATCCTGAAACGCGATCCAGAATTCATCCTTGAATACATGGATTGGATTTACCACCAAAAATATCAATCATATCATTTTGATAATGGACAAAATTATTCCTTCCTCTGGCGATGTGACAACTATGAGAACCTGATGAGCCAGATAATTAAATATGTTTATCAACGGGATGAGGAGTATCTTAGCTTAGGCTCTATTAGACTTAGCAAATTTTTTATTCTTAGTGCAGATGGAAAAGATAATGAAACTTTGTGGGAGCGGCAAGATCATATCCTGATGAAATTACTAGAATTTCGATGTGATAACATTCCGTTTATCCAGTTTATATTTGATATAGTTACAAACTTCTCATATCAAAGAAGACGTTCATTTGTTGACTTTTTTATAAAGCATAACAAAAAGTTTGAGGACTTTAAAAAACTTCGCCTAGAACCTAGCTCTCGGAGTAGCTCAGGAAGTTGGGTTCTCGTATATCAGAAGGACGTTGAGTATTTAGAATCACTGCTTCCACTTTTCCTTTTCAAGAGGTTAGATTTTCTGGAACATAAGCAATATGTAGAGCAACGTATTCAGTGGTTACGGGAAGAAATTGAAACAGAAAAGAAGCGGGACTTCATGCACGACTAAGTTACGAAATACTAGCTAATTTAAGAACAACATCATGAACACTGCTAAACTCACCACTGATGGTACTCACCAAATCGTCATTTTGCCTGAAGACTTTCAACTCACTGGTACTGAAGTTTATATCAAAAAAATTGGTAACGCCATTGTCTTGATTGCCAAAGACAACCCTTGGGAATCCCTGACCGATAGTCTAGACAACTTCTCCGATGACTTCATGAATTCTAGAGATCAGCCACTCCTCGAAACCAGAGAGAACTTCTAAAATGCGATACCTGCTTGATACCAACATCTGCATTTACCTCATCAAGCAAAAACCCCAAAAAGTACTGGATAAATTCCAAACCCTTAGCATTTCTGATGTCGGTATCTCCTCCATCTCCGTTGCCGAACTTGAATATGGAGTTGCCAAAAGCCAACAGCAAGAGAAAAACCGCATCGCCCTGCTGCAATTTCTGCTACCTCTAGAAATTGTCGAATTTAATCAAGCATCTGCGACAATTTACGGCAGCATCAGAAGCGATCTCGAAAGTAGAGGACTTATTATTGGTGCAATGGATATGCTCATTGCTTCTCATGCACTGAGTTTAGAAGTTACCTTCGTCACCAATAATGTGCGAGAGTTTTCTCGTATTCCTACGCTCCTATTAGAAAACTGGGTTGAGTAGTTGTGAATAGGCTATGTGTCATGACATTGCGTTGCTGGGGTTTCCCCGGTTGTACCCCTACTCTTAAGCAAGCTAGTAAAAGCGTCTGTGAACAGGAGAGGCAAGTGTCCCTGGCGTTTACGCTTTTACCACAATGATTTTGCGTTTCTACAATAAGATTCATACATCTAATTAGCAACGCTGCCGAAAGGGTTAAACAAGTCTTTTCCCAAAAGGTAATATTTTGAGTCATAAAGGAGTTCAAGCATGACTTATTTTCATTACTTTTGATTAAGGCTTTTCTGGAATGAGTAAAACCATCATTGGAATTGGGATGTTTCTTGGCTCTACGATTGGCAGCTACATCCCTGCGTTGTGGGGTGGAAGTTTGCTATCGTTCACCTCGATCCTCTTGGGCGTCATTGGTGGCCTTGTGGGGATTTGGCTTGGCTATCGCGTATCAAAATATCTAGGTTTTATCTGATTGGCGCTCTATGTCACTGTCGCTGAAAGCCTTAAACGAGTTTTTTGCCAACAGGTAAAATTTTGAGTGTGTCTTTGATGCGATCGCACTTCTTCAATTGAGATTTCCTCCCCAACTTCAACAGCAGCTCGAAAAATGGGCAAGTAGTCAGAGAATCTCGATAGAGGAGTTTGTTTTGCTTATTTTCTCTGCTATCCTCTAGAAACAATGCTAATAAATAAACCCACCAGTCTTCTCTCAAAGAAAAGCCAATCCAACCAAAATATCAGATGAATAGCTACTATTACCCAAAATACAACTTGGTATGAAACCTTCCTATTTTTGTGACGTAATCTTCGTTGGGCGATGAATCCCCCTAACCATCCACCCATGAGTTCACACAGATGTAATCTCTTTTCTGGTATTCTCCAACGCCCCTGCTTTGCACGAGATTTATCATCGGCATACAGTGCAAAGGTAATAAAACTCATCACAGGATAGAGAATCAAAAAAATTGGGTTGAAAGTCGTCAATGCAAAATGCATTGCTCCTAAAGCTGGTAATAAAGATAAGAGCAAGACCTCGAACATTAAAGAATATTTAGCTTTAGGTTGGAATGTTTCTTTCTCGATTGCGAAAGATG
Source organism: Nostoc sp. NMS7 (assembly GCF_017115085.1). GTDB lineage: Bacteria > Cyanobacteriota > Cyanobacteriia > Cyanobacteriales > Nostocaceae > Nostoc. The sequence continues at coordinate 8,682 of NZ_JABXKJ010000204.1, read as the reverse complement.
ACCCGATCGGCATAGGTTTGGATACAAATTCTTCAATGAAGGCGTTGTAAGCATGAATTCTACCGTCTTTACCAACCGTTAGCTGATAGCAAATCACATCACCAACTTGTGGACGATGATTTGTTTCTTTGAGCGCAGTGATATGAAGAAAAACGTCTTGACTGCCATCACTGGAGCGAATAAAGCCAAAACCCTTGTCATCCTTCCATGTTGTTAGTTGACCTTTACGCAAAACAGGTTTCATGAAAGACCTTGATATAAATACTTCATTTTTAAGGTTGCCATATCAAGATCAAATTATTCATATTCAAATTTAGCGAGGCCAAAATCAGAGCTAATACTGAAACAATGGAAGTAATGCTAGAGTGAAATATAAACTATGAGTGAACTACCCAATAGTCTTGAAGATGCGATCGCCCAATCTCGTGTAGCCGTCCAAGCTGCCCTTGCAGATGGTTGCACTCGCCTACAAGTTGAGTTCCTGTTCCCAGAACTCAAGTTTATGCCGGTGGCGGAACAATTTCTGCCCGTGTTTACAGAATATGATTCCCGTTTGAAGATTTTCTTTGCTGACGCTGGGGCTGCGGCCTTAGCCCGCCGCAATTGGGCTGATGCACCATTTCAAGTTTTGGATATCGGCACGGGTAGGGCTGCTTCCTTGCAGACAAAAATTCAGCCAGAGGATGAAATTTTCTTATTCATTGCCCCCACTTCCGTAGAAGTAGTGCAATTGGAAAAGTTATGTGAAGAAATAGGCGATCGCCCTGTAGTATTGTTAAATCCCCGCCTAGAAGATTCTGGAACTGTAGGCATTGGTTATACAGCTAGGGAAACCCGTCGGCGTTTCATCAGTACCATTGAATCCTGTTATTACCTGCGCCCCATAGATGATGAAAGTGCTTTATGTCGCTGTTACCCAGGACAGTGGGAAGTTTGGCTGGAAACCGGCGGCGAATATCAAAGAATTGCCGAATTACCCACAAAACCATCGGGTGATGATTTGGATCTGATCCTTTTAAAAGGCCAACCGCAAACAACAACAGATGCGACACCACAGAAAAAGCCCAGTGTGTTTAAGAGTTTGCAACGGTTTTTAAAGGCGTTGAGTAGTTAGGAGAAAGCAGAGGTAGCAGAGGTAGATTTTATGATCTGCTGCCTCCTTTTATGCAAAAGCTACAAAATTACGCGATATTTAGATAGTTGTATATTTGAACTAGTTGAGTAAAGAGCTTGGTGTTCATGAATATAAGTATCCTACATGATATTGAGTGTGCTGTCAGTCAACTTTCACCAGAGGAGCTTGCTGCTTTCCGTGTCTGGTTTGCAGAATTCGATGCGGCTGTATGGGATCAACAGCTTGAGACAGATGTAGCTGCGGGTCGGCTTGATGCTCTGGCTGAGAAAGCGTTGCAAGATTTGAGAGCAGGAAATTGTACTGAACTGTGAGACACCGAGCAAGCCCAGATTTTTGGTATTGCTATCGACAGTTACCAAGTGATGTTCAAGAATTTGCAGATCGATGCTACGAATTACTAAAGCAAGACCCTCGCTATTCATCACTGCATTTTAAGAAAGTAGGACGTTTTTGGTCAGTACGAGTGGGTTTATACTATCGTGCGCTAGCTGTGGAACAGGATAAGGATTTTGTGTTGTTTTGGATTGGGTCACACGCAAAATATGACAAACTGTTGGAGTATTAGGTAGCGAGGCGAGTGGTTTAACAAATCACTAGACTTCGTGAGCAAGTTCGAGTCTTGGCGCAACATTAGTATCAATCAAAATTCGCATTACTGGTACTTTTCAGTAAGATAGGTAATATATTCTGCTGCAATATCTTCATTACCTGATGCACCTGAACCTTTTGCAATCCCTCGCAATCGGGACAAGTTCCCTTTATTTTGTAATGGGCAGGTTTCCTGCTGTAAGGATTCTAGTAAGGTTTGGACTAATTGCCAACGTCCGCTAGTGGATAATTCTAGCACCTGTTTTTGCAAGTTTTGCAATGTCATTAGCTTTTTACTGCCTGTATCTATGCCACCTCAATTGTAAATTTAATCAGACTTAGGCAACAAGCCTTTAACCCACGGCATAATCTGTATACTGCCGTATATAACCTGGGTGAAATCCAACTACAATATCGTGTTTTGGTACTCCCATCGCCGCTAGTTGCTCACCTACATCCTCTTCTGTACCATTCCACTGAATCCAAATTTTGCCATTTTTGATATCAAAATGCATCACAGGGCCAAAAACCCGACGTTTATTTTGCCAACCAATATATATCAGTTGGTAATGGTCTTGTTCTACGTCAAAAATTGTTTGAGCTTCAATTTCATTATTATAAGAGGCACGTTGAGCATATTCTGTAACTAATTGACGAATACACTTTCGATATTTATCTAAATCTGCCATCGGATAATTTCCTCCGTTTCTACATCATAAACTATCAGATTGATTTGACTGCGCTGGATAATAGTTTTAATAAATGGTTTATTTAAAAAATCGTTATAAGTGTTTAAGGGTACTGCTAAATACAAAATTCGCTCAGAATTTATCTCTTCTAACGCATATCTATAATTAATAAACTGTCCCACCGCAGTATGAAACTCATAAATAGTTGAAGTGCCAATGAAACTTTTAACTTCGACAGCTATTATTTGTCCCGCTTTTTCTGCCGCAATAATTCTCTCTGCCCCCAAGTCAATGTACATATCGGTAATATTTTCTATGCGAATTAGCAAAGGGTCATGAGTAATTCGCCACCCGTCCTTTTGTAATGCCAATTTCACAACATTGTGAAATTTATCTCTAGCTGACATAAACTGTTTTCTCAGCCTGTATGAGCATTCTAAATATATTTTGCCAAAATCATACCAGAAAAAGAGGAGTTAGAAATTTTACTATTAACTCCTCACTGTTCACTCCTAACTCCTAACTTTTTTAATTCCCTTGCAACGGTGCATTTAAGACTTTCTCAATGCGATCGCGTGTTTCTAGTAAATGCGCTTTGGTATATTCATCCTCGGAATTAACTTGCTTAAGTTTCTCATCCAGTTGTTTTAGTTTATACCAAGCCAGAGTGCGAGCATCTTCTGGAACAGATTCTTTCCGTAACACCATAGCTGTCAAAATCTTTAGATATTCCCCTTGCAAGCCTCGCCGCAAACTAGAAATTTTGATTGATTTACCTTTTGGTTTGATTACTTCTGTCCAGATATCTGACTGCAAAGTGTCAAATAGTTCTGGCAGAGTCAGTGCTTTTCCCTCCTGAGTTTTGAGTTCGATATCCTTGAGACGGGAGAGGCGATCGCCTGAGAGTAAATCCCGCAACACAGAACCCTGCATGAGTAGCACCAAATCATGAATTGGATAATCCAAACGGCCAACTTGCGGAGAACTACCCCAATGTCGCCAACGCGAAGGTGCTAATTTATTCAGTAGTTCTGGTGAAAAACTCAGGGCATCCTCTGCAAACACATACTTTTGCAGCGTCTCTAAAGCTTGGCGTTGTTGTTCAACTGGTACTGGTTCAAATGGTAATCGGTGTTGGGGGATTCCAGAGAGGTTATCAGCAGGGATCTCGCTAGGGTGAATGCGATAGAAAGACTGTCCCCCGATGTATTTTGTAGTGTAATATATTTGCTGGAAATAGTTATCCAATACTGTGCCAAAACGTTCGCTCACATCAGTATAACTATCACCAGCCAGTGGGTAACGCTGATCCAGACGTTCCCACATCACCCGCGAATTATTCAACTGCCATTGAGAATAAAGCAGCACATTGCTGCTGTTATCCCAAGCATTGGCTGTGGGGTCAAGGTCATACACATCTTCATCTGTGGAATAACTCAACTCTGGCTTGTAGGATTGTGCAGCAATTTTCTCTAAAATTGGCTTTTCCGCGATGGGGGTTGATGTCTGAATTGGCATATAACCGTACTTAATCGCCCATTCATCATAAGGCCCTACCATGCTGGGAAAATAATCTCCCTGCTTTGTACCTTGAGGGGCGATATTTGGGGGAATGTAGTCCATTACGGAAGTTGTCAGACCTTTAGTTTTGGTAATTTCCGTATTATTCATCTCCTCTGGTGGTAGCAGTGTACTACCACGGAAGTTATGGCGTAAACCAAGAGTATGTCCAACTTCGTGAGCGATAATTAAACGTATATATTGATTGATATATTTTTTTATCTGGTCTGGAGTCGCCATGTTATCAGGCAGCAGTGACATCGCCAGTGAACCAAAGGCAAACTGGTTAGCAGCTTCCATCCCATAGCATAAATCGTACTCCCCTGCCATTTTTGATAAACGACTCAACAATCCCTGTTGGTCTTGCATCTGCTGAGGGACACCATTGTTTTTCGGATCTAAACCATTGGCGCAAAGTAGACGATTTTGCATTAAAGCTGATAAAGTAGTGCGATTTTGTGTTTGGCTAGGTTGGACGATTCGGCGATAATCATTCTTAAGTAGCCGCACAAAGCTGGCATCTACGAGAATGTCTGCATCCAAAATTTCCCCAGTCAATGGGTTAACGCGGGATGGCCCCATTGCGAAATAACCATCGACTGTGTTAATCCAGCGAATCGTGTTGTAACGAATATCTGCTGGGTCCCATGTGGCATTATCAGGCATTTGGCGGACTTCAATTGCATCTTTAAATCCGGCTTTCAGAAAGGCTTTGTTCCACATCAGGACGCCTTCTTTCATTGGATCGCGGTACTCTAAGGGTACAGCGTTATCAATCCAGAAAACAATCGGTTTTTTGGGAGGAGAAATTACTGCTTTTGGGTCTTGTTTTTCCAAATGCCAGCGATTGATGTAGCGGACAAAAGAATCACCGCCATCGTCTTTGGATAAATCTTGGTAGGCGGTGATGAAATAGCCGATGCGATCGTCAGCAAGGCGCGGTCGATAATCTTGATCGGGTAGTTGGGAGAAACTGTAGTGGACGCGCAGGGTAAAGCCACGGTTGTCAGGTAGCGACATAAAGCTTGGTATTTCACTCTTCTGTCCAACGCCACCAGAGAAATTCAAAACTGATTCAATTTCTAAGTTTTGGGGAAAAGCTTTAGCAGTACCAAAATAGGACTGGTCTGTGCTTCCTGGTACTCCTAAACTTACAGATAATCCAGCTAAGTCTGTCAGTAACAAATCGCCCAAGTCGATGAGAATAGTTTTGCGTTTTGGATGAATGCTTTTAATAGAAATAGTGTAGAGAACAGAATCACTAAAAGACCGGGCTAGCGATCGCACCTGCGGATCTCCTTCACGAGTGCGAAAATTCACATTGCGAATCACAAAGTTTAATTTATTATCCACCCGTTGGAAATAAAACAAAAAATCTTGCAAAGGCATACCACTGTAAATACCACGTTCGCCAATGCCCGATTCCAGGGTTGTTGTAGCTAGGTAATTTTTATTAAGTTGCTCTGGCTTAATTTCTAGATAAATTTTATTCTTTTCTTTATGGCGATAAAGGGTGAACAATCCCCCTAACTTTTGGGTGTCTTTGATTACTTCATCAAACGGCTGTAAATCTTCCTTTGCTGGTGGTTTAGCAGTAGAATTAGGTTTTTCTAGCGGGTTTGCAACTTGCAAAAATGGTTGTCCTGCTTTTTTAAGGTCTTTTACTAGCCAAATAAACGGTTGAGGCTGTGCGTATTTATTTTGATTAATTACCCAAACTTGCCCTGACGATAGCCTCTGTTTCTGGGGAATCTTCATATCCTTTGGCGATAAACCGGAGATTTTAGTTGAAGAAGTTTCTGTCGTTAACTGACTATTGGATTTCTCTCCACTTCTGGCTGTAAGCACGGCTTCAACAACCTTGACAGTCTGATGGTTGGCTGACAAATTTGGATCAATTATGTTAACAGACGATGACTTAGCGCTAGCCGTTGTTATTCCTAATAACAAACCATGTAACAAAATTATATAAAAGGTTAATCTGTTGTTCATCCGATGTATACCCGATAACTATCCCGGAGTTAATTTTTAACTTTTGCAAAGCTATATAGCCTACTTTTTGCCGATTCTCTTAGCTGCTTTATAATAAACAGCAAACTTTAGACTTCAATTTTAGTTGCGATTTTTCAGCTTTATCGAAAATTAAAGGGTTTCAGACCTGCAACGTCAACACGTAGTTTCAGCCGGGGTTTAAATCCTCGTCTGAAACTCTCTTCTCTATCAGAAGCTGCGCGTAGCTTGCTTGTATTGTCGGGGTACGCGGCAGGGCTATCCGATGGTTTTGCCAACGTCAAGGGCGAACAGAACTTTCCCAGACGAATTTGGAATTGGGAATTGTTAATAGGCTATTTTACTGTCAGATTTTTCCTAACAATTGCTTCTACAACAAATAGCAAGTATTCTTCTTACATTAGACTAGTAAATTTCTGGGTAAAAAACTATAACAAATTAGGCAAAACCGGAAAATTACTTGATTTTAGAAAGCATTTTTAAGCTAACACTTTATTTATATCACCAGAAGAAGCTTGAAGCTACTACAAGTTAGTGATCAGTCGCCCTCCAGGAATGCCTATCGTAGACATCGGCAACGGATGATATTTTTCGTGTAGTATTTATTGATACTATTAATTTTTGGCAGTGAGAAGCAAACTAGCATAGAAAAATTTTTAATTCAGGATGATCAAAACACTCATTAAAATGTAACAACGGACACAGAAATGTCAACATATTTATCTCAAGTCTGGCTGCTGCTGGGAAATTATGTGAGGGGTATAAGGTTGCAAGATATGCCAAAGACCACATCGCCAGAAACGGAAGCAGTTTTACCTCTCGGAAAAAGTATTAAAGCAGACAAAAGCGTTAAATTTGCTCAAGATAATTTGCAGTCAGATTTCTGGTTTCAAAGACTGCAAGAAAGCTTAGAAAAATGGACAATATCAAGGAGTGGTTTAACTTCTAAGATGGGCGATCGCACATTGGGGACTCTAGCCTCTGAGTTTTATTTTAGAGTGTGCAATCGCCAGATGCATGAAGAGATTTACGATTTACTGGGTAATGGGGCGCTGAAACCAGAAATAGTCAACCAACTAATGGAATTGGTTGTGACTAATAAAAAAATTTACCCAGAACTGCTTTTCTGGCGGCTAGAAGATTTTTATCGTCGCTGGTGTCAGGGAGAATTTATCGATGCCAAACCAGATGAGAACCTACCTCAGAAAACAAGATTAAAGCTAGCGGCAGAAAATATTGCGATCGGGCTGAGACAGGTAGACATATATACAGGGCTGAACGTACTGATTTTACTCTTAGAGTTACACCGCTACGCCCAAGAGCGAGATGAACTCAAACAAAAAATCACCTTCTATCCATCTTCTCAACCGGACACAGATAATTTTTTCACATCCCAACTGCTGCGGATCATCAACTATAGCGATGCCCTGGAAATTGGCAACTTTAGCACTATAGTTGGGCAATTTCTCAAAGGCGGCAACTTTCAGGGTGCTTACCTGGGTGATGCCAACCTCACCGGGGCAGACTTTAGCGGTGCCGACCTCAGCCGTGCTTACCTCGGCGATGCCAACTTAACCGGCGTAAACTTCAGCAATGCCAACCTTAACGGTACCAATCTCGGCGATGCCAACCTTAGCGGTGCCAACCTTAGCGGTGCTAACCTCAATGGTGCCGACCTCAGCAGCAGCAACCTTAGCGGTACTAACCTTAGCTGTGCAAACCTTAGCCGCGCCGACCTCAACCGCGCCGACCTTAGCAGTGCCAACCTCAACCACGCCAACCTTAGCCACGCCAACCTTAGCCATGCCGACGTCAGCAGCACCAACCTTAGCCATGCTGACCTAAGTAACGCCATCCTTTTCGGTGCGAATCTGAGTGAAGCCAACCTTAGCAGCGTCAGCCTTAACCATGCCGACCTCTGCCGTGCCGATCTCAGTGGTGCTGATTTGAGGCACGCCATTCTCAACGGTACTAACCTCAGTGACACAATTCTTTTCAGTACCAACCTTAGTGATGCCATCCTGATCGCCGCAGACCTCAGTTACGCCAAACTTAACGGTGCCAAGCTTAACAATGCCAGACTTAACGGCGCAATGTTTTTAGGTGCCGACCTTAGCGGCGTAGACCTGAGTCGCGTAATTCTCAACGAAGCCGACCTGAGTGGGGTAATTCTCAGCGAGTCCGACCTCAGTGGTGCCGACATCACCGACGCTATCCTGTTCGGCACAGACCTCAGCTATGCCAACCTTAACAGTGCTAACCTCAGTGGCAGTAACCTCAGTGGTGCTATCCTCAATGGCGCGGATCTCAGTCACAGCAATCTCAGCTATGCCATTCTCGGTGGTGCAGACCTCAGCGATGCGAATATGGAAAAAATGACCTGGGGTAAAAAGCAGCAGTGGGAAGATGTGCGGGGATTAGAGACAGCAGTTAATGTGCCTCCGGCGTTGAAAGAAGAACTGGGACTGAATTGAGACAAGGGGACGCGGTGACATTTTTACTCTTTGCGTCCAACTCTTCTCTACGAGAGGCTGCGCCAAGGAGACGCTACGCGTAGCTTGCTTGGACGTAAAAGTATGCGCCCTTTACGGTTTGTTATCCTCATACACCAACTTCCGAGTTCCGAACACCAACTTCCGAGTTCTGAACACCAACTTCCGAGTTCTGAACACCAACTTCCGAGTTCTGAACACCAACTTC
>NZ_JABXKJ010000226.1 GCF_017115085.1 Nostoc sp. NMS7 | reverse complement strand
GATTCATTATTCTACTCAAGCCTCCTCATCATCATTTGAGGAGGCTTTTGTTATTGCTGAATTTAGTTTTTTAAGGCTTTTCTTATAGTGCGTTAGCGTTCGCGGAGCGTCTCGTAAAGAAGCTCACTGTTCGCGTAGCGTTGCATCCCGAATCTCTGCTGACTAGGCTTCTGCCATTTCAGCTTGAGTTTTACTTCTATTTACCTGAACAAATCCTTGAAACTCTTCTAAATCCCTAATTTTCGGGTTATATCCTTGTTGATAACCTACTTTTGCCTGATAATCTCCTGTTTCTTTTCTCTTATTTAACCAGATGTCTATTGTATTGCGACTAATTTGAAAGATGCGACTTGCTTGAGTTTTTCTCATTCCGTCATCAATCGCATTAATAAGTTAAGTTCTTAAATCGTAACTATAAGAAGCTGGCATTTGATTTTTTAAGGTAATTTATTTCTATTATGTCCTAATTTATGCTTCAATTGGTATAAATAAAATCTTCAATTGATACACAAAAAGCACGGGCTAATTTTTGAACAGCAGTCAGGTAAACCATATTCATCCCCGGATGTCGAGCGTAACTTTTCACTGTGTTGTAGTTTATCTTTGCACGTTCAGCCACCTCTTTGATTGTCCAAATCCTTTTTGCTGCAAGTTCTCTAATCTTTAGTCTAACTAGCCGCATTTTTATCTGGACAAAGGTGATATTCCACCTTTTAATAATTAATCAGGTGGCATTGCACTTACAACATGAACAACATCAAAAGCGATCGCTCGTCCAGCCTGGAAAACTAATAGAGCGATCGCTACCTTCGGTTTTGAAGCCAAGCATGAGAGTCACCTCCCATGCTTAGGTTAAAGGTTTATCGCCCTCTCCCTGTCGTCCCGTGTCCCCCTCCGCTTGTGGTGCAGACATTATTTGCTTTTGCTGTTCTTGTAGCCAGGCTTCAAAGAGTTCATTCAGCAGGCGCACTTTCATAAATTCATCCAATTGTGCTGGGATAAATTTTTCCAGCCGCAAAATCACAAACCAGTCAGCGATGCGGGTAGGGGGCAATATCTGACCTGGTTGACTGCTAGAGAGCATTTGCACCATTACCGGATGTAGTGCATTCAGTTCAATCGGACCCACTAAACCGCCAGTTTGGGCTTCTGGTCCGAGTGAATATTCCCGCGCCAAGTCAGCAAAAGAATTTTCTTTTGCCTGAATCCGGAAGTAAAGTTCTTGGGCAATTCCCACATCCTGGGTTCGCAGTAGGGAATAAATTACTTTGTCTAGTTTTGCCTTGGACTGAAAAAAGTAAGATTCCAGTTTATTACCCCAAGTGGCTTGCTTGAATTTTTCAATTTTCAGCTTCCGAGTGGTAATAACTTCCAGTTGTTCGGGAGTTAGCCTTTGATGTGCCATCCAAGCCTGGATATCTTCTTCATTTTTGAACTGTTTTTCGGCGTAAAACTGCTGTTTAGCTTGGGCTACTTCCTCAGGTGTACATATTGCTACATTCGCAGAGCGTGAGTTTTGCTCTATCGCCTCATCGATGAGCAATTCGCGCTGCAACTGTGGGAGCATTTGGTAATTTGCCAGTAAGGAAATCAGTTCACTAACTGTGATTGTACGATTACCGATTTGGATCGCTTCAGTCATTAGCTTTCGGGCATCTCAAGAATATCTAGTTTGTCAAAGAAGCTATACCGTAGCCTATTCACTGGGAGCTTTTGTCTTAATCCTACCGAGTTAGGTAGGCTAACCTCACTTTCGGAATAATTAATTAAATAGTGACTTGCTAACATACTTTAAAATATACAGTTTATATGAGTTTTTATCAAAGATTCTACGTAAATACGACCAGATGTAAAGACAAGGACAAAGGAAAATGACTAATGACAGTTCTTGCCACTGCAACGCCAGAAGACGAAGTTATCAGACTCAGCTAGGGTGCTTTGAGATAAGCGTCTCCAAACAAAGGTGTTTTTAGTTAAGCAAAAATACTCACTCTAACTCTACCTTTGTTTCATTCTGAAGGTGCGCCCCGCACATGGACTGCTGGTGACAACCTGCGCTTGCCTTGGACATTTACAAATTCTCGTCGTTTATTAAAATTTATCAGAGATGGAAAAAGGCAGCACATCCAATGCTGGCTTTTTCCATGAGGGATTTATGTATCCCGCGACCAAAAATTTTAATGTCTACAACGACTCTAAATAGTTTAAAAGATCCGCCATTTCTTGGACACTAGGTTGGAATTTTGGCATTGGCGGTGTTTCGCCACTGATCACTTGATGAATCAGTCCATACCGAGACTTGTGCTTTGAAACAGCTTGCAAACTCGGTCCCACTCGCCCATCTGCTTCCAAGCCATGACAACCAGCACAGTTAATTTGAAAGATCGCGTGTCCTTGAACTGGGTTTCCTGTTAAGGATAGAACACTCTTGACGTATGGATCGGAGGCTTGAACCAACTGAACACCAAAAAAGCCCAAAGGGACTGCTAGCAGTATAGCCAGCGTCAATAAAACGATGCGCTGAATCAAAATTTCAGGTTTGGTAATTTGGTTATCCAAAAGGTTTGCGGTGAAAATCTAGGTGTACTAAAAAGTTTTCATTTCCTACACATAGCTTAAAAGTTCTTGATTGTGTCTGCAAGCACAGAAGACTATTTTCTTGTGGGCGATCGCGCTTAAAAAGGCTGTAGGGTGCAGGATTCATCCCAAATTTGGTAAAATCAAAAACAGGCAACGAATATTTAATAATTACAAAGAGGAGATTTCCAGTGGTTGAACCCCTGCTATCAGGTATTGTCCTTGGTCTAGTTTTCGTCACCCTCGCCGGACTGTTTTACGCTGCCTATCAGCAATATAAGCGCCCCAATCAGTTGGGGGGATGAGGATTGCTGAGTTAGGAGTTAGGAGCAGAGACGCGATTAATCGCGTCTGTACAGGAGTTAGGGGCAGAGACGCGATTAATCGCGTCTGTACAGGAGTTAGGAGTTATATTGTTCCTCATCTCCCTTATCTCCCCCTGCTCCTTCACTCCAAATTCTGTAGAAAGTAAGTGATGTGTTGCCGTAAACTTTCTGGCGGCAAATTTCCCAAGCGGGAATCTCTGGCGGTGTCCAACCTTGTGAGGCGTGTTCAACTGCGATTTCGCCGCTAGGATCTAAAAGTTGATAGTGAGCGATCGCTTCTAATCCTGGCTGGTACAATCCACTGGCATAAGGTGGATCAAAGTAGATTCTATCAAATTGCTTGCCTGATAAGGTCTTTAACTGCTGAGTAATATCTCCCCGCAATACCCGAAATTCTTGCTTGGCATTAGCTACCTGCTGCCAATTTTGTTGGATGGTGGCACAGGCTCGGCTCGATTGTTCAATTCCCACTACTAAGCTGGCTCCTCTACACAAAGCCTCTGCACCCATTGAACCTGTACCGGCGCACAAATCTAGCCAGTGGCAACCTGCAATTTGTCCCTGCCAAATATTAAAGACTGCCTCCCTGACTCGCGCACTAGTGGGTCTAGTTTCTTTTCCTGGTAAAGTTTTTAGCTGGCGATTGCCGTAAATTCTCAGGCTCATTGGGTATTAGTCATTAGTCATTAGTCATTGGTCATTGGTTATTAATCTTAGATAAAGGACAAAGAAGAAATGACAAACATAGTGTTAGGCAGGAATTTTTTCGCGGACTTGAGCAACAAAATTAGACAGGATTTGCAATCCGATATTAGAGGATTTTTCGGGGTGAAATTGAACTGCCATCAGGTTTTTATGGGCGATCGCAGCTGTGACGGTTTGAGTACCGTGGGTGACGGTTGCTGCACGGATTAGCGGGTCTATTGGGTCAACATAGTAGGAATGGACAAAATACACCCAAGGATCGGACGGTAAATGCTCCCATAAAATACTTTTTGGCTGAGTCACTTCTAGTTGATTCCAACCCATGTGAGGAATAGTGATGTCAGGTTCTGAACGAAACCGCCGCACTTTCCCTTTGATAATTCCCAGTCCAGGTTGGGTACCTTCTGCACTTGATTCAAAGAGAATTTGCAATCCTAAACAAATTCCTAAGAAAGGTTTACCAGATGCGATCGCTTCTTTAATCGGTTGTTCCAAACCACGCGATCGCAGGTGTTGTACTGCTGGATCAAATGCTCCTACTCCCGGCAGGACTATTGCATCTGCCTGCTCTAATTCCTTTGGAGAATAAGTAACATTAGGAGTTGCCCCAGCTTTTTCCAAGCCTTTGCAGACTGAGTGCAAATTTCCCATCTCATAATCTACGACTGCAATAACTGGCATTTACCTGCTCCTTGTAAATTTATTATGGAGGGTTTTTCTATTCTAAATAATATTTGTTATGAAGAAAATAATTCTATTAATTTCTTTTGATATTTGGCTAAAGGATCAACAGTCGAATTCTGATGATGATTTATTAGTTGAAGTTACCAAACTTGAGTTGATACCCCATGACTTAATTTTTTACCCCAGTTACCCATAGATGTGCAACTTGCCAGTGAGCGGCTAATTCAAAAAATCAATGCAATCCAACCTGATTACATCATCTGTTGTGGCCAGGCTCCAAGCCGTACAAAATTAAGTCTGGAAGTAGGGCTAGCCGGAAAAAAAGTTTTTTACAGACAGAAGTTGATTTATTAAAGGAATTAGTAGCGGGAGTAGCAGCAATTGAGATTAGCCACGACTGCGGTAAATTTGTCTCTGGTAGCGGACGTACCAGAAGGTCTTTACTATTCAGTGCTGGATTACCTATGTCAGAGACAACTCAGGGCGTGTTGCATCTTTGTTCACGTTCCGGTTCTTAATCAAGAAAATTTGAGCGGAATACTTGCAGATTTCGTATTAATTATTAACAAACTGGCACTTTCATAAATTTGTCGGCGTCTGTATGGTGGAGAAAATATTTTAATTTATGTTGCCATTGTTACTAAATTTTCTGCTTGGCCAAACAACTCCTGCCACACTACCACCTGAAGAAGTGGTGCAACCACAAGAAGTGCGTCCTTTACCAGGACAACTGGATACAGTGCCAACGTTTAACAGTAATAGTCCAGAGTTGGTATTGAAAGAAGGGATTTTACTTTCGACTTTTCCACCAGATGGTAAAAAAGTGCCAACGGCGCATTTGAATTTTCCCTTTCGGGGAAGATTTGATATTTTTGCCCACCACATTACTAGGGCGGAACCACCAGAAAATTTGCGTAGGCGTAGCCCGTCGGAGACATCGCTTTATCTGGGAATAATTTTGCATAACCCTGGTTCTGAAGCAGTGAAGGTAAATATTTGGCAGGCGGCAAGTTATTTGAGTCAACCGGATGCACCATTTATTCAGTTACCATCCTTGAGTCAAAATCTTTTAGGTAAAGTTTTTGCAGGTCCTGGCGATCGCGTCATGTCTGATGTGCTTAGGGGAGTGCGACAAGAGATTTTTCCTGCCCAAATTGAGATTCCAGCAGGGCAAAGTCGGATGTTATTAAATTTGCCAATTCCTGTGCAGGGATTGACACCACCTCTGAATGGTCGGTCTACATTGATGCGATTGTGGAGTAATGGCACTGTCTATGCAGCTAGCCTAGCGATGTTTGCGCGTGTGAATCCCGATGGTAGTGAGCGATCGCCTACTTTAGAAGAATGGCAAAATTTACTAGATAATGGTGATTTGGCTGGTCCACGGGATAAAACTCCCACTCCCCTAGAGCAAACTGGTAAGCCTATAGTTTATGGACGTGTAGCGGGGGTAGCTGGTGGTTCCCAATGGAGAGCCTTATTAGTAGATAATCCCAAAAAAAGGTATTTAACTATTCCCCAGCGTGGTCAAGTGTTTTCCTACGCTCTGAGTACCGTGCATGGTGGTACGTTAGGAACTGGTCAAATTCAAAGTGCTACTATGCTGGTGCGTTATCCTGATACCGCATATCGCGCTCATGGCAACTATGGAATTCAATATAGTCTGAAGTTGCCGCTATACAACAATACTCAAAGTCCTCAAACTGTTACTGTATCCATACAAACCCCACTCAAAGAGGAGCAGTTGGGAAAACCGGGGTTACGCTTTTTGACTATACCAGCCCCTCAAGTATTCTTCCGAGGAACGGTGCGGGTACGTTACAAGGATGACCAAGGTCAGCCGCAAACTCAGTTTGTGCATTTAGTGCAAAAGAGAGGTCAACCAGGGGAACCGTTAGTTTTATTAAACATGAAAGCAGGCGATCGCTCCTTAGTAGAAGTAGACTTTCTCTATCCGCCCGATGCCACACCACCGCAAGTATTAACAGTCTCAACTCAGGCTCAAACTCGGTAATGAGTCATGGGTAATGGGTTATAGCTTTTCTCCAATTACCTGTTAGTAAAAAATAATTAAAGCCTGTTCTAAAGCTTTTCACCCCAAGTTTGTGCATTTAGGGTGAATACTTATTCCGCTCCATGCGTTGCAATAAAAATAGGAGATTTTAGCAGACAATAAAAGGACGGCATGACAACCAATCAAAAAATCAATCAAGAAACTGAGTTAAATTCGCTTCAGCAGCTTGTTGGAACCCTGATCTTACTGGTAGAGGATGAGCCAGATATAGCAGATTTGCTCATCTTCATTTTAGAAACAGCAGGTGCAGAGGTGATGGCTTTAACCGATGCAGAAGCAGCCCTTGCTTTGGTAGAATCGCTTCATCCCGATATTCTGGTCTCTAATGTAAAGTTGCCCCATCATGATGGAAATTGGTTAATTGAGCAAATTCGAGTGCATTCTACCCCATCTATAAGAGAGTTGCCCGCGATCGCTATCACTTCTTATACACGGGAGGTATCAAGTCATAAGGCTTTGAATGCTGGCTTTAATCGATTTCTAGTCAAGCTTGAGAGTCCAGAGGAAATCGTAGATGAGATTGTTCACCTGCTATCTACCGATCTTTAGATATAAATGCCCGGTCTTCATCTGGTTTTTTACGTTGATTTCACCCCATGCGTTTGTAGGAGTACATAGCTTGGTGGGTACTCCTAAAAACGACTCTACCTTGGAAACCATATAACTCTAAGTGGGTAGGGTGAGATGTTGGATATATTTGTTAATTTTATTGAAAACCTTTTCCTGGCTTTTTTTGCTCCTTACTCTTGGGCTTAGATTTGTTAACTTCTCCTAAAGCTTCTTGAAATAAGTTATGTAAATGTATCGGTACACTGGCAATGTCTGGTAATTCTGGTTCAATAGGTTTGTCGAATTCTTGTAAAAGTGCATTCAAGTCACTTTCAAGGTGAAACTCTGGACGTTGCAAAAGTGTTTGCAACACATTTTCTAATTTAGTTGGATACTGTTGCGCTAATCGATGCCAAATAAAGGCATTAATACTTTTATCTTCCAAGTAGTAGCGAACTAGTTTTTCAGCACCTTGAACACTTTGCCAGTCCTCTGCCGATAAAATTTCTTGTACCTTACTATATGTTGGTAAAAACATTTGTCCCCAACGGGGATGAGAAAGAGCCGTTACCTGTTCTGCTT
Source organism: Nostoc sp. NMS7 (assembly GCF_017115085.1). GTDB lineage: Bacteria > Cyanobacteriota > Cyanobacteriia > Cyanobacteriales > Nostocaceae > Nostoc. The sequence continues at coordinate 25,747 of NZ_JABXKJ010000226.1, read as the reverse complement.
TCTTGAGTTCGGCAGGTAAATCAACCTTTGGCATAACCATTTTGCTATTACCACTTTTGCTGTTAAACATTTGAGAAACTGCATTTGAATCAGCACCAAATTCTTCTGCTGCTGCTTTGATTTCCTCATCTGTGATGCCAGATGCTTCTGCTACTTCAGCCAAGGATTTAGAAGTATCAATTCCTGCTGCTGCAAAGTTCTTTTCAGTAATTACTTCTTGAAATTCCGCTATTTTTTTATTAAGCTGGTATCCAGGTAGTGTGATTTCATCAGTGCCAAAAAAGTCCACAAACTGCTGATGATATTGTCCTACTGACTGCCAAGCTTCTTCTAGCAAGTCGGGAGCATCGCTGTAAAGATTACTTTTATAGTTTTCTTTGAAATTCCCAATTGCTACAGCAAGTTTTGGTTTACCTAACTTACCCATTATTGTGTAGGGGCCAGAAAACATCCAGTAGCTATCGGTAACAGGAGAAATGCGAGTTAGCAAGATTTCTCCGACTTTCAACCGAGATATTGCCTGTAATGTTTGAGTATTGTTTGGCTTGACGATGTAGGATTTATCTGTCAACCAGTTCGTCAATTCAAAACCATCAGGTAGAATATTAGTTATGGCAAATAAGCCAATAAAACTATGATGCCAACTGTTGATCAGACTGCGATCGCTCTCTGACAAATCTGGATGGCTGGCGATAAATAACTCTAATGGTGACTTATCACCGACTTTCCCTGCTGTCAAAAAGCTATCGATGATTAAGTCCTGCTGTGTACTATCCCCACTTCCCCGGCGCAACTGTGCTGCTGCATAGGTTTCCAATGCTTGTGCCAGTTCGCCTTCAGCATCAAGGACAAAATCAACTAAGGCTTGTTTCAATTCGTGCGATCGTTCTAATATGACATCCACAAGTTAATCTCTCGGTGTAACAGATGTAGATTATAGCGTTTGAGAGAATTGCAGCATCTAGCAATAGCTAGATTTATGGAGCTACACACTTAGCTGACAACTTTCTACGTTATCCGTGCTTAATTGTAGAAGTGCTATCTCCGACAACAGAAGCCTTTGACCGAGGTGATAAATTTGCTGATTACCGACAGATGGAGTCACTTCAGGAATATGTACTTGTAAGTCAAACTCGGTTAAATGTTGAGTGTTTTCGCCGCAACCCAGAGAGACAATGGGTACTTTATCCATATAGACAAGAAGATATCATTCATCTGACAAGTGTAGATTTTCGGTGTGCTGTTGCAGATTTCTATGGACAAATGTGTATTGAGCAAGAAGCTTTTCACATTATTGTTGGAGATTTACTTACTGCCCATAATCTGGGATTTTCTTAAACGCTTGTTGTGCTACTTTTTCCGCACGCCGAGAAGTTACTTTTGAATACCGCAAAGTCATTTGAATCGTCTCGTGTTAGAGAGCAAAATAAAAGGCAAAAGAAGATTTTCTTTTGCCTTTTTACTTTTTACCTTTTAATAGAGACGTAAAATTTCAAGTCCCTATTCGTCGTCGAAATCATCTTCCTCGTCTTCCTCTTCTTCCTCAAAATCTTCCTCGTCTGGTAATTCATCGGCAATTAATTCATCTTCTTCCTCTAGAATTGACCTTTCTGCACGTCTGCTACCAAAACCAGATTCACCAAGAGTAGGAGAATCTAAATTATAGGTGCGAGCTGTGCGGTCATCTAAGACCATATCCAGGGGGTCATCAACTTCATCTAAGACACTACTGCTAATCTCAGCAGCATAATCATCGATCGCACCGGGTTCATCATAGGTATTGTACCCAGTACCAGCCGGAATCAATCGCCCGATAATCACGTTTTCCTTTAATCCGCGCAGCCAATCGGATTTGCCTTCGATAGCTGCTTCGGTAAGTACCCGTGTTGTCTCTTGGAAGGATGCGGCGGAAATAAAGCTGTCGGTGTTCAACGATGCTTTGGTGATCCCCAACAATACTGGGGTATACTGTGCCCTAGCACCGCCTGTAATTGCCATAGCTTCGTTCACCTGCTCAACTTGGCGCAGTTCTACCAATTCGCCGGGAAGCATTGTGGTGTCACCACCATCATCAATCCTGACTTTGTTGGTCATCTGGCGAACAATTACTTCAATGTGCTTATCAGAAATATCAATCCCCTGAGATTGATACACCATTTGCACTTCATTCACCAAAAATGTCTGTACCTTCTGCAAAGCATGGCTAGCACAAGCATAGATTCCGTCTTCGGAACCCAGGCTAAAGAAGATTTCCAAAATTTCGTGGGGGTTGGATGGCCCATCGGTCAACGGTTGTCCGGCTAATACAGTTGATCCATCTGGCACAATCAAATTTTGTCCTGGGCCTAGAGGATAATCTGTGACTACGCCATTTGATTCTACGACCTTGATGGCGATCGCTTCATCACCACCTTCGGCGTAAACTACCTTAACTTCACCTGCCCGCCGACATAAAATGCACGCTTCTTTCGGTTTACGAGCTTCTAGCAGTTCCTCAATCCGGGGCAAACCTTGAATAATATCTCCAGTTTTGGCGCGTTCAAACACCAACAACACCAAGTTATCACCCCGTTGTACCAAATCGCTGTCTTCGATCTGCAACACAGCACCAGGGCTGACTCGATAAGGGCGACCGATGCGGGTAGTAATAGCATAGTTCTGAGTTTGGAGTGAGGAATTAGGAGTTTCGGAATTAACTTCTAACTCCTCACTCTTAACTCCTAACTTTTTAACATCCACAACTTTCCCTGATTCTGGGGCAAAAACTCCCGGAGCAATTTCTGTACCTTCTACTAGCAAGTCACCGACTTTCACCTTAGGCTGAGTAGTAGTATTCGTGATCAGCCTGTCAATGTCGCGCAACACCAAGCAGCGACGCACGTTTTCGGTTCCTTTTTGGACGCCCCGCACTTCCCCCCCTTCTTTACACAAGATTTGAGTACGTGCGACCACAGAACCAGGGGAGATGGTTAACCCATCTTGTACCTCAAGTGTGGTCTCAGTGCTACCTTGGGTGGCATCGGCGGTAATGTCTCGACGAATTACCAAGGACTCCAAAATTACCAGTTGCAAGCGTTGAACTTCTGGGTTTTCAACATCCTGTACTAATTCAATATCTGCTGCTAGAGGCGAAGCATTGTGGTCTTGTTCCCCTTCTTGCTCAATTTCCAGTACTAGCTGGGTTCGCAGCAGTTCCACGCCTTCAACGGACTTGACCCGTTCCGAATCTTTGTAAGGTAGTCGCTGCACAGCCCGCAATTGAATCGACCGCCCGGTTTGTTGACTTATCGATGTAGTTGATGGCACATCTGGATTATCCGGTACGGCAAACTCGACTACCGGACGACTCAACAGGGCGTGACCTTCTGGTGTCTCCACATACTGGATATAGCGCAATTCCGTGGCGACGCTGCCTTGGAATTCCTCACCTGGTTGGATGAAGGTGTTATCTCGCCCGATAACTGATTCTCGATCGTCCACCATCAACAGTTCCCCTGGCTTCACCACAACTTCCCGCAGGATGTCGTTTTTCTGGGTCACTTCTACCACACCGCTGTTTTGGCAGAAAATATCTTTTACTACCTCAGTGCCAGCTTCCACAAACTGACCGTCTTCTACCAACAGCAAGGAGATATCTTTATTGACTTCGTGACTTTCTTCGGGAATCCACAAAAGGGTACCGCCCTGCACTACTTCATAACCCAGCTTGGCTTTGCCTTTTTTCTGGACTTCTACACCCGCGAATTTCAAAAATCCACCAGTGGTTGTGCGATAGTGGTCATCAATCAACTCAGCTACTACTTGACCATTTTGCACTTTTGTGCCTGGTGTAGCCCGGAGGTTAAATTCCTGGTTGTTGCCAGTGGAGACTAAGTAATTATTGCGACCTTGGGAACTTTGGACTGTTACTGTTGCCTGGTCTAAGACTACAGAAGCGGTGATAATCTCAATTTCTCTGGTACTCTTACCAGGGGTAGCTTCGGGCAAGCGCACCACACCGCCGTGCAAAGTGGTTAACTTGGTTTCTGCTAAAACTCCATTAGAGGCGATCGCATCACCATTTTTGACAATCAATTCTGCCCCAGGCGGCAAGTTGTAAACTTCCCCAGACAAAACCCAAATCAAGCCACCGCGTGCGGCTGTGGTTGTAGTATTACCCTGACGGTCGGTTTTTTGTTCTGGAACAACATCGGCAAATTGCACTTCCCCTGCCAAGTCAGAGGCGACATCTTTAACTGCTTTTTCTGTATTAGTCCGAGTTGTGCGTCCACCGAGGGCAACCTCTGCCAACAACTGACCTTGTTTTACCTGATTTCCATCAAATACATATAATGTTGAACCTTGAGTCAGATGAACCTCTTGGTTGTCTGGGATAACATCACCTACTTTTGTTGGTTCCAAAAGCAGGATACCATTAGCCTCAACATACAGGGCATCTTCCCCGTGGCGGGTACGATATGTTCTGGTCTTCAGTTTGCGGGGAAGCTTAACAGTTCCATCGATTTTAGAACGAACTTGTTGCGCCACTTCTCCAGTAAACACACCACCCGTGTGGAATGTCCGCATGGTTAACTGGGTGCCAGGTTCGCCGATACTTTGGGCGGCAATAATCCCCACAGCTTCGCCCAAGTCCACCATTTTGGCGTGTGCCAAACTCCAGCCGTAGCAGTGTTGACAGACAGAACGTGCGGCTTCACAAGTTAGGGGACTCCGCAGCACAACTTCTGCCACCCCAGATTTTTCAATTTTCTTCGCCAAGTCCTCAGAAACTGGGGAATTGCGTGGTGCAATTACTTCTTTTGTCACCGGATGCACCACATCTTCGCCAATTACCCGTCCCATCAAGCGGGTTGCTAGAGGAATTAAGGTTTTGGCACCTTCTGTCATTGGCCCGACGGTAAGACCTCTAGTCGTGCCGCAGTCAAATTCTCGAATAATCACATCCTGGGATACATCCACCAACCGGCGGGTGAGATAACCAGAGTCAGCCGTCCGCAAGGCAGTATCCACCAATCCTTTTCTGGCACCGTAAGACGAAATAATGTATTCCGTCACAGTTAGTCCTTCTCGGAAGTTGGTTTTGATGGGCAAATCGATAATTTCCCCTTGGGGATCTGCCATCAGTCCCCGCATCCCTACCAATTGCCGGACTTGGGAGATATTACCCCGTGCCCCGGAGAATGCCATCATGTATACGGAGTTCAGAGGATTAGTCTTCTTAAAGTGGACGACTACTTCATCTTTCAAGGCTTCACTCGTACCGTTCCAGGTATCGATTACCTTTTGGAAGCGTTCTACTTCGGTGATTTCTCCCCGTTGGTAACGGATTTCAGTAGCGCGAATTTCTTCTTCGGCTGCTTCTAGCAGCAATCGCTTAGTTGGTGGCACCATCAAGTCATCTACACTGATGGAAACCCCTGCTTTGGTAGCGTAGCGAAATCCCAAATCTTTGAGTTTGTCCGCCATCACTGCGGTTCGCGCCGTACCAAAATTCGTAAAAGCCCAAGAAATTAAATTTCTCAGTTGACCTTTGTCAACCACACGATTGCGAAAAATCATTTTTTCGTTAGTCATTAGTCATTAGTCCTGAGTCATTGGGAATAGAGAGTATGGGAGTAGGGAGTAGGGAATTCACCACTCCCCACTCACCGACCCCTTAACTTGCTAGTGCTTCCTGAATAGCATTGTTGTAAATAACGCGGCCAGGAGTTGTGTATATATACTGAGAAATTACATTGCCCTTAGCGTCTTGTCTGACTCGGCGGAACTTATAGAGTAATGTCCGGCTACCATCGTCGTTTTGTGTCACTTCCAGGGGTTCCGTATCCGGTTGGTCTGATTCTATTTCACCGTCAAACCGCACGTAAATATAGGCGTGCAAGTCAATTTGCTCTTGCTGGTAAGCCATAATTACGTCATCGAGCGAATAGAAGTACTTTCCTGCGCCTTTTGTCGCACCGGGATTTTCTGCTGTTAAGTAATAAGCCCCCAATACCATGTCTTGGCTGGGCGTAATGATGGGTTTCCCTGTGGCTGGCGACAAAATATTGTTAGAAGCCAACATCAACAACCGCGCTTCAGCCTGACTTTCTAACGACAGAGGGACGTGTACCGCCATTTGGTCGCCGTCAAAGTCGGCGTTAAACGCTGGACACACCAGAGGATGCAGTTGAATCGCTCTACCTTCTACTAAAATCGGTTCAAAAGACTGAATACCTAAGCGGTGCAGTGTCGGTGCCCGATTTAGCATCACCGGGTGTCCTTCAATCACCTCTTCCAACACATCCCATACACTGGGGTCATTACGCGATATCAGCTTTTTCGCAGCTTTGATGTTATTCACCATACCGCTACGAATCAGGCGGTTAATCACAAATGGTTGAAATAGCTCAATTGCCATTTCTCTAGGCAAACCGCACTGGTGAATTTTCAGCTTTGGACCGACCACAATTACAGAACGTCCAGAGTAATCAACCCGTTTACCTAACAAGTTTTGTCGGAAACGTCCTTGCTTACCCTCAATAATGTCGGACAAAGATTTCAGGGGTCGGTTATTTGCCCCTACCACAGTGCGTCCCCGACGACCATTGTCAATCAAAGCATCCACTGCTTCTTGCAGCATCCGCTTTTCGTTCCGCACAATAATCTCTGGTGCCAAAATTTCTTGCAAGCGTGCCAAACGATTATTGCGGTTAATTACCCGCCGATACAAATCATTTAAATCGCTGGTGGCAAAGCGTCCGCCATCTAGTTGCACCATTGGGCGCAAGTCGGGGGGAATCACCGGAATAACTGCCATTACCATCCACTCTGGCTTGGAACCAGTAGCAATGAAGTTGTCAATCACCCGCAGTCGCTTAATTAGCTTGGCTCTCTTTTGACCCTTAGCGTTGCCAATTTCTTCGCGTAGGCTTTCGGCTTCTTGCTCTAAATTAATATCGGCAAGCAAGCGCAACAGTGCTTCAGCACCAATACCTACCTCTACGCCTTGCAGCAGAGAATCTTCGCTATAAATTTGGTCTTCTATTTCCAACCACTGGTCTTCACTCAGTAGCTGTTTGTAACTTAAACTTTCGGCATTACCTGCACTCAAGACAACATAAGAGTTGAAATAGACAATCTGCTCAACATCCCGCAAGGGCATATCTAACAGGATGGAAATATAGCTAGGAATGCCTTTAAGATACCAGACGTGAGCTACTGGTGCTGCGAGTTTAATATAGCCCATGCGGTGGCGACGCACCCGTGACTCGGTAACTTCTACCCCACAGCGTTCACAGACAATACCTCTGTGACGAACTCTTTTATACTTCCCACAATGGCATTCCCAATCTTTCGCAGGACCAAAGATGCGCTCACAAAATAAGCCATCCATCTCTGGCTTGAGAGTTCGGTAATTAATCGTTTCTGGCTTGGTAACTTCACCGACTACCTGACCATTGGGCAATGTTCTCTCGCCCCACTGTCGAATGCGTTCAGGGGAAGCCAAGCCGATTTTTACGTAGTCAAACTGATTAGTTTGGGCAGGTCTCATATTTAGTCAATAGTCATTAGTCATTGGTCATTGGTCATTAGTCAATAGTCATTAGTCCTTTGCTAATGACTATTGACTATTGATTACTCATCTTCTTCCAACGATTCGCGGGAAAGAGATTCATAGGTGGGTCGAGGAGGTGTGCGACGGGCTGATTGGTCTGCCATCAAATCGACTTCCACATCTAGGGAACTGCCGTCGGCTTGGGTTTCTACTTTGTGTACGGCAATGTCTAACCCCAATGATTGCAACTCGCGCATTAGCACCTTAAAGGACTCTGGGGTTCCAGGTCGAGGAATTGCCTTACCTTTAACGATCGCATTTAACGCTTCATTCCTTCCTTGCATATCGTCAGATTTAACTGTGAGCAATTCCTGTAAGGTATAAGCTGCACCAAAGGCTTCCAATGCCCACACTTCCATTTCCCCGAACCTCTGACCACCTTGTTGGGCTTTACCACCCAAGGGTTGCTGAGTCACCAGTGAGTATGGCCCTGTAGAACGGGCGTGGATCTTATCGTCTACCAAATGCACCAGTTTCAGCATATAAGCCACACCGATAGTGATTGGTCGGTCAAAGGGTTCGCCTGTACGACCATCAAACACCATGATTTTGCCTGGATCATCTGGGTTATATACCCAGTCTTTCCCTGTTTCGTCTCGTGCTTCTTGCAATTTGCCATGCACGATTCGCCGGGATGACTCTTCACCGTACATTTCATCAAAGGGAGTAATCTTAAATCGCACTCCCAAGGTCTGACCAGCCCAACCCAAGAGGCACTCAAATACTTGTCCGACGTTCATCCGACTGGGTACGCCCAAGGGGTTGAGTACAATGTCCACTGGTGAACCATCGGGCAAATAAGGCATATCTTCTGCTGGCAATATCCGAGAAATAATCCCTTTATTACCGTGGCGTCCTGCCATTTTGTCACCAACTTGGATTTTGCGCTTTTGGGCAACATACACCCGGACTACCATATTGGCTCCTGGTGGTAGTTCATCGCCTTGTTCACGAGTAAATAAGCGCACATCAACTACACGACCTTTTTCACCATTTGGTACTCGCAGGGAATTGTCCCGCACATCCCGCGCTTTTTCACCGAAAATTGCACGCAACAGTTTTTCTTCTGGCGGTTGGTCAGATTCACCTTTGGGTGTAACTTTTCCTACCAAAATATCTCCCGCTTCTACCCACGCCCCAATGCGAATGATTCCCTGTTCATCCAACTGGCGCAAGGCATCTTCCCCGACGTTGGGAATTTCTCTGGTGATTTCTTCTGGTCCTAGTTTCGTCTGCCTAGCTTCAATTTCATATTTTTCAATGTGAATTGAGGTGTAGACATCATCCTGCACCAGTCTTTCAGAAATTAAAATTGCATCTTCGTAGTTGTAGCCTTCCCAAGGCATATAAGCAACTACAATATTTTGCCCCAGCGCCAATTCTCCGCCTTCGGTGGAGGAGCCATCAGCTAGCACCTGACCAGCAACAACACGCTCACCAATGCGGACGAGGGGTTTTTGATTTAAACAGGTGTCTTGGTTTGAGCGTTGGTACTTAGAAAGGGTGTATTTAATTTCGGCGGTGTTAGATTTAGGACGCACACGAATTTCTGTGGCATCCACGTATGTGACATCGCCATCGGTACGCGATACAACCACCATCCCAGAGTCTCTTGCTCCTTGCGCTTCCAAACCAGTACCCACCAGAGGGCGTTCTGGCTTGAGCAGGGGTACTGCTTGCCGTTGCATATTCGACCCCATCAGCGCTCGGTTAGCGTCATCATGCTCCAAGAAGGGAATCATACTGGTCGCTACTGACACAATCTGTACGGGAGATACTGCTACGTAGTCAACTTGCTCTGGCGTTGTAGTAGCCCAATCTTGGCGATAGCGCACTGGCACTTGTGGGCCTTTAATATAGCCATTTTCATCTAAGGGAATATCACCAGTAGCAGTACGCAGGTCGTCTTCTTCGTCGGCGGTCATATACACCGGAGCTACGTCAAATCGCACTCGTCCATTTTCTACCGGTCTAAATGGCGTTTCTAAGAAGCCATACTGGTTGACGCGGGCATGGGTTGCCAAGGAGCCAATCAAACCGGCGTTAGGTCCTTCTGGTGTCTCAATGGGGCAAATACGTCCGTAATGAGAAGGATGAATATCCCGGACAGCGAATCCGGCGCGTTCCCGGGTTAAACCACCAGGGCCAAGGGCGCTCAGGCGGCGTTTGTGGGTCAGTTCTGCTAGGGGATTGGTTTGATCCATGAACTGACTTAACTGGCTGGAACCAAAGAATTCTTTAATTGCTGCTACCAGTGGTTTGGGATTCACCAAGGAAGCAGGAGTCAGCACTTCGGCATCGGATACGGTCATCCGTTCCCGAATAATTCTCTCTAAGCGGTTTAAGCCCACCCGCACTTGGTTTTGCAGCAATTCACCGACGCTTCTCACTCGCCGATTGCCTAAATGGTCAATGTCATCGATATTACCAATATCATATTCTAGGTTGATCAGGTAATCCACGGCTGCCAAAATATCGCCAGCAGTCAGCACGCGCATTGTGTCTGGAACAGAAAGGCGCAATTTCTTGTTGAGCTTGTAGCGTCCGACGCGACCAAGGTCATAACGTTTCGGGTCAAAGAAACGAGAGTCTAAAAGCTGTTGTCCGCCTAATACTGTGGGTGGTTCACCAGGACGCAGTTTGCGATATAACTCCATCAGGGCTTCTTCTTCAGAGAATTGCCCTTCTTTTTCGATGGTTTTTTGGAAATATTCGGGGTGGCGTAAGGCATCAAAGATTTCGTTGTCTGATAAGCCTAAAGCTTTTAGGAGTACCTGCGCTGAGAGTTTGCGGGTTTTGTCAATGCGTACCCACACCAAATCGTTACGGTCTGTTTCAAATTTCAGCCATGCTCCCCGGTTGGGAATTAAGCTAGCTGAATAAGTGCGTCGCCCGTTTTTGTCTATTTCTGATTTGTAGTAAACCCCTGGCGATCGCACTATTTGGTTGACAATTACCCGCTCGGCTCCGTTAATAATAAATGTGCCGCGATCGGTCATCAAAGGCAAATCCCCAATAAATACCTCTTGCTCTTTGATTTCCCCTGTTTCTTTGTTAATCAGGCGTGTGGGAACATACATTTGCACGGCATAAGTACTATCCCGCCGTTTAGCTTCTTCGACGTTGTACTTTGGCTCCTTGAGTTTGTAGTTATGACCCAAAAAGTGCAGTTCTAGTTTGCCCGTATAATCTGTGATCGGACTAAAGGAGTTAAGTTCTTCTATCAGCCCTTCTTCCAAAAACCAGCGAAAGCTTGATCGCTGGATTTCAATCAAGTCGGGTAACAGAAAGGCCGGTTCCATATATGTTTCTTTAGTCATGCCTCTACCTTTGTCAACCTGGTTAAATTTTCCTTTGGACACTGCTGTTTAACGCTTCCCACTGCTAGCCAGTGTCCTTAGCTATTTGGGAACTTTTTGTTACACACTTGCTATTTACAGGTGTGGTCAAACGCAGCCATTAAAGCTGGCTGGAATGAGCAATTTTGACAAGGAGTTAATTGCCCCTAATCGGTGACTCAGAAGCCAAAAACCTACTATAGTCTTGATTCAAGAAGAATATACACTTGAGATATTCCTGAGTTTGATCTACTTTCCTCACTTCCCCTCCAAAAAGCGCGTTAATTTGCTGACGCAGCTCTACCGGGTGTGTCATTAAATCCACCCCGCTGTTTATACTCTCAGTGATATCCTAGATATCCTCAGACTGAGGGAATGATCCGTACCTTGTCGGATTGGAATCAGAATCACTTCATTTTGTTGAATTGTACTCACAAGGCAATTTTGTTTAACGATTTTGAATAGGTTCAATACACACCAAGCTGATGTTGTGCAAAAGTCTAGCTCAATTTGGGTTGGCACGGTTAGTGATATGTGGGGAGCATCCGTTTGTAGAGATTTGGAGGATGGCCAAGCCGATAACAGCACGCAAAATTCGGATGAGAAGTTTTAGGTTCCTTCCTTTATTATTATGGCGCAAGCAAAATCTTTTTGAGGGAATAATATTAGCATATTTTTGTCCCCCTAGAGTTTTATTTTTTTTAACACAACTTAACAAAACACACTACAGCACAGTTGATATTGACAGACCGAATAACTCACACGCATTTTGGGTGGTTTGATGGGCGATCGCCTCTACCGTTTCCTGACGCAGTTTAGCTACTTCCTCGGCGACATAAAGCACGTAGGCAGGCTCGTTGCGCTTCTCGCCCCGTTTCGGAACTGGAGCCAAGAAAGGACAGTCTGTTTCAATTAGCAGGCGATCGCTACTCACCATCGCCGCTGAGGATTGGATCGCTTTGGCGTTTTTGAACGTTACCGTCCCGCTAAAGCTAATATAGAAGCCTAAATCCAGAAACCATTGAGTTTCTTCTGGCGTTCCTCCCCAGCAATGCATCACACCCCGCACTCTTTCTCCTTTGAGTTCCCGCCATTTTTGCAACACTTCTCTGGTTGCTACAGCCGCATCGCGGCAGTGAATAATCACTGGTAAGTTTAGTTCAGATGCGATCGCTAACTGCGACTCGAACACCATGTACTGTTGCTCATAGTTATCAGCTTTGTAAAAATCCAGCCCCATTTCCCCAATTGCTACCACATTCGAGTCAGAACTCGCTAAAGTTTTGATTTTCTCGGCTGTCTCGCTATTCCATTTCTCAGCATCTAAAGGATGTAATCCCACAGCAAAGCTGATTTCGGGAAATTCTTGGGCTAGGGATTGAATACTAGAAAACTCCTCAGGGTGAACACAGGAATGTACTAAATGCACTACACCTGCTTCTTCCCACCGCGATCGCACTGCTGCTAAATCCGGCTGGAAACTATCAAAGTTGAGATGAACGTGTGTGTCTATCAGTTGCATTCTTTGTCCTTTGTTGTTTGTCCTTCGTCATTTGCCCCCGAAGTTCTCTACCCTCCGGGATGGCGTACCCTTTCTTTTAAGTAAGCTACGCGCAGCGTTTGGTAGAGAAGCCAGATACTTGCGAAATCCTTAGCGCAGCATCTCATAGAGAATAAACTGCGCTATCGCCGGAAACTGGCGCTCAGACTTCTCTCTTTAGTTTTGTGACCAATGACTAAGGAAAAATGACCAATGACTATTCAGCAGCTGTTTGAGTTAGGGGTTTTAGTTTATGAGCCAATCTCGACTTTTTCCTTGCCCCATTGTTGGGATGAAGCACACCCCGTTTAATCGCTTTATCGATTTTCCCGTAAGCCTCGGATAACCGAGCCTGCGCTTCTTCTTTTAATTCTGGGGTAGGATTAGCTGCATAGACAGCTACAGCATTAACGTATTTCTTCATCAGCGTCTTGACTGCTGATTTGTAAGCTTTATTACGCAGTCGGTTACGTTCTGCGATTTCGGCACGCTTGAGAGCAGACTTTGTATTCGCCACAGTCAATTCCAAAAATACTACTATTAATATGTACACACACTACTAGACTTACTAATATAGCATCCAAATTGCCAATGTTATAATTTCCTCAAAAAAATTCTTTCATCGGGGATTGGGTACTGGAGATTAGGGAAGAATTCAGTCCCTAGTCCCGGCTTCTTAATCCCCAGTCCTTAATTTTGTGTGTCGTCAATTTCGGAAATGCGTTAAAATAAGGTACATCAAATAAAATAGTAGCCCTAACTCACCACCTGGTTAAGCAATGTGATTGCCAATACAATCTGTCCCTAAAACAAATGTATCGTCAAAGGCAAGGAACTGTAAACAACTAAATTTCAGGTGTTTCAAAGTCCAGAACCGATATTATATCGTGTATGTACAGATGTTAACTACTAAAAGTTAGGAAAATAAGTAAAAATTCTACTCAGACCCTACCCTATGTACATCCAGGAGACTGGATGTGCAAAGAGACTAGGTGCACCAGAGCAAGGAGTGAGAATAAGGGCATAAGGGTAGTGGGAAATGGCACGCCCACTTCCTGCGGCTAGCCTGCCGAGGCTTGTTGGACTAAGCAATTAAGTCGCCTTCTCAAGCAAACAATGTGGTGGCAGCCTTGAGAGTATCAAAAAAATCCAGGTTAAGCTAGAGAAGAGAATTAGAGTCAGCTTCCACACCCAAGTTGGTCAAGAGCAATACTAAATCTCAGGTGTGAATATTATAATTTTGGCATTGTCCTTACTCCATGCTGCGAATCATTACTCAGCAGGCAGACGTCAGAGCAGAACTACAACGGATCTGCGATCGCACCCATGACGAACAGGTGCTTCACAAAGAAGCAACGGTGCGCGAAGTTTTGCAAGCAGTGAAGCGCCAAGGCGATAAAGCTGTATTGCATTACACAGCCGAATTTGACAAACAAACCCTCAAAGCAGAAGAACTCCGAGTTACAGGCTCAGAACTAGATGCAGCCTATCAGCAGGTGTCAAAGGAGTTGTTGGACGCAATTCGGCTAGCTTGTCGCCAAATTGAAGCGTTTCATCGTCAGCGAGTCCCGAAAAGCTGGGTACACTTTGGCGATGATGAAATAGTACTAGGCAAACGCTACACCCCCGTAGACCGAGCCGGGTTGTATGTGCCTGGTGGCCGCGCCGCCTATCCCAGTACAGTCCTGATGAATGCAATTCCGGCTCATGTTGCTGCTGTACCCCATGTGGTGATGGTGACACCACCAGGACTAGGGGGTGCAATTAATCCAGCAGTGTTGGTAGCTGCCCAAGAAGCAGGAGTACAAGAAATTTATCGCATTGGGGGCGCACAAGCGATCGCGGCTTTAGCGTATGGCACACAAACGATTCCGAAAGTAAATGTGATTACTGGGCCTGGTAACATTTATGTCACCCTAGCGAAAAAACTTGTCTATGGCACCGTCGGTATTGATTCTTTAGCAGGCCCCAGCGAAGTGCTGGTGATTGCCGATGAAACTGCAAATCCGGTGCATGTAGCTGCTGACTTGCTAGCCCAAGCCGAACACGATCCAATGGCGGCAGCGATTTTGCTGACGACAGATGCTGCTTTGGCGAAAAATGTACAATTAGCTTTGGAAAGACAGCTAGTGGATCACCCACGGCGAATAGACACAGAAAAAGCGATCGCTCACTACGGCTTGATTGTCGTTGTGGAATCCCTCCAAGCAGCAGCGGAATTTTCAAATGAATTTGCCCCCGAACATCTGGAATTAGAAATCAAAGACCCTTGGGCACTATTACCACAGATTCGCCATGCTGGGGCAATATTTTTGGGTTACTCCACACCAGAAGCTGTAGGGGACTATTTGGCAGGCCCTAACCATACCTTGCCAACTTCTGGTGCAGCCCGCTATGCTTCGGCATTAGGAGTTGAAACTTTCCTCAAACATTCGAGTATTATTCAATACTCCCAAACCGCACTGCAAAATGTGGCTGGTGCCATTGATGTGCTAGCAACAGCAGAGGGCTTACCTTCCCATGCTGATTCAGTACGACGCCGAATTCAGCAAGAAGAGTGATTTGGAATGCTTAATTTTTTCCTCTACTGTTGGCAAAAGTCACTCGATAGGTTCAGACTAAAAGTTTAGATGGCGACCGCGTGCCAGTTGGTATCCTGTCTTCAGCCGCGTTTTAGGCGTCCACAAGTCGGGCATTGCCGACGGCAGTTGCTCCAAAAGTCGGCATTCCCTAACGCCAGTTCTTTGGAGAGGGAAAGCCTGCCCAAAGAACTGGCAAAAAGTCTTCGACACCAGTTGCTACAATGCACTAGCGTCAAAGTGGGGTGAAACCAACCTATAGCACAGCCTCGAATATATAAACTAATCGGACTTATGCAAAACTACACGCACTTAGGGGCAATTTATGTAGACAGAGGCAGACCGCAGGGTATTGCCCCTACCTAAAAATCATTCTTTTGCGCTATTGTTTGCCTAAGTCCTGACTAAGTAGGCAGATGGAAAATTAATTTAGTGTAGCTGTCAACAAATTTTGCTAGATACTTATGTAAGGGGTCTACTTTTGAGGAGAGGAGAGCGGTGCTAAAGAATATTTTGGTAGCTCTAGACGGTTCGGAAATTTCAGAACGAGTAATTCAGACTTTAGATAATTTGGCGTTGTCAAAAGACTCCAAGGTTATTCTCTGCCATGTATTTCCCACACCAGAGTCAGAGATGGAACTACCCGCTGATACTCCTCAGCCAGAGTCCCCAATATTTTCTTATTTTCATATTGAAAAACAGCTGGAATTATATCAGCAAAACTTATCAGTCACAAGTGAGTTAGAACTGGTAACTGGTGATCCTGCCGAAGAGATTATTCGCCTTGCCAATATTTACAAAACCGACTTGATTATAATTGGCAGTCGGGGGTTAATTGGAATGAAGCGAATTGTCGAGGGTTCTGTTAGCAGTCAAGTTGTGGAAGAGGCTAATTGTTCAGTGTTAGTCGTCAAACCAACGTAAAAATTTCCAACCGAAGCAATGACTATAACCAGCCCAAAACTAACATTTAAGTTTATCAACAGTTGCCTACTAGCAACCGTTGATAGACTTTGTTAAGTTTATTGAAGAAAAGTATGTGGGTAACAATAAACGTATGCTAAAATAACTGCTATCAAACAAATAGCTAATAGCTATGGCAGGGTTAAGTAGATTAGCAGTTAAGATCGGCGAAAAAATAAGTTAACCTGCTGGAACAGGGTAGTTTATTTAAGAGCCTTTAGCTCAGTAAAGATGCGGTTAATCGTAGATTTACGTTTGTTGTTTCCCTTCTACTAAACCTCATAAATTTGCCTATTGCCCTAATAGGATAGTTAAACGGCTTACGCAAGAGCTGCACTAGTAGATCCACCAGATCCACCAGATCCACCAGATCCACCATTAATAGTGCCTCCATTAACAATAACAGTCCCAGAACCGCTATTGAGAATGCCAGCGCCACCAGCGCCGCCAGCGCCACTAGTAAGTTTAAGTATTAAGCTAATTAGAGACTTAATTAGAGAAACTTTAATGTGTCCCTTCTCTGAGTTCTTTTTGCCCCCAGAGAAATTTACTTCTTCGTTGGCGGTTAATGTAGTGAACAATGTGCTTTCCATAATCTGAGTTCGGGCTTGATTGTGGTAATTTAAGTCACGTCACTCCAAAGTAATAGATATAAACGTGAAAGAGTATATTTAGTAACTTGTTTGTGCCGTTAAAAGTATTATAAGGCTCTTGCTAAATAGGTCAATAGATTATTCTTTTAAAAAATAAAAATATATTACTCATCTTTCTGTTCAGCAAACATATTACATAGTTAGTATTTATACAAATTTAGTTAAATATGAGTTTTTAGTTATCAAAAAATCGCAGGCATGAATATATATTGATATAAACATGGCGATCTAAAAGCTAATTTTGTTTGTTAAAAATTCATAAGTTCAGCTTCTTGCGTATTAATACTGATAAATTAATCAAAATCCCCATAATTAAAGATATAATCAAGCAAATAAGGTAAAAGTTTTTATACCAGCTTTACTTAAATAAGCTTCTAAAACTCAAAACTGGGATTTTGCATTTTTTGAATAAGTATTTTTATTTACAATATGCTTTTTTTAAATTATTTTATACAATATTATTGAAAAATAGTATAAGTTATTTTAATAGAAAAGGGTTAATTCTGCTTAATTATTTATTAATTTCAAGAAAGCCCTACTATCTTGATTATACAAATTTTTTGCAAATAAATGAAGAAAGTGTAAAAGTTTAGAAGAAAATTATAAAAATTTGGTATTTATGTATTTATATTAAAATGCGCGATGCGGGTTTATAGTGAGTACCTCTCCAGTGAATAGTTGCTAGGAGTGGCACTTGGGTCATCTGGTCTAATATCTCATTAGATATTCTGATAGAGCCTGCATTCAAATCACGCGCCTCAGTTCTAACAATGTTGTTCCTAATTGCTCAGTACTGTAACGCTTCCCGGATGCGATTTAGTGTAAATTTGCGCCACCAGTGTTTGGCAATGGAAGTAAAACAAGCAGCTCCACGATCTTCTTCGCTATGTTTGACAAAACCCAAAAAAATAACAGGGTTTTATCCCTGCATGGTTAAAAAGTTGACCAATCGCCTAGTTGGATTATCATTCTCATAGACTTTCTAATCCGAAGAATAGACTTGCCAAAATCGATCTCAGTGAATGTGGTACACGTCTTCGCTTAGATGGTCGCTTTATTATTAGTGCAGGTGATCCATTTCCTCCATTTCCTCCAGGTGCTCCATTTCCTCCAGGAGATCCATTTAGTCCAGGTGCCCCGTTTTTTCCAGGAGCTCCATTTTTTCCAGGAGCTCCGTTTTTTATAACTGTAGTAGTAATGTTAACCTCACCACCAGAGAAGTTTGCTTCTTCGGTTTCATTTAGTGAGATAAAGATTGGGGATGTTTGAGTGCTTTCCATACTTCACCTAAGTTGCGAATTATCAGTTTTGAAATTTTGAAAAGCTGTTGTCACTTAAGATGACGAGAGCAAACACGCACCAAAATGCTTATATTCCATATCTCAACAGAGAAAATATGGCCAATTTTGGTATGTTTACCTGATTTGTCAAGTAGCAGGGCTTGTTTCTTTGCTGGACTACTTGAAGGGAACAGTTATGTTTAGAAAAAACCCTGCTGAACCTTATCGACGGTTGCTGGTAGGCAAGAGCAACGTTAAGTTTGTTTAAAGAAACTAGAACGCTAACAATAAACCTATGTTAATATCACTGCGATAAAGAAACAGCTAATGGCTGGTAGGATTAAGCCGATTAGCAATTCAGGCACGTACAAAAGTAGCTTAACCTGTGGCAACAAAGTAAATTATTTAAAACGTGACGCTTTATTTCTCTAAAGGTGCAGTTAATTAATCGTGTGTTGACGTTTATTGTTTCCCTTCTACTAAACCTCATAGGTTTGGCTATTGCCTATACAAAAACTACAACGGCTGGCGCACCATCTCCACCAGCTCCACCGGCTCCACCAGCTCCACCAGTAACAGTGCCTCCAGTAACAGAAACATTGCCCTTACCAGTATTTTGGATGCCAGCACCACCAGCACCACCAGCACCGCCAGCACCGCCAGCACCGCCAGCACCGCCAGCACCGCCAGTCAACTTATATGTATAGTTGTATGTCTTGGTGTAAGTACCGCCAGACAAATTGGCTTCTTCGTTGGGGCTTAATGCAGTAAACAATGTGTTTTGCATAATTTTAGTTCTCACTTGATTGTTTGGATTAAAGTTCCGTCACTCGAAAGTAATAGATATAAACATAAAGTGTATATTTAGTAACTTTTTTGTGCCGTTAAAAGTATTATACGACTCTTGCTCAAAGATCAGGCAACTAAGAGTTTAAGAAATATGTATTACACGTATTCATTCAAAGTATTACATAGTTATTCTTTATACTAGATTGATTAAAAATAATTTTTTGTTTATCAAAAAATCGCAGGTATAAATATATATTTATATAAATTTAGGGAGCTAAAAACTTAATTTTGTCCCAAATCTATAGATTAAGCTTATAACGTATTAATACTGATAAAGTGACAAAAATGCCCAAGAGTTTCGCTGTGGTTCATGAGTTTTAAATTTTGATGAATAAAGTCGATCTTCAACTAGTAAAAAAAGCCAAATACTCGGCAATATCCGGCAGAATCAGCTACAAAGAGCGCAAATTGATGCAATGCGACAGGCATCGCATCCCCAAAAGCATCACTAAAAAGCGCTAGATAAACTGATTGACTGTGGCTATGAAACAACAGTCAATCAGTTTATGTTAACTTTGTTGAAGAAAAGTAGATGGGTAGTAATAAACGTATGTTAGGATAAACGCGACAAACAAACAGCTAATGGCTCCTAGTATTAAGTCGATTAGCAATTTAAGTCACACGCAAAAATAATTTACCCTGTTGACGCAGGTTAATTAATTGAGACGTGAACTTTTATCCCTGTAAAGACGGGATTATTCGTGTATTTACGTTTATTTTTTACCTTCTACCTTCTAGATAACGAAAATTGGATAAACAGTATAAACACCATCGCCACCAGTTGCGTCGCCACCATTGCCTTGAACGCCGTTGCCACCAATGGCACCGCCGCCTTGTCCAACAGTTGAGTTTTTAATCTCGTTCTTCTTGCCCTTTCCGCCAGAGAGGTTGGCTTCTTCAATGGTGGTTAGTTCGCTAAACAATGTGCTTTGCATGATTTTAGTTCTCACTTGATTGTTGGGATTAAAGTTAGGTCACTCCAAACTAATAGATATAAGCGTAAACTGTATATCTTGTAACTTTTTTGTGTCCATAGAAAGTATTGTACTGCTTTTGCTAAATAAATCAAGCAACTAATTGTTTAAGAAATATCTATTACACATCTTCAGTAAAGATGTTATATAGTATAGATGTATACAAATTTAATTAGAAATAAGTTTGAATTTATCAAAAAATCGTAGGTATCAATATATATCGATATAAGTATGGCGATCTAAAAGCTTTATTTAGTCGAAAAATGTATAAATTAAGCTTATTAAGTATTGATCCTGAGAAATCAAACAAAATACCCAGAGTTAAACATAATCATCAAACAAATCAAACAAATCAAACAAATTTTTTATACCAGTTGTGCTTAAATACATTTACAAAACTTCAAACTGTAATTGTAATTTTTGAACAAGTATTTTTACATAAAAATTTTGCTTATGAGTTTTTTTTATACACCATTATGTTTAAGATATATAATTTATTGTAATAGAAAAACTCCTAATTTTGCTTAATTATTGATTAGTTTGAAAAAGTTTTATTCTACGCAACACAATTTTTTTGAAAGTAAATAAATTATAGATAAAATTATAGATAAAATTATAAAGATTTGATGTTCGTAATAAAACACGCTATTGGAAGTCCCTAATAAAAGCAAAAGCGATCGCTTTCACTCTCCAGAGTGAAAACGCCAAATTATGGGAGTTTTGCAAAAAAGCTTATTTAAAGAGAAGACGGCAATATCCGGCAGAATTAGTTAGAACAAGTGCAAATCGATGGACAACTCAAAGCTTTAAAAGAACAGCAGCGCTTGTTTCCCTATTGGACTACTCAAAGGTGAACAGTATGTTTAGGGAAAAGGGCTGCTGAAACTTATCGACGGTTGCTCGTGGGCAACGTCAATGTTAGGTTTTTTGAAGAAAAGTAAGCGGGTAGTAATAAACGTATGTTAGGATAACTGCGATAAAGAAATAGCTAATTAACCATTAGCTATTAAGCCACACGCAAAAGTAATTTCACCTATGTCAACAGCGTAAATTGCTTAAAACGTGAAGTTTTATCCGAGTAAAGACGCGATTAATCGTGTCTTTACGTTTATTATGTCCCTTCTACTAAACCTCATAGTTTTGCCTGCTTTTCTAAATTAGTTAAAAGTAGGGTTAGCTGCCGAAGATGAAGTAGATGTTTTTGCTATAGTCATATACGATACCATTCCCACCAGAGCCATTACCGCCGCTGCCGAAGATA
This sequence comes from Nostoc sp. NMS7, assembly GCF_017115085.1. Lineage (GTDB taxonomy): Bacteria > Cyanobacteriota > Cyanobacteriia > Cyanobacteriales > Nostocaceae > Nostoc. Next base: position 4,713 of record NZ_JABXKJ010000226.1, on the reverse strand, counting down.
CTATTGCCTCCTACTGCATTGCCGCCTTGGCCAATAGTGTTTTTGCTATAGTCATATACGATACCATTCCCACCAGAGCCATTACCGCCGCTGCCGAAGATACTATTGCCTCCTACTGCATTGCCGCCTTGGCCAATAGTGGCATCTTTAACCACGTTCTTCGTTTTCTTTCCGCCAGAAAGCTTGGTTTCTTCAATGGTGGTTAGTTCGGTAAATAGTGTGCTTTGCATGTTTTTAGTTCTCACTTGATTGTTGGGATTTAGATAACGTCAGACCAAACTCATGAATGCAAAAAGCATATTTATGAGTTTTTCTCCGCCGTTAGGAACATTATATAAGTGAAACTAGCTAGATAAAAAAATTATTTTTTTAACAAAGAAATATTATGAGTGCTTGAAAAACATACTACTGAGCTAATAATTATACTATTTTTTTGAAAAAGGATGAATTTTATCTCTGTGAAGTAAAATTTATAATTTTAATTTTATACATAACACATGGATATATATTAAGTATCGCTGAATGCGAGTTTGTTTTTTATACTAAATAAACAATTAAGTAAGTCGGCGTTGAAAAATCAATCTATGTGATGAAATGTAAAATCAGCCAACAGCTTATAAATCAGTGATTCCAGAGTTTTTACAAAACTAAACATACATGGGTTTTATCGTGCCGACCTACTTATCATGCGTATTAATACTAACGATGATCTGCAAGGCATCTTAATAAATAGCAGAGATTAAATAGTATTTTTATACCTTTTAACCTTGCTTAACTACTTATTAAGTAGAAGAGAAAATGACAAAGTAGTAGCTTGCTTCCCGCAAGGTAACTCAACACCAAAAAACCTTAACGGATTTGTCGGCTGATTGAGAAGACACATAGAGACAAGGAAAATCCCCCTTGTCCCTACGTTCAGTCGATTCAACCCTCTTGAGTTGCCAAAAACTGACGCAAGCTCAACAAACTCAAAGTTTGACCCAAATTTAAGGGCAAAAGTGAAACTCCTTCCAAGCGGGATTGTACCCAACCTTCTCCCCAGTACCATTCGTGGAACCCGTCAATGCCTCCGCTGAGTACTAAGCGGAGGCAGTTGGATTTCACAACGTCTACTTGATGATGAATCGCAACTGGCCCAGTCCAGGTAGTAAACTGGAATCCGGGAAGCAGTTCTTCTGGCATTCCTGGCGCAAAGCGTTGCCCTAAGAGCCATTTTTCTAGTTGCACCGGATGCAGCAGACTGTCACGAATTGCATCTGTTGGTGCTTCAATTTCGATTCGCAGTTGACTTTGTTGAAAATTACCCAGCATTTTTCTAGGATTACCTAAAGGTGAGACATCGCTATTTCTAATATTGCAAATACAATCACTGATTATTAGCGCGTCACTTTTCTACCAGCAGAGAACTTAGAATAGAAAAAGTGAACTTGTTAAGAAATGTAAGGTTATTCATGGCGGATCAGTTAATTCGTGCAACAGCAGCCGAAGGTGGAATTCGTGCCATAGGTGTGATCACCACACGTTTAACAGAAGAAGCACGGGGACGCCATAAGCTTTCCTATGTGGCAACGGCAGCACTAGGTCGGACTATGGCAGCAGGCTTGTTAATGGCTTCTAGTATGAAGCGAACTGGGTCGAGGGTGAATGTGCGAGTCAAGGGCGATGGGCCTTTGGGTGGGATATTGGTAGATGCAGGCTTAGATGGCACGGTACGCGGATATGTCGGGAATCCATCTGTGGAATTGCCTCCCAATGCCAAAGGTAAGCTTGACGTTGGTGGTGCGGTGGGTAACGGCTACCTCTACGTTGTCCGGGATATCGGTTATGGTTATCCCTACTCTAGTACTGTTGAACTAGTTTCTGGGGAAATTGGCGATGATGTGGCTCATTATCTGCTGAATTCCGAACAAACACCTTCAGCTTTAGTTTTAGGTGTCTTCGTGGGAGCAGGTGGAGTAACGGCGGCTGGCGGATTATTGCTACAAATATTACCCAAAGCTGCCAGAGACGAAGCTTTAGTAGAAAGGTTGGAATCACGGGTTGCTGGTCTTGCAGGATTTACGCCATTGCTGCAAGCTGGGAAGACTTTGACTGAAATCTTAGGCGACTTGCTGGGAGATATGGGGCTGGCAATCTTTCCCGAACGGCAAATGCTGCGCTTCCACTGTGGTTGTTCTTTCGATCGCGTTTTGGGGGCACTGAAGATTTTGGGAGAAGCCGAACTGCAAGATATGATTATCAAAGATGATGGCGCTGAAGCAACTTGCGAGTTTTGCGGCACTGTTTACCAGGCAAATAGCGATCAGTTAGCTCAACTCATTGCCGATTTGCAAGCTGAATCTATCGTTTCGGAATAAAGTATAAAATGGCACTGATTTTTTAGATTGTTAATGGTATTTTGGGGAGAGAGATAATCAAAAAAGTAGCTTTTTAATCACGAGAAAGTTACTATGGCAGCAATGGAATTATCAAGCTAAAACAGAGCGCTATTCAATTATTTTGGTGTGAGAGATGACAGAGCGGGATATTCCAGACAGTTGGTCTTCAGCCAGTGGAAGAGAGCCAGATCAAAACACAAGATTATCCCGAACAGAAGAATTCGGTGAAACTCAACCATTTGATGTTCCAGCTACTGGTTCTACCTCCAAGTCAGTGAAGCGGCGAAAAAAAAACGATCCGGATCGCAAAGCGTCCGGTAGTGAAGGATTACATATAAATAGTCATTCAGAAGAAACTGCTCAACTCAGTAAAAGTTCTGGGAAATGGCCACGCTGGATGAAAAGCTGGACGTTGTGGCTAGTATTACTAATGTTGATTCCCGGCAGTGTCGGATTATTGGCAGTGGCAATGCTGCTGAAGTTGCCAACTGCCCCTAATTGCCCATCGATTTTCTGGCCTCTAGCTAGTGCTTCTGTGCGGCTACACTGCGCTCAGTTAGCGGCTTCTAAAGAGACAGTGAACGACTTATTGCAAGCGATCGCTCTGGTGAAGCAACTACCACAAAATCACCCGTTGCATGGAGAAATTGACCGTTTCATCGAAGACTGGTCACGGGATATTTTAAAGTTAGCTGATCAAAGTTTCCAAACTGGGAATTTAGAGGAAGCGATCGCAACAGCTGAGAAAATCCCCCAAGACGTGGTTGCTTATAAATTAGTTGATGAACAAATTGGCAAATGGCAGTCGATTTGGTCAAAGGCAGAAGCTACATACAATGGTGCGATCGCCGAAGTAAAGGAACGGCACTGGCAATCGGCATTCATGTTATCCGCGAAAATGCTGCGCGTAGACAACCAGTACTGGGCGAGTATTAAATACGACCAATTGAATCTTCTAATTGCCAGAGCGCGGGAAGATGGCGATAAGTTAGGCAAAGCTGAAAACTTAGCAAGTAGTAAAGTAGTTGATAATTTACTAGAAGCGATCAAGTTAGCGGAGTCGATTGGGCAGGAAAGTTATATTTACCAAAAAGCTCAGTCAGCGATTCCCGAATTTGGACGCAAAATGCTGGAATTGGCACAGGCAAAACTAGACAACCGGGATGCGGATGAGGCGCTGAATATTGCCAGACAAATACCGGAAAGTGCAAAACTACAAGCCGAAACAGATGACTTTCTCGCCATAGCTGACGCGAAAAGGAGTGCTTGGATCGGGAATGTTTCTGGTTTAGAGGCTGCGATCGCCCAAGCACAACAAATTGATCCTTCCAGACCAGTGTATAACGAAGCACAGCAACTCATTGCTCGTTGGCAGTTGGAAATTGAAGATGTTGCCAATTTAGAAAAAGCGAGAATATTGGCTAGTCAGGGAACAGTCCCTAATTTAACAGCAGCGATCGCCCAAGTGGAACTCATCCCTGCTAGTAACCCCAGAGCCACAGAAGCTAGGCAAGAGATGAGTCGCTGGCGTGCCCAAGTGGAGACAATTGAAGACCAGCCTTACTTAGACCGCGCCGACCAGATAGCGGTATTTGAGGATATTAACTCCTTGCAAGCTGCGATCGCTCAGGCCAGCGAAATCCGTAGAGGTCGTGCATTATATCCAGAAGCCCAGAAAAAAGTTCGGACTTGGGTAGGAAAGATTCAGCGAATTCAAGACCAGCCCTACTTGGATCAGGCACAAGAACTGGCTCAGAGTGGAAATCTCACCGCCGCCATTGCCGCAGCTCAACAAATTGCCTCGTCGGGAAGGGCGCTTTCTGGGGAAGCACAAGCTGCGATAAATGATTGGGAAGGTCAAATCCGCACCAAAGAAAACTGGAGAAAAGCCCAGGAAGTGGGGGCGACTGGTACACCAGAAGCCTTAGTTGAGGCAATACGACTGGCAGATCGGGTTTCAAACAATAGCATCTTACGTATGGATGCGAATCAGGCTATTGACCAGTGGAGTCAGCAATTGTTAGAAATAGCACGTTCTCAAGGTCAGTCTGATATTGCCAGAGGGATTGACATTGCCAAATCGATTCCACGCGGTAGTGCTGCTTACAGTCCGGCGCAAGAGCAAATTAAGGCTTGGCAGCAATTTCTCAATCCTCAACCCTCGCCTCAGCCTCAGCTTGAGTCTCCACAATTGCCACCATCAACGACTACTAATGGGCAGTAATATACAGCAGTTTTCATTTAATTGAACTACACATATTGTAGGGGCACAGCAATGCTCATTGGTGTCAACTTAAGTTAAAAGATGTAATCTAGGAGCATTGAAGCAGATGTT
>NZ_JABXKJ010000068.1 GCF_017115085.1 Nostoc sp. NMS7 | reverse complement strand
TTCATTGGTTTGAGGAGATGATGTCATGTTGACTATTTTAGGCTTTTTAGAGTTAGTGTAATTAAATATGTAAAGTTTTGTATTAGGATTCAACATTTCTGAGTTTTAGCAATTTTCCTGGTATGTAAGTACTTTGTAAGGTATAACACATAGATAACAGGAAAAAGTGTGGGCAAGAGAGCCTTTATTCAGATCAAAATTGCTTGCTATTCTCAATACCTTAACCAAAAAGATAGATATAGCTTTTACCAAAATAAAGCAATGAAACTGTCTGATTGACTATTAGTAAAAACGCATAATTCCTTACAAGTATCTAGAAGTCTGCTCCCTTGTCTACTTGTAAAAAAACACTAAAAATATGGTGTGGTTTTGCGAGATTAAAATTTGATCTTTCTGAGTTTAATGTAATTAAGATTATGTCCACTGTAAACTTGTCTGTTCTCTCGATTGATGGTCTGTTAGAGCGTCTTGAAAGTCGCTCAAAGCTTCATGTTGGTTATCCTTATAATCTAGCATTTGATTCTCACCAGATATTACCGCTTTTAAAATACACACTTAATAATTTAGGTGATGCTTACGTAGAAGGTAATTATGGAATAAATACCAAAGATTTTGAGCGAGAAATAATTAGTTTTTTTGCAGATATTTATCATCTCGAAAAAGATGATGCTTGGGGATATGTAACATCCTGTGGCACTGAAGGAAACCTTTACGGTATTTTGATGGGGCGTGAGTTATATCCAGATGGAATTCTTTATGGTTCAGCTGATTGTCACTATTCAGTAGTAAAAGCTGCAAGGATGTTTCGCATACCATTTGTAGAGATAAAAAGTCAGATTCATGGGGAAATCGATTATTCCTCGTTGCATGAAGCTCTCGATAAAAATAGGGACAAACCTGCAATTATTAATGTAAATGTAGGAACTACAATTACAGGTGCAGTGGACGATATTAGTAAAGTAGTAGCAATACTTTCTGAACTAAATATAACTCAGTTTCATATTCATGTAGATGGAGCTTTAGGAGGAATGCTAATTCCTTATATGGAAGAAGCTACACCTCTAGATTTCTCTCGATATCCAATTGGTTCCATAGCAGTTAGTGGTCATAAATTTATCGGTTCTCCAGTTCCTTGTGGAGTAGTGCTAGCACGGAAAGAAAAAGTGCAATCCTTTGATATTGAATATCTTGGCTCAACGGATACAACAATTACAGGTAGTAGGAATGGATTAACACCAGTCATTCTCTGGGATGCTATTCAACAGCGAAAACATCTCTTTAAAGAGGAAGTACTAAACTGTCGGAGGTTAGCAGAATATTTCTGGAATAAAATTGCTGAATCCAGAAAGTTTACACTGCTTAATCCTTTCTCGACTACGGTTGTATTTGAGCGTCCAGAGAAGTTCATTGAGAAACGATGGCAACTAGCTTGTTATGGTAAAATTGCTCATATTGTAGTTATGCAGAATCATAATCAAGCAATATTAGAACAGCTTTTGCAAGAGCTAGGTGTGATGAATACATAGAGAGTGTTTGAAAAGTGCAACTCTCGATTTGATAACTTTTTTGTTTGCTTGTATCGCATGGGTATATTGATTTAAGCTGAAAATTTCATATCATCCCATAAAATAATTTTGCAAGAGGTGTAATATCAATACGTTTGAGTTAAGCCCAAAATCTTTTGTAGAGATGTTGCAATGCAACGTCTCTACATACCAAAAATCCTTAACTCAAGCGTATTTAGTTAAATATAGAACACCTGATCTCTTCTAACTTATTATCGGTACTTATGCTGCTCTAATAGCTGTTGCGCTCTTGGCTTGTAAATTAAATAGAACAAAGCCTCAAGATAACGCAACAAATCTTCCCGGTTCTCCTTTGAGGTAAAGTTCCAGAAGCCATAAATCCGTGCTAATGACAACAGCTTAGTAGTGTGAATTTTCCAAGTATAGAAGCTGTAAACTCGCTCAATTCCTTGCTGGGAAATTTCATTCCAATAGTTAGGATTTTGTTCGCATTTTATGATAAAATCGACAATTTTTGCGGCTGTCTCATCTAAATTTGTTGGGTTAATCAAAAAGCCATTAACTTTATCTTGAATAATCTCCAGTGGTCCACCAAATTGTGTGGCAAAAGTCGGTAATCCTGAAACCATTGCCTCTAAAATTGTCAAACCAAAAGCTTCAAATAAAGCTGGTTGCACAAAAATTCCCTGATGATCGGCAATTACTCGGTAAATTTCACCAGAATCAGTTTTAGACAGGCGCACACCCAGCCAACGAATCTTCCCGTGGAGATTGTACTGCTCAATGATTTGGTAGAGTTTGATAATTTCGTCACGTTCTTCGTTGTCGCCTGATTCTTCGACACGTAATTTACCCGCCACCAAAATTAAGTTGCAATGCTCTTGCAATTCTTGACTTTGACCAAAGCATTCAGCTAAACCTGTGAGGTTTTTAATGTGGTCGAGACGCGCCATTGAGAAGAGAGGACGCTTGTTAGGATCGTCGAGTTTGCCAAAGATTTGCGCGGGATCTTCCAGAGTAAAGAGTGTTTCTGCAAGGCGTTGGCGATCGCTCTCTACTCGGTCTTGAGTTTGCGAGTAAGGGAAATAGTAATTTTCGTTGACTCCCGGCGGTACAACATTAAATTTGGGGCTAAATAATTCAATCCCATTCGTTACATGATACAACTCCGGCATGGTGAAGCATTTGTAAGACTCGTACTGTCCCACACTATCCGGTGTCCCAACAATTTCTTGGTAGGTGCTGCTGACAATAAAATTGGCGGCATTCATCGCAATTAAATCAGCTGTGAATTGCAAAGAAAAATGATATTTATCTTCCAAATCTTGCCAGTAGAGGTTACTGAACAAGTATTTAGATTTTTCCAAAGCATGGGCAACATTGCATTGAGTAACTTTCAGCCGTCGCGCCAACAAAAACGCCACTAAGTTCCCGTCAGAATAGTTACCAACTATTAAGTCAGGTGTGCCGTGAAATTCTGCCCGTAGTTCTCTTTCTGAATCAATGGCGAAAGTTTCTAGATAAGGCCAAAACTCAAACCGGGAAATCCAGTTTTGAGTCATCTTGGGATTAAATTCCCGCAAAGGTACTCGCAAAATCCAAGCATTTTCCGTACCGTGGACTTTTTCTAGCCGTTGATTACAAAGAGTGCCATCACTGTTGGGAATCAAACGGGTGAGAATAATCACCTTTGGCTCGACATTCAATCCCTCTAAACCAGCTAGCAGGACATCTTCTTGCAGCTGCTTCTCTAGGCTTTTTGCCTGATCAAGGACGTAAACTACCTGACCACCAGTATCGGGACGCCCCAACACTCCCTCTTGCCCAAACCAACCATGAGCTGACACCAAGACGATTTTAAAAATCATCGGGATGCGAGAAATCAAGGCTTCTAAGGTCTGGGCATCGGCAGAATCAATCAATTCATCGAGAATATTTAAGCTTTCTCGCACTCGCCCTGCGGTGTTACCCCAACCCGGTTCAAAACCCATTGACTGCAATTGGAACCGCAATTGTTCGTAGGGTTGATCATCGGGGCGATTATTAACAAAACTGATAGCTTTCTTAACTTGCTCGGAAAGTTGCTGCTGTGATTGAATGCGATCGTTGATCAGCAGTTGAACACCGTTGTAGTGGTGCAGGCGCAAGAAATTAAATAAGCTGTCCAGCAATTGTTTGGAATCTTGAAATAGTTGGCTGGAAAGATAGCGGTTGAGAAATTGCACCCCCTTACCAATATTTTTGGAGTCACGGATGACTGGGGTGTAGTCATAAAAGGGGCCGAAGTCCAATTCTAGCAGGCCGCCCTCGTTAGGATGAAATTTGTTCACCAAGCGATCGCGCAAATCCAGCAAATCCTGCACCGTCATCGGCTCAATGCTCAAGTCTGATGTCAACCAATAAACTTCTTGGCTGGCAATCTTAGAACGGATGATCAAACAAAAGTTTGACTCCTCTTGAATAATTTCCTGAGTATAGTAAATAAGTTTGCCTAACTCAGAGGTAGTGTAAAATTCCTCAGGTTTCTGAGACTTTGAGCAATACTCACTATATACATTAAGTATGTCGTTCCGCAGTAAGTACTTCTTTTCTTGTTGGCGTAATTCACTAAGAAAGGAACGCAAATCACTTTTTTCTTCACTATCTAAGACTGCTTGAAGCAATTCAGACATGGCAACTCCACTAGATGACGATGTTTGCATTATTAACTTTCAAGGCGAGACAAATAAGCCTCCACCTTTTGTTAGACCACATATAAACACGAAATAACACAGATAAACATATTTATCTGTGTACTACAAGTATCAACTTTTCAGATGGCACTTAAATCATGTTCTACTTTATTTAAAGTATCGATGACTCAGTATTTTTGGATCTAACTAAAGGAATACAAATTTTATTTATTTTGATAGATGTTAGGAAATAACTGCATAAATTAACTGCATAAATAATAATCCGGGCATAACCTCTGTACGAGCCAGCTGGATTTTCGCTTTGACTCTATTACTACTACCTTTTACACTACGAGACAGTTGCAAAAAGTAGGTTGGGTGGAGGCTTTGCGTAACCCAACATCCTGATAATCAGTTGGGTTGCGCTCCGCTCCAACGCCACTTGCTACAACGCTCTTAACCCGCGCAACGCAGTGGCTCCCCAACCTACGTCTAATCCACTATTTTAGCCTAGAGGGTTCACTAGGTGCATTTCAAAAATCAAATACTAGTCCTATATTACCTTTTACACTACGAAACAGTTCTTTATGTGCATAAAATTTATCGATACAAAATATTTACGTATAATTGCTTAACTTGGGGAATTCTAACTTCTATTTAGCCCTGGACTTTTTGGAGTTTTTGTTCTAAAGTACGGTTAGTTGATAAAATTAATGTACAAATATGAACGAGATCAAAAAGAGTGGTCAACAGTTGTTATTGCAAACTCCAGAAAATTTACCTAAAACATTATTGCAGAAGCTTAGAGGTGGATTTTTCTTAGTGATTGGATATTTATTGTCACCATTATGCTGGTGGAATGATCTAGTGTTCAATTTACCAATTGCTTATTTTTTCGGTTATATTTGTAGTCTTTTTGCTCCTAAATTACTTATGCCTTGCGTGATCATTGGTTACTGGCTATCTAACATTATTGGTATTCTGTTGATGCAAGCAGGTGCAATCGATATATTCCAAAAACAAAACCAAGAAAACAACTTAAAAAAAGAACTATTGACAGGCTTAGTCTCTTCAACCGCTTATACCTTTTTGATTCTGATATTAATCCAGTTTAACATTATCGATACTCCTAGTTTCTTTTCTGGTAATTAACAAAAAAAACAGTCTCCAGTACTGGGTTATTGGATTATAGGCAAATTACTTCAATTTTAAAATCTCACTTGTATTTAAAAAATCCGGTGTATCCTTTGTCACAATTAAAGGTAATTTACCATCCCATTTTTCTATTGCCTGCCTTGTCAAAATTTCATTAGTCAAACTATCATGTAGTAATCTGTTTATTTCTGCTTCTCCTTTAGCTAAATTAACCTTAGCTTCGGCTTCTTTTGCTGCTTTCAGCACGATAAAATCTGCTCGTTTGGCATCTTGTTCTGCGATTTGTTTTGCTTCAACTGCTTCACTGAACTTATCTGAAAAGTTGACATGAACCAGTGAAATATCATCAACTGCAATATGGTAGTCATGCAATATCGCTGTTAATGTATCATCAACTCCAGATTTTACTTCTGCTCGTTTAGTAACTATTTCTTCTGTCGTATACGTTGCTATAACTGCTTTCAAAACTTCCTCTACCGCCGGATTAATAATTTTTTCAACTATATCTTTTTCATCACCAATTTCTTGAAAAATTATATTGGTTTCTTCAGGAATAACGTGCCAGTTTAATACTACATCTGTAAATACATCTTGTAAATATTTAGAAGAAGCTTCAGCAGAGACTTCTTGTTTTTGAACTCTCACACTGATTCTTTTGACTGTATTGACAATGGGAATTATGATATGTATTCCTTCGCCTAATACTGTTTTTTGTACCTCGCCAAACTGCATTAACACCCCACGTTCTCCAGCATTTACAACCACAAAAGGTGTCAGCAAAATTGTGATTAAAAATAAAAGTGCTGTGATTTTACCAGCATTATTTGTGAATTTAATTTGTTTCATATTTACCAAGACAATGGCTATACCATTTTGGCAATTTATTAATGAGTATTAATAATACTACATTAAATCGATAGAGATAGTCAAATTTATAAAAAATTTATGTGGGTATGTCAGATTTTTTAAGTGTAAATGCTTAAAATTACTTGGAATTGGAATTAAATTTTATAGTGCATACTCAAATACTTATTAGTCATATAAGAATCAGATTTGATTTTTGAAACCAACTACGAGATAATACTTATACCACTTAATTGATCTAAATTGGTGCAATATTCCCAAGACAATTTGTACTTAATGTGTTCCCATAAACGTTCAATGGGATTAAGCTCTGGGCTATTGGCAGGCTAGAAAACTAGAATAATATTATCAGGCCATTTTCAGTCCAAAGATTCGTTCGGATATAAAATCACTCAAATACTACTGTCCTATTTCCATAGACTAATACACGATTTTGCAAGTGCGATCGCACCGCTCTTGCTAATACAACTCTCTCCAAATCTTTGCCTTTTCTCACCAAATCATCAACTTCATCACGGTGGCTAACTCGCACCACATCTTGTTCAATAATTGGGCCTGCATCTAAATCAGCAGTGGCATAATGAGCAGTTGCACCAATAATTTTTACCCCACGTTCAAAAGCTCGGTGATAAGGATTAGCTCCGATAAAAGCTGGTAAAAATGAATGATGAATATTGATAATTTGCGGAAATTGAGTTATAAAGTTTGCACTAACAATCTGCATATATTTCGCTAAGACAACTAAATCTATTTTGTACTGGCGTAGTAATTCTAATTGTTGGGCTTCTTGTTCTGATTTATTGTCTTTACTGATGGGAATGTGCTGGAAGTCGATATTAAATTGCTCTGCGACTACCTTTAAATTAGAATGGTTACTAATAATTAAAGGAATCTCCCCAACAAACTCTTTAGCGCGTTGTCGCCAAATCAAGTCAAATAGACAATGATCTTGCCGACTTACCCAAATAGCGATGCGTGGTACTGTATCAGAAAAACGTATTTCCCACTTAGCGCCTAAAGGTTGTGCGATGGCATTAAATGCAGGGGCAATAAATTCTCGCGCTAAATTGAACCCATCTAATTGCCATTCAATGCGCGTGAGAAATAACCCAGCAGCAAAGTCTGTATGCTGATCTGCATGGATAATATTACCACCATTAGAATAGATGAAATTGGCAAATTTTGCCACCAATCCCCGTTGATCGGGGCAGGAAATCAGCAATGTTGCTGTCGGATTTGTCATAATAATCTCACCAGATTTTTAATTAATTATTTGCTATTTTTCGGAGTTGGTAAAGGCGTGCTGAGTCCAGGTAGTTTCTGACTATTATCTACAGGTTGCTTCCACTCTGATAGTTCCCGATTCACGGCATTTGCAAAATCTGTAGATACCAACAGCACATTTATATTGCCATCGGGTTTAGCAGCAGGCTCAGTTTGAGCATATAAAAAACGACCATTAAAGTTAGATTTTCCCAAAAGCAACTGATGGCTTTGGCGGTTTTTCAGGATTATATTGATAGTTGCTTGGGGTGGATTTAAGGCAAATTCTCCAAGCTCTTTTGCTGGAGTTGATAAAGTGCGATCGCTCTTACCTTTGACCAATAAATCCATCAAATAAGAAACAATAGCATCATTTGCTGGGGCTGATATCGGAGATTTGATTAACCACTTGGGGTTACTAGATTTAGGGCTACGTTCCAGATTCAGGGTGATTTTTTTTGTCTTGACTGTTAAAGACTGCACATCATCTGCTGCAAAAGAGAAAATTTTCTGTTTTTGCTCCTTGATTTCTTCTCGCACAGTTGTACCTCGAATTTCATAGAAGTAAACAAAACCACCTAAACCTAGCGCTAGCAGTATCAAAATTAAAGTCGTTCGTGGCAATTTCATTTTTTAATTATTGGGCATTGGGCATTGGTGAAAAGTTAATATTTATAGCGGTTCTCGGCCTTTGTGAGGTACAAGAACCCTACCCCCAACCCCCTAAGAGCAAGCGAGGAGGGGGCTATGATGTACCTCACGAGGTCGGGAACCGCTATATAACTCCTAACTCCTGTACAGACGCGATTAATCGCATCTCTACTCCTAACTCACTTCTTACCGTCGTTTCCACCAGATAATAACTGCCGCCGAAAACCCAATTAAGGGTAAAACCAACAAAGACGACAATATTAAAAGATTCGCTTGGGTAGTCGTCAAGGTAATTCGACGGTTTTTCGGTTCTTTGGGGCGAATGGAAAGGGGTTGCTTCTCCTGTTGACTCAGCCAAGTAACTGAGTTGAGAAATACATCTCCATTTAGTTGCTGTTGAAACAAGCCATCGGTGGCGAAGCTAGAATTTCCGAAAACTACTAACCGGGATTCGGTGGCTGTTTGAGATGAGGAAGATGAGGGAGTGGGAGTAGTTTTGCCTTGGATGGTTGGTGATGGTAGGGGTGAAGCTTGCGGAGTTTTGGGGGAGGGGGAAGGAGTGGGGGAAGCCTTGCTTTGGGTGGTTGGTGATGGTAGAGGTGAAGGTGTGGGTGAAGCTTGGGGAGTGGAAGTAGATTTAGCTGCTTGTTTTCTGGTTAAAGCTACGCCCAAGGTCAGAGGCCCTTTGAGGTCTTTATCTGCATTAAACTCCAATTTTTCGCTTTTAAGGTCGCTTTCTGCCCAACTGTTGGGATAGGGTTTGGTTCGCAGCAATGGAGTAGCTTCGACACCAGGTACAGAAGTAATTTGCAGCGATCGCGCAATCGGATAAAAAGAATTACCGTTACCGAAATCTTTGGTAATCGGATGTTGTCCGTATTCTGTCACTAAGGGCGCAGCAGGGCCAAGTCCGACGACGCTTTCCCCAGAAACATCGACTGCTAAACGATTATCCAGACGAACACCCCACTCTTGTAGCAAGCTGTCAAGTTTGGGATCGGTATTCGGATCAATCATCAGCAGTAAGTTACCGCCCCGATTCAGATATTCTTGCAAGGCTTTGACTTCACCCTCAAACAGCCCTCGCTTGGGGCCAGCTACTATTACGACTGCCGCATCTTGAGGAACTTTGGAAGTTTCTGCTAGATTCAGGGGTGCTGTTATAAAACTTTTGTCACCTAATCCCTGAACTGCTTGTGATATTGCATCTTTACCAGCCGAAAGTTGGCGTTCGCCATGACCTTGGAGTAAGTAAACTTTGGCTGTGGTTGAATTTGTTAGTTGTTGCAGGCGACTAGTTAATCTGATTTCCGACAGGCGTTGATTTTCATTTACTGTTTGCACTAATTGCCGTTTATCGCCAGATTCTAGGTAAACTTCCCCATAATCTTTGACGCCAAACTTTTCTGCAAGTCCTGGTCTAGCTTGGGGGTCGATGTACTCATATTTAAATTTTGAGCTTTGCCGTTGATAATTTTCTAACAGTTCTCGGTCTTGGGGATTCTGGTTAATATCAAACACCCACACTTTAACTGGCTGTGGTAAGACACTCACTAATTCCCGTGACTGGGGCGCAAGGGTAAACAATTGAGTTTCTGTTAAGTCTGCCCGCAAGTGATAGCGAGTCCCTAAAAAGTTAATCAATCCCAAAATTGCCAATACTGCCAGAGTTGCTACTAGGGCATTAGTCCCAGCTTGGGTAGAACGACGCTTCCACCAGTTAGTTTGGTAGCTTTGCCATATTATCCACAACCCACTGATCACAATTCCGGTAATTATGAATGCTAATGGAATTAATCCCCATTGTTCAGAAACTAACCCAACTGTTAAGCCAACAGTAATTAGGAACGGGCCAAACCAAAATAGATATTTCCACAGTTTCTTTTTTGCAACTATCTTCATATAATTTTTCATTGGTCATTAGTCATTAGTCATTAGTCATCTGGGACATTGCCAATTGAGTTTAGGTAAGAGTTTAATTTTGGCGCTAGTTCGTTAATGATTGTTTTGATTGTATTTATCTGCTCGGTAGTTAAAAGGTTGCGAGTGTGAGCCCGTCTTAACCAATGTTGAGTTTCATTCAAAGAGCCTCTCGCTATTTTTATGAAACGTCTATTGTCTTGAAAACTACCTCTTCCTAGACCTTCCGCTATATTCGCACCGATACTATCGGCTGAACGTACAATCGGTTTACCAATCGTATCTTTTGCAAAAAAAATCCATCCTTCAACAATTTTCCAAATCTTATCTGCTAATTTTTCTGATAATTGATAAACCTGTAATTCTTGGAAACGCTTTGTTGCCATTTATTCAGTTGTCTTGCTGATTTTTAGTCACTCAATTTTCGTGCATATATTTTTACTTGTCACTATTTTTTGACAAATGACAAATAACTATTGTCTTTGAAAGCGCAGTGCATCAATCGATTGAGATGTGAGAAAGATTCCTAAAAAAATGTAACTGGCAAATAAAATCAAGGCGCTGGTATCAAAAATACCTTGGATTAAGGTGTTGTAATGTTTCAGCAATGAGAGATAACCTAAAGCTTCGCCCACGGGACCAGGGACAATTTTGCCGATTAAATCAATCAATAACAATAATAAGATTACTGCAAAGGTGAGAACGGCAGACAGAATTGTGCTGTCTGTTAATGAGGAAATAAACATTCCTACAGATAAAATTGCTGCTGCTAGCAAGATTAATCCCAAATGACCCAGCAAGGGAATTGAGAAGGCCATTGGTGGATTTGATCCACTGATTGCGATCGCTTCCAACACTAGCATGGGGACAATCATTGTGGTAAAAAATGTGATCACCCCTAACAATTTACCTAAAGCTACCGCCCAATTGGTGATTGGTGACGTGGCTAACAGTTCTAAAGTGCCGCGCTTACGTTCTTCGGCATAGAGTCCCATTGAGAGAATTGGCAGGATAAACAACAATAGCCACCCCATACGATCCAAAAATGCCCGGATAAATTCGTAAGGGACATCTATCGGGGGTACTGGCACTCCCTGTTGTTGCCCTTGTAAATCTATTGCCGCAACTCCTGGTAAAATGCCATCTGGTCCTAGCAAAATCATCACCAAGAATAACCCGGCGATGAACCAAAATATGCCTGCGATCGCATAAGCCAAAGGTGATACAAAATAACTCTGTAACTCTCGGCGATAAATGGCAATAATATTACTCAGCACTATACCCATTTACGCTGCTTCTCCTTCGTTGTCTGCTGCTAAGTCTACCTCGGTCTCGAAATTCTTTTCTTCTGTGGTCAGTTGCAAGAATACATCTTCTAAGGTGGCGTTAACACGCCGCAGTTCATGTAAACCGAATCCGGCACGCACTAATGTTGTAACAATATCGCGTCCTGGCTCTTTTCCCGGTTGCGATATCACCCGCAGATAAGCGCGGTTTTCCTGGGGTTGATGACCATGCATTCCGGTTGTCGGCATTGATTCTATCAAACTCACACCCGCGACTTTTTGCAATACCTGTTTCGCTAGGGCTGCTTCTCCTTCTATTTCCAATTCATACCCTGAACCGCCTGTCAACTGGGTCATCAGGTTTTCTGGTGTATTAGTTGCCACAACTTTGCCGCGATTGATGATGGCGACGCGGCTACAAGTCATGCTCACTTCTGGCAGAATGTGCGTGGAAAGAATAATTGTGTGAGTCCCAGCAAGGCTTTTAATTAAATTCCGCACCTCAATTATTTGTCGAGGATCGAGTCCAACGGTGGGTTCATCCAAAATGATCGCTGGGGGATCGTGGACGATCGCTTGAGCAATTCCTACCCTTTGGCGATATCCTTTAGAGAGTTTGCGAATAATCACCCGTCGCTTATCTTCTAAGTTGCAGCGTTCGATCGCAGCTGTGACCTTGTTGGTGCGATCGCCTGCTGAAACTCCCTTAATTCGGGCGACAAAATGCAAAAATCCCTCCACCGTCATCTCTGGATATAAGGGCGGTGTTTCGGGTAAATAACCAATTCGTTGGCGCACAGCCAGGGAATTTTCATGGACATCATAACCAGCAATTCGAGCATTACCATTTGTTGCCGGTAAATAACCAGCCAGAATCCGCATGGTTGTGGTTTTACCAGCGCCATTGGGTCCCAACAACCCTAAAATTTCCCCAGGCTCGACGCTAAAAGTGACATCAGTAATCGCTGAGGTAGAACCGTATATTTTACTCAGATGTTCAACTTCAATCATCGGTATAGTGGCGATCGCACTTTATAGAATACCCAATAATCTTAGATCACGATATTGGGTATGGAACATGAGGCCAGAACCTAAAGCCAAGAACCTAGATTTTTTGTTTATTTTTGGTATAGCGGTTAAAAGAACCCCACCCCCAACCCCTAAGAGCCTGCGGGGAGGGGAGCTAATACCAATTCACGAAAATCCTGATACACATAGATTTTTAGTAGGGGTTTAGCATTGCTAAACCCTTACCCACGTATTTGTATCATTATTAAAGTGAAATGGTATAAAGCGCAGCTTTGGCTCTTTGGGGTTCTGGATATTATGCTTAATTGGCCAGACATGATATTACGCCCACAATAGCTAACCCAGCAAGGCAAAATTCATAATCGCAAGAAACACATGAGCAGACTCAGAGTCTTTGCAGATTTTCATAATGCTGATGTCGAAGGTCGCTTACGTCTGAATTGCATCGGTACTATTGAGGACTTGGCTAGTCAAAGTATTGAGTTGCAAGACCGTCAGTTACTCACTTTTTACAGCGAAGATTTGGAGGTAGATGGAGTAGTGAAGTATTCTCATAAGGAAACTATGTGGGTTGCTGTCATTGACTGGAATGAAATTAGGCAAGTAGAAGATTTGGCAATTCAAGCAAAGAGCTAAACATTTTTATCAGCTTGGTAACTCAATAGTCTAAGGGCTATTTGCCTTAACCAAATGCTTGCGATCGCCCTCAAAACTCGGAACTTGAGCTTCAGAGCTTGGAATGTGAGTTTCAAAGAGTTACGAACAAAAAGATCCCCGACTTCTTCAAGAAGTCGGGGATCTGAGTCTGTCAGTGTAAGATTGCTATATATCTTAATTCTTTCCTAAAAATAACTACAACTAATTATTGAGTATATATATAAAATTAAAAGTACTAATTGCATCAGTTATATTAATGACTTTTCTTTCTGGTTGTACAGATTGTGAGGCTAAAATAACTTCAAATCCCAATCACATAAAGCAGTTGCTAACAACTAAAAAATGTCCCAAGTGTGATTTAGGTGGTGCAGATTTAAAAAATGCTGATTTAGCTGGAGTATTTAGGGCGACCTTTTATTTTTAGTAAAATTAAGAAAGGATGTTTTCAAAATTAATCAGCTTAAAGCTTGCTACGCGCAACGTGCTGTAGGCAAGACTCGCTAATGCTAAGAAAACAGTAATTCATAATTGAATTAGTTGAGAACTGGATTCAACAAGTCTCTCCAGCCCCCACTACCCTTTACTGGTAACTGTTAATAATAGCTGCCAGATTTACGATGCTCTAAAGCAGTGATACCATCATTTTCCAACACTTCACCGTGATTAATGACGGCATAAATTAACCATCTATCACCACATTCAAGCTGATTTTGCACCGTACATTCTAAATAGGCTAATGCCTCATTCAGAATCAAACAACCATTAAGAGCAGTTTTTGTGGCAAGATTTGCAAAGGGATTATCTCCTAAAGTACTATGACGAGAAAAATAGCGTCGCACATTTCTTCCTTCTTTGAGGATATTCAGCACAAAATTATCACCAGGATGATGCATTAAATCTGCATTCTGCTCGTGAGCGATCGCAATCATAATCCCTGGCGGGTTAAAAGTTGCCTGAGATATCCAAGAAGTTAAAACGCCTTTGTGAGTTTCTTGATCACGAGTTGTCACAACAGATAAAGAACCAATGATCCGCCCCACAGCTTGTTCAGTACGATCTACATGGGTTTCTGTCACAATCTGACGGGAAGTACGCAGTTTTTTGGTTTTCTTTAAGTTTTGAGCAAAAGAAGCACCTGCTTGTTGACACTGCTGGAGAATCTCAGGAGTAGGACTAAAACGCACCCGAATTGTTTCAAACGCTAGTTGATAATTAGCATCTTTAAGCTTGCTTTCAAGTAAATCAATTGCCTCTCCACTCCAACCGTAAGAACCAAACACCCCTGCTAACTTAGTTTTAGCCGTGGCGGAGAGGACTATTCCTAAAGCAGTTTGAATTTGAGTTGGTGCATGTCCGCCTAAAGTGGGTGAACCGATAATCAAGCCATCACAGGTTTCTACAATGCGGGTAATTTCTGCCGAATCTGCTAGTTCACAGTTAATCGATTCGACATTAATTCCATTTTGAATCAAACCTTGAGCGATCGCATTCGCCAAAGTTGCTGTATTACCATAAGCAGAAGCATAGAGCAAAGCAACACGCAATTCTTGAGATTTTTGCCCTTGGCACCATTGACGATAATCATAAGTAAAACGACTAAGGCTGTAACGAACAACCGGACCGTGTGCTGGGGCGTAACATCTGCTTCCCAAAACCGATATTTTATCTAAGGCTACTTCAACTTGTTTGGCTTGGGGCGCATGGAGACATTCAAAATAATAACGACGTTCTGCATCTAATCCCTTCCAATCTTCATCAAACAAGGTATCTTCGCAAATATGAGCGCCAAAAAGTTTGTCTGTGTAGAGAATTTTTGTGGCAGTATCGTAGGTACAAAGTCCATCCGCCCAGCGAGGAGTTGGTACGGTGATAAATGATAGATGATGTTCTTGTCCTAAATCTAGAGTATCTCCCGATCGCACCGCTTGAATACGTGATTCCCATTCGGGAAAGGCGGTTTTTAGAGCATTGGCGGCGGGGCGAGAACAAATTAGAGTAACTTGAGGAACTTGAGAAAGCAATACTTGCAAAGTGGCTCTACGGTTGGGGTTGACATGACCGAGAACAATGTAATCTAAGGTGTTAAAGTTTAGATGTTGTGCAAGTTGCTGAAGGTAAATTTCGGTAAAGGATTCACCAGGAGGGTCAATTAAAGCGTTTTTATCAGCTTGAATCAGATAAGAATTCGCCGTAGTTCCTTTTTGGCGGGAATACTCAACCTCAAATTTTAGTCTGTCCCAAGTCCGCGATCGCAGAATCAGAGTATTTTTACCAATTTCAGCAACTTGTACATCTCTAGGATGGCTGGTAGTTAAAGTATTTGCAGACATAATAACCTAATAATGGGGCATGGGGCATTGGGCATTGGGCATTGAGCATGGCAGAAGATCCTACTCCCTACTCTTAATGACTATTGGTTTGTATTAATTCAGACTTGGCTTGGTTTCTATAGCGTTTAGATACTTCTTGTTCCGGGTCAATACCTTCAAAGGTTGGAGGTAGCCAAACTCGGAGGAACTGTAGTATTCCTAGCACTAATAAAAAGGCGCAAGTTGCTAAAACTTGACTCCAACTTGTTTCTAGAACACCTTTAACAATGACTTCTCGCAAGGCGGAAACGATAGAAACTTCAACAGCTACCCCAATAGATACTCGATGTTCCTGTAGGTAAATAATCAGCAGTCGGAATAACTCAACTAAAATGAGTAAAAAGAGAATATCAGCAGTAACAGCATGAAAATCTAGAGGTGGAAGTAAGGAGAGAAACATATCTTTCACCTGAAGCACCATGAAGCTAAATAAACCGATACACAAACAAATCACAATCACATCTTGAATAAATTCCAAGGTTCGCACGACGCGCGCTCGATTAATTTCGTACATGGTAATTGCGGTATTTTCAGCAGATTTATACATAGCTTTTTGTGAGTGAGGGGTGAGGGGTGGGGGAGATGAGGGAGATTAGGGAGATGAGGGAGATGAGGGAGATGAGGGGGAATTCTTGAACAAGTTTCTTCCTTGTCTCTCAATACGGTTCGGATAAGGTTTTTTAATGACACGTCCTAGATCGGAAAGACGTGATAAATCGCCGTCTTTACAATAATCAGTCCTTTGTAGAGACGGCGATTTATCGCGTCTCTTGCCTTAACCGAACCGTATTGCATTGTCTCTTCCCAATGCCCAATGCCCCATGCTCAATGCCCAATTTAGTAATGATTGCCAATTTTGCGGTGATGGGCGGCGGTAAGTGCATTTAGCTTGGCAACTCTTCCAGTTTGGACTGTGCTATAAATTACCCAATGATCTCCACAATCCATGCGGCTAGTAATTTCACATTCCATGTAAGCTAAAGCTTCAGCTAAAACGGGCGATTCATTGGTGGCTGGATATGTTTTCACTCCAGCAAAGCGATCTGCACCAGGAGCAAAACGCTTCAGGAAATGTTTCATTAATCCTTGATATTTGCCTTCTTCTAAAACGTTTAAAACAAAGCGATCGCTAACGTGCATCAAGGATTCAATTGCCCGATCTTTGGATACTGCGATCGCTACTCCTAAAGGCTCAAGACTCGCTTGTGTCACCCATGAAGCCAGCATTGCACTCTGAATTTCTCCTTTTTTGGCGGTGATAATATACAATCCCGTGCTAATACGTCCTAAAGCTTTTTCTAGCTCGGTATTGATAGATTTAATCTGTTTAATGGTGCGATCGCGTGTCAACCATTGACCCATATCTATCCCGGCTTCATCACAAAGTTGTTCCGTTGCTTGAGTAGGAATTTCCTTGACTAATATAGGGGGAAAACCTTCAGTTAATCCTAATGCTTGAAATTTATTACGTAAGGGGTAAACAGGTTCATCTTCTCCGCCTCCTGACTCTAATAAACCAATTGCCTGTTTTTTGTGAACAGCAGCTAAAATCGTACTTAGAGCAGCTTGAGCCATCACCGAAGATTGGGCTGGCATTGCAATTACTAAACCAGAAGCTTGTGCAACTAATTCTCGAACTTCTTGAGGCTCGACACTATTGAGAGCTACTAATTCTACTGCCACGCCTGTTTTCGCACATCCATGTGCTATGCTACGGACTAAATGCTCACTATACCCGTAATCTTCAACATAAAATAGAGCCACTAATGTCTCTGTTTTTGCTTGTTCTAAACTCCAGTTTTGATACCGTCCGAGCCATTCAGAAATATAGTGTTGTAATAAAGGGCCATGTCCTGTAGCAACTGTGACTATTTCTAAATTTTCAATTCGTTTTAAAGCTGTCAAAACAGACCGGGCATTAGGCCCCATGAGACAATCATAGTAATATTTAAAATCCTCCTCTATTGAGCTAATATTTTCATCATAGGTATGGTCATCGCAGTAGTGCATCCCAAATACATCACAGGTATAGAGAGTGGAAGTTTTGTGGTCATAAGTCAAGATTGTGTCAGGCCAGTGTAAGTTAGGCGCAGAGATAAATTCTAATTTGTGTCCGTTGCCTAAATCTAATAGCTCTCCACTTTTCACCTGCATTGATTTAAAAGGCTGGTGAACCATATTTTCTAAAAATTGAATCGCTACTTTAGCACCGATAACAGTAATGGCGGGAGCTAATTCTAAAATATTTTTCACTAAGCCACTGTGATCGGGTTCTGTGTGGCTAATAATCAAGTAATCTATTTTAGTCGGATCAATTAACCCCTGCAGTATCTCAAGATATAGCTGCTCAAACTTGCGGTGAGATGTGTCAACTAAGGCAACTTTTTCTCCCTGAATTAAGAAAGAATTATAAGTCGTCCCATTCCGTAAACCAAACTCGATATCAAAACGTTCTCTATCCCAGTCGAGACAACGGATAGCAGTCGTTTGAGGAGCAATTTCAACAGTTTGAATCGTCAAACGCCCTGGATTGGGAATAACTTGAGTAAGCTGTGTGAGTGCGACCATTTATTTTCTCCAAAAAGATATTATCTGGAGCGAGTGTTATGTTTCTTATATTTACCTGAAATACTCAATTAGTAAAATGCCAATTTCTAAAGGTAATCATCAGAAAGATTTATTCTTCATTTGATGGACTTACCATTGAATTACTCAATGTTTATCATTATTTTTATGTTCAACAATGAATGTGAGAGAATATAAATTCTAAGTTACAATGTTGACACATGTCGTTAATCTTTTTTCCTCCTCCTCTACAACAAATCAACAGCGAAATCACCCGTGACGCTGGTGTTAATCTGTATGTGCTACGCCTCGATCTCATGCACCCGTGGGTTAACGGCAACAAGTGGTTCAAGCTGAAATACAATCTTTTGGAGGCCGAGGAGAAAAATTTCACGACACTGCTGACTTTTGGCGGCGCTTATTCCAATCACATCTATGCAACTGCGGCGGCTGGTAATCTTTTCGGTTTTCGCACCATTGGTGTAATTCGTGGGGAACAGAGGCTACCACTCAACCCAACGCTGAGTTTCGCTGTACAACAGGGTATGCAGCTTGTGTACTTGAACCGCGAGACGTATCGACAGCGCAACACACCAGCGCTACAGGAATATCTGCAACAACGCTTCGGTGAGGTGTTTATCATTCCTGAAGGTGGGAGTAATTTAAATGGTGTGCGCGGTTGCACAGAGATAGTTGGTGATGCGATGCCCTTCTCTACGAGACCCTTCGGCAAGCTCAGGGCATCGCGCTGCGCGAACGACAGGCTCAGGGTAAGACCTACGGCTGGCTACGCCTACGCATTTGATCATATATGCGTAGCCAGCGGTACAGCTACTACACTGGCTGGTATTGCGCTTTCGTTAGATCATAAGCAAAGAGCGATCGCTTTTCCAGTATTGAAAAATGGGGCTTTTCTGGCACAAGAAATCGAAAGTTTGTTGACAAATTACCTCGCATCTGGTTTAACCTCGCCATATACCTCTGCGGCTGACTGGGAATTAGTGTGTGATTACCACTTTGGCGGCTATGCAAAGGTGAACGACGAGTTGCTACAGTTTAGCCAGCAGTTCAGGGAGGAACACGGCGTACCCCTGGATTACGTATATACCGCTAAAATGTTTTACGGAGTGATGGATTTACTAAAGCAAGGATTTTTTTGTAAAGGCGATTCATTGCTACTAGTACACACAGGAGGTTTACAGGGCAACGTTGGGATGGAACAAAGGTTGCAGAAGTTTACTAAAATCTGAGTTGCCACTTAATTAAATATCAGTTAGCTTTGTATGGAATTTTACTAAAAAAAGTTAAATTCACACACCAATCTTGATATTTACTCAAAATTAGGTAAGGTTAATTCAATGTTTACATACACTAATCGGATTAAGCCAGATGATAATATATTTTGTCTGATGTTTATTACTTGTTCACAGATAAGCCCAACTTGCACCATATATTTCCAGTTAACTTTATTAAACAGAGTGGCATTGCTACTCAAATAGAATCTGACAGCTTGATGAATATTGCCTATCTCTCTCAAATAACTAATTTGAAAATTAGTGATAAAAATCCATTAGATTATCTCAAAGAATATGACCAGCCTGGTTTAGAGACAGTCCTACACTCTCATCTTATAGCTACAATTATTCTTGAATGGTCAAGAGCCGATGCACTTCCTGAACACGCCCTAACTATTTTTATTGAAGAAAGGGTAAATCTCTTATTAGAGGCTTTGAGGCTGAAGTTAGACGGGATTGAATTTAATGTTTTTGATATGGGCAATCACACAGAGAATATCTAGATAACAAAGAGCGTTCCGCAATTGGGAACGCTATACTTTGGGAAATTCTGTTAAGATAATATGAATTTAAATTGAAAATTGCTAGTTGCTAAAATCAGGCATGGAGATTTGCTTGTTCCTGCAACCAAGGATCTACAGGTTGTCCATCTTTGCGGCGTAATTCAATTTCTACTACCATCACTTCTTTTGAACCAGGAGGTGCGGGTTTTTTATGGAAAATAATGTCATAATCTTCTGGATTGTGTTTGTGTTCTTTTAACCATTCCTGTACTTTGGTTGTGGCAAAAAATGATTGCCCTTGCTCAAACATTCGGGTAATCTGCAATTGCAATGTATAAGGATTTAAGCGACCCATTTTCTACCGCCTTTGTTAAGTAAATTTTAGGAGAAATAATTTGCTTACCATACATAATCTGATGTTAGTTTAAAGATTGCAAGATGCCCACCCCACTATAAAAAGTATCTGCGCTCAACCAGTGCTGATATATTCTTTACATTCATTTGTACTTTTCACTACCAAAGTCTCAATTTCATCTAACTTAAAGCAAATTCCTGAAGCCTAAAAGCCTATTTACTAAGGCAGTTTTAGTCCAAAAAAGTTTTTTAACTATCACTAGAAATTTAATCTAAGTATATTCACTGTAAAAAATAAGATATTGTAAATGAGTAGCCACTTAGTTAAGAGATGTGACACGATGAACTTGCATTAACAGAGTGAGCATCCCACACGGATTCAAAGATATGTTGAAAAAAGGTTTTTTATTTAAACTAGGATGTGTTGTAGCCTTAACAGGAACTGTCCTGATGCCAACAACAGCGAAGGCATCTAATATAGGGAACACTCAAACCTTGATAGACTGGGATCAACTCGCCAGTGGATGGACTCCCCCACAATCAGGTCAAGTTCGGACTTTTCAAGCTGGTGCAGGAACAGTTGACCTGAAATTTGACCTTGGTTCGGACATTAAGTTCGCTAGTTTTGGTGGTAGTGGGTTGACTCCCGCCATTAACAGCACTCTCAATGGTAGTCAGGATGCAAACGACAAAAGTCTGCATCTACAAATTGACGCTTCAGCAGTTGGTCTGACAAAGGGGGCTAACTCGCTGACTATGACGACTAGCTTCAAAGATTTTAGTAGTCCCCTCACAGATGTCACCTTCAAGCTGTTTGATGTTGATATCAGCAATAATAAAACTTGGCAAGATAGGGTAATTTTGAAGGGATTTTTGGGAAATCAGGTTGTTAACCCCATTTTTAGTCCGTTTTTGACTCAAAAAAATACTATCCAGCAAGTCGATGCTTACACTATTGATGGTATAGGATTTGATTCAGATGCTACTAACGGAGATTACGGTACTGTGCTAGTGAAGTTTGCTAGTGCTATTGACCGTTTCGAGTTGGTCTTTACCGATGGCGATGATATCGGCACTAGAAATCCAGATGACCACGGTATCGGTATTGGCGATATCAAATACACGGCTTCTAGCCAAAGCGTTCCAGAACCCGCTTCTATATTAGGTTTATTGGTATTGGGTACTTTTGGGGCTAGTTCAGTCCTGAAGCGCAAACAATAAAACGCTCAATAATGATTGTGTTCTAAATTAATTTATTTGTAGGGTAGGCATATTGCCTACCCTTTACTGTTTTTAACTAGTTAATTTTGTTATAGATTGGAGAGAGGCACACAGCTTCAAAAACTGACCAACAGACTGAGATGGTTGTTATGAAAAGTAAAAATCAAGCTGTTTTCGCTTTAATTGTAAAAAGTGCTATTGTCTTTTTACCCTTACTTTTATCCGTTGGAATTGCCACTGGTCAATCTGCACCATCACCTTCCCCAGCAGTAACTCTTACTCCAGTCTTATCGAATCAGGAACGGGAAGAATTAGCACGACTACGAACCGAAAAGCGAATTCAACAGCAAGTCCAATCTGATTTTAATAGCGCTTTTAGCCGTACAACTATCTTACTCAATGTCTGGCTAGTTATATTAAGCCTATTTCCAGTCGCAATCATTGCTTTATTTTGGCTCTTGCGACGGGTGATAATCCGTGAAATTGTTGAGAGAGCAATGCAACAATTACAGGGAATGGAAAAATTACAAAATCAGCTAACCACCGTTAAAGAAGAGGCTGAAAATGTTATTCAATCAGCTAAAAAAATAAATTATGAATTAGAACAAGAAACAGCTGCTTTACAGCAAAAAATTAAAAGTGAAGAAGAAAATATATCTATTATTACATCTGAGCTAGCTTTAGCTAAAGCACAGGTATTAAGTAGATTAGAAACTGAACTCAAAAAATCTCAAGAAAATATAGAAATTTTAGAGTCAAAATTTGCTTCCGGGCTATCTAAGTTAGAGTTTGATGCTCAACAACAAAGAGATATAGCACTGGAAAATCTAGGAAAATTAGCATCTGTGATGGCAGAGGAACTGTCTAAGTTAAAGTTAGGTGTGCAACAACAGCAAGAACTAGCCGTTTTTGATTTAGAAGTATCAAGGTCTGAGTTCACATCTCAACTTTCGGGATGGCAGTCTGATGCTCAAAAGCAAAAGGATATAGCTCTTGAAAATTTAACAAAATTGCAGTCCAAATTTGCTGAAAACTTATCGGAATTACAGCTAGATGCTCAAAATAAAAAAGAGATTACATTTGAAAGTTTAGAAAAATTAGATAATCAACTGAAGTCTCAATTATCGGAATTACAGATAGATGCTCAGGAACAAAAAAATAAAATTGTTGAGAGTTTAGCAACATTGGAGTCAGAGTTTACTGAACAACTATCAGAATTACAAATAGATGCTCAAAAGTGCAAAGAGTTAATCATTGAGAATTTAGAAAAATCTGGTTCTGAGTTTACTTCGCAATTCTCCGAATTACAATTGAATGCTCAACAACAAAAAATTCTGATTTTGGAGAAGTTAGAAAGATTAGAAACTGAGTTTGTCTCTCAATCTGAATTACAATTGGATGCCCAAGAAAGAAAGGATCTGATCCTTCAAGAACTAACTGAAATTACACCTGAATCCATCCGAGAGATTGTAAATTCTGAAGTTGAGGAAGAAATACAAGAACAGCCGCAACAACCAGAACTCACTGCTGATGAATATGTAAAACAGGCAGATGGACTGTTTTCTGAAAAGCGCTATGAAGATGCGATCGCAGCTTACAACCAAGCGGTTAAAATCCAACCTGATCAACCTGTGGCTTGGTTAAAACGCGGTCTAACTCTCGGAAGGTTAAAACGCTACAAAGAGGCGATCGCATCCTATGATCGAGCGATTGCGATTCAACCAGATTATCATCAAGCTTGGTGCGATCGCGGCGTTGCTTTCGGAAATTTACAACAACATCAGCAAGCCTTTGCCTCATTTGACAAAGCTATACAAATCAAACCTGATGATCCTGTTGCTTGGTTGAATCGCAGTCTTTCTTTAGTAGCATTAGAACAATACGAAGAGGCAATGGTTTCCTTAGAGAAAGCCCTGGAATTCCAACCCAATTCTCCCAAAATCTGGGATAAACGCGGTTATACTTTGGTAAGATTGGGACGCGATGATGAAGCGATCGCTAGTTTTAACAAAGCCTTAGAAATTAAGTCAGATTATGCCAGTGCCTATTATAACAAAGCAGCGTGTTACGCACTGCAAAGACAAGTTGAACTATCTCTGCTAACTCTACAACAAGCAATTGAACTTAATCCCAGGTATAAAGAAGACGCAGCAACTGACCTAGATTTTGATGATATTGCCGATGATCAGCGCTTTAAGGAGTTAGTTGCAGAGTAAAGACCTAAAAACATTCATTACTCCCCCATTACCCAGTACAGACGCGATTAATCGCGTCTCTCTCCATTCCCCACAATTGGATTCTGTTCACCAGACATCGCTTTGAGTTTAGATGTAAAAGACTCAGAGCGATCACTTTTTTCTGGAGTAAATTGTCCGATTGGCGCATGAATAGCAGCAGGTGGAAGCAGCTTTGCCCGTTTATGATGCAATGGTGATGCAGAGGGCGGGGGACTTGATTGTGAAGTTTGCCTTTGGCTGACAGCAGATGATAGCTGAAGGGTTGACGAAGAGGCAAATTTCCCAGAAAGCGGAGACTTCAAAACGGTTTGATCATCTCTATCTTCCTGCTTCCCCTCTTCTTCACTCAAAGATGTCTTTGGTTCGGAACTTTTCAGTTGTAGAGTTGCAGTATTAGTCTGTTGATAGCCGTTGTGAATCTTAGCTGGTGGTAATTGCGGACTCGTGACTTTTTCTGGAGTCGGGTTTTTCTGGGCTGGCGGTAGGGCTGGTGCAGCCAATGAGGTTAAGCTTTGGGGAAATTTGCTACAAATCATCCGTTCAAATTCCATGTTGAAATGATATGTAGCCTGATCCCGGCGCTGCCAAAATAGTAAGATTTGCTGCACGGAAACGCCTTTATAACGACCTTGATATAGTGCCTCAATCACTGCCAGGTGTAGCCAATTAAGGGGATATTGCGTTTGCCAACGCTCAACTAGCTCATTGGCACTATACCCACTGAGATCGAAACTATAGTTAATTAATAAGGCGATCGCTAAGTTGGCAGATGTATCTGGAAGTGTTCTTAACATGGGGCTATTATCTCTAGGCAATAGGTCTCAGATTTGTCACCCATCGCATATTAGCCTAGCGTGCTTTTAACTACATGGTTTTTTTTCACGAGTTATTAAGCCGAGAGGCAGTGTTTCCTATTCTACTTGTGAACTTCTAGAATGCAACCCTACATAGACTGATTTAATCGCAGGTGTTCGCCCAATGGCAACTAACGCCTGATAAACCATCGCTGCAACTTCGGCGCGTGTTACCGAACGTGAAGGTGCAAGCACTTTCGGATCTGGATAGTTGACAACTATTCCATGTTGTGTAGCAGTGGCAACAGCTATCCGGGCATAGTCGGGAATCCAATGACGATCACTATATACTTTTAAAACACCGTGATCAGCAGCTGGTAGTCCCAGTCCGTTTACTAGGGAGACAATCACCTGTAGCCGTTGGACATTTTGATCGGAACGGAAAGTGCGATCGCTAAATCCGCCAACAAAGCCAGCGCTAGCCGCAATTTTGATCGCCCTATAAGCCCAAAAATCTTTGGGTACGTCTGTAAAATCAGGTGGTGGAACTTTGGGAAGTGGGTTAAAGGCGATCGCTACCAAAGCCGCATACTGGGCGCGAGTCATCGGTTTATCTGGCTGGTAGCTACCATCAGCAAAACCCTGAGTTAAATCCATGCTCACTAATGCCTGAATGAATGGTTCTGCCCAATGTCCATCTAGTTGGAGAGACGCCGGGAGTTTTTGAGAGCGGGATTCTGTTGGGGCGTTAGAGAAACTGGTGCTAACCGCTACTCGATTGCTTGGGATCAATTCGACCAAGCCCTTGACTAGAGCAGGATTTAATTGATTACCTACGGAAACCAGCTTTTCTGTAGTGGCATTGTATAAATCGAATTCACTATGATCACGAAAAATATTATTACCGGGATGTTGGGTATTACCTAAATCGGGGATTGCATTCCCATTGACTAATAGGCCACCTTGGGTATTTTTAGCAATCAGATTTTGACGCAGCACAGGTTGGGCGTTGCGAGAAAGTGCGATCGCTGTGCCATTTTCTGATAATTTGTTATTGGCGATCGCCGGAGCGGCAAAGTCACTAATTGCGATGCCTAACGGGTTTCTTTGAAATAGATTCCGCAGTACTTCTCCTTGGCTATAACGTGCCATAAATAACCCGCTAGCAGTATTTTGCACAAATATGTTATCTAAAATTGCGGGTTTGGCAGTACCAGTGGTAAACACACCTTCCCGCCCACAGTTGCTCAAAGTATTGTTAGCTAAAGTAGGTGCAGCCGATTCAATCCAGATACCAGTACCTTTGGCTGAGGGATTAGTCACAGTTACACCTAAAAGACTGGCATTATCTACCAAGAGCAGCGTAATATTTTGCATATAAAAGCTGGGACTTTGATACTGGCCACTCCCGAAAATTACAATCCCTGCACCTTTATTAGCTTCGTTACCCACCACTGTTGCCCCTCCAGGGATGAGCAGTGGAAACACCTCACCACTAGCGGCGCTGTAAATCCCGGATTCCAGATGAATTATCGTGCGGATTTTGATTGCTTTTAAGGCACGGCTGAGGCTTTTAAACGGACTCAACCGTGAACCAGTATTAGTATCATTCCCTGTCATAGGGTTGACATAGAGTCTGACAACGAGGGTAGAGTTCACCATTGATAGTTGAGAGTCAATTTTTTTAATTATGACAATCATAAATAAAACTACTTCTAGCAAACTTTTTCACAGTACTATCTTTGTGTGTAGAAAATATATACACGTTACTTTTTGTTGCAAGCGGATCATCTGTACACACAAGTTAGAGACTCTCAGGCAACATTCCAAGTTATAATCTCGGCGTTCCGAGTTCCAAGCTTGAAGTTCCGAGTTTTGAAGGCGATCGCTATCCAAATATCTTTTTCAGGGCGCTATCTTAGCCACACACCGATTCTCTTGCTAGTGCCAAAAGTAATCACCAAAAACTGGAAGCTAGGCTCTCATCAGTAAATGGTATGGTGATATTTTCCTGGACAGTTGCAGTTCATCTGAGTCTAACCAAATCACTAAGTTTGGGTGTGTGGGAAATTTCGGTCTAAAAGATAATTACTCATAAAGTAAAATAAAGCAATTAAGATAATTGCAGGTAATGTAACCGACAACAAATCTCTTGTTTTTTCTGAGCCAGATACTTCAATAGCAACAGTTAGCAGAATTGCCGTCATCCCATTTTGATGACCAAACATAACTCTTGCCTTGTTTGCCATAGATTCTTTTAAAAATAAGAAAGTGACAATAACTTGTCCTAAGAAAAATGTCGAAAATGCCAGAATTCCGCCAGAGAGCCAATCAAAGCTTCGGTTGGTAGACAATAAACCAATAACAATTACACTAAAATAAAAAATAGGAGAAATGATTATTTCTAGTTTTTCTGATGCAATTGGTCTCAAAAAGAGACCTGCAAATGCAGACAAAATAAATGAATCAGATAAAACGCTGTAAACAATAATTATTACTATAAAAATTATTTCTAAATTTTTTTTGATATCGGGATCTATTGTATTTAACCACTTGCTACAGTAATAAACTGTAAGACAGCCAACAATATCAGCAGCAATCCGCACAAAATATTGACTAAAACTGAAATTATTTGAGACTAGCAGTGGTAAAAAAATGTAAAAGGCAAATAGTATACTAATTGGGTCATCAAAGCTAGTCCAAGCCCTCAAAATAGTCTCCGACTTTTTGCTAATCTTGCTCTTATCAAGAGATTTAGCTGCGGCAATTGGGTCCATTTGAGCAATTACTGACGCACATAAGTAGGCGACAGGGGCAACACGGGGTGAAAGAAGAGTCAGAATCAAACCAGGTAAGACAATTTTTATTGGGACTCCGAGAACTAAAACCTTGATAATTAATCCTAAATTTCTTTTAAATAAAGTTCTATCAATACTTAAAACATTAATCTATAGGCTGACTGCGATCGCAGTGTTCATTATTTCTTCAAGATAGGGAATAGTTCTAGCATTAATATCAAACGCAACTGCAAACCAATGAGCGGCAAATCCCAATCCGAGTGACAGAATACTTAATTTAAGCATCATTTGTAACAACAGTAACACAGATGCTATTGTATCGTTTTGTGATCGCGATCGCCTGATTCATATTTTGATTCAGCAACGCCTTTTTTCGACTTGTGTATACACCGTAGCCTGCAATGAGAGAGGCTTTGAGGCTTACTCCCCTTCCCTTGTAGGTAAGGATCTGTTCTTGTTAGGTCTCTATTGGACTCAACTACAAACTGCTCTAAATTTATTTTCAGTGTAAATAGTTTACTTCTTAATGTTGACTGATTTAACGGCGTTGCTTTATATTCCGCCGCTATAATCGGTACTGTGATTTAGCGGCGGGAGATGTCACACATTGCCATCTAGGACTGTTCCTTCTATATTGGCTCCTTCCAAATTTGCTCCACTCAAATTTGTCTGGTTCAAATCTGCTTGAGTGAGATTTGCCTGGGATAAGTCGGCTACAGTTAAGTCTGCACCACTCAAATCGGCTCCATCTAGATTCGCCGCTATCAAGCTGGCTTCGTGCAAATCCGCGTCACTCAAGTTAGTTTCAATCAGTTTCGCAACCGTCAAATTAGCGTGATTTAAATTAGCTCCATCCATTGCGGCTCCATCCAAGATCGCTCCATCCAAAATAGCGCCACTTAAGTTGCTACCACTGAGGTTAGCATTGCTCAAATCTGCTCCATTTAAGTCTGCCTCAATCAAACTGGCGTGGGCTAAATTAGCGTGACTCAGATTAGCTCCATCTAAAATTGCTCTATCTAAAATTACGCCACTGAGATCGGCTTCCCTTAAGTTTGCCTCGCTCAAGTTGACACCAGTAAAGTCTCTGACACCTGCGGCATAGTTTTTCAGGAGTTGATCTGCTTTCATATCTGTCACTGTGCTAAGGAACGTTTGATTTTTCATCCAGTTTACTCAGACAGGCAATAAATCCCCAGCCCGCGCCACGGGGGATTGGTGTAGTGAATCAAACCAGAGTAAACATCTAATCACCTCTATCTAAATTAGCCATCCTTAATCACTGGCGCTACTACCTAGAGTTGTGAGTTGCTTTCATACTTGGGAGGGATGTTGCTCTCCTTAAAAATTTAACTAACTATTAGTGCAAAGCGATCGCTATACTCAATTGTGGTGTTCGTCTGGCAGAGGTTATGGCAAAACCAATTCGTATTCTTTTGCAGACTACGATTCCTACGACTGAAAATGACTGGAGCATTTTTCGTTTTTCGATGTTACAAGATTATTTAGCATCGATTCAAGACGAAGCTGGAAACTGCTTATTTGAAGTTACCGGACGCGATTACGAATCAGATGCAGTTGGTAGTGACTCAGTTTTAAGTAGTCTCGACAAATCAGATTTTGATCAACTTTGGCTATTTGGCTTAGAGGTAGATAAGGGTTTAACCGAAAAAGACATTGCTGCAATTAATGCTTTTCGGCAACGCGGCGGCGGGATTTTGACAACACGCGATCATCAAGATATGGGCTGTTCAATGTGTGGTTTACTTGACATTGGTGATGTCAACTATTTCAACACCAAAAATCCCGATCCCGATGAATCTCGCTGTTGCCGAGATGACTCATACACAACTTATATCTCCTGGCCCAACTATCATTCTGGAGCTAACGGCGATTATCAAAAAATTACCATTGTTGAACCCATTCACGAACTTTTGAAAAATCCCAATTCCGCTTCAGGAAGTATCGATTTTTTCCCCACACATCCTCACGAAGGCGGTATTGGCGTGCCTCCGGGCAATGAAAACGCACGGGTAATCGCTCTGGGTAAAAGTTTAGTTACAAATCGTAACTTCAATTTGGTAGTAGCGATCGAGCATCATCAAGATAAACAGGGAAATATACTAGGACGAGCAGTAGCTAATTCTAGCTTCCATCATTTAGTAGATTACAACTGGGATATTAACAAAGGCTGTCCCACTTTTGTAGATGAGCCACCAGGAGATGGGATGAAAAAAGAGCCACGCGCCTTAGAAGATATCAAAACCTATGTGCGTAACGTCGCTTTTTGGCTAGCAAATTGATTGAGTAGTCATTGGTCATTGTAATTGCAACCCGCAGATACCCGACAACTTTTACGAAGTCGGGGATCTTGTTTCTCACGAATGATTTAGTAGGGTTATAGCGGCGGGTACTTCACGTTTCCCCACCAACTACTACATCTCGAATTCGGAGACTCGGGCCAGCACAACCCACTGACAAACCGTTTTGCCCTCCCTTACCACAACCGCCAGATTCATCCCAGTAAAAATCATCACCAAGTGCCTCAATATCCGCTAAAGTTTGAAATACATTTCCCGAAAGCGTCACATCCCGCACAGGTTCAGCAATTTTGCCGTTCCTAACCATCCACGCTTCCCCAGCACTAAAGGTGAACATTTCCCCATTCGTCATCCCACCCAACCAATTACGGGCATAAACTCCTTCTTTGATATCGGTAAATAAGTCTTCGACTGGCGTTTTACCCCGTTGAATCCAGGTATTTGTCATCCGCACAATGGGAGTAAAGTGATAGTTGAGACAACGTGCATTACCCGTAGGCGCTTCCTCCAATTTGCCAGCCGTTTCACGAGAATGTAAACGTCCAACTAAAACTCCATCTTTAATTAGTTGAGTAGTAGTGGCAGGCGTGCCTTCATCGTCGTAAAAATAGCTGCCGCGATGTCCTTCTGGGGCTGCACCATCAAAAATTTGCAGTTCTTCTGGGCCAAACCGTCGGCCGATGGTCATGACTTCCAACAAATCGGGGTTTTCGTAAGCCATATCGGCCTCAGAAAGATGTCCGAAGGCTTCGTGGACAAATAAACCCGTGAGAATTGGGTCAATGACTACGGTATAAGTATTCCCTTTCACCGATGGCAAAGATAAAGCGGCGATCGCTCTTTGAGCTGCACCTTTGACCTGTTCATCCAAATCAGTTAAATCTTCGTAAGCTTTGCGAGAGCCAGTAGTTTCCCGTCCAGTTTGTACGGTTTCGCCATTTCTGGCGGTGGCGGCAAAGCGCATTTCCATATCCACCCAAGATTGCTCGATCAAAGTGCCTTCTGAGGTAGCAATGATCACTTTTTGGGCGCTGTCACCGTAACGCACCGAGGTAGTGGTAATGCGGTGATCAACGCTTTTGAGCAATTCGGCATAGCGATCGCACAATTGTTTTTTCTTCGAGAGTGAGATTTTTCGGGGGTCGGTGCCTTTTAAGGGGAGAATGCATATTGCTTGCACCGGGTCAATGGGTGCAAGTAACGTTTCTTCATCACCAACCATTCGCGCCGCAGCGATCGCTTCTTCAATCCGATCCTTAATTGTCGCCAATTGGTTAAAGCAGCTCAACCCCCATCCACCTTTATAACAAGCGCGAATATGTCCACCAATGGAGATACCTTCACTGAGTGTTTCTACCTTATCGCCACGCAACAAGATATCAGTCCCTTCTGCTTCTTCAAGGCGAATCATCAGATAATCTACACGCTTTGAGTAGCGCGTGATCAGGTCAGAAAGTAAATTTTGGGCGTCAGCAAGTGTAGTCGGCATTTTCAGGTACTAACAATGACGAACTGCATTTATTTTGCAATTATTTGGGAAATTTATGCTAATCAATATCGGAGTTGCCCATGAATCGCTGATCTAGAGGATGGGGAGTAGGGGAGAGAATACCCAATTTGGCACGTAGCACTCTCACTGTTAGTACTTCCTTTTTTACGGTGGGTAAGAACTGAATCATGTGCTAAGATAATCAAGTGAGAATAAAATTCGGTTACAGTGTTTGTTTTTAGTATTGACAGGCTTTTCCCTTTTGGTCTTAACAAGCTTGTCTCCGAAATCTAAATCTCTACACACTTATGGTTTTGGAGATAATGCATGTCAATTTATGTAGGTAATCTATCCTACGAGGTCACACAAGAAGACCTCACCTCTGTTTTTGCGGAACATGGTGCTGTAAAACGTGTTCAGTTGCCTACTGACCGTGAAACAGGACGTCCACGCGGCTTTGCTTTCGTAGAGATGGGTACTGAAGCCGAAGAAACAGCAGCCATTGAAGCTCTTGATGGTGCTGAATGGATGGGACGCGATCTCAAAGTGAATAAGGCTAAACCCAAGGAAGATAGAGGCGGTTCCTTTGGTGGTGGTGGTGATCGTCGCGGCAATAGTGGTGGTGGATACTCTCGAGGAGGAGGAGGAGGACGCTACTAAAAGCTTTAAGATAAAAAATTCAGTTTTAAGGTCTTAAGGGCAGAATCATTATCTGCCCTTTTTGCGCTCCGGTCTACTGGATAGCTTAAAATTGCCCAGTACCAATTAAGTAGGAGATGAAAATGACCCAAGTATTTGTGGGCGAGAATGAAGGAATTGAGTCAGCCTTACGTCGATTTAAGAGGGAAGTTTCCAAAGCAGGTATTTTTCCAGACATGAGAAAGAATCGTCACTTTGAAACGCCTTTGGAAAAACACAAGCGTAAAGAAGTCGCAAGGCACAAGCAACGTAAGAGAAATTTCCGTCGTAATTGAGAACAAGCGATTGCATCTCATTAGATTCTCCGCTGTCGAAGAGGCGATCGCTATACTCCTGTATGTGAATCTAAAGGGTAGATTTTGGCAAAGCTATTACTCACTATTATTATTAGCTCTTAAGTAGAAGCGGCGATCGCTATGCTGACTTTACTACATTTGGCATACATCCACTGCCAACAGCGATCGCAGCCTATTGAGTTGTTCGCCAATATGGAGGCGTTTGGGCAGGAAGGAATGCTGTTACCCCTGCCTCTAAACTCCTCTGGTGATTTGACTCACCTATAGCGCCTGTTTGCAGCAAAATAACTAATAACTGTAAAACACTATATTTCCCTCACAAATTGAGATATGCTAATCATGGTTTTGTTTTTGTTCAGTATGATTTACTAGGTTTGGGAGGCTTTTTCCTCTTGGGGAGAAAGAGAGCGAATTAACTCCCGAATCACATCGGTTGCTGGTCTGCCCGTGATTGAACAGAATTGTTCAAGCTTCTGTGCCTCGCTTGATGTGAGATTGATTGTAAGTCGTTTAGCAGCCCATTTTTTATTCATGTTTTAGAGAGACAAGCGATATCTTTAAACTACTTCTCTAATATCAATCTTTTAAACTGCTATTACAATGGTATAAGTAATGACATTTACTTCAAGTAATCATGAAGCAGGATATGATATTTGCCTAAGCAAGAGTGAAGAGGTAGGGTATATTCTCAAGTGTGAAGTTTAGCTACTTAGAGGGCAGTAATGATAAATATAGTGGTTCTCGTCCCTTGTGAGGTACAAGAACCCCACCCCCAACCCCCTCCTTGCTTGCGAGGAGGGGGCTATAATTTACCTCAGCTGATTAAAAAACGCTATAAAATGTAAAATGAATATTAAGTAAGTAAAAATAAAATAAGTATTATCACTAATTCTTGTGGTATCTTAAATAACTAAAATAATTTAGTGAGACAAGTCAGGAATTTGGCTCTGGTTTTTTTGAGTAGACAAGAATTGCTTTTACCTAATGGTTTACCCAATCTGCTTATCCAAAATTTCTATTCATCGCTAGGTGAAAAAACAAGAATTGTTCAACGGCTTACTGCTGCTTCTTATTTGCTTCTCGGTTCAATATCGGCGATCGCTAGGGGTTTGAAGGTATAAACTAAAAATGTGAGATTTATTTTATATTGGCAAATTACAGCTATTTTCAGGTAAATAGACCACGCGGTAGGGGCACAGCAATGCTCATACGTGTCAACTTAACGTAAAAGCCATGTCCCGCAAGGAACTGAAGTTCCTTGCTAATAGCGAAAGTCAATCTTTAGATGACTAAATAATCTGAAAAATCTTTAGTCTACTTGAGTAGACTTTAGCTAAA
>NZ_JABXKJ010000041.1 GCF_017115085.1 Nostoc sp. NMS7 | reverse complement strand
CTCACAACTTCCCCCTAGATTTGGCTGCTGGTGA
Source organism: Nostoc sp. NMS7 (assembly GCF_017115085.1). GTDB lineage: Bacteria > Cyanobacteriota > Cyanobacteriia > Cyanobacteriales > Nostocaceae > Nostoc. Next base: position 33,371 of record NZ_JABXKJ010000041.1, on the reverse strand, counting down.
TTTTGCTCCTGTAGCTCTAACTGCTCCTGCTATCAACGGTTAATTCTGAAGTTTAGCTAAATCAAAAAGCGCTCTCCCGAAAAGGAGGGCGCTTTTTAGTATCAACGATCATAGCGCTTAATTCTGGCACTGCATTCTCAGTTAAGTGTACGGTAGTGTAAAAACAATTCACTTCCAACCTGACGAGTTTCGACGAGTTGGAGATGAGGAGCAGCATTGGGAACAAAACCCTCTCCCTCCACTGGGCTAGGGGCGTGCTTTCCTCCATAAATGACAGGCCAAATTGTCAACCACCAATCGTCAATTCGTCCTGCTTGCAGTAGAGAAGCTGTTAAAGAGCCACCTCCCAAAGTAACGACCTTGTGAATACCCCGCTCTGCCATCAAGGTGTAGGCTCGATCCCAGTCCAGGTCTGTATCTCCCAAATCAATTAATTCAGCCAGTTTTTGCAAGGTTGTTGCATTAGAATTGCGCTCCAAACCAGCCCGTGTCGTAAATATCCATCGCTCAATATCCTGACTTAAAAAAGGCAAGTCCAGCGATAGGTCAAGGGAACCTGAGACAACGCAGGTAATAGGCTGGGGAGACTGACCCCGAACCTTACGTGCTGCCAACAGTTCGGGATTGCGAATTGTAAAGGTTTCCCCCTCAGCCCGAATCGTCCCAGCTCCTACCAGGACTAGATCAGCAAGGGAGGCTTGATACTCTAAGTGTGCTTGATCAGCTGCATCGGATTCACGAGGCGCTTTCGGATCTACGGCGCTAATCTTTCCATCGGCCGTCATGGCAAGAACCACAGTTGTTTGGATAGCTGACATGATTACGTTCTGACGGTTCTTTATAATTTTATTTTACCTTTTTGAATTCTTTGCTATTGGATAATTATCTATACACTAGAGCGTAAGTCCTATCTAACAAGAGTCAACTTTTTTACGCCTAAGAGACTGTCATGCCTAAATACATATCTGCGATCGCATTTATCTTAATTTTAATTTTGAGGTTTGCATCTCCAGTCCAAGCTGCAACTCCCCGTTCAACTTGGCTGGAGAATGAAATTTATCAATACAATCATCCCTTTGCTTCTCAATTGCCTCAAGAACTGGCAACGAAAATGCAAAAAATGACAGTTAGCCCTTTCGCCTTTTATCGGGGGACGGCTCACATTTTTTATGGTGATATGCAGACCTTACCAAATTCAGGATTTCTGAATTCTTCAACCTCAGCCATCTGGTTAGAGGGAGATATGCATATACAAAATCTTGGGGGGATCAGAGATAGCAATGATCATAACGTTTTTGACACTACCGACTTTGATGAAGGCTATCTTGGCCCCTACGTTTGGGACTTGCGACGGATGGCAGTCTCGATTTTGTTGGTAGCTAAAGAGAACGGTCTTAGCTCAAGTGATGCTCAGGATATTGTCCGTAATTTCTTGGATGCTTATCTAAACAAGATGAGTGACTTTAAGGGAACCAATGATGAACTATCATACCGTTTGGAATCCAGCAATACGAACGGTGTGGTCAAAGATTTGATTCAAAAGGCATCAGACAAAAGCCGTTCTAGCTTGCTAAGTAATTACACGCAGTTAAATAACAGTAATAATCGAGTTTTCCAGACAAACTCGGAACTCCAGGTTGTATCCAGTAGTACCTATTCCAACATTGCTGGGGCGATGAGCAGCTACATCACCTCAATTGCTAGCAGTAAGCGCTATAACAATAGTTACTACACCATTAAGGACATTCGGCTGAAATTAGGTTCAGGCACTGGTAGTCTTGGTAAGTACCGATATTACTTGCTGATTGAAGGCCCAAGTTTAGCAGCCGACGACGATCGCATTTTGGAGATGAAGCAGGAAGGCAGTAGCGCCGTGGCGATTGCAGTTCCTGGTCTACTGCCAACTTCAGTTTACGGAAACCAAGAAGGGGCCAGAGTGACAATCGCCACGAAAGCAATGCTCTCCAATGCTGATCCCTTGCTTGGCTACACTACGGTCAGTAGTATCCCCTTTATGCTGCATGAAAAATCACCTTACCAAGTGGATTTTGACTATACATTGCTAACCACCAAGTCAAAATTCATGGATGCGATGGGATATGCAGGGAAGGTAGTTGCTAAGAACCATGCAATCTCTGATCAAGATTATGATGCTGCGATTATTTCCGTAAGCGTTGACAAAGAAGTGACTGACATCGTTAGCGGGAACAAGGCTGCATTCAAAGATGAGATCGTTAATTTTGCGGTAGACTATGCAACTCAAGTTAAGTATGACCACACGAGTTTTGTAGATGCTTATAACCAAGGGGTGACACTCTACTAGAACCTAAAGACGTAGCAGTGCTACCTCTCTAGATTCTTTTTCACGCCTATGTCTATTAGTTAATCTCCTTTCTCAATAATTCTGGAATCTGAGAAGGACGTTCAGCTACTGGAACTTGCGCTTCTTTTAAGGCAGCTAATTTACTTTGGGCTGTGCCAAAATTAGGATCGCGTCCGATAAACGTTGCTAAAGTCCCAGTTTGACGCCAACTTTTTCCTGGTGGTGCTTGTCTGCCTGCAATATAGGCAATTACTGGTTTATCAATTGCCTCGGCAATGTACCGCGCTGCTGCTTCTTCACTACCACCACCAGGTTGACCGACTAAAACGATCGCCTGTGTAGTTTCATCCTCATCGAGAATTTGCAGCCATTGGAGAAAAGAGGAACCAACGATCGCGTCACTACCAATACTGACACTAATCGACTGCCCCAAACCTGCTTTTGTTAATTCGTAGGCGATTTCGTAGGTGAGGGTGCTGCTACGACTAACGATCCCCACTGCACCAGGGGTATAAAACTCGCTAGGTTGAGTACCTAAGAGAATTTTTCCCGGCACAATTATCCCTGGACTATTTGGCCCGACTACCAGAGTTTCACAGGCTTCGGCTTTGCGGAGTAATTGCACCATATCCAAAGGTGGCACGCCAGCAGTGATAATAATAATTTGGCGAATATGAGATGCGATCGCTTCTAATGCCGCATCTAGCACGTCGTAAGGATCTACACAAATAATTGTCGTGTCAATTGCCCCAAATTGTTCTATTACTTCCTCTACTAAGTCAAATACTGGCAGTCCATGCAGTTCCTGTCCGCCACATCCTGGATTGACACCAGCTACCAAATTCGTGCCATAAGCTGTCATTTGAGCAACATGAGTGCCTGATATAAATTCACAAAAGCCTTGAATTAAGACTTTACTTTCTGGCTTTAGGTTCATAAAAAATTACCGTAAGTTTGGCAACCCAGTGCCTTGGACTACTTGGCATAAAAACGACAAGTTTTTCATGTCGGATTGATTCAATTTTTACTACTTCTTATTAGCCATTGGTTTAGCCAGCCGAACTGCTGCCGCCACTGCCTCATCTAAGTTTTCTACCACCAGGAGCGCATTGCTGGGGGTTTTTAGTGTTGCTAAATATTTTCTAGCAGCATCAAATTCCGAACCAGCCAGACGAACAACTAAGGGTGAATTCGGTTCTTGCCGATTTTTACTACCATTAGAATGTACAACCTGTGATTTGAGTTCGTTATTGTCTTGCTGCACAACTCTGGCTATTACTTCAACTACTTCCTCAGTTTGAGGAATGCTACCCATAAAGTTAATTAGTATTACTTGAATGCTTTTGTCAGCCTCCAGGATTTTCAGACCTGTCGCTAGGCGATCGCGGAAGGTAGTTGGTGTAGTATCTGTGAGGAAAGCATGACGTAAATTCAAACAAACACCTGGTTTGCCACCAGCATTAGCGACTAAATCCAAAGTTGCCATCACTGAACCAGTACCATTACCTAAAATACCGATTTTTCCATGCATTTCCACACCATCCCAGTCGCCCAAAATCCCGTTGATTTCAGTACTGGTATGACGGCTGATAATTTTTGCCGCCATCTGGGCAAGATCGGGATGACGCTTGATCGCCCGTTCGTTGACTCTGACTTTACCATTAAGAGCCATAACTTGACTAGTAGCACTGACTGCCAAGGGATTGATTTCGACTAAATCCAGGTCTTTTTGCACAAATAACTCATACATCTTCTCCACAACGCTGCTTACCGACTGCATCAGCGTCCCTTGCAAACCCATTTTCAAAGCCAGTCGTCGGGCATAAAATGGTGAGAATTCCTGTTCTACAACGACATAGTGCATTTTTTCCCCAGCCGATTCCCAATCGATGTCCGCTTCTTTGCAACCTAAAAGTACCGGTCGGCAAACAGCAGTATCTAAAACCACCGCGAGATAAAATTCCTGGTTGGCGTCGTATTGGGATTCTGCCAGCACAACTTCCGGTAATTCGCCCCAGATTGGTAAACTAAAGATATTTTGAGCAGCTGCGATCGCATCGATTGTCGTCTCCGCAAACCTGACTCCACCAGCTTTTGCCCGTTCCGCTCCATGTACTTGAGATTTCAGTACAATTGGAAAGCGAATTTTTAAACGTTTTAAATCTGTAGGATGGTCAATTCGTTGGGAGGGCAATACCGGAATGCCTATCTTCCCAAACCATTCTTTAACTTGGTACTCTAATAAATCCATTGATACACCTTGCATTGAAACTTTTCAAACCTTTAGTTAGTGCTGTCTTAATATTTTGCATCACCTTTATTGCATAATTAAGCTTTTGGCAGCTATAAAAATTTATTTTTCCACGGATCAATTTTATCCAATTCCGCAAATCAGGCAGATTAATTTCGATAGCCAACCTGTTTGTGCCACAGCCACAACACGTAATTAATCTCCTCAGTAAGTTTCTCAGCATAGAAGATAACTAGCATTTCTGTCAAAACCCTCTGACATAGCATCGTTTCCTTAACCCTGGGATAATTTTGTCACAACTGTGCAACCAGAATTTTCCACACCAGTAGCTAGTGTGAATTTAATTGTCGCCAATAAATCCAGTGAAAATACTCAAAAGCTCTATTATTCCCATTTTTTATTTGTAATTTATATCTGAAGATAGATTATTTATTTTGGCATCTAGCACAATGAAAATGTAGCGACACGAACAATAACTGCCTTTTTAATTTTTGGTGAAAAGTCAGAATTTGTGTTAGAAAGTTGGTCGTTCAGATTTTCCGGCTGTGGTTGGTTAAACTGTGCATTTGCATTCAACAAACCCAGAAAGTTTGTTTCATCTCCTTAAAGATAATCAAAACAATATAGAAATTTAGCGGGAAAGCTCTATGAAAGTAGCAGTCCAGCAGGAAGATTTACAGCTTTTAGCCAAAACTTTGCAGGAACAATTACTTGTAGAAGTCTCAACGACTGAAGTCTTCGAGGTGAAGTGTGCTGTCAATAAAGACGAGCTAATGATTTTAACGCAACACACATCAGATGTAATAGTTGACGCTCAACTAATTTTTGCAGTCATTGAGGAAGTACTTCAGTCTTTAGCACCCCACAAAGAGCAACGAGTGCAATGTTTCCTGAGAGTTTTTGGCGAACAACTCCCTTATGCCAAATGTTTCTTGGCATTGAAGCAGACGGGGGGATGGGGGAATGGGAAGATGGGGAGCAGGGGAGACAAGGGAGAAGAGGGAGACAAGGGAGACAGGGGAGACAAGGGAGAAGAGGGAGACAAGGGAGAAGAGGGAGACAAGGGAGAGGGAAGAGTAAATGCCTCATCATCTCTGACATATTCTCCATCAATCGATGAGACTCAAGAGGAGGAACCGTTTGACCCGTTTGCAGATGCGCCGAATTTGTTGGCTTCAAAGCCAGCATTCCCAATCAAACTTATCCTACTGGGTGCAGTGTTGGTGGGAATTGTAATTTTAGGCGGTGGTGCTTACTTATTGACTCGCCCTTGTGTGATGTCTGAGTGTAAAGAAATACAAAATGCCGAGCAATTAAAAACAATATCCCCGCAACTGATGCGCCGTGCCAACTCTGAAAAAGAATTAGTAGTTCTACAACAGCAACTTGCAGCAGCCAGCGTAGCCCTGAATGCAATTCCTAGTTGGTCGCCCCGTTACCAAGTGTCAGAAGAACTAACAGCAACTTTGTCTGGACGATCAGAAAAAATCAACCAGGTGGTCAAGGCTTTGCAGATGGCATCCTTGGCGGAACAAAAAGTTGCATATAGCCTAGAGGAATTACAAGCTAGGCAACATTTATGGCGACAGGCTATAGCGCCACTAGAAACTATAAGTTCCAGTAGTGAACTCTATGGACTGGTACAAGGTAAATTACTTAGTTATCGTGTCCGTTTGCACGTTGTAAATCAACAGATATTTACTGAGGAAAAATGGCTGAAAAAACTAACAGCAGCAAAAGCTGTAGCCAATGCAGCCGAGAACCGCGAAACTACCGCTAAATCCTTGAATGAATGGCAAAAGGTGCAGTCTACTTGGCTGGTGGTAGTTAATGCCTTGAATACTATTCCCCAAACTAGTGCTGGATACCAAGAAGCCCAAAAGCTGTTGATAGATTATAAACCTAAGTTAGTCGCAGCACGCGATCGCGCCACAAAAGAACAATTTGCTGTTAAAACCTACCAACAAGCCGTTAGCAGCGCCAAGCAAGCCAAAGTTTATCAGCAACAAAATCAATGGCAAGCAGCTGCAACATACTGGGATCAGGCTTTGCAAACTGCTAAAAAAGTTTCCCAAGATAGCTTGTACTATACTCAGGCTCAGTCTCTGATCGAACCCTATTCAGCAGCCCTCAAACAAGCACAAGAAAAACTACAAGTTGTTAGTAGTTTGCAACAAAGCCGCACCGACTTAGATAAAACCTGTATTAATGGAATTCGGATTTGCACATTTAGCATAGACAATACAAGAATTATTGTCCGGCTAACCCCTGAGTATGACCAAATAAGACAAAATAACTTGGCTAATCCTTATTCTAAAAACTCGGATACTGCTGTTAATGTTACCAATCACTTGCAAATCTTACGGGAAGCTTTAGCTGTAATTAGTGACAATGCTAACCTATCTCTTTTCCTCTATGATTCCCAAGGTCAGGTAATTTATACAAGGACTTTAGGCGGGTAGAAAAGTTAGGAGTTGGGAGTTAGGAGAGACGCGATTAATCGCGTCTGTACAGGAGTTAGAAGAGACGCGATTAATCGCGTCTGTACAAGAGTTTGGAATATAATAATGTCAAATGATTGAGATAGGACTTACGCACTATACAAATTGACTATGATATGTATTACGCAAAATGGACATTTTCGGTGCTGAGTGCAACCCTGATTTGGTCACATATTTACTGTTTTGGGTGTTAGACATGGCTGAAAAACCCAAATTCTGTATAGTAGATATGTATGATGCGTAAGTCTGATGAGAAACGTGGCTTTAATAATTAAAAAGCCGCGTCTAAAACAACTCAGCCAAGGGTTTTTTGCCCAATACCGAATTTAGAAAAAACTACCCTTACCCTGCATAAGGATTACCGATTCTGTCTACAGAGACGTTGGAGGAAAATGGCAAACGACCTGGATTTAAGCGTGGTTCTGCTGCATAGCCAACAGGAACTAAAACAGTGATCGCTAAATCTGGATTATCCCCAGCACCAATTACTTCCTTTACCTGATCCTCAATCCAACCGTTCATAAAACAAGTGGATAATCCCAAACTTTCTGCTGCCAATACTAAATGGGTAGCAGCAATGATGGTATCTTTGATGGCATATTCGCGTCGCTTTTCCCCCAGCCCAGCTTGAAATTGCGGGACGGCAGTTTTAAAGTAGTTGACAGTGCCTTCATTCCATGCTCCAGTTTCGAGTCCCTGCTCTAGAATTGAAGTGAAGTTTTGTTCGCCGGCGTTCGGATCGGCACCAAAGACAAAGGTTACAGGTGCTTGAAGAATTTGCTGTTGATTAAAAGATGCTGCTGATAGTGCGGCCTTTTGCGCCTGATCTTGCACAAGAATAATTTGCCAGTCCTGAAGATTATAACTGCTGGGTGCAGCCACGGTTAACTCTACCAGTTGCTTGAGCAGTTCTGGGGCGATGGGGTCTGTTTTAAAAGTTTTGATTGCACGGCGTTTAGCGATCGCACTGGGTACATCTAAAGGTTGAGTTTGAGTGATGGAACTCATGAGATTCTCCTGATAGTTGAGTTATAACCAAATTAGGATGATACAAGCGAATCTATTTATTCATCAAACAAAAATAAAAATTATTACCTTGTTTCAGAACAAACGACTTGCCTACCAAACGCGCAACGAACAGTCGTAAAGTCATAATTACGAATTACGCCTTAGCTACCGGCTCGTTAGCAGTTGACCAAAATGGATAGTCTGTATATCCCTTTTCATCGCCACCATAAAAGCTTGCTTGATTTGCTTGATTTAGTGGTGCATTCAAAGCCAAGCGTCGGGGTAAATCTGGATTTGAGATAAATAATGTGCCAAAGGCAACTAAATCTGCTGCTTTGTTTGCCAGTACTGCATCGCCTTTTTCACGGGTATAACCACCATTGACGATCAGTGTACCTGTAAAGCGATCGCGGATATGACTAGTGGGTACAATTATCCCGCCATGTCTGATGTCTGCCTCTGTTGCCTCAAAAATATGCAGATATGCCAAATTAAACTGGTTCAAGGCTTGAGCCGCATAACCGAATGTCTCCAGGGGATTGGAGTCACCTATATCGTTAAAAGTCCCACTGGGAGAAAGACGTACCCCGACTCGGTTAGAATCCCACACACGAGTTACCGCCTCTGTCACCTCCAACAGGAATCGGGCGCGATTTTCAATCTCACCCCCATATTTATCTGTACGTTGATTGGTGCGATCGCGGAGAAACTGATCTATTAAATAACCATTAGCTGCGTGAATTTCCACCCCATCAAACCCAGCCTCTAGAGCATTTGCTGCTCCTTGACGGTACTGTTCGACTATCTGCGGTATTTCCGAAGTTTCTAAAGCACGGGGGGTAACAAAGGGTTTTGGCCCCTGATAAGTTGAAGCTTCACCTTTAGGAGCAATAGCAGAAGGTGCCACAGGTAAAGCTCCATTCGGTTGTAAGTCAGGGTGGGAAATCCTGCCTACGTGCCATAGTTGCAGAAAAATTCTCCCTCCCTGCTGATGTACAGCATCGGTTACTAACTTCCATCCCTCCACCTGTTCTGATGAATGAATTCCTGGTGTAGCGGGATAGCCCTGTCCTTCAGGAGTTACCTGTGTTGCTTCGGAAATAATCAGTCCGGCGGAAGCACGTTGGGCGTAGTAGGTAGCATTTAGTTGATATGGTACGTTTCCCTCACCTGCCCTGTTTCGGGTTAGGGGTGCCATTACTATCCGATTAGGTAATTCCAGATTCCCTAATTGGTAAGGAGAGAATAAGTTAATATCAGTAGTCATGTTGCTTCGCTCCAATTCAAAATTCGCAACCCCACATCTGGGATTAAATAGACCACGCGGTAGGGATACAGAAAAAACTCATTCCTCGTTTCCAGCCAGAGGCTGGAAATGCTGCTCATTGCGGCTCTGCCGCGAGTTACGGAGGCGGAGCCTCAAGGACGGGCATTCCCAGTCTGAGACTGGGAACGAGATAACCAGATAAGAGATAATCTCTAAAAACTTGTTCTAGAGTGGCTTTCAGCTTAGGTTGTACACCCATGAGCATTGCTGTGCCCCTATAACAGATATGGTTCAAATACTAAACAATCGATCGAATAACGCCACCATCTACCCGCAAAGCTGCACCATTAGTTGCTGATGCTACGGGACTAGAAAGGTAAACTACGATCGCTGCTACTTCTTCATTAGTTGCAAAACGTTTAATTAGGGAAGTTGGACGCACATTTTGAAAAAACTCAGCCTCAACTTCACCGACACTAATACCGCGTTCTTGCGCCAACTTGGTGATAAAATCTTCAACTCCTTCTGAGCGGGTTGGCCCTGGTAAGACAGAGTTTACCGTGACTCCAGTCCCGACTGTGATTTCTGCTAGACCTCGTGCAATGGCTAGTTGCGCTGTCTTAGTTGTGCCGTAGTGAATCATTTCCACTGGGATCTGAATAGCAGATTCGCTGGAGATAAAAATTATCCGTCCCCAGTTTTGCTCTAGCTGCTTTTGCAGATATTGCCGACTCAAACGGACTCCACTGAGGACGTTAACCTCAAATATCTTTAACCAGTCTTCATCAGTAATATCAAAAAACGTTTTTGGCTCATAAATACCGACATTGTTGATGAGAATATCAACGTGAGGAACTTTTTGAACGAGTTGCTCTACCCCTGATGCAGTGCCTGCGTCAGCAACTACACCAGAAACTTTCGCCTCCGGTGTACTTTGCTTAATTTTAGCGATCGCTTGGGCAACTCGTTCTTGGGACCGACCGTTGACAATCACTGATGCACCTTCTTGAGCTAGCCCTTGGGCGATCGCCAAACCAATACCTGCGGTTGAGCCACTCACCAGCGCGGATTTACCATGTAATTTCAAGTCCATTTCGCTCTTTCCCCCTTAATTGAAACAGAATGCTCTGGGACTGGGGGAGAAGGGGGACAAAGAAGAATTATTGAAAAAGTCCTTCCCCACTCCCCAGTAGAGACGCGATTAATCGCGTCTCTCCCTTAAATTAAAGATGGTGTGCTAAGGTCTTATTCAAGGTGGTTTTTGGGACTGCCCCAACGACAGTATCGACCTGCCGACCTCCCTTAAAAACCATCAGCGTCGGAATGCTACGAATTCCATAGTGGCTGGCGACAGTCGGATTTTGATCTGTGTTCAGCTTCACAAATTTCACCTGTCCTTCGTATTCAACAGCAACTTCATCGACGACTGGGCCCACCATCCGGCAAGGGCCGCACCACGGTGCCCAAAAGTCTACTAAGACCGGAATCTCACTTTCTAACACTTCTTGTTTGAATGTGGCTTCTGTGACATTTGTAATGGATGACATAAAATTGCCTTCCTAATTAATTCTATAATTCGATAATATCGAATAATAAAAATATATGCCACTTGGTGAGATAATGCAACTATGAGATTTCTTTATCATCCAGATCGAAAAAATATTTCTTTACCGGGAGTGCTGTATGCATTGGGCGACCCAGTGCGGCTGGAGATTGTGCGGCTGCTGGCGACTGAGGGGGAACAATGCTGTGCGAGGTTTGATTTTGCGATCGCTAAGTCTACGATGTCCAATCACTTCAAGATTTTGCGGCAGTCCGGGATAGTCTTGACACGCAAAGAAGGGACACATCACATTAACATCCTGCGGCGTGAAGATTTAGAGGTGCTGTTTCCAGGGTTGCTGGATGCGGTATTGAAAGCCGCTCGACCATTGCCTGTTGAACCCGCCACTACTAAACAAATAGCTTCAATGATTTAGGGGCATTGGGCACTTGTACTGAGCGAACGCAAACAGCATCTCGTAGAGAAGTCATTGGCGTAGCCTCTCGTAGAGAAGTATTGGGCATTGGGCATGATATGGTGTTCAAATCTGAAGGTTATAAACAAACTTGCAACCAGGATTTATACTGTCTGGCGAGTTCCTGAAGAAAATGGAGTTCTTCACCCTCAAGATTATTAAATAGGTTGTGATATTGCCAACCACGCTCGTAGCGACTTAGCATTTGTTCTGGAGTAAACCGATAGACATCGGCCGTCTGCCAACAAATTGACTCCAGAAAAGGCAGCTTTTTGGGGACAATAACAGGATTATCTGTTGGTGTTGCGGTTGTCATAATTCTTTTAATCAACCACTTTCGACTTACTTTCATTTTAGCTTTCGCGCCTTAAATTTGGACACTGTATTTGAGAAGGACAAATCACTGGTGAAATATAAGGCGGGTGATCCAAAAAATTCTACGTGCCGCTAAGTATTGGGATGTGATGCCCGTATCAAAGCAATAGCATCTGATGCAGAGGTAGGTTTGAAAGCTATAATTGTGATACAATCCATATTCTTAAAAGTGCAAAATCGCAACAAAAGCACCAATGGCAGAATTCACCATTCAAATTCCCGATGAACTAGCTCAACGTTTAGAACCTCTGCAAAATCGCTTACCCGATTTGCTTTGGCGATTACTAGACGTTGTAAATCTACCAATAACTATTCAGCCAACAGTCAATCCTGAGACTACAAATATTCCAGCAGTTTATCAAGAAGTTATTGATTTTTTAATTAAGGGGGCAAAACTAGAAGAAATTATTAATTTTAAAGTTTCATTTCAATCTCAAACACGCCTACAAGAATTACTGGAAAAAAATCGCTCTGCAACACTCAGTCAAATGGAATTAGCAGAATTAAATGTTTACGAGCAGCTAGAGCAAATGATGATTTTATTAAAAGCACGAGCTTATTCTGCAATCAGCTAATATGACTTCTAATTCGATTTCTGTGGAACTCCGTAGGTTAGTCACCCAGAGAGCTTCAGCACACTGTGAATATTGCCGAATCCATAATTATTTGATTAATTCATATTGAATTAATCTGTCACTTTGCCCTACAAGTTCTGCCTGACAAAACTTATAATATAATACTTCAGAACTTCGATCTGCCAAATAGTCTTTGTAATCTTGTTCTTCATATAGACCTACTGACTGTAAATAATTATCAGAAATGCAAATCAATTTTACTTTTCCTATAATAGTTATTTCATCTTCATTATCAAAAAAAGTTCTCTTTTGCTCAACTGTACACAAATATGTCTGTCTTTTATTTGGGTCAGTGCTAAGTGCAAAATCTCTAGCTAAACTTAGACATTTAATATTGTCTTCCTTAACAATTGGATTACCTTGGTAATCTAACAAAGTTTTAGCAAACTTAGCTAAGTGTTTAGCGTTGAAGTTTTTAATTTTAGTAAAGTTGTAATAAATATCAATAAAATTAGATAAAGGTTTTGTCCATTCTACAATTGATGAATAATAGTCTAAATAATCTGAAAATTGCTTAAAATCAATATCCATTTGAACTTCATCTAACACCATAGCTGTTTTTCACCTTTGATAACTGGGATTTTTCACTAATGATTAAAGTTTGGAGGACGGATTCTAGAGTTTGGATTGATTGTCTGTTTTGATAACTATTTTAACTAACCACTTTTGGCTTATTTGGATTTTACGGGATAAACTCTTCCTTTCCAAGCGCCGCCGCGCCCTTGCCAGTGACGTAGTGCTGAGTCTAGAGTCATCAGGGTATAGAGAAAAGCGATCGCAGGTAAGCTAAAAGCTAACCAAAGAGAACATTTATAAAAGCGGATTGTCGGGTAGTAAGCGAAAGCCATTAACAGCCATCCGAATAAACCCGTAAGTGCGATCGCCCAATTACTCCAAACTAAACCCAAAATCACACCCATCGGCGGAACTAGATAAATCAGAGGCATTCCTACCAAAGTTCCCAATAGTAGTAATGGAGAATAATTCAGTTGAGTATAGGCACTACGGGCAACCATATCCCAAATCGTCGCCAGCGAATCATAGGGACGCAAACTGCAAGTTAAAGTACTCAATCCTAGCCAGATACGCCCCGATGATGAAGAGGAAGGGGGAGACAAGGGGGAGGGGAGAGACAAGGGAGATACTTGTTGAATAATTCTTCCTTGTCCCCTTTGTCCCCCTTGTCCCCATTGTCCCCCACTCGTCTTAACAGCCTGAGCAAGAGCGCAATCATCAATTAAAGCTTGGCGAATGACTTGAATACCCCCGATTCGCTCTAAAGCTTCACGGGCGATCAGAATAGATCCCCCTGCGGCGGCGGCTGTGGAATTGTTGGGATTATTCACCCAACGAAAGGGATAGAGTTTTTGGAAGAAAAAGACGAAAGCTGGAATCAAAAGTTTTTCCCAAAAGCTTTCACATCTAAGTCGCACCATTACAGAAACCATGTCTAAATCTTCCTGCACAGCTTTAGCAACGAGTCGGCGAAGATTACCAGGATCATGTTCGATATCTGCGTCAGTCAGCAAATAATAGTCAGGTGCAAATAAACTCGCACTGTTTATACCTTGCTCAACTGCCCAAAGTTTGCCCGACCAACCAGGAGGCAATGTTTCGCCCGTGATAATATGCAATTGCTGAGGTTTACCTACAGCGTGTGCAACTCCTTCGGCAAAATTTGCTGTCCGGTCTGTGCTGCGATCGTCTACCAAAAAGACGTTGAAAGAACCAGGATAGTCTTGAAGTAGGAGCGATCGCAAGCTAGTTGATATCAAATCGGCTTCGTTACGGGCTGGAACCACCGCACAAACCACAGGTAACGATTTTAGCTGAGTTTCTGTAACCTCTAGTTGCTGGTCTGTCCGCCAAAACTGCCCCCGAAAACACAGTAACCCCAACCAAATTGTTAAGGATAAGAGCATCAATCCTAATACAATTACACCCATGACCGTCGCTTTGCTCCAATTCAAAATTCACGCATTCAAAATTCAAAATAAAAGAATTTAATTTTTAATTCCTACGAAGGGGGCTGACCTATTGCAAATTTTCAGTAACTCAGACAGAATACTATGTCTACTGATTGAGTAAAAAATTTTTTTCACTCATTGTATTACCGTGTTTATAAGTGGGTGTTGAGGTTAAATAGTATTTGATGCAAACACAAGACAGGGTAAAAGTCAATCAAGTCGCAACAGCGATCGCAGCTAGTCAAGAATATCTGCTTTCGCTTCAAAATCCCGCAGGTTACTGGTGGGGAGAGTTAGAATCTAATGTCACCATAACTGCTGAAGTCGTCCTCCTGCATAAAATTTGGGGAACAGACCAAAGAAGACCCTTAGATAAAGTTGAAGCATATCTGCGTCAAGAGCAACGGCAGCATGGTGGCTGGGAACTTTTCTACGGTGATGGCGGAGAACTTAGCACTTCAGTTGAAGCTTACATGGCGCTGAGGCTGCTAGGTGTACCAGCAAACAATCCGGCGATGATTCGGGCGCAAGCTTTTATTCTCCAACAGGGCGGTATCAGCAAAACTCGGATTTTTACCAAGTTGCACTTAGCCTTGATTGGCTGCTACAATTGGTGCGGTATTCCCTCGCTACCAGCTTGGGTGATGCTGTTGCCAAAAGGTTTCCCCGTCAATATCTACGAAATGTCTAGCTGGGCGCGTTCCAGTACTGTGCCACTGCTGATTGTATGCGATCGCAAACCTGTTTTTATCACCGATCCAACTATCAACCTAGATGAGCTATACGTTGAAGGTGTTGATCAAGTCCGGTGGGAATTACCCCAAAGTGGTGATTGGACAGATTTATTCCTCACCCTTGATCAGGGGTTCAAGTTGGCAGAAAGTCTGAATTTAGTACCTTTTCGTGAACAAGGCATCAAAGCCGCCGAAAAGTGGATTTTAGAGCGCCAAGAAGCTACAGGCGACTGGGGCGGCATTATTCCGGCGATGCTGAATTCAATGCTAGCTTTGCGCTGTCTAAATTATGACTCAAGCGACCCCATTGTGGAACGAGGTTTGCAAGCAATTGATAATTTTGCCATTGAAACAGAGAATAGCTACCGCGTACAGCCTTGTGTTTCACCCGTCTGGGATACCGCTTGGGTGATACGTGCTTTGGTAGATTCTGGTTTTGCACCAGATCATCCGGCTGTGGTAAAGGCTGGAGAATGGTTGCTGCAAAAACAAATTTTAGATTACGGAGATTGGGCTGTCAAAAATCGTCAGGGAAAACCAGGGGCTTGGGCATTTGAGTTTGACAATAACTTTTATCCCGATGTAGACGACTCGGCTGTGGTGGTGATGGCACTAGATTTAGCAAAACTTCCTAATGAAAAAATTAAGCAGGCGGCGATCGCTCGTGCCTTAAACTGGATTGCATCTATGCAATGTAAACCAGGCGGGTGGGCTGCTTTCGATTTGGATAATGATCAAGATTGGCTCAACTCGATTCCTTATGGCGACTTGAAAGCGATGATTGATCCAAACACCGCAGATGTTACGGCTAGAGTCGTAGAAATGCTTGGTGCTTGTAACCTGTCAATAGATAGTTATAATTTAGAGCGATCGCTTACTTATCTTCTGCGCGAACAAGAAACTGAAGGCTGTTGGTTTGGTCGTTGGGGTGTAAATTATATCTACGGCACCAGTGGCGTCCTCTCAGCATTGGCGTTAATTGATCCTCAAAGGCATAAACTCAGTATACAACGGGGAGCCGCTTGGTTAGTTGGATGTCAAAACCCAGATGGGGGTTGGGGTGAGACTTGCCGCAGCTACAACGATCCTAGTCTCAAAGGACAAGGAAATAGTACTGCATCTCAAACTGCTTGGGCTTTAATTGGGTTGATAGCAGCAGGTGAAGCAACAGGTAAATTAGCGCTTGATGTGATTGAGCGGGGAATTGGCTATCTAGTGGCAACTCAACAGCCTGATGGTACTTGGTTTGAGGCGGACTTTACAGGTACTGGCTTCCCTTGCCATTTTTATCTCAAATATCATCTGTATCAACAATACTTTCCTTTAATCGCGCTAGGTCGCTATCAAAGAGTAATTAGAGAAAATTAGTTTGGATGCAATACACTGTGGGAAACAACTAATACGGTTTAGATAAGCTGGGAACAAAGGAGAGTTCTTAAAATTAAAGTTGTGATAAGTTCAACTGAAGTTGTAGTTAGAAACGTTCAAGTTGTAAGCTGTTATACCAATTCACACAAAGCCTGATACATATAGATTTATCGTAGGGGCACAGAAAAAGCTCATGCGTGTCAACTTAACGTAAAACCCATGTCCCACAAGGAACTGAAGTTCCTTGGCTTTTAGCGAAAGTCATCTAAAGATGACTAAATAATCCGAAAAATCTTTAGTCTACTAAAGTAGACTTTAGCTAAAAGCCAAAGAACTTTAGTTCCAGGCGGGTGAGTCAGCCAACAGTTAAGCTATTTCTAGCTTAAGTTGACACCAATGAGCATTGCTGTGCCCCTACCAACGTATTTAAAGTGAAAGGGTATAAGTCCTATTACTGTAAAAATAAAGGTGAGGCATAGCCCCACCTGCGATTCTTGATTCAAAACTCTTACAGCACCCGCTTGAAGAAAGTCACTAAATCCTCAATGTTCGGTGTGTGAAGTAAATCTATTACTTCTGTAGCTTCTTCAGAAGGTATATAATCATTTGGTACAGCGATGATTGAAGTTTTTAAATTTTGGGCGAGCTGATACCAAAAAGCCAATTTATCGTCAGCGCTCATTGAAGCATACTCTTGAGTAAGAATTGCTGTTTCTCCTACTTCATCTGGGTTTAGCAACTGACGCAAAGCTAAAAGCTGTTCTGCCTGTGGTAGGTTTTGAATTTGTGCAACTAAAGTCGCACTTTTTTGATTTGGCACATCATTGAGAGCGATCGCTGGAATTGCATCACCAATTTCAGTATACAGTAACTCTAGAACCGTCAAGCGATCGTCTATATTCAAACTCTGAAATTTTGATACACTTTGTTCTAAAAAATTGACGTTCGTAGAAGTCATAAACACCTCAAAGTAATTAACTAAAAATTATCGAGTGAAAATTGTAATCCTGCCTTGAGCCAGTTCGACTATTGCTTTGCTCGAAAATACAACCAGGGAACATCACTTGATTTTGGATGAACGCAAAGCAAATAGCTGTTATTTTAGGGATCAGCCATGAATTTTTATTAATTAAATTTCCCGAAATTTGTGTTAGTAATGTACCGATTACATTAGTCGGTATTGTATCATAGCTGAAGTATTAAAATAATTTCTAATTCGTGATTAAGTTTTTTAACGGGAATTTATACTCCACCACAAAACTTGTCGCGACTCGACTGACTTGTACTGAGCGACGTCGAAGTAGCGTTGTCCTTGGCGCAGCCTCTCGTAGAGAAGTAGCGCTCGCCGAACGTCTTATTATAAGCTCAAGCAACTTCAACCCCGATAATTTGTTAAATAACTCTGAAGACTGTTTGCGATCGCCTTTATTTTAAGTATTAAAAACTGAGACATATTTATCAGCTATAATAAATTATGGTAAATTAGTTAGATTTTTGTGTTTATTTATCAACAAAAATTAAAGACGCCAGTCATCAAAATTTAGCTTCATATTAAGTGACTGGCGGATATAGTAAACTTGAAGAGAATGGGTATAAATGGGTATAAGACCCTCACCTTTCTCCTGAAGGCAACGCTGCGTATAGCAGGCAAGACTTACTAACGCAACGCTAATACCAATCACCTAGTTGGGAAAATCTGCTGGAGAGTAAAGAAATTCTAATTTCAGAATTCTTCTACTACAACCTAACAAACTTGCTATAACATACTAAAAAGTTCAAAATTGCTAAATTTCCGCACCTGCTTTTGATTGGGCACCCATTGGCGAAACATAATCACGGAAAAGAGTAATCTGCTGTTCAAATTCTAATCCTTGAATTCTGCCAAACAACGCTTTAGATTCTGAAGAAAGTTGATAATCATCAGGTATAGGAATGATTGTGCCATTTTCCATCCCTTGAGATAATCGATACCAAAACAGTAGCTTGGTGGTATCACCCAAAGAGCCATATTCACGAGAAATTAGGGTATCGACTTTATTAATCAAATCACGCTGAACTTGTAATTGTTGTTCGTGAGATAATTCCTTAACTTGATTAAATAAACCTTCAGCTATTTCTGGCGAGGCAGTGCTAGCACCAGGGGCGGCTGGAGTAATTGAACCTCCAATTTCTTTGTAAATGAACCAAAACAAAGCCAGCTGTTGATCTACATCCAACTTTTGCCAAGCTTGAATATGTTCATGAATAGTTGGATCGTTAGTTTGCGTGTATGTCATTATTAACTCCAATTGCAATTTATCAGTATTCTTAACAAGGTTATCAAATTTACATCTGCCATTTTACCCTACTGAAGACAGATGTATTGGAATCATAAAGAAGAACAATTAGAAACAGAATATAAATCGGTTGGGGTATATTCCTGCATTCAAAGGATTACGGTTAGATAAGCACCTGACATAAAAAGCCAAAATCATGCTTGCCAAGGTGAAGGAGTTGGCAATTGGAATACTACAAGGTGAAGAGATTTTCAGGAAGTATTTCGGTGGATAGATGTTAATTTTAATGTGACAGTGCTTAGAAAAGCACTGTCCAAGCAGGGACATTAATTTGTGAATAATACAGTAGGAATACCAGGGCTATTTCATTCTAGACAGAAAACGCCCAGAACTGAAGTTCAGAGGCTCATAGCTAAAGTCCGTTAAAACGGACTATAACCTTTTCTTAGTCGTCTTTAGACGACTTTCGCTATTAGACTCAGAATTCATTCTGAGGCGGACTAGATGAGAATGAAATAGCCCTGCCAGGAATACGGCTTCTACTTTTATTTAGCTTATTCTCGCCGAGTTTGATAATCTTCAGAAGACTTTGGATCTAACTCCCAGCGATCGCCATCACGTTCCTCTAAAATATCGTTAGTATGCAGAAACTCAGAGTCAGCCATTTCTAGCCCTACGGCTGCTTCTAGCTCCTCAGTTACATTTTGATCAGGAGTGGAAGTACTACCACCAAGAGCTTCATCCCCAACTGCATCTGCATCTTGCCAATAAGTATCAACATCCCCAGTAGTGAGTTCAGGACTAGTTTCTGTATACTCCTCTCTTTCTGCTCCCGTTGAGCTACCACCAATATTGTATCCCGACAAGTCTTTCACACCAGTACCGTAGGATTCGGTAATCTCTTGTGGCAAATCATTGGTTTTAATTTCGTCATGATGATTTTTTTCTGCCATGATACTAGTCCTTTTCTGCATTCTCACAATAACGTTTTCCTGTCAACAATTTGTCTAACTAGAGAGGTATAGCTTTAGAAATAAAATAATCTATCCCCTTGGAACGAAGCATAACTAGCGATCGCGTCATACTATTGGAGAAATCATGGACAAAAAACTTATGGTTCAAGTTTTTAGTTAGGAGTTAAGGGTAATCAAACCGAAATTATTCATTAACCAAGTTTTTACTCATAACTATTTTTTATCATTCACCAACAATCCAATTTGTCAGCAAAAAGTTCTGGCTGTTTAACTGTCCTAATCGATGAATATTGTAGCTAGTTAAATACTAGAAATAAACAGGTAATACCATCTATGACTGACCATAACAATCATTCCAGTAAGAAAAAAGTTGCCATCCTCATTGAACAGGGAGTAGAGGATGCAGAATTTACAGTTCCTTATAATGGACTGAAACAAGCAGGAATAGAGGTAGTAGTCCTGGGTTCCCGAATAAATGAAAAATATAAGGGTAAACAGGGCAAACTCAGCGTACAAGCCGATGGTACTACGACAGAAGCGATCGCAGCCGAATTCGATGCGGTAGTGATTCCTGGAGGGATGGCTCCCGATCAAATGCGGCGGAACCTTAACACAGTACGCTTCGTACAAGATGCCATACAACAAGAAAAATTGGTAGCTGCGGTTTGCCACGGACCACAACTATTGATTGAAGGCGACTTACTCAAAGGTAAACAAATTACTGGCTTTAGCGCTATTGCTAAGGACATCATTAACGCTGGTGCAAATTATCTAGATGAGCCGCTAGTAGTTGATGGGAATTTGATTACATCTCGTGAACCCGGAGACTTGGCAATTTTCACCACCGCTATTCTAAGCCGTTTGGGTTATGGTGGCAAAGATGCTGCATTACCAAATGAGAAAGACACAAGTGCCGAATGGTGGAAGCTCGCCGATGCTTGGGGTGGCTCAACCAAAGGTGATCTCAGCAAAGGTTTAAATACTGCCCTTAGTGGTGAACGTTATTCCTTAGAAGCATTTGAGAAGTACTTGGAAAAGGAATCAGATAGCGAAGGAAAATCAGTCTTTCAAGAAATCATTGCTAATAAACAGCGCCACATTCAAAAATTAGAAACCTATCTCCACCTATTGGGCGAAAAACACTCTTTAGCGGCAAATATTGCCAATCAGTATGCCAAGGTAAAAACTGCCTTCACCGGAAGTGATGACATCTATCAGTTACGTTCGGCTTTGGGGGATGTGCAAACTGGTATCGGCGATATTGGCAATTTGTGTGCAATGTACACTGACCCGGTAACAACTGCTATTTTCAAAGAAATTTACCAGGATTTATTGAAATCCGAACAACAATTGCTAAAAGTATATCGGGCGCGGATAGGCACTCAGATTCAGCCTCCTAAGCCGACTACAGGCGCTTCTGTGTCAATATAAAGATTTTTTGAACATAACCAGAGCTATGGATAGCGTCTGGTAGAGAATAAGACACAGATATAAGAAATTATTTGTGCCTCTGTGGTTAATTTAATTTGATGGAGAACTAAAAAAGTGGCTTCAACATCAGGGGATAAACTAAATACAGGGCAGCCTGAAGCTAGTGAAGTAGAGCGTTGGTCATCTCTAATTGGTGGCGGTGCTATGGTGCTGATGGGTTTAAAGCAGGGTTCATTGCGGGGAGTGCTGACGGCTTTAGCTGGTGGCGGTTTGATCTATCAAGGTGCAACTAAACAAAGCACAATCGAGCAAGCCCAGTCAGCAATAGGTATAAACCAACCCATCAAAGTTGAAAAGACGGTAACGATTAATAAACCAGCAGATGAACTGTATCGTTATTGGCACAACTTTGAGAATTTGCCCACATTTATGAAGCATCTCAAATCTGTAAAGGTGCATGACCAAAAACGTTCTCACTGGATTGCAAATGCACCCTTGGGTAACAGCGTAGAATGGGATGCAGAAATTCTGGAAGACCGGGAAAATGAGTTTATTTCTTGGGCTTCTGTAGAAGGTGCAGACGTTGATAATTCTGGTTTTGTCCGTTTCCAAAAGGCACCAGGCGATCGCGGTACGGAAGTCAAGATTGTCTTGGAGTATAACCCGCCGGGTGGGATATTGGGGGCTACTGTAGCTAAACTTTTCGGTGAAGAACCAGAACAGCAAATTGGTGATGAATTGCGTCGCTTCAAGATGCTAATGGAAGCAGGCGAAATTGCCACCACCGAAGGTCAATCAAGGGGAAGCAAGTAGTTATTCCCCCAATGATCCCAGATGATGGATGTTAAAAAAGCGATCAATAGCGATCGCTTTCCTGAACGTCTGGAAATGGCGAAAAAGTTTGCCAAAATTCATTAACAACGAATAAGTTAATGCTGGCGAAGCGTTGGAAGATATGACTCGTGGCCGTTACCTTTAAAACAAGCACCCCACGGCTACCAGATTTTTCAACAAAAAAAGGATAACTGCATCAAAGTTGTTCTTAAACCCTGAATGATCAATAATCATTCAGTCTTTTGAATCGTACACCCAACATAATGCAATTGAGGCTTTTTATGAATCGAGTAATTTCATCGCTGCGAAATATTCGTATTTCCCAAATCCTTGTAGTTTTCCTCGTAGGATTTATGTTTTTACTGGGTCAAGCTTTTAGCTACGCTAATGTAGCTCAAGCTGAGACTGTTAAAACTCCAGAGGGTATTTATTACAAAGGAACACCAGACGAAGGTGCAATTGGAAATGATACCCAAATCAGCAATAGCAAGAATAAATTAAAAGGCGCTGTTGATAATATCCGTGAAAAGCTAAACTTGGATGAAGAAACTCCTGAAGCTACAAAAGAGTTTTTTGATCCTGCAAAAAACAAGGCAGGAGACAAAGCTCGGTCATTGAATGGAGATAAAAAGGGTTATTACCATAATGCTCCAAGCAAATAACTGAGACATAGAAGCTAGACTTTTACCAAGTTTTGAGTCTAAATTACTGAGTCATACATTGTTGAACCAGATTTGATTAGTTACCGAGACGCGATAATTATCGCGTCTCCCGCTTAAGATAAATACTGGATTCATCTTGATATTAAAGAGCCATAAATCATCACTAAGGACGAAATCAATTATGAAAGCAGTTTGCTGGCATGGAGCAAACGATGTGCGGGTAGAAACAGTTCCTGACCCCAAAATTATCAACCCACGCGATGCCATTATTAAAATTACTTCCACGGCAATTTGTGGTTCTGATTTGCATCTTTACAACGGCTTCATCCCCTCAATGGAAAAAGGCGACATCCTTGGTCATGAATTCATGGGGGAAGTTGTAGAACTGGGAAGTGCAGTTAAAAATGTGAAAATAGGCGATCGCGTAGTAGTTCCTTTTACCATCTCCTGCGGCAATTGTTTTTTCTGCAATCGGGATTTATCCTCACTGTGCGACAACTCTAACCCCAACGCTTGGTTAGTAGAAAAGCAAATGGGCTATTCGCCATCAGCTCTATTTGGCTACTCTCATTTATTCGGCGGTTATGCCGGTGGTCAAGCAGAGTATGCACGAGTACCATTTGCCGATGTCGGCTTGTTTAAAATTCCCGATGGTTTGACGGATGAACAAGTGCTATTTCTAACAGATATTTTCCCCACTGGCTATATGGCAGCCGAAAACTGCAACATCCAACCCGGTGATATTGTCGCCGTTTGGGGTTGTGGCCCAGTCGGACAATTTGCGATTAAAAGCGCATTTCTTCTTGGTGCAGAACGTGTGATTGCGATTGATCGCGTTCCCGAACGTCTACAAATGGCTAAAGAACAGGGCAAAGCTGAAGTCCTTAACTACGAAGAAGGGGATGTTGGCGAAGCACTCAAAGAATTGACTGGCGGTCGTGGCCCTGATGCTTGCATTGATGCAGTGGGAATGGAAGCCCACGGTACAGATTTCATGGCCTTATATGACCAAGTAAAACAAGCGGTGCGTCTAGAAACAGATCGCCCAACAGCATTACGGCAAGTAATTGTTTCTTGTCGTAAAGGTGGTCACGTATCAATTCCGGGTGTGTACGGTGGCTTTATAGACAAAATGCCGATGGGTGCTGCTATGAACAAGGGTTTAACCTTGAAAATGGGACAAACGCACGTCCACAAGTATCTAAAACCTTTGTTAGAACACGTTCAAAAAGGTGAAATTGATCCAACATTTATCATCACCCACACGTTACCTTTAGAACAAGCGCCCCACGGCTACGAAATTTTTAAGGACAAGAAAGATAACTGCATCAAAGTTGTACTCAAACCCTAATTTAATTATGAGCGACACCAGCGTTACGAAAATAGATTCTACCAATTCCCCTAAAGGTAAACTCGGTCAAAAATATTTAGCTTCTGGCAAAAATGTTGCCATGCGTCTTTGGGAAGATGAACAACCAAACGAAGACAAAGAGCCAAGTTCGCGCGACTATGAAACAGTTGGTTATGTAATTAATGGTCGTGCCCAATTGCACCTTGAAGGACAAGTGATTTTACTAGAGCCTGGGAGTTCTTGGGTTGTGCCCAAAGGAGCCAGCCACACCTACAAAATCCTCGAACCATTCACGGCTGTTGAAGCAACCAGTCCTCCGGCTCAAGTTCACGGACGCGATGAAAACTAATTTGCAGTTATCTGAAATTTTGCGATCGCTAAAAACTTCTAGCCGCTTTCAATTGCATAGAATATAGAGCGTTAGTATTATTCATCTTGTAGGGTGGGCATCCTGCCCACCTTGAATATGGGACGGGTGTTCGCGTAGCGGCACGTAGTGCGGACACCCATCCCACCAGAAAATTTGGGATGTTTTTTTATTTGTCAGTCCCAAAGGAGAAATAAGAATCACCTTGCACTTGTAACAACATAAATAATCCGATCGCACACGATTAATTTCTCAATAAACCTCATGCGGTGCAGAATATCTGCTATAATATCTAGTCAAAACTTCCGATCGCATCGATCGCAGCTTCCAATGCGATCGCCACATGAGTCCAATGAGTCCCCCCCTGGCAATAAACCACATAAGGTTCACGCAAAGGCCCATCTGCTGATAATTCCAAAGTACTCCCTTCAATAAATGTTCCGCCAGCCATGACTACCAGGCTCTCATACCCCGGCATTTCATCTGGAACAGGGTTTAAGTAGGAACCGATAGGAGAATGCTGTTGTATGGCTTTACAGAAAGCAATTAGCTTTTCAGCAGAACCGAGTTTGATTGCCTGAATTACATCCCCACGGGGAGCCAGGGGAGCGGGATTAACTGGATAACCGAGTTTGTCAAATACATAACCACTAAGATAAGTCCCTTTCATCGCCTCTCCGACCATTTGCGGAGCCAGAAATAGTCCTTGGAACAGCAGGCGATTTTGGTCAAAAGTAGCACCGCCATAACTACCGATACCGGGAGCAGTCAGGCGACAAGCGGACGCTTCTACTAAGTCGGCGCGACCGGCGACATAACCGCCAGCGCTGACAATGGTGCCACCAGGATTTTTAATCAATGATCCTGCGATTAAATCAGCACCTACGGCTGTTGGTTCCCTGGTTTCAATAAATTCGCCATAGCAGTTATCTACAAAGCAAACGGTGTTCGGGTTTTGCTGTTTGACTAAGTGGACGATTTTTTCAATATCGGCAATTGATAAACTCGGACGCCAAGAATAGCCACAAGAACGCTGAATTAACACTAAACGCGTGTTTTCAGCCACACTACTACTTAAAGCTTGCCAATCTATAGTTTCTTGGGGAGTTAGCTCCAATTGGCGGTAATTTATGCCAAACTCGATCAGAGAGCCTTGACCTTGACCTCGTAAACCAATGACTTCTTCAAGCGTATCGTAGGGAGAACCAACTACTGCTAACATTTCATCTCCAGGACGGAGGACACCAAACAAAGCACAAGCGATCGCATGAGTTCCCGAAACAAACTGCACTCGCACCGCCGCAGCTTCGGCATCCATAACTTCGGCAAAAACCATATCTAAAGTTTCTCGTCCTAAATCATCATGGCCGTAGCCACTTACACCAGCAAAGTGGTGTGCCCCCACACGGTGATTACGAAACGCATCCAGGACTCGTTTTAGATTATGCTTAACCTGAGTGTCAATTCCAGCAAAAATTTCTAATAGTGCCTGTTCTGCTTGCCGCAGCTGTTCTAAGCTGTTCATCAGTTCCTCGTTCCAAAAAAAATTATAGATATGCGGATTTTTAGATCCCACAGACTAGGCTGGAAAATTCTTTCTTTAGGTGACTGCATGACAATTGCTTCTTCAACTAAACCTCAAATTAACTGGGTTAATACCCTATTTCTCATTGGACTGCATATCGGCGCTTTGTTTGCCTTTTTTCCTGGTAACTTTAGCTGGACGGCAGTTGGTGTCGGTTTCTTGCTGTACTGGGTGACTGGTGGTTTAGGCGTTACTCTGGGATTTCACCGCCTTGTTACCCACCGCAGTTTTCAAACTCCCAAGTGGTTAGAATATCTCCTGGTTTTCTTCGGGACACTCTCCTGTCAAGGAGGCCCAATTGAGTGGATAGGAACACATCGCATTCATCATTTGCACTCCGATACTGACGCAGATCCCCATGATTCTAATAAAGGCTTCTGGTGGAGCCACATGGATTGGCTGCTTCACTACTGTCCCGCTCACACTGAAATTCCTCGTTTCACCAAAGATATTGCCGAAGACCCATTTTATCAGTTTTTAGAAAAATATTTCATTTTGATCCAGGTTGCTCTGGGTGTGTTGCTTTTGGTTCTGGGTGGCTGGCCGTTCGTTTTTTGGGGGATTTTTGTTCGCCTTGTCTGGGTTTACCACTGTACTTGGTTGGTGAACAGCGCTACTCATAAATTTGGCTATCAAAGCTATGATTCTGGTGATAAATCGGCTAATTGCTGGTGGGTAGCCTTACTAGTTTTCGGTGAAGGCTGGCACAATAACCATCATGCCTTTCAATACTCAGCTCGTCATGGGCTGGAATGGTGGGAAATCGATTTAACTTGGATGACTGTTCAATTGCTACAAGCAGTTGGTCTGGCTACTAATGTGAAGTTGGCCCCAACAAAAATTAGTTAGGAGTTTCCAGAGACCCGATTAATCGCGTCTGTACAAGAGTTAGGAGTTTGGAGAGACGCGATTAATCGTACAGGAGTTAGGAGTTAGGAGTAATGGCGGTTCCCAGGTGCATGAAGTACATATCAAAACTTCACCCCGATAAAGCTGCACTTCACTCTGATTAGGAAACGCTATCGGATGTTTATCTTTTTTAACTCATAACCCTTCTCTACGAGACGCTGCGCGTAGCTTGCTTCCACGAAGTGGTACGGCAGGCTCAGGGCATCGCTCATCAGTTATAACTCCTAACTTTTCAAAAGTCTATTTACGGGTGCGCTTGTGTCGCTTAGATTGCTATAATCCGAAGCGCTAATGTCAAGAATGTTTGAGGCAAGTTGCTTTTTGGCGACTTGGTGGAGGAGTTTTTTGTTTTTCAGGTGTTCATGACTACATCAATAATTAACAGCCAGAAAGTAAGTGACGAGCCTAGTAATTCCGACCTAAGGCTCAAAGATATTGTCAAAACCCTGCCAGGGGAATGTTTTCAGCAGAACCGTCGCAAAGCTTGGATACAAGTAATAATTAGTGTCTTGGCAGTTGCCTTGGGCTACTACAGCCTAATCATCACTCCTTGGTTTCTTTTGCCCCTAGCTTGGATTTTTACGGGCACTGCTTTAACAGGTTTTTTTGTAATTGCCCATGATTGTGGTCACAGGTCTTTTGCCAAGCGTCGTTGGGTAAACGATTTGGTGGGCCATTTCTTCATGATGCCGTTAATTTACCCCTTTCATAGTTGGCGCATTAAGCATAATTATCACCATACTCATACCAACAAGCTGGATGAGGACAACGCTTGGCATCCAATCCAACCAGAAGTGTTTGAAAATTGGGATCAAATCCGACAGTCTGCTTTTGAACTGTTTATGCGTAAACGCCTCTGGTGGGTAGGTTCCATTGGACATTGGGCTGTGGTGCATTTTGATTGGCGGAACTTCAAAACTAAAGACCAATCGAGTATCAAGCTTTCTGTGGCTGTAGTAGTTGTGTTTGCAGCGATCGCTTTCCCGATTCTGATCGCCACAACTGGGATCTGGGGATTTGTCAAATTTTGGCTAGTACCCTGGATGATTTACCATTTTTGGATGAGTACTTTTACTATTGTTCACCATACTTCCACAGATGTTCCTTTTGTGACAGCGAACAAGTGGAATGAAGGTCTAGCACAGCTATTTGGCACTATCCATTGCGATTATCCGCGTTGGGTAGAAATCCTCTGCCACGATATCAATGTTCATGTCCCTCATCATATTTCCACTGCGATTCCTTCTTATAATTTACGGCTAGCTTACAGCAGCATCAAAGAAAATTGGCAGCCTTATCTGCATGATGAATCTCAGTTTTCTTGGTCTTTAATGAAGCAGATTACAGACCAGTGTCAACTGTACACAACTGATGTTGGCTATAAGACTTTCAACGAATATTACACAGAGCAATAAATAGCCCTGTGATTACACTCACGCTCTTGAACCAACGAGAGCGTTTATTATGCTGTGTTTAAATAGAATCTGGCAATTCACTGACTAAAATTTGAGGTAAATTGCCAGATTTTATCCTCTTGGATGTTAGCGATCGCTATTGTCGTGGGCATCATAGAGGTGAGATGATCTTCTCTCAAATAAAGTTCCGATTTCTATCTAACAAAAGAATCCAGTGCAATCAAATACCATCACGTTCAACAATCCTCCTGGCTGTGAAACGTCTGAGGATGCAACTAAATTACCTTTCACGCTTCAGGATTTAAAAGCTGCCATTCCTGCTGAATGCTTTCAGCCGAATGTGACAAAATCGCTTTTTTACTTCTTTCGTGATATCTTGATTATCGGTCTGCTTTATGCAGTAGCTTATTACCTGGATTCTTGGCTTTTCTTCCCGATTTTCTGGTTAATGCAAGGAACGATGTTTTGGGCTTTGTTTGTAGTCGGACATGACTGCGGACACCAATCTTTTTCTAAGCATAAATGGCTCAATGATTTGATTGGACATCTTTCTCACACACCAATACTTGTTCCTTATCATGGTTGGCGGATTAGTCACAGAACTCATCATAAAAATACTGCCAATATCGATAACGATGAAAGTTGGTATCCTGTGACAGAATCACAATACAAGGAGATGCCCTTAGCCCAAAAGATAGTCAGATATTATGTTTTTCTATTGGCTTATCCTCTGTATTTGTTTAAGCGTTCTCCTAATAAGGAAGGCTCCCACTTTTTACCCAGCAGTTCGCTTTTCAAACCCTCAGAAAAATGGGATATCATCACTAGTACTATACTTTTGATTGGCATGGTAGGTTTACTAGGTTTCCTCACCTACCAATGGGGTTGGATGTGGTTGCTGAAATATTATGCTGCGCCTTACATTGTGTTCGTAATTTGGCTAGATTTGGTGACATTCCTGCACCACACTGAGCCAGAGCTTCCTTGGTATCGGGGAGAAGATTGGACTTTCCTGAAAGGCGCAATTTCTAGCATTGATCGTAATTATGGTTTGATCAATCATATCCATCATGATATCGGTACTCATGTTGCTCACCATATATTCCTTAACATCCCTCACTACAACTTGCTGAAGGCAACTCAGGCAATAAAACCAGTGATGGGTGAGTATTTCCACAAATCGGAGGAACCCATTTGGAAGTCATTATGGAATTCATCTATCAGTTGCCATTTTGTAGCTGATACTGGTAGTAAGGTTTACTACACATCTCAGAATAAGTTAGCTAAAGGTTAACATTCAGATTCCCGGCTTGTTTAAAAAGTCGGGAATCTTGCATTTTTGTCAATGCTTTGTGACAACTTAGCTTTTGAGTGGCGTTGGCGTAGCCCGCCGCAGGCATCGCATATTACATTATTACTGCTTCTAACTCTCTCAGTATTTGAGCGTCCTTAGCCTGCGGTAAAATCAGAATAGATAATGACCTTCGCGGATTCTTGACCCTAGCCTGACAAAAAGATTTACAGAAATACTCAGTAAGCGTAAAGCTTTATCTGTGTATCGTGACTTAAGACCATTACCTGCTAGGGTTATAAATTAGTACAGACTATACTATAGACAATTTACTCAAAACTCTTTCGCGCTTTAAAATCAGAGGTATCAATGATTATAACTAATTTTAGCAAACATAGCAATGAATTTAAGGAGACTAAAGTACTCAAAACTAAACCGCATTGGCAAGGGCAAAATTTGAGCGATACTGCTGTCAAAGGTAAAGATACTAAGAAGATGCAAGATACTGCACCTGATAGTTCGATTTTCAATAGGTTCAATCGTGGTCGAGTTGCTATTTTTATTGATGGCTTAAATCTATTTCATACAGCTTTACAACTCGGCATAGAAATTGACTATGTTAAATTGCTTTGTCATTTAACCAATGGTTCAAGACTGTTACGTGCTTTCTTCTATACTGGGGTTGATATCAGCAATGAAAAACAACAGGGTTTTTTATTGTGGATGCGTCGTAATGGTTATCGTGTCGTAGCAAAAGAGCTTGTTCTGCCAGCAGAGAATTTCAAAAAATCAAATCTGAACGTAGAAATTGCTGTAGATATGATCACTTTAGCTCCTTATTATGATACTGCGGTTTTAGTCAGTGGGGATGGAGATTTAGCCTATGCTGTAAACGCTGTCAGTAGAATGGGAGTTCGAGTGGAAGTGGTGAGTCTGCAAACGACGACTAGCGAAAGCTTGATTGATGTTGCTGACTGCTTTATTGACCTCGATAGTATTAAAGCACACATTCAAAAAGATTCTCATCTTGGCTATAGTTATCGCACGTCGTCAAATTCAAATCTTTAATCTGCGTATTTTGCTCGGTCTTAATTGAAATGGATATTTTAATAGTTGAAGATGAACCAGAAATTGCTCATTTAATCGAACTCTCTTTAGAAAAAGAAGGATTTTTTTGTCGCACTAGCCGCGATGGGATGAATGCTTTGCGGATGTTTCACGAGC
Source organism: Nostoc sp. NMS7 (assembly GCF_017115085.1). Lineage (GTDB taxonomy): Bacteria > Cyanobacteriota > Cyanobacteriia > Cyanobacteriales > Nostocaceae > Nostoc. The sequence continues at coordinate 2,605 of NZ_JABXKJ010000041.1, read as the reverse complement.
AACCACCTGATTTAATCATTCTAGATTTAATGATTCCTGGTTTGGATGGGTTAGAAGTTTGTGCCAGAATTCGTCAGAAACCAGGTGCAAAAGATCCTTATATTTTGATGCTTACGGCTAAGGGTGAGGAAATCGATCGCGTCATTGGTCTATCTACTGGTGCTGATGATTACATGGTGAAACCCTTTAGCCCCAGAGAGTTGGTAGCTAGGGTGCGGGCACTATTGCGGCGTAGTCTCCGCCAAGGGGGACAAAATCAAGTCAATCGTACCCAACACTTTATCGTCGATGTAGATCAGCGCACTGCTAGTCGTCAGCTGAATTCTCAGGAGGTTGAAATTTTGGACTTAACTACCCTAGAATTTAACTTGCTAACCACCTTTGTCAGCAATTCTGGTCGAGTTTGGAACCGCACTCAACTAATTGATAAACTTTGGGGAGATAACTTTTTTGGCGATGAACGAGTGGTGGATACTCATGTAGCTCGGTTGCGAAAAAAGATTGAGCCTGATCCGGCAAATCCGACTTTTATTAAAACTGTTGTTGGGGTTGGCTATAAATTTGAAGATCCTCTGCTGGCGTAAATGTTATGAAGATGGGGCTAAGAACGCGCCTATTTTTCTCCCACTTAGTAGTAATGCTCGTGGGGGTAGCTAGTCTGGTGAGCATCAGCAAAATCTCTTCTCCCCGCTTGTTTGTCTTGCATTTGGAACGATTAGAAAATCAGGGGTTTGACTTAATTGATGTCCGTACTGAATTGGTCGCAGGATTTGAACTTGCTTGGCAGCGAAGCACTATTTGGTCAGTCTTAGTTGGTACCACCGCCGCCGGTGGATTGAGTTACTGGGTGTCCAGCCGGATTATGCAGCGATTGACCCAGATGGAACAAATCACCCAAAAATTTGCTGCTGGTCAGATGGATGCACGACTACCTGTGTCTGACATTCCCGAACTCAGTGGACTGAGTACTAGTTTTAACCGGATGGCAGCTAGTTTAGAAGGGGTAGAAGCGCGGCGGCGAGAAGTGATTGGAGACATGACACATGAACTACGAACACCGTTAACAGTGGTGCGCGGTTACTTGGAAGAACTCGCTAATGGGGAAATTGAAGCGTCTCCTGAAATTTATCGGCGTTTAGCTAGAGAAACTAGGCGTTTAGAGCAGTTGGTGAACGATTTACAAGAATTGTCTAAGGCGGAAGCTGGTTATCTGCCAATTAATATCCAACGGGTAAATCTGCGTCCGTTGTTAGAGTCATTAGTAGAGAAATTTACTGACCAACTGTTAGAAGATGGGCCAGTTCTGCTCTTACAATGTCCATCTGTGCTACCTCCTGTATTGGCAGATATTGACCGCACAGAACAGGTGTTGGTTAATCTGCTAGGTAATGCAGTGCATTATACTAATGAAGGTGCAATTACCATTGATGTTGGGACTGAAGCTTCTCTTCTCTGGATTGCGGTTATAGATACAGGTATTGGTATCGCTCCAGAAAATTTGCCCCATGTGTTTGAGCGTTTCTGGCGAGCTGACCAATCGCGCGATCGCCATTCGGGAGGCACTGGTATCGGCTTAACTATTTCCCATCGTTTGATTGAACTACAAGGCGGTCAGATTCAGGTAGAAAGCGAATTGGGAGTTGGTAGTACGTTTCGGTTTTTTCTGCCTTTGGCTTGAATTGAGTCAAAACCTTTGAGATACAAGGGATTGACACAAGGTAGTCACGGCTGTGTCATACCCAATTGCTAAGTTGAAAGTATCCGAAATCTTATTTTTTTGATGGATGTCGAGATTTTGGAAATGCATATAGTATAACATTATGTCTACTTTTATTCTGGCTGCTTTTTTGGTTGGTTTACTCAGTCTTTCGGGTTACGCTGCGATCGCTTACCTGTTCCCTCGAAATGGTTCCCAAGACTGACCAAATAACAATTCAAAAATAGGAATTTTGATCGATTGCAATGTAGTGTGATACAAACCGTTTCAATCTCTAATAGGAATTTTGATGGATTGCAATTTGCAGGATGGAAATATTTAAGCGCTGAAACTTTACGTTTCAATCCTTAATAGACATCTCCGAAAAATGCCAATACCACTCTGTGAGGCAATTCCAACAAGCGATCGCCAATTGCAAACCTGAGCCAGTTTCAACGCCAAAATAAGGATTTGAGGTGCGGTGGATAATACCGCCCATCGACTCTAATAGGGTTAGTCATTAATCAAATTAAACATACATTTTCTTCAAAAACCGCTTTCAGCTAATTGTATAAACTTTACATTATATATAAGCGCTAATTAACCTCAAAGCCTTTATAAATGAAGGATAAAAATCTAATTTACTGATAAGCATAATTTTGTATGTTATATTAACTACATCAATATTGTGCTAGGATAACGAAATGAATTCCACTTACAATTCGAGTCTCGATCGTATTACCTTAACGCATAACTAATTTAGTAATTATTGTGATGAAACAATTAAAGCAACCTTTTCTGGCTATTCTAATGATGTTGGGTGTTATTGGCTCTGTATCACTCGGTTCAAAAATCAGGGCGAACGCATCTAAATATAGTACATAATTACTAAAGAAGAGATAAAGGCAG
>NZ_JABXKJ010000212.1 GCF_017115085.1 Nostoc sp. NMS7 | reverse complement strand
GTTTTTGAAGGTCATTTACTTCTATTATGTCCTAATCTATGCTTCGGTTGCTATAAATAGACCACGCGGTAGGGGCACAGCATTGCTGTGCCCCTAGGAAAGATGTGGTTCAAATACATGAAAACTGCTGTAAGCTAATTTTTTGCTCTGCTGCTTCTATAACTAGTCTACGATGATGTTCTGGAGGTATACGAACTACAAATTTACCACTGTAATTTTTTTCTGAAATCGGTTCTGGAATAGTTTCATCATTCGCTCCCATATCAGCTACTACATCTTTTACCAAGTCTGTAATACCTTCGAGTGCTGTATTCCGATTTTTATTGAGAAAAGATAGACTAGGAAATTCAACGCACAATCCTACAAATTCTTCATCTTCCTTTGACCAAGTAACTTTATAGGTGTAGTGGTCGTAGTTAATCATCTTTCGTTTCCTCAAATTCTTCAATCGCTTCTAATTTTTCAATTGCCTCTAAAATGCAAAACTTCATCCTATCTCTAGCTTCCCTCTCCAATATATCGGAGAGGGATTGAGGGTGAGGTAAGCCAGCGACATAAATTGTATGTTATTTAATTCCTATTCCTTAACGAACCGCAAAGGACGCAAAGGAAGAAATAGGTATTGTGGCGATGCGATCGCAGTAGATCATAGACTAGCGATCGCTTCGGCAACTAGTTTAGAAACAAAGGGTAAAATAGCCTGACTCTTAGCATGCACTTTACCTTCAGTAAATACCACTAAAAGGTAAGGCCGCTGATTTGGTATCTCAATATACGCAGCATCATGGCGAACTTGACTTGTCCAACCTGCCTTTGACCAAATTTGAGCATTTTCAGTCAGTCCACCACCTAAAAAACCTGTAATCTGATTTTCCTCGCCGTCAGAGGACAAATCGTTGAGAGGACGTTTGAGTAAAGCCATCATTGCTTGCGATCGCACACTTGAAACCGCCACTCCACCTACAATACTATGCAGTAACTTGGCGATCGCATTTGTTGTCACCATATTACGATTTTCCAGTAACTCTCCCACAAACGCCCGCTCCCGTCCGTATGGACCATCACCCCAAGTTTTTTGACAGACGTTAATCGTCTCCATTTCTTCCCAACCCAAAGTTTGGTAATAACGGTTAACAATATTACGCTGATATTTCCAGGTTTCAAAGGGACCGATTGGTAATTCTGGCCCAGAAGTGGTGCCACTGAGAATATCCACAACCAAGTTAGTAGCATCATTACTAGAATCTACAATCATATCCCGCAAGGCTCGCTCCAACTCCTTGGAAGTCTGCTGGAGCATACCTTTTTCTAACCATTCGTTTACCGCCACCAGATAAAATAGCTTAACTACACTGGCGGGATAAATCCGCTCAACACCGCGATAAGTAAAACCACGGACTGGATGATCCCAAAAAGCGTTGGGAGTCAGCGCACCACCAGTATTTACTAGCACTGGGGGATCGTAAACAACCCAAGTCAGGGCAATTTGATTACGGGCTAAAGTCGGAAATGCTGCCCAAGTTGCATCTAAAATACCATTACCAAGATTTTCGAGTTGTTCGTCTTTATTAAAAAAAACCATTCTCTAATAATGTCCTTTAATCTAAAATCCCAAATCGTTCGATTGAGCCAAGCCGAAGTCCCAAATCGTTCGACTGAGCGACTTGTACCGAGCGAAGTCGAGGTAAGCCGAAATCCCCAATCAGGGGAGTATCAATGTTTAGCTGACCTGAATTTATATGATTCTCCAGAATGTACACGTTTAGCAACTCAAGCCGCCTCTGGGCGACATTTATGGGTAACATCAAATCATCAAAATTCAGTGGTTGAGGTGTATTTATGTGAAGATGATTATTCTGGATGGCTATCCCTTTCCGATTTTGATTCATTACAATCTGCTACTGTACCTTATCAGGCTGCAACATTTTCTAAATCTGAGATTAAAAAACTCCTACCAGAGGTCATCGCCTTTACCCAAAAAGCGATGCAACAATCAAATTATTACCTTTGGGGTGGTACGGTTGGGCCAAATTATGACTGTTCGGGGTTGATGCAGGCGGCGTTTGCTTCGGTGGGTATTTGGCTACCTAGAGATGCCTATCAACAGGAAGGATTCACCCAACCAATTACTATTGCAGAATTAGCAGCCGGGGATCTGGTATTTTTTGGAACTAGCCAAAAAGCAACCCATGTCGGACTTTATTTGGCTGATGGTTATTATATCCATAGTTCTGGGAAAGAGCAGGGACGGGATGGTATGGGGATTGATATTCTCTCGGAACAGGGAGATGCGGTTAGTCAGTCGTACTATCAGCAGCTGCGAGGTGCTGGTAGAGTTTTTAAGAGTTACGAACCACAGAGACGCTGAGGACGCACAGATATATGAGGAGTAGGTTGGTTTATGAAGGGTTGACTGGGGAAAATGGGGCGATTTCAGCAATAGTCCCAGATGTTTCGGTGGTGGTGCCGATACATAACGAGGTGGAAAGTTTGCCGCTTTTACTAGAAGCGATCGCATCTATTTTATCCTCTAGTCAGATAAATTATGAAATCATTTGTGTGGATGATGGTTCTACAGATGGTTCCGGGGAATTTCTCAAGCAAGAAGCGCAAATCCGCACTGATTTAAAGGCGGTAATTTTGCGGCGCAACTACGGACAAACTGCGGCTATGGCTGCGGGGTTTTATTATGCAGTCGGTAAAGCGATCGTTACTTTAGATGCTGATCTCCAGAATGACCCAGCTGATATCCCCATGTTATTAGCAAAGTTGGATGAGGGTTACGATTTAGTAAGTGGTTGGCGGCAAAAACGCCAAGATGGTGCTGTAAATCGGTTACTTCCTTCCAAAATTGCCAATTGGCTAATTCGCCGCACTACTAGCGTGAATATTCATGACTATGGCTGTTCGTTGAAAGCCTATCGTGCCGAACTGTTGGCAGATATGAACCTCTACGGGGAACTACACCGATTTTTACCTGCTTTGGCATATATTGAAGGAGCTAGAATTACCGAAATCCCAGTGCGTCATCACGCCCGTCGCTTTGGTAGCAGTAAATATGGGATTTGGCGGACATTCCGGGTGTTGATGGATTTGTTAACCATTCTGTTTATGAAAAAATTCCTCACCCGCCCGATGCACGTTTTTGGGCTGTTGGGCTTGATTTCAATGGTTTCAGGGACAGCGATCGGAATTTACTTGACTTTCGTCAAATTAGCTTTAGGTGAGATGATTGGCAATCGCCCTTTGCTGATTTTAGCAGTTCTCCTGCTAGTAACTGGAGTGCAGTTGTTTTGCTTCGGTCTTTTGGCAGAATTGCTCATGCGTACATACCATGAATCCCAAGGACGGCCTATCTATCGCGTGCGAGAGGTGGTAGCAAAAAATGTTGACTAAGGTAACAATGGGCATTGGGCATTGAGAATTAATGAAAAAGAGAGGGAAAACCCTAACAGTTGCTTCCTTTACCCCTATGCGGTAAAGGAACTTCCAAATAAAAAATACTCAACTACTTCTTGTGGGGTGGGCAGGAAAACCCGCCCTAAGTATGGGACGGGTGGGGACACCCATCCCACTAGAAAATTGGGGATGTTTTTATTATTGGGAAGTCCCCTAAAAGCTAGGAGTGAAGAATCAAAGTTCCTCACTCCTAACTTTCAACTTTTAACCTTCAAAAACGGGCGAGGAGGGATTTGAACCCCCGACACCGTGGTCCGTAGCCACGTGCTCTAGTCCACTGAGCTACACGCCCTCACCGATAATCAATATTAACACATTCTAACCAAATGACGCAAGATAATTTTCCATCTAATTTTGCCAACTTAACCCATTTAGATCACCAAGGACAGGCACAGATGGTGGATGTGTCTGGCAAAGTAGCGACCATCCGCCAAGCAGTAGCCGAGGCCAGTGTGCAAATGCTGCCAGCCACCTTCGCTGCCATTCAAGCCGGAAATGTGCCAAAAGGAGATGTGTTAGCAACTGCAAGATTGGCTGGGATTATGGCAGCCAAGCAAACAGCGACTTTAATTCCTCTGTGTCATCCGTTGCCTTTGCAAAAAATCGCAGTTGAGATTATACCCGATCCGCAACTACCTGGTTATCAAATTCAAGCCACAGTCAAAACCAAAGCTGAAACTGGTGTAGAGATGGAAGCCTTAACTGCCGTTTCTGTGGCTGCACTGACTTTATACGATATGGCAAAAGCCTTAGAAAAGTCGATTCAAATTGAATCAATTCGTTTAATCAGTAAGAGTGGCGGGAAATCAGGAGATTATTAAGAGCCAAAGCAATAAAAATTCAAAATTCAATTATGAATGGTTATCAGGGTTTAAGTTCCAGGAATTGTGTAAAATCACCCCCGTGGACTGATGCGATTAAGTCTCCATAGGGTTTTTAAATCTGCTAAACTTTCAGTTACCCTGAAATGGTAAAGATTAGACCAGTTTATGCAGAATTCCACAGCACTGCCAAAGATCATCCGCGCCCATGTATTCATTTCTGGCCGAGTCCAAGGAGTGGGATATCGCTACGCCACTGTGGATACAGCTAGACAGTTGGGATTAAGCGGTTGGGTGCGGAATCTCGCTGATAGTCGAGTAGAAGCAGTGTTTGAAGGGGCGCGAGAGGTTGTAAATGAAATGGTTCGCTGGTGTCACTCCGGCCCACCTGCTGCTGTGGTTAAAGATGTTGCGGTTGAGTATGAAGTACCGGAAGAGTTGTGGGGATTTGAAGTTAAGCGGGTTGAGTAAATAGTGAGGAGTTTGGAGAGACGCGATTAATCGCGTCTGTACAGGAGTTTGGAGTTTGGATATCTTCGATCGTGTCTTTTGGTTGTTAGCTCATCAAGCCAAAACGTTGATGTCATACAAAGAAAACTAAACCTCAAAAACTATCAAAACTTATTCTCTATTATTCTCTAATCGTAATATAATAATTTGTGTCTTTTTTATTAAGTAAGTATAATTAATGCCTTATCGGAGAAAATTCTTAAAAAGAGCAGGCTACACAACCCTTTCTGCTTTATTGACTATGGGGTTTTTACAAAAGGATAAGCAAAAAGAAGACCATAGCATGAATGCTGCTATGGCTGATACAGATACAAATGCAAATTCTCCTCTTCGGCAATTAGCTGCCGCCAAAGGAAAGCTTTATGGTACAGCAATTTCTGGTGACGCTTTGCAAAAAGAGAAGGATTACGCTGACTTGATTGCTCGTGAATGTTCGATCGCAACACCGAATGGTGAATTAAAATGGAGCGCCACTGAACCACAGCCAGGAAAATTTACCTTTGAATCAGCAGATGCGATCGCTGATTTCTGCCAAAAGAATAATATGGAATTGCATGGGCATACCCTTTTCTGGCATACAGCAAAACCAGACTGGGTTCCCTATCCCCCCACAATGCAGATGATCGAACGCCATGTTACCGGAGTCATGGGGCATTATCGCAATAGCCCCGTTTTAAAATCTTGGGATATTGCTAATGAAATTATCGCTGATAATGAAAATGAAACTGACAACGCTACCTACGGTTTGCGTAAAGGCGTAAAACCAGAATTGATTCGAGACTTGTTTTTAATTGCCGCTTCAGTTGATAACAGCAAGAAATTTTACCTAAACGATTTCGGCATCGAAGGTGCTACATGGAAATCAGACCATTTCTTAAAAATGATCGAATATCTGAAGAATAGTGGGGTTAAAATTGACGGGGCAGGTATCCAGTCACATCTATGGTTTTCTACTACCTATGGTTTTGACGAGAAAGGATTTAATTCCGTCTTAAAACGGCTTAATGATCTTGAAGTTAAACCAATAATCACAGAATTAGATATTATCATTGATACCCCACTACCCGATAGTATCGAAAAGCTAGACCAGATGGTAGCCGATAGTTACAAGCGATATCTTGACTTGTGCTTTGCGGCTAAAGTCGATACTGTAATTACATGGGGGATTAGCGATCGCCATACCTGGATACGTCATCCCGACTGGATGCCAGGAAAAACCTTTAGAGACAATCCAAATCTCTGGAAATTTCTGCGTCCGCTTCCCTTCGATGAGAACCTGCAAGCTAAACCTGCCCGCAATGCGATCGCCCAGGCTTTTCAGTAAACAACTCTTTCATTACCACTAAAATATACTCCAACTAGGCGTAAATAGCGCTTTTAAGGGAGATCCAAAAAATAAAATGCCCAGCCGGATCAGGGATATTGTGGCTACACAACTATCTCTTTCTGGCTTTCGCCGAAAGGCGAAAGCCAAGACCCGCAACTGATTAAAGACCACCAAATCGTAGATTTGGTGGTCTTCAACCCGTCTATTGAGACGCTCTCTACCAGACGCTGCGCGTAGCTTGCTTGTAAGTAGCTAGGCACAATTAAATATAAGACGCTCAAGGGCATATTCACCCTTTACGCTTCTGGCTTCCATGCCATCAATAATTGCCATAGCCAAATCGTAGTTATTGTCAAACATTTGTCCAGCAATTTCATGAGTTTTTAGTTGATGCCACTCTGACTCGATCCGATAACAGCCCCAGATCCATGCATCAGACAATCCGGTATGCTGCCTCTTGAGATGACCAAGCACGACTCATCGCTCCTAAAAGCATAAGACAAGGGATATTCCGATGTCTCAAAGCCGGAGTCAACCCAGGATTTCCCGAACAAGGAACACCTCAAGGTGGGGTGGTAAGCCCACTTCTAGCTAACATCGCCTTAAACGGCATCGAATGTATCCATAAATACAAAGATGCTAGGGGAAGAATAAGAGAACCATCAATCCGTTATGCGGACGACATGGTAATAATACTCCAACCACAAGACGATGCCACAGAAATACTTGACAAAATCAGCCGGTTTTTAGCAGAGCGGGGAATGAAAGTCAGCGAGAAAAAGACAAAGCTAACTGCTGCAACAGATGGATTCGACTTCCTCGGATGGAACTTTAAAGTCCAAAAAAACGGAAAGTTCAGATGTACCTCTTCAGTGGATAACGGAAAGCAGTGGTAGCAGGGGTAGCAGGGGGAATAACCAATCCCTCATTCTCAATTTCCAACTAGCTGGATATAAGCTAGTTTGTAATTCTTAACACACTTTTTCTCGTATTCATAAGCAGAATATTACTAATTATTTTGCGTCAAAATATTGGAAAATACTTAAGTAAAGAGTTTTAGATAACTATTTTTTTATAATAGCTATCGTAAAAATCTATGCAAGCCTTACCTCAGATTCTAAGGCTACAAAGCTTAGAGTCAATGATTGAGCGATCGCAGCAGATGATTGTGCCGGAAACACCACTATTTAGATGCGATGTCTACGATGGGCTACGCCTACGCACTGATGCCAGCACGGGGCAGAGTGTCTTAGGTTCTTCATCTTCGCAGGTAGTGTGTAATTCACCAAGCATGATATGGTGATGCTTGTAGCTTCAGGAACTAGCTTGAAAACAGCCAAGATTTTTGAAGATATGCATATCTTGACAATGATATGGAACGTGTCATAATTTCAAAAGATAGCCTCAGTGCTATTACTGGTGCAGCAGCAGTTGGATCTACTGCCAGTTGTAGATAAATAATATCAAGTTGTTGGTCTTGTCAACCCTGAAAGTATTTGTCAAGCACTAGCACAAAAAATAAAGAAAACTACAGCGAATCCTAGTATTTGTTCCTTTGATGTAAAAGATCAGTTTCTCGTTGAGAGACAATTAGATAGGTATGAATATGTACTAGTATATGCTACAGTACTGAGATACACCATAAACCAGCTTGCCTCATTAGAGTTTTTGTGGATACTACATTTTAAAAAATTGTATAGATATCTACCAAGGTGAAATATTTTGTCACCACTACATTGGGATTTGATACAGAGTTTGTTGTCATTTTTTAATTAAAAAATAAAATATAAATTGAGGTAAAATATGCCCAAAATTTTAATAATAGAAGATGAAGAAGCAGTTCGTGAAAACCTTTTAGATATGCTAGAAGCAGAGGATTTTGAAACTCTTGCTGCGGCGGATGGCAGAATCGGGTTACATTTGGCTATCTCAGAAGTTCCCGATTTAATTCTCTGTGATCTGATGATGCCAGAAATTGACGGTCATGGCGTGCTAAGAGCGTTACGCCAAGAGCCATCAACGGCAACAATTCCCTTCATTTTTTTAACTGCAAAATCTGCCAAATCTGACTTCCGTCAAGCTATGGATATGGGGGCCGATGACTATATAACTAAGCCATTCACTCGCGCTGAGTTATTAAGTGCCATCATGAACAGGTTGGAAAAGCACGCTACTTTAAAAAGGTATTTATCTCCTCAGACTGTAATTAACAACTTGTCTCGCCAAATGCCTCTGTTAGAAATTAGCTTACATCGGGCTATCAAACAACATAATTTTCAAGAATTTGAAATTTATTATCAACCAATAGTTGATATTAATTCGGGGAAAATAGTAGCTGTTGAAAGTTTATTGCGCTGGGAAAGTCCAGAATTGGGGATGATTTACCCAACAGAATTTATTCCATTAGCAGAGTCTACAGGTTTAATTGTTGCAATTGGGAAATGGGTATTAAAAAGGGTCTGTCAACAAATTAAAAGCTGGCGTGATGCCGGAATTTATTCCTTTGTTGTTGCTGTCAATCTGTCAGTAATGGAATTTAATCAACCAGATTTGATTCAGAAAATAGTCAATTTAATAGCTATCAATGATTTGGAACCACATTACTTAGAAATAGAACTAACTGAAAGTATGATTATGCAAGATGTAAATGGTGCGATCGCTACTATGAACAAATTGCAATCCTTGGGTGTAAAAATTGCGCTCGATGATTTTGGGACACGCTACAATTCTTTAATTAATCTGATAACCTTGCCAATTAACACATTAAAAATTGACCGTTCTTTTATCGATAATGTTGCTAACGATCCGCAGAAATCAGCCATTACTCAAGCATTAATCCAAATGGCTCACAATCTCAATCTAGATGTAGTTGCTGAAGGTGTAGAAACGGAAGCAGAACTGGCTTTTTTGCGTCAACATAACTGTAATTATATGCAAGGTTTTCTATTTAGTCGTCCCTTACCAGCAGCAGAATTTGAAAATTTGTTGTTAACTAACAAATGCTTATATGTGTAAATATTTGACGGCATGGGGCACTTGTACTGAGCGAAGTCGAAGTATTGAGTATTGCGAAGAGAATTTAGTCCCCAGTACCTAATCAGGTTAACTAATTAAGAAAAATCAAACTTTAGACTGGCGACAATTGTTGAGTTTTAAGTCTAGAGTTAGGAAAAATGTGTATAGTGTCTACCGCCATGAAAGTCCCTGCGCGTTTCTTGCTGCCAGTTTTGTTACTGACGTTGACAGCAGCCTGTAACCAGACTCGCGCCTCTTCAGATAATCCCACACTACAAACATCTGTACCTTCTGCCCAACAGACACAGAATCCTACACAGCCAAAAAATCTCGTCCGTACTGAAGCACTTTCACCCACGGCTATTCGGATAAATCTAAAGAATTTACCAGCAGCCTTCGCAACAAAAAGTGCCTCTAAGCAACCAGAGGTTGTGCCTATTCCGCAAAATCCGGTGCTGCGCGTACCATCAGGCTTTACAGTTAACGTCTTTGCCGAAGGTTTAGATGCCCCACGCTGGCTAGCTTTAACCCCCAGTGGTGATGTCTTAGTTACTGAAACTAGGGAAAATCGGATTCGTCTGTTGCGTGACAGCAACGGCGACGGCATAGCCGATGTTCGAGAAACCTTTGCTAGTGGAGACAACGGACTCAATAGACCCTTCGGGATGGCTTTTGCAGGTAATTCTTTTTTTCTGGGGAACACAAATGCTGTGGTGCGTTTTCCCTATACTCAAGGTCAAAATAAGATTACAGGTAAGGGGAAAAAAATCGCCGACTTGCCTGCTCAAGGTTATAACAACCATTGGACGCGCAATGTCGTTGTCTCGCCCGATGGCAATAAATTATATGTTTCAGTTGGTTCAGGAAGCAATGTGGATGAAGAACCCCTACCACGGGCTTCGATACAGGTGATGAATTTAGATGGTTCCCAGCAGCAGACTTTTGCTTCTGGCTTGCGTAACCCTGTTGGTTTAGACTTTCATCCTGTAACTAAGGAACTTTACGCCACTGTTAATGAACGGGATGGAATCGGTGATGACTTGGTTCCAGACTATCTGACACGGGTTAAACAGGGGGCATTTTACGGCTGGCCTTATGCTTATCTGACACCAAACAACCTTGATCCGCGCCAAAAGAGGGATGACAAAAGTAAACGCCCCGACTTAGTAGCCCGTACCCAAACGCCAGATGTGTTGTTTCAGGCGCACTCAGCAGCATTGGGTTTGCAGTTTTATGATGGTAAAACCTTTCCAAAAAAATACCGTAACGGTGCTTTTGCGGCTTTTCGTGGTTCTTGGAATCGCGATCGCGGCACTGGTTATAAAATTGTATTTGTTCCCTTCGATGCTAAAGGGCGATCGCAAGGCTACTATGAAGATTTTCTCACAGGATTTTTGCTAAATCCTTCTGTACCAACCACCTGGGGACGACCTGTTGGTTTACTTGTGTTACCAGATGGTAGTCTACTACTAACAGAAGAAGCCAATAATCGGATTTATCGGATTCAGTATACTGGGAGTTAAACAATTCAAAATTCCAAAATTCAGAGGTAAAATCAATTACCTGGGGTCAAGTTAGAGCAGTTGTGATTAGAATCCCCGTAGGTAAAGGTATGGGGAGAACGTTAATTAAAAATAGTGATAATCATCTGGTTGAGAAATAAGTTATGGCTCAGAATGACAATAATACCCAGTCAAATATCAACGAATTATCCCCACATTCAGGTACACGATATTGGGGTGAGGTGGAGGTGATCGAGGTGGGAGAAACCTATAGAATTAGTCGTGTTGAAATCAAGCCCCGGCACGGCATTAAACCACAAATCCATTATCATCGTAATGAACATTGGGTTGTAGTCTCCGGTGTGGCGAAGGTGACTTGTGGCGATAGGGAAATATTACTGAATCGGAACGAATCAACTTATGTTCCCGCAGCAACCCTACATAAAGTAGAAAATCCTGGACAGATTCCGCTAGTTATTCTGGAAATTCAAAATGGTGAATATTTAGGTGAGGATGATACTGAGCGTCCTTATGACTTAAATTTGCTCAAACCTGTAGCTGAAGGACAGTAAGGGCGGGGGATGAGGGGGATGAGCGAGACAAGGGAGACAAGGGAGACAAGGGGATGAAGAAAGAAAGTGTTTTCCCAATGCCCCATGCCCAATGCCCCATGCCCAATGCCCAATGCCCAATGCCCAATGCCCAATCTAAAACCACCCTTCTTGTTCCAGGGTTTCAATCAACTGTAAGCCACGGGGATCACCAACTCCTAACAGTGAGGCTTTAGCATCTTCCCGTACTCCCAAATCTTGATCTTCGGCAAAGGCTTGAATTAAGGCATCGATCGCTGTGGCATAAACTACATTAGAAGGTAGTTCGCGGCATAGTTGACCAATTGCCCAAGCACAGTTACTCCTCACTGCTGCCACGGGATCTTGAACTAAGGCTTCAATTAATGGTGGTATTGCCCCTATAACTGCTTCGTAACCCACTTCTGCCATCTGTGCTAAGGCGCTAGCAGCCCACAAACGCACTGCGGAAATGTCGGTTCTTAAGGCATCTGCTAAGGGTGGTAAAGAACGGCGATCGCGACAGTTTCCTAAAGCCCAAACAACACCTTTACGCACATAGCCATTCCAATCACTGTTTAGTTGAGCAATTAACGGACTCACAGCTTCTGAACTGGGATTGCGTCCGATGCCATAGGCTGCACTCACCCGCACTAAGGGGCAGGTATCAGTTAACAGGCGAATCAGATGGGGGGTAGCACGCGCATCTTCTAGATCACAAAAAGCACGCGCCGCTAACATTCGTTGCTGCGGGTGGGGATTTTCTAGCAACGCTAGCATCACTTCTGGATCAGGCTTCGCCACAACTGAATCGGCAGTTAGCGGTTCTATTTTATCTAAGGGGCTTTCTAGCTCCTCCTCAACATCGAGTAGGCTTAGATCGTCTTCGTCATACATAATTTCATTTCAATCCCGAAAAGGGATTAACATATACCCCCGCGCCAATAAGTTAAAGCCTTATAAATATTAGTTGCAATATTATACACTTTATTTTCACCCTCATGGAGTTTTATCTGAAGGAGAACTGCCATTACTTCAGACGCTAAAGTATGTTATCGCTATGCTTTAGTTTATTATTCTGCACTCAGGAATTTTACCATCCACAGGGATTGGGTTTGATAACCTAACTCATTGTAAAGATTTAATGCGGGTTTGTTAGATTGAAACACTTGTAATCCAATCTGGCGATCGCCTCTTTGAATAGCCCAATTTTCCACATATCGCATCAACGCTCTACCAATACCCCGTCGCCGATGTTCTGGTAGAACGTAGAGGATAAAGATGTGAGCATGACGGTTTCCCTGCACTTGATCTATGGCATTGCCCACCCAAAGGCAGGCGATTGGGCATGGGGCATGGGGCATGGGGCATTGGTTATTTTCCGCCTGCTCCTCTACTCCCTTGATCCCCTGATCTCCCTCACCCGAAAACTCTACCCACCATAAGGGCGTATCACTAGAAAAGTATTGCTTAACTGTTTGCTCTAGGTGGGAAAAATCTTCATTGGGAAAGAGATCCTGGTAAGTTCGCTGCATGAATTTAACCAGCAGCGATCGATCCAAAGCGGAGCCACGGCGAATAATATACCCAGGTAGTAGTTGCTCAGACACTTCTGATGTTTATTGACGTTAGCTAGCTAAGTGATTTACTACTGGTGGGAAATCAGTAGGAGTCGGCCCAGAACCATTGGTGTCAACTTAAGCGAAAAATCGCTTGTTGACTTCCAGTCCCGCCCAGAAATAAATTTCAGGGCTAATAGCTAAAGTCTACTGAAGTAGACTAAAGATTTTTCAGATTATTTAGTCATCTTTAGATGACTTTCGCTATTAGCAAGGAACTGAAGTTCCTTGCGGGACATGGCTTTTACGTGAAGTTGACACGTATGGCCCAGAACTTACCCCTACCTCTTCAATTGGCGCGGGTGCTGCCATATCGGAGGGTAAAAAGATGCGGGCGCTGACTGCCACTAGGGCAAAGAGAAATACTAATACTGCAAGCAAGGGGGCGATGTACTGACGAAAAATAGCCATATTTTAGATTACAAAGGAAGCTCTGAACTTTTATGAAAACCTAGCTGAAGATTTGTGAAGTATTCTTGATTGATTTTAGCGATTTTTTACGAATGGGGCATTGGGCATTGGGCACTTGTACTGAGCGAACGCGAACAGCGTCTGGTAGAGAAGTCGTTGGCGTAGCCTAAGAAGAGAAGTATTGGGCATTGGAAAAATTCTCCCTTGTCTCCCTTGTCTCCCTTGTCCTCCTAACTCCCCACTCCTCACTTCTGAAGTATTATGGGCGATCGCGCTCCAAGTCATCAAGGACTCTCTCGCAATACCAATTTTCCGGCATCCCAGGATAAGTCTCTTTTGCCTGTTCAATTAACCGTTCGGCAGCGGCAGCATCACCGGATAATTTAGCAATTAGCCTATTTTTGAGATAGCTATTAGATACATCCTCTTCTACTTGGTTTGGTATCCCTTCATTTATAGTTGATGGCCGGGACTGCTGTCTCCGCAACTGCCAAAATAAAACGTAATAAAGTGTACCAAAAATTAAAATTAGGCTGAGTGTTCCGAAAAAAGTTAGGAGGTTAAATGCTAGAAATCCTAGAACTAACTGCGAGAGAACATAGCCAAGTAATAAACCAGTGAGTAAGAGAATAAATGTACCGACAGAAATAACTACTTGATTCCCCATATATCCTCTTCTTCGTCCTCAAGTCCTGGTCTGGATAATACTACCACTGGCTTTTGATTCCAAGGGGCAAAGAATGGCAATAATAGTAATCCGGGTAAAGCAGCTATTGCTGTCAATAGAAAGAATGTAGACCAGCCAGTTGCTTGTGCCCATGTACCGGCCGGAGCCGTGAGAATATCTCTACTAAAAGCCTGCAAACTCGAAAGTAAGGCGTACTGTGTAGCTGAAAAGCTTTGATTACAAAGACTCATCAAAAATGCTACAAAAGCGGCTGTTTCTAGACCAGCGCAGAATTGTTCTATATTAACGGCAGCTAACATTAGATAGAAGTTTTTACCGACTACTGCCAACGCAAAGAAAGCCAAGTTGCCGATAGCTTGTAATATGGCGAATATCCAGAGCGATCGATTAACACCAATTTTGGTCATTACTGCTCCTGCTGCCAAGGTGCCAACAATAGTAGCGAAAATTCCCAATGCACCAGGAAATGCTATGTCGGTTTGAGTGAAATGTAAGCCTTTATCTAACAAAAATGGGGTGGATACATTCTTGAGTAAAGAATCCCCTAACTTGTAGATGACAATAAATATCAGGATTAAAAGTGCTTGTAGCCAGCCATGACGCTGGAAAAATTCAATGAAGGGTAATTTGACGGCGGCTTCTAAAGTCTGAGGTGGGCGATCGCGTAGGACTGGTTCTGGTGCAAAAATAGAACTTACCACACCTACGAGCATCAACAGCGACATCAACAAGTAAACAGCTTGCCAAGGCATTCTGTCTGCTAAAAATAGGGTGACGTAACCTGTTACTAAAATAGCAACGCGATAACCCAATAAGTAAATAGATGCTCCAGCACCTCTTTCTTCTACTTCCACTACATCAGTGCGGTAAGCATCTACTAAAATGTCTTGGCTGGCGCTAAAAAAAGCAACGGCTATTGCAGCAATTATTAAAGGTTGTAGCCCTTGAGATGGGTGTTGTAGAGCCATTGTAGCTATACCTAACAGTAATGCTACTTGTGTAATTACCATCCAACCTCGACGCCGCCCCAAAAAAGGCGGTACAAATCTATCTAGTAAAGGCGACCAGAGAAATTTTAAAGAATAGGGTAGCTTTACTAAACTAAAAGCCGCGATCGCTGCCAAGCTAATTCCTTCTTTGGTCAACCATGCTTGTAATGTCTGACTGGTTAAATACAACGGCAAGCCTGATGAAAACCCCAAAAATAACAAAGCTCCGATCTTTGGGCTGCCAAAAATTCGTAGCAGCGATTTATTTACTTCCACAATCTTGAAGATTCCTTTTCATCTAATTGAATTGCAGTTATCTTGCCATAGCTGCGGTCTAATTTCGTGTAAGCACACAAACCTGCTAAGATTTTCTTTATTAAGATACATATCAGTAATACTCTAACAGTGTGATTATTCTTTAATTTTCCTTAATTGAATAAACCTGATGCCCCCTGATTTCTACCCCCTGTGCAGCAAGGCATTTTTCCCAACCTTCTCGCGTACGGATGTCGCTTTTTTGGTTAAGCAATCCTAATTCCTGTTCTTGTTGGGTGAGTTGAGCAAATTTATCGTAGCCTGGGTAGTTGCTGGTAACAAATGTTTCTTTACGGTGCAAAATCGGCGGATTTGCTCTAGTTTCGTAGTCTCGATGAGTGACGACTAGGGTTTTTAAATCAATATTTATGCTGGCTTTTAACGCCGGGTGGGGATCAGTGTCGAAATCAGGGTAACACAAATAGGATATTTGCGGCTTATCAGTGTGATATTTGATCAATGTGGCTTCATCTACACGCCCAATGGTACGGCTAGCGCAACCTTCACAAATTCGCAGCAAGGGATCAAGTGCTGCTAGTGCGGAAACATGCACGTAAAGGGCACCGCGCGTGTGTTTACCAATTTTGCTTTTTTCGCACGCAGTTTGAATCACGCCAGGTTTACCTAAGCTGAAAAGCTTTTGGTCGGCTACTTGACAAGCTTCCTCGTAGCTACTAAAAAAGGCTTTGATATCGTGACGCATTTCTGGGGCTAGCTTCTGCCATGCAGGGCGTTGATCAAAGTGGGTGAGGGCGAGATAAACTTGGATATCTAGAGAACGACGGTAAGCGATCGCATCCCATTCAGCTTCATCGGTAGCTTGCAAAACTACACCAAAGGCGCGGCGAAAGTTCCCAAATTCGCTCAGTAATTCCGGTTCATTTTCTAATTCACCTTTCACGGGTAGTCTACCGCGCTTGGTAAAAAAAGCCATGAGTGGTTGCAGCTGTTCTTGATAGTCTTCAAACCGCTTAATGGGGATGCGGACTCGCGGCGTAGAAGTGGTAGAAAAGAAGCGGATAGCTTTGTAACTTTCTTTTTCAGCCTCATCTCGAAAAACAAAGTATACGCCTAGCGCGATCGGGATTGCATCGACATTTAGCACCTCATCAATATAAGTTTTGAGTTCTTCTTGTTCGTAATATTTCTGAAAAGTATTGCGGCGCGTCACAATGCCATCATTGTAAGCAAGTTGGGTTTTGCTGGAAGCGTTAATCAGTATTTGAGCAGCGACAATTAAAACTTTTCCAGTGAGTTCCCAAGCTTGGCGAAGGCTTTGACGGCGTTCTTCTGCGTCTTCAATGACATTGAGGACATAACCCAGATTGACCACATCGGCGGCGGTGCGTGGGACATCGGGATGGTAGTAAGGGTCCCAGCCGGCGCTGGTGTAGCCTAAGTTTTTTACTCGCTGGACATCACCACCGTAGCCGCAACCGTAGTCAAAAAAAGTGGTGTCTTGATTTAGGATTGCCCATTCTATTGCCAATCGCACGGGGCGAGATAAATCAGTGCGAGCGATCGCAGCTCTGTGACGCTCAATTTCTAGCGCTTCAGGCATAAGAATAATTCGTGATTCGTAATTCGTAATTAAGACACCGATAACTAATATTGTTTCAAGGTTTAATGGCCAGTTCAATTAAATCTTCAATTTTCTTGATATTTGGATCGCCTGCTAAGTAACCAATACCGCGATGCAAATGTAAGCGGAATTGGGTGGCGAGGGTTTCTTTATCGGTGGGATAACCGTCATTGTGACAGCGTTGCTTGAGGGCGAGGAGGAGAATATCGGACATTTCGCCACCAAAGACGTGCCAAGTCATTTCGACGTTGCTATCTTGGGGAATAGGGACGGGTGAGGGTGTGGTTGGTTCTGCGAGAGAGCGACAAAACGCCCAACGGCATAAGATATTCCATTGGTCGATTTTGGTGCTGCGTCTGAGTTTGAGCAGTTTATCTTTGGCTGTTTGGGATAGGCGAATACGTTCGATTGGTGATTCCATAACTAAAGCTAAAAGGGAAAAAGTAAAAGGAATCCTATACATTATCCTTTCACATAATTAACAATACTTAACAGCAAGTTGATTAATTTGAGCTACTTAATTATTCCTTCTTTTACACTTAGAGAAATAAATAATCATGTTTAGATAATTAGCGATGTCTAGCAGCTTGCTGCCGTGAGTCTACGCACACTAATATCAATGGCATATAGCAGTCCTAAATCATTTGTGAACATCTCTATTGTTTCTCTCTGTGTCCTCTGCGTCTGGAGTGGTTCGTTAAAAAAGTAAATTTTCCCAACTCAGATAGGATTGCTATATATAGTAGTTAATAATATACAATTTAATAGTTGTCTATATACTGGCAGCCAACATTTCATAGATATTTTGTAAATTTAACTAAGTCCCATAAAAATGGATTTAATTAAACTTCGCATTGAAAAATAATATATTATGGCTAAATTGCAATTACATTTCAATGGGTCTTTTGCCTTTAAAAAAGACGAAATCAATAGACTTATTCATGCTTCTGCCCAAGAAAAAGGCTTAAATGATAGCTTACCTAATTTGATGGAGAAAACAAGTTTAGGTAATGGCAAAGTAGGACGAGTAAAAAGTTGGGCAGTACGTGCAGGGTTAATTAAGAATAATCGCCCCAGTCGGGAAGGGGAAATTGTCTTGCGACTAGACTCAGGCTTGGAGTCAAATATTACAGACTGGTTGATGCACTTTTACTTAAGTTTTGGTGATAAAGGACTACAACAAACACCAGAAAATCCTGCTGATTGGGGTGGATGGTCTTACTTTATATATAAGTTCTTGCCTCGTTATAGTAAATTTACTAGCGAGGAATTATTGTATCCTGATTACTTATTTACAGGTGACATCTGGCAGTCACATTACCCTTTTCTGGAAGCAACTGGAAGAGACTCGCAAGCTAGAAAAACTTTTGTGGATAGTGCTACCCCAGCAACTAGCACCCAAAAATTGGTCGTCAGAGAGAATTAAGCGTATTCCTTCAGGATAATTATCACTTTGCATTTGCTATTTTAATTGATTATGCTCCTCAACCAACTTGTTGAAATCAACGAAAAGGGTAGTATTGCCAGTTCTGTGAACTTTGGCATATTGGATGATTTAGAGAAGAATTTGCCTCTGTGTGAGAGTTTTATCTTTAACTACGACTTAACAAAACCTGAGTTATCGACGGTTGGTATTTTGGATGCGGTGCGCCGTAGCTATCATAGTCCAAATCAGCCGAATATCCATTTGATGATTCAACAATATGGTAAGGGGAAGTCTCATTTTGTGATCGCTATAGCCAACTTTTTCAAAAAACCCTTCCACAGTCAGGAAGTACAAGGGATTTTGTCACAAGTAGAAAAGGCGACATCTGCCAAAAATCAGGCTATCTCTGAAGGATTAAAGCTTTTTAAACAAAACCAACGCCACCAACATTTAGTTATCTGTCTTAGTGGAGATCAAGGCGGCGACATTAGGAAGCAATTTCTGCAACAACTCGTCAAAAATGTGACTATTCGTGACCAAAATGCTATTCTCAAATCAGCATCAGGTTTTCTAAAAATTCTCTATCCTCATTTAGAATTAACATTAATGGACTACGAGCGCGATTGCCTGGAACCTGCTTGTAAACTACGCCAAGCAATCCGAAATTCGCTATATTATCTCGATGATGAATTCAGGCAGTTTGGTAGAGAAATTTATGTGGAGACAAAGTAAATACTATATCCCACAAAAATAATCACCAAAAATATTGATTTTCTACCACTGTTGTTTGGCGGGTGGAAGAGTCGTATTTGAGCAGGTATTCACGAGCGATCGCTTCATTTTCTCGCAGTGTTTCTACTTCTTTTTTGCCAATCTCAGTATCCGTAGATAACAAAATAACTTGATGGCTGGCGGATGGAAAGTAACGTTCAACTAAGTTGCTGCGGTGAGAGGAGTCTAGTCTACCTAGTGGCGTATCGATGGCTACTGGTAGGCGGTGTCCAGAGACTTTGGCTAAACCCCAGAGGAATGCGATCGCAAGTAGTTGTTTTTCGCCAGCCGAAAGGCGATGTTTAGGGACTGGTTTACCATTGAAATCATACAAGGAAAGTCCGAAAGTATTGGTATCAATGGCGATACGATGCACTAAATCTGATTTGTGCAGGAGATAAAGGAAGCAATTCTTAACTTCTTCCTCTAATTTATTGAGCTTTCTCAAGGTTAATTTTTCACGGAAAATCTTGAGTGTTTCTTGAACTTTAGCCGCAGAGGTAATAATATGTTCGTTATTTTTATGTTTAGTATTTTCTACAGTATAATCACTTAATTCTCTTTTTGACTTACCAATAATAGTTTCTAAATCAGCTAAACGGCGGCGAATTGTTTCGTAATTTGCTTTAGCTTCAACAACTTGATTTTGTGCTGCTTCTACTGCCTGACGCAGCTTTGTATAATCTTCTGGTGCTGCTGCTGTCTGCACTTGTCTTTCCAAAGTGATAATTTCTTCTTCTTTATTTTTGATAATAGCTAATTTTTCTTTTGCAGAGATTTGAGAATTTTGCAAGTGATAGATGAGATTATTTAGCTGACTTAACGTTTCATCATCAGCTAATAACCAAGGTGCTTCCATTTGAAGAGTTTTTGCATATAGATTATCGACATCTTCGACTAAAAATGATTGAATTTTTTCAACTTCTGCTAAAGCAATTTCTACCTGACTTAGCCAACTAAGTAAGCGCTGATCTCTCTCAATTAGCAAATCTTTGGAAATTTGGATTTGTCGATGGCGAAATTCTTGTTCTCCCTGCGTTTGCACTTGAGTAAGCAAATTGGGAATTAATGCTAGAGGTAAAATATCAGCCGCCAATTCACACATTAACTGACGCACTTGTTCAACTTGCGCAGCTTTCGCTTTCTGTTGTAGTTCTAGTTGATTGCGCTCTGCCGCAATTTTACCACCGTCATAAATGAATTTATCAAAAGCTTCTTGCTGCTTAACTTCTAATTCTTGTAACTGATTTTTGAGATTTTCTAAATTTTGTTCATTTTCTTGATAATCTTGTTGCTGCTGCGTCAATCTTTTTTCAATTTCTTCTAGATTAGCTAAATCCTTAGTATCAGCAAATTCTTTGCGTTTACGGTTAACTAAAATATCTAAATCAACAGCTAAACGATCTGCCAACTCTAGCCCGAAAAGTCCGCGAATAGCTTCAACAACAATCGGTGGTGGTATTTCTTGTTCTGCGAGTTCTTTAACCTGTTCACCGTCAAAGAGAAATAAGTTAGAAATACCTAATGGCAGGAGATTTTCAATATATTCATCCCAGATATTAACTAAAGCATCAGGCCAGGTATCACTGTCGCCTAAAATACCTAATGTATCTTTACCATCTTTAGGGTTTTTTGTCCAACTACGCACAACACGATATTTTATTGGTTTGTCGTTTTCGATATGTTCAAAAAGTAATTCAATCCGGGTATCGGCAACTGGATCTACTTTGTTGTTAATGCATTGATTGAGAAAATCGCCATAACTTAAATTACCACGGGTAGAACATTGGGCGCGGGGGCCGTAAAGTGCGAGACGAATGGCATCCATCAGCGTAGTTTTTCCGCCGCCATTCATGCCACCTAATAGGATAATTGGACGCAAGTTTTCCTCATCAATTTTTGGGTTAAGATTGATTACCTGTTTCCCACTGTAGGGGCCAAAGTTTTGTAATACGAGTTCAAGAAATATCATTGATTTTTAAGATTATTAAATATTGGGAAAAGAAATAGCAAAGTTTATCAAATACCGGGCGAATGGAATTCGCGGCTACACAGGCAAAGTCCACCTTCGGGGACTAAATTCGTATGTAATTGTTGGTTTACTTGGGAGTTAGTTCCCAGGTGGGAATGATTGATTTTTGGCTATGGTGGGTAGCTTGGTTTCTGATGTAATTGGCTATATTATCAATGGCATCATGACTAACTGTAAAAGCTCCATAGCTACCTTGCCATTTGAAAAACTCACCTGGCTTGATTTCGTGGGTGATGAAATGGGAAGAACTTCCCTTAATTTGTTTAGCCAATTCAGAGACACTGATGGTTGGCGGAAAACCCGTTAACAGATGTACATGATCTTCAATACCACCAATCGCAATTACTGTACACTTTAACTGTTCAGATTCCCGAATAATTGCTCCGTAAACTTCCTTCTGAATATCAGGCGTAATTATGGGTAATCTATCCCAGGTAGACCAAACATAATGCACATACAATTGCGTAAAACTTGCTCTCATTTTCTTTAACCCACGAAGGTGGGTTTCGTCTGTATAGCCGCGATTTCTAATCGCCGGGAATTAAACTTGTGCTTGTGTGTAAAACTTGCTCTCATTTCTCTTTAACCCACGAAGGTGGGTTTCGTCTGTGTAACCGCGATTTCCAATCGCCCGGTATTCGCCCGGTATTATATTATTCTTATTCTTCTGAATTTCTCTTTGAAAATTTCATACTTGCCCAAGTTACCTCTTCATCACTTTCACCTTCATCTACCTCATTAATTGCTGCAACATCGCCTAAAGTCATCTGCTTGACTTTTGCAACATCACCTTGACTAACTGCTTCGCTTAATTCGCGTTTCAAACGAGCATTTTTAATGGCATCTTCTGGGGAACGGGAACTCGTATTAAAACATTTTTCTAGGGTTTCGTATATCCCCACGCGACGAGTCTTTTTGCGATACTGGCGTTCTGTGTCTAACAATTTCGCCATGAGTTCCAAGTGCATCGCGTCACCTTCACAGATTTCTTCTAATACTATCCATTCATCACGACCTAGTAGGCTATAGTCAGCACCAGGACGCGGGTCTTGAAATTCTTCGCCAGTCACTTCTTGATAAATCCGGGGTAAGCTATCATCAAATTCGTGTTTGTCTTCTAGCCAAATGCGGCGAATTTCGCTCATTTCTTCGAGAGTAATTAGGGTGATATCGCGCATATTTTCTGGCGCTGTCTGACGGGTTTTTGTTTGCGCTTCTAATAATCGTCTGAGCCAATGTTCCCGCCAATATTTAGTATAGGGTCCAGGTATTGGTTCAACAGTTGTTTCCCCATCTTTATTGCGCTCAAATAGTTGGACATCTCCCCAAATCCTTCTAAAATCTCTTTTGTCCCAGTCATCTTTAATATCTAGTTCGTTACGGATATCTAATAATGGCTGCATCCATTCTTTTTCTTCATCATTTTGAATCATAGCCTCCATCGATTTATCCTTACTAACAATTGTGCAAACCCAACAACCAAATCGGGAATCACCACAGCTAGGAGTAGAAGTATCAACAACTAATGGACATTCATTATCGGCTGTTGCACCTCGATACATAGTGAATAAGTCTTTGTTGCTATATCCCCAAGAATTTTGCCACTGATTTAGGTAAATCCAAACTTCATCAGTGCGCCAATCTTCGATAGGGAGATAAATCAATGAGTTAGGTCGGTTGGGATTAGTATTTATGTGATCACGTACTCGCGATTCTCTATGTTTAGCCATCGTAGCAGCACGTTTAGTACTTTCAGCCTTGCGTGTACCTAAGACAAGAATTACTTCACCATTAGACCTAATAACTGCACGGATAAAGCTGTCGGATGGTTGAATTTTAAGGCGTTCAGTACACCATCTAAATCTATTTCGCGGCGCTGGGTAGCCTTTCCCAATTAAGCTTACCCAAAAGGTATCCTTAATTGCAGGATAAAGCAAATGGGGTTCAATTGGCATTTCTTGCTCTTTAGCAGCAACTTTCATCTGTGCTAAAGAGTTACGTACCCAAACAGAGACCACAGGATTTTCTACTAGCGTATCAGTTGTAATAACATGGATTGTTTTAGTTCGCTTTTCCTGGGGGAGTGCTGCGATCGCATTCCAGATAAGCTGTAAAGTAGCAGTACTATCTTTTCCGCCCGAATAGCCCACCACCCAAGGTATCTCATCTAAACAATACAATTCTTGAATTTCAGTAGTGAGAGCTTGGATATAGTCCACTAACTCTGCTACAGTACGTGCTTGTTGAACTGTCTTTTCTGGTTGTTGTGCTGTAGTCATTTCTCCTTCTCTCTGGAAACACTGGCGTTAATATCCGGGCGAATAGAATTCGCGGTTATACAGACAAGTTGCGAAGCGGCTTACCTTCGGGAAGGCCACCGACCTAGGTTCAATAAAAGTTTTTAAAAACTTTACTACTAATATCCAATTTTTTGGATAATCAAACGACATAATCCCATTCTGTTTTTAAAATTTAACATGAAAGATAGTACATCTGACCCAACTGTTGACATCGCTAGAGAGTACCTGGAACGGGAAAACAAGGAAAAACAGGTACTAGCTTTACTGCTGGAGAACTTTTTAGGGAGAAAAGATCAGATTCTCGTTCAAAAAACCGAAATGGGTGGTACTGAGGCTTATGTTAGCTCTGTTACCTTGGAATGGTTTGCAGGTCGGGTTCACTTCGCCTCTGGCTTACCTCTGTTTCAAAAAAAGTATAATCATGAGACTGATAATGTCGAGATTGACGCGGATAGTATTGATGAAATTCAGCAGCGTCCCCTTGATTGGTCACGTCAAGCACCGCTAGTGCAGTATTTAGCAGCTCGACAAAATCACAAATTTCCGCCCGTACTAGTAGTAATTAATCAACCGTGGGTGGATAATCCCAAAGCTGCTGAGTGGGATAGTGAAGGACGCGCCACAAAGTCTACTACTGATTTTATCCCCCTAGATAAAGACGCTAAAGTAGGTCTGCTAAATATTTCTGAGGATGATGTAACTATTTATGCACTAGATGGTCAACACCGATTAATGGGTGTACAGGGGTTGATGGAGTTAATTAAAACTCGCAAACTCCAGCGCTATAAAAAAGATAAAGGTGCTGATGACAGTTTTATCACAGTCAATGATTTGATAGAAAAGTATCAAGTAGACCTTGCTTACTTGCAAAATTTACCCAAGGAAAAAATTGGTATTGAGTTCATTTGTGCGGTAGCGGCTGGGGAAACTCGCACCCAGGCGAGGCGAAGAGTGAGATCGATTTTTGTTCATGTCAACCTGATGGCTGCACCGTTGACTAAAGGTCAGTTAACACAGTTGAATGAAGATGATGGTTTTGCGATCGTTGCTAGAAAAATTGCAGTTACACATCCACTATTAGAACAACGACAAGAGCGCAATCCTCGTGTTAATTGGAATAGTGCAACAGTGGCTTCCAATTCTACAGTTTTGACGACTTTGCAAGCTCTACAAGATATGTCTGAGCGGTATTTGGGTCAAAAGTTCCCTCACTGGAAACCTTTGGAAAAAGGTCTAATTCCCATGCGTCCAGAGAATGAAGAACTTGAGCAGGGAATTGAGGAATTTAGAAAGCTATTTGATTATTTGGCTAGTCTTTCTAGTTATAAGATTTTAGAACATGAGGATACACCAGCTTTACGGCGGTTCAGCTTTGAGAAGGATGGAGGTGAAGGGAATATGCTTTTCCGTCCGGTTGCTCAAGTTGCATTAACGCAAGCTTTGGGAATTTTGGTATTTAAAAAAGGTTTCTCTCTGGCAGATATTTTTAAGAAGCTGCGGAAGTTTGACCAGCAAGGCGGCTTTAGTGGTATGGAATATCCCCAATCTCTCTGGTATGGGGTTTTGTATGACCCAAATAAAAAACGGGTGCAGGTTGCTGGACGAGATTTGGCGGCGAAGTTATTGGTTTATATCCTGGGTGGAATTCAGGAACAGATGGAACGTGCTGAACTTCGTAAGGCTTTGGCGGATGCTAGGACTGTGGAAGATAAAACTATAGGTTTTGATGGCAAGTTTGTTGAACCAAAAGCTGTAGGACTTCCATCTGTCCTGTAAGAATTGTATATAAAATGATGTTTCTGTAGTTGCATTTAGCCAAAGTATAAATGTATAATTCACTGAGTGTCCAGTTGGGCATAAAACATAAGCAAGGCGTTCCGTAGAGCGCAGGAAAAATAAATGGCTACAAAAATAACAGCTCCTTTCTTTGCTACTGCTGCTTGTAAAGCATACAAAGAGGAAAAAGAGTCCAGTCGAGTAATTTGGAATCTGACAGTCCCTCTATGCCAAGTGCCTCAAGGTTTACCTCTAGATCCCAATGCCAGACTAGCCAACGAAAATCAGCGGACTGTAAAGAGTATGTTGACTACTCTGGCACAAAAGCCAGAAGAGTTTATTTTCTACAACAATGGAATTTTAATTGTTGCAGACTCAATACAGGTTAAAGGTCATGGTACCGGTGGAGGATTTGACGTTGAGCTTTTACTTGTTAGTCCTGAGGAAGGACAGGAAGACAATTTCATAGGTAATGGTATCGTAAATGGTGGGCACACTTACACTGCTATCACAAAAGCCCGTAATCATTACGATAAATTAATATCAAAAGGATCTAAACCAAAACTTAACCAACAAACTGGTAAGGCTGACTACTCAGAGTTGGATAATGCTAGTGTGCAAATTTTTGTGCTGGTCAACATCAGCCAAGAAGAAATATCAAATATCAGTAGGTATCGTAATACTAGTGAGAGTGTTGAGGAGTTTAGTCTTAAAAACCTAGCTAAAGATTGGGACATCATCGAAGAATACCTTCCTGCTGCATGTAAACCTTATGTTGCTTTCAGAGAAGGTGAAAATAAGCAATTCGATGTGACTGATTTAGTTCGCCGCCTTGCTTGCATTAATAATAAGTTGTATCCTTGGCGAGGTTCAGACGGTTCACCTAAAAATCCTAGTGCAACTTGCTCTGCATACGGAACTCTCATTAAGAATTGGAAAAAGGAAGACTTTAGGGAGATTGTGCCTTTACTTAAAGATGTACTCTATATTGAGGAGTGCCTTCGTGATGAGTATGATCGGCAAAAAGGGCTGAGTAAGTTAAACGGCGTTGAAAAGAAAACTTATCAGTTCATCACAGGTAAGCAATTTAATCACACCCTTCCCATTACTTTCGTATTTCCTATTCTTGCAACCTTCCGTGTATTTATCAAAGATGGAAAGTGGGAGAGTCCTGTCGAAAAGCTATGGGATGAGATGGGAAACACCCTGCTGAATAATTTGCTAACCGCCTACAGAAATGAGGGGAGGGGAAATCTAGCCGCCTTTGGGCGTTCTTCTTCAACATGGTCTAACCTTCTTTTAGTTCCCATGTTGAAGTTAACTGAATAGTTAAACTTACCTAAGCATTAATAACTATACCCATATCAGAGTTTAACTCCCAATATGGGTATAGTTTGATATTTCATCTTGCTTGAAATATATTTTGGCGATGCCATTGCAGCGCTTCCAGTTCTGGAAAGTGTTGCTCTGTATTTGGTAGAACTATTGTTTCACCATGAAAATCTTTCATAGGTTTAGCATGGGGAGATGCTTCTTCCAAATCATTGCTAACTATAATTTTGTATTGCTCATCTACAGCAAACCAACCCCTATCAAATGCCCAATGATGATTTTTGCAAAGAGCAATTCCATTATGAATTATACTATCATAGAATTGTGAAAATGGCTTTATATGTGCGCCATCAACAATATTTTGACTTACAGATTTAGTTACTTTCAACCCACAAAAAGCGCATTTATAATCATAAATATTTACAATGGCTTTCCTGAAAAAAGCATTTCTAATTACTGCTTTTCTTAACCTCCATCTAGGATTAGCATCTAAATTACTAGAATCAATAGTTTTGTCTATTTCCAAGGGCACATCCTGAAAATTTTGGTTAATGTTTAAAAAATCTTCTATCCTATTATCTTCCGGTGGGAGCCAAGCTGAAACCAGTGCATCAATTAATATTTGCCGAGAAATTTCATCTTGAATCAAATTAAATAGTTCATCATCCAAATATGCATAGTCAACATCTTCCTTGAGTTTGGGAATTGTTTGCGGACGACCACCATCATATTCAGAACTATACTTAAGATGCCAAAATTTACCCTGATCATTTTTTAAATGAAAAAAAGGAAGGGCAAAATCACTTCCCTTAAAAGTACTCGAAGCAAGTACTTCCCAATACCTCTTGAAGGTATCAATTAATTCATCTGATATGGTGATACGATTATCTATTATCAAATCTTGTGTGATTAGGTCAATTATAGATAAAAGTAATATGGGTTTATTAAGAGCGTCACCCTTTTTCTGAGTTTTATATACCTTAATTTTAGAAAAACATTCACAATAATAAACTAAACTACGCTGATTTTCTGCCTGCTGTGCTTTACTCATTATGATGATTTAGGAAAGAAATTTGCTTAAATCAAAATCCTCTTCTTCGGAGTTATCTTGAAACCTTTCATGACTAAGAATCAATAAAATTCTTTCAGAATAATCTACTGCGCCCCGGATTTCTGATTGTAAGATTTCAAGTCCGCCATTGGCATATTCTTCAAAAATATAATTACGTTTTTCATTATTGTTTCCTTCTTCGAGAGATAAAACTTTTATATCTTGAGTTTCAGCAATTGCTATTAAATTTATTACCGTATTATATCCCCTGACTATAAACTGTTCTTGGGGTATTGGCGATGGTTCCCTTTTAGAAATCTCTCCCAAAGCCACCCGCTTTTTATGTTTTGCGCCCAAAGCTGCTGCAAACACAATTACATCAGCAAAAGTCTGAAAAGGCCCTGTTGCACCATCTGAAGATGTTAAATCCTTCACCAACTCAGCCTTATCTTTAGCAACCCTGATTCTGCCAGTTTCAGCCATGATATTAATATCTAGATTCTTGCTATTTTAACCGAAAGCCAAAAGCGATGCCTAGATTGGGCTTCGCATACGCACTTGCTAACCCATTATTTTATACTAGTATACACTCGATCGCTTAAACAAACAATTTATCTATCCTGGCAGCCACCTGATCACGGCGATACACTTGCGCTTTCTAGCATATTATGTATTGAATATCTAAATTTATTTATGGTAATTTTGAATTCGAAGCGATCGCCCTTGCCGTCTAGTAGAGAAATAACGTGACTAAACGTATAATCGGCTTAACCGGCGGTATTGCCACAGGCAAAACCACTCTCACCAATTATTTAGCTAGCACTTATAACCTGCCGATTTTGGATGCAGATATTTATGCTAGAGAGGCAGTATCTTTAGGTTCGCCTATTTTGGGTGCGATCGCTCAACGTTACGGCGAAGAAATTTTACTCCCAGATGGCAGCCTCAACCGCCAAAAGCTAGGCGAAATTATCTTTAATCGTCAAGATGAACGCAACTGGATAGATAATTTAATTCATCCTGATGTACGCGATCGCTTCCTCAAAGCAATTGCCCAATCCTCTTCAGAAACACTGGTGTTAGTAGTGCCTCTATTATTTGAAGCCGGAATGACTGATTTGGTTACAGAAATCTGGGTAGTGCATTGTTCCCAAGAGCAACAGCTACAAAGATTGATACAACGAAACCATTTAAATAGAGAACAGGCAGAAGCCCGGATCAACAGCCAATTATCTATCGAAGAAAAAGTGGCTCATGCAGATGTCGTTTTAGATAACTCCTCCACCCTAGAAGTATTACTGAAGTATGTAGATGTAGCTCTAAAAACCACAAGTAGGGACTAGATTGCATTTATCTAAAAAAATATACATACACGAAATTCTTAAGACATAAAAGCTTTATAAATTAATATTATCTAGTTAAGTGAAAAATACTCATATCTGACCCAATATTGTACAATAATTCGGTGATTTTACAGTTGAAGCTGCGGTTAATAGTACTGTAAATTTAAGTTAATAGTAAAGTTGCTATCACCTCTGATGTTAGATGACATACTCAAGACTGAAAGTAATAAAGTAATCACTAGTATTAGTAACAGTAAATTTTTACTTTATATTGCATCATTAATGACATCAATGGTTTATTTCACAGAAGATCCAATTTAGGATAAATTAAATATTAATATCTCAGAATGATGTCTTAACAAACTGACTTTTGAATTATTAGTTCTATTTTTAAATTGTTGTTAAGTGCCTTCTCTTCAATCAGAACAGGTATGAACTTAAGTTTTAGTTTTTTAAATAAATTAGCTCTGATCATCTCTCCAGCAAACGAATTAAAACAGAAGAATAAAATACACGATTACAGCCAACAAGTTTGGGGAACCGACTATGTATTTGAGCGCCTCAATGAAGGAATAATGGGGTACATGACTGGAGTAGGGAAAACCATTAAACCCGGCGATCGCATTATTTTGCGACAAGATTGTCAATCTTCTCAATATCAAGTTCAAGAAATTGATTACTACTCCGATCCGTCTGATATGTGGATGGCTTTACTCAAGCAAGTACCGATTGACTAAATATAAAAGTCAATCAGTTGCTTCAATTGCATTTCCCTTAATTGGATAAAGTCGAACTAACCTGTCGAAGAAACTGAATATTCAAATCTAGCTTTTTTCCTAACCATAAGGAATGATTCGCGTGGTCTGCCACAGCATCGCCTGTCTCAGGGTGGACGAGAATATCCAATCCTTCACGATTGAGCATTAACCAAGGAACGACTTGATCAAACTGATTTGGTAAGAAAGCAACTTGATACATCGCTTTTGGGTGAGGCCCGATGGGCTTGTTAAACCAGCGTCCGAGTTGCACTTCAAACCTAGCGCCCAATCCTTCACGTACACGCGCAGCTACATCCCGACTTGCGGTATCGAAGTAAACATGAGCGTGAAAACCAGTGATCTCGATAGTATCTTTTTTCATAGATCGACTTTTCGCTCTCAACTCTAATTTTTGGTAGCGGACTTTTTCTTTCTCACTGAAAAAGCGATGTCTACGACGGACGTAGATGCAGCACAATTTTAGCCCAATACCGTGCAGTTAAGGATCGGTTCAATCTGGTGATTATCTCTCAGTGAGGTTAGAATTTCTAACATTGGCGATCGCTGTCGCCACTTTGTGGCAAGTTAGTATTCTTGAAAGCCACTCCCGACTCATCATGTCCTTAGCCTCCTTTTTAGCGCGTCGTTCGTTCCACTATGCTTGGCTCGTCGCAGGCTTAACATTCCTAGCCTTGTTGGTGGCAGCCGGAATTCGCTCTGCTCCGGGAGTTTTTATAGTGCCTCTCGAACAGGAGTTCGGCTGGAGTAGAGCGACTATATCTTTGGCAATCTCCATTAACTTAGTACTTTACGGGCTGATTGGCCCTTTTGCCGCCACAGTTATGGAGCGAATCGGCATTCGCCGGATGATGGTGTTCTCACTTGCTGTCATTGCTCTCGGTGTCGGTTTAACCACTTTGATGTCAGCTTCCTGGCAGCTAGTCTTGCTGTGGGGTGTAGTTGTCGGTTGTGGTAGCGGAGTTATCGCCCTGGTTTTGGGTGCTATTGTTGTCAATCGCTGGTTTTTGTCAAAGCGGGGTCTAGTTCTGGGCATCTTAACCGCCAGTACAGCTACGGGGCAACTAGTGTTTCTGCCGATGCTCGCCTCAGTAAGCGATCGCTTTGGGTGGCGAACTGCGGCTCTAGCTCTTAGTGGTGCGGCACTTCTAATTATTCCAGCGATCGCAGCCTTTATGCGCGATCGCCCGGCGGATGTCGGTTTGCGACCCTTTGGCGACAATAGCGAAACTGTGGAAGTTTTCAAGCCGAAAGTGAATTCCATCGCCTCCACCCTTAATGCCCTCTGGCTGGGAATGCGTAACCGCGACTTCTGGCTGTTATTTGGTAGCTTTTTTATCTGTGGTGCTAGCACAAATGGGTTAATTGGAACTCATCTGATTCCTGCTTGTATTGACCACGGTATCCCTGAAGTCAAGGCTGCGGGTCTTTTGGCAATCATGGGACTATTCGATTTTTTTGGAACCACTATGTCCGGTTGGCTATCTGACCGTTGGAACAATCGCTACTTATTATTTTGGTACTACGGACTGCGGGGTTTATCTTTGATTTTCTTGCCCTTCAGTTTCAACTTTTCCTTCTATGGACTTTCCATTTTCGCCGTTTTCTATGGACTTGATTGGATTGCCACCGTACCACCTACAGTACGTTTTGTTGCTAACATCTTCGGCAAAGAAAATGTCGGCGTGATGTTCGGTTGGATTGTCGCAGGACACCAACTCGGTGCAGCCACAGCAGCATTCGGAGCCGGTGTGTTGAGAACTTGGACGGGTAGTTATTTACAAGCGTTTATTTTA
This sequence comes from Nostoc sp. NMS7, assembly GCF_017115085.1. Lineage (GTDB taxonomy): Bacteria > Cyanobacteriota > Cyanobacteriia > Cyanobacteriales > Nostocaceae > Nostoc. Next base: position 2,796 of record NZ_JABXKJ010000212.1, on the reverse strand, counting down.
TCAGGTATTCTTTGTTTGATTGCCGCAGTTTGTGTACTGCAAATTGGTCAAAGTCCCAATAAGGGGAATTCACAGCTATCTTCAGTCACGCTTAATTCTTAATGTATTTACAGACCTAACAAGAACAGCCCCTTCCCTGCAAGGAAAGGGGAGTAAGATTCAAAGCCTTTCTCCTAAGAGCAGAGAGGTCAAAGTAAATGCCTTAACTATTTATCCTAACTAGGAGAATTAAATTTATGACAACAACAGCTTTAATTGTCGGTGCAGGTAGTGGACTAAGCGCTTCTTTAGCCCGCCTATTTGCTAAAGAAGGATTCACCGTAGCTTTGGCGGCTCGTCAAATTGAAAAACTCACTCAATTGAGCAGTGAAATTGGCGCGGTTAGTTTCGCTGCTGATGTCTCAAAGCCAGATGAAGTAGAACAGTTATTTATTGATGTTGAAAATAAACTCGCTTCCCCGAATATTGTCATTTACAATCCCAGTTTCCGGGTGCGGGGGTCTCTTGTTGATCTAGACCCTGGTGAGGTGGCAAAAACTTTAGATGTAACTGCCTATGGTGGCTTTCTCGTAGCCCAAGCTGCTACCAAAAGGTTTTTGCAACTTGGCGGCGGTGCTATATTCTTTACTGGAGCCTCAGCGAGTGTTAAGGGTTATCCTCTGTCTGCTCCTTTTGCAATGGGTAAATTTGCACTGCGCGGTTTGGCTCAGAGTATTGCTAGAGAATTAGCACCCAAAAATATCCATGTGGCACATTTTGTGATTGATGGTGCAATCCGTTCAGCAGACCGGCAAGATCCAGCAGATAAACCAGATAGTACCCTTGACCCGGATGCGATCGCTCAAACTTATCTCAACATTCTCAGCCAACCCCGCAGTGCTTGGACATGGGAAGTAGAACTACGTCCGTGGGTAGAGAACTTCTAGCCTAGACAATTGTTACAAGAATACTTTTGCAAGTATGAAAATTGATTTTGGTGCAACTGCTAGTGATTATGCAAAACACCGCGCTGGCTTTCCCAGTTCATTATTTAACAAACTGTCTGAATATGGTATAGGTTTACCAGGGCAAAATATTGTTGACCTTGGAACAGGAACAGGAACACTAGCGCGGGGCTTTGCGGATAGAGGTGCTTATGTAATTGGCATCGACCCATCAGCATCACTTTTAGAACAAGCGAGACAGTTAAGTGAATTAGCCCAACTCCAAGTAGATTATCGAGTCGCAACTGCCGAGAATACCGAGTTACCAGACGCAAGTGCTGATGTTGTAACGGCTGGACAGTGTTGGCATTGGTTTGACCGTCCGCGTGCCGTCCAGGAAATTACTCGGATATTGAGAAGAAATGGCTTGCTTGCGATCGCACATTTTGATTGGATACCCTTAAAAGGTAATGTCGTTGAAGCAACAGAACAACTGATCAAGGCTCATAATCCAGCGTGGAATCTAGACGGCGGTAATGGATTGCATCCCCTGTGGTTACAAGACATTGGCGAAGGCGGATTCCGAGAAATCCGCACATTTTCTTACGATGTATTTGTATCTTATACACACGAAGATTGGCGGGGACGAATTCGTGCTAGTGCTGGCGTGGGAGCCAGTTTGACACCAGAAAAAGTAGAAGTGTTTGACCAGGAATTGGCGACATTACTCGAAGCAAAATATCCCACACCAATTATTCAAGTTCACCACAGAGTTTGGGCCGCGATCGCCAAATCACCGCAATCTAATTCGTAATTCGTAATTCGTAGGCAAACCTTTGCGTTTAAATTTCAATCCTCAAGATCAGGAAAAATAACCATGATTGAACTTTATTATTGGGCAACCCCAAACGGTCATAAAATTACAATTTTCTTGGAAGAAGTCAGCTTACCATATACCATAATTCCGGTGAATATTGGGGCTGGGGATCAATTTAAGCCGGAATTTCTGAAGATTTCTCCTAACAATCGGATGCCCGCGATCGTTGACCACGAACCAGCAGATGGAGGTACGCCGATTTCGGTCTTTGAGTCTGGTGCAATCTTGCTATATTTGGCAGAAAAAACCGGGAAATTAATCCCCCAAGATTTACGTAATCGCACTCAAGTTTTAGAATGGTTGTTCTGGCAAGTGGCAGGACTCGGACCAATGGCGGGACAAAATCATCACTTTAGCACCTATGCTCCCGAAAAGATTGAATATGCGATTAACCGCTACGTGAATGAGACGGGACGCTTATATGCAGTGCTGAATAAGCAATTAGCAGATAAAGAATTTGTGGCTGGGGATTATTCCATCGCCGATATTGCAGCTTATCCCTGGATTGTGTCCCATGAACTCCAAAGTCAGAATTTAGAGGATTTTCCTCACCTCAAGCGGTGGTTTGAGACAATTAAGGCTCGTCCGGCAACAATTCGCGCCTACGAGAAAGCAGAAGCATTCAAAACTCAAGCGCTTGATCAAGATAAGTTACGAGATTTGTTATTTAACCAGTCGGCGAAGACTATTCAACCTTGAGCGTTCTGGGCGGATGTTTTAAAAGTCAATAAGGTTCGGTTAACTTATATCTTGCACCAGGCGACTAGAAGTCGCGCGCCAGGTGCTTCTCCCAGGGGGAGACGCTGCGCGAACAAGTCGGCGGAGCCGCCGCAACGCACTGGCTTGGCTACACAGACAAAACCCACCTTTCCTGCGGAACGCCAAGGGCGAACGTGGGTTAAAAACCTTTGATTTTTTCTTAGTCCACGGAGGTGGACTTCGTTTGTATAGCCAAGCCAGTGCGGGAACAGGGGGTTTCCACGCCACTTCCTTCAA
>NZ_JABXKJ010000114.1 GCF_017115085.1 Nostoc sp. NMS7 | reverse complement strand
GGATTGTCAGTTTGTAAGTGAGGAAAAAGGAGGGAAGGGAAGTTAATTTTTACCTATAACGATTTTTATTCTGTAGCTTTAGAAAATGGACATTCCCATTGTTTCATCTTACTATGTGGTTATCATCGCGATCCTAGATTCAATCAGATAATTGATATTCTTTTAAAGAATACGTGAAATAATTTGATTATTTTGCCCCAATACAACAAAAACTCCACTAACTTTGAGGAAGTGGAGTAATTAATGTTAGACTATTAGTAATAAATCATCCCTAGTATTGCTATTTGCACCGCCCAAGCTAAATTAGTCTACATCTTTCTTAAGTTCGTCTTTAATGTTTTCTACAGTGTGAGTAACTTGGGCTTCAGCTTGCTTTGCTTGTCCTTCAGCTTTATATTGGGGATTACCGGTTATTTCACCCACAACCTCTTGAATTTTTCCTTCAATATTTTTTGCCGTAGCTTCTACTCTTTTTTCAGCACTCATGGTTTTTATTTCCAGCTTCTAGTTGATTCATCTATTACAAAAACTAACAATAGTATATTATTATTTGCTTCTATCAACCGATAGAATAATTTTATAAGTTATATTAACCTAAGATAGATGCCGGATGCGATAAGAACCACTATGAAAATTACAAATGATGATAGCGATCGCACTGGTATTTACTAGAGATATAAGTGAAAATCACATAGGCAATGTAGTTTAAACTTTAACTTTGGCTTTTGACCAGAAACCGTTTTCATCTTCATCATATTGCTGATGAACGGTTTCCCAAGCAGCTTGTTCAGCCGTAAATTCGTCACTTCTCTCATTGAAAACAGTGTTATAACGCTCAATAAAGGTACTCTGAGCTTCATCAGAAAGATGAGCGCGAACCTCAGGAGACAAGTCCTCTGGACTGTTGCACTGTCCCGAACCAGAACGAGCCAGAGTTTTCTCAATTGTGTGCATTTCTTCGCCACCAGCAGCTTCCAGCAGCAATTCAAATTCGCCAGCGCAATCGCTCGGAACTTCTGCCATTAAGAAAAACTCGCCGGCTTGTAAGCGGGTTTGGTAGATAGCCGCTTTATCTTCTGGCATCCCCAAAGTAGTTAGAACCGATACTAGACCGGCACCTGCACTACCTGCGATCGCTCCACTAGCAGCCCCCAACAGCACTGCACCAATCGGTCCTGCTGCCACAATTGAGCCGACAAAGGGAATAACTAGTAAGCCTACACCCGTGAGCAAGCTGAGAAAGGAACCAAACAAAGAACCAAAAACTGCCCCTGTTCTCAAACCTCCCAGAATCACGTCTTTTTTACTAATAAAGCCAGCAATTCTAGTTTCCGACTGGAAGTTTCTGCCCATGACCGAAATATGATCTTTAGGCACACCCCTGTCTAGTAAACCTCGAATCACCTGATCAATTTGCTTTTGTTCTTTAAATACAGCAGATATAGTACGTTCTGCTTTATAAACTTCTGGCACTTAAATACCCCTTATATTATTAAGACTTACGCAAAGCTACACGCACTTAGGGGCAATTCATGTAGCTTTAGCTGACCGCAGGGTATTGCCCCTACCTAAAAATCATTCTTTTGGGCTATTGTTTGCGTAAGTCCTGATTATCTTGTTTTTAGAATTAATATGGCGAATAGGTAGATGCAGCCAGATTAATCCTTACACACCAGTTCAAGGAGGAATCAATCCTCCCTCAACTGGTTTCACAGTCTAGCCATCCTCAACTCAGACCTTATTAGCTACACACCTACAGGAGTCTTAGACTCTGCTGCTGGCTTTCTACCATCTGGGTCTAGTGCTTCTCCTTCAATAAATGAACGCAGCATCCAAGCTATCTCTTCATGCTGTTCCAGGAGTCCAGTTAAAAAGTCAGCAGTTCCCTGATCGTGGAACTTTTCACCAGACTGATCCACATGGTCTCTTAAGTTACGAATAACCTGTTCGTGGTCATTCACTAAATTAGCTACCATACCTGTTGCTGTGGGTACATTGCCAGCATGTTCCTTCAGGGTAGCAAGCTTGAGAAATCCCTCCAATGTGCCAATTGGATAACCACCCAAAGCACGAATCCGCTCTGCCAAAGCATCAATATTTAGAGTCAGCTTTTGGTAGTGTTCTTCCCAAAGCTGGTGCAAAGAGCGGAACTGAGGACCAACGACATCCCAGTGGTACTTTTTGGTTTTCACCAATAGTAAATAGGCATCTGCCAAATCTTGATTCAACAGATTAATTACACCTTCACGCTGTTCTTCTGTCAAACCAATGTTTATCGCACGCATTGTTTTCCATCCCTAAGCAAACTTATTCACTATCTTCTCAAATTTACGGCATAATCCACATCAACCAAAGGGAATATTGTAAGTTTAAATTAATTGCCACATTGATAATTATGCCTATGTCTTAATAGGTAGTATTAAGCGAATAATTTAGTAATTAGCGAACTTTACTGATTATGTTCAGCTAATAGAATAAAAATGTTAATTAAATATAATAGTTAATCAGGATATCTGTAATTAAAACTATCTAAACCCAGTTTAACCAAAGATGCTCTGAGATAACATACTTTTATGCTTAATTGCAGTTGCCAACTTCACCTTCCTAATTAGTAATGGGTCACTGCTTTTACACAATACCCATTACTACCGAAAAATTACCAAGGAATTAACTCTGTTAGTTACCTGTAACTTTGCCCAAAAAATTCTTTACATTCTCTTCCACTGAGGTTGAACCCTGTGAATTTTCAGGACGCTTCTGCTTGTCAATATCAGCAGCTCCCTGAACCTCATTGAGTCCTTCATTAGACTCCTTTTGAACCTTTCTCAATCCATATGGTGGTTCTTTAGCAGCTTCGTCAGTTTTGCGCTGAATGTCAAGGAGTTGTGTAGTACCTTCGGTCGTGTCACTTTGGTAGCTATCGATTGCAAAAGCAGGAAAAGTATTAGATAACAATATTAAGGCACAAGTGAAAGCCACAACTAGAAAACGTACTGGACGGAAGATAGATAAAACAGCAGCAATAATCTTCATTTGTAATCCTCGATAACAGCTTTAACAACACAGAACTTGTACTTAAAGAGCGAGAGCTTATAGCTAATTTAGCAAATTTGAGCAATAATAAAACTAACAAGCTCCCCTTCAGTCTTGAAGTTCTTTAAAAACGAACCTTACGAAGAAATTCTCTGAGGATTTCTGCATCGAATTAGTAAGGGATAATAAGCAAATACCACCTTAATTCTTTAGCAAAAATATTACATTTTTTATTGACATTCTTCGTTTCCAGGTTCGCTATTTCTACTTTTACTTTGAAAATGCTAACGCCTGCATCAATCTCTAGAATGAAATTTTCTGCATCTCTAGTCACAATAAAATCAGTCTCTAGATATATCGACTTAATCTAGTTTTGGCAGGTTAACGGCTCTATTATTTATGTTCAGTTAGCTCGATTTTATCCAATCAAAGGACTTTCAGGACTATGCACCTTAAAGGATATTTGTAAAGGATCAACTTATATAAAGATCCGCCCTTAAAAAAGGGGGGAAAATATATCTTTCCTTTAAACTTGATAAGTCTGCCTTATTACCTCTTTTATTGAACTTACGCGATGGAACATTTCTATTAGTTCATGTGATCTTGTTTTTCGCTTCGCCAGCAGCACTTTTAACGGCGTTAAATAATCAACATCTGGATCATCTCCCAAGGCAACTTCGGCTGCTTGTAAAACTTTTGTCGCATTGTCAAAAATATCCTCATTGTCAAACCCTTCTTTTGCAGAAAGTTGATGTAATGCTGCATCAGGTACAGTTGCTCTACCCAGCAAGGTTTCATCTAACACCAAACCTTTCAATAAGGCCAGTAATGCTGCATAGGTGGAAAAATCATCACAACTATCACAAGCCTTAAATTCAATGCGTCCAACTTCAGCCGGAATGCGGGCGATTTTTGTTAAAGAAGGTATGCTATTAATCAGTTGTTCCTGTTTTTGAACAAAAACCAGAGCTGCTGGTCTTTTTCCGGTTCTGATAAACGTTCGTACCGATAGCCCATCCCATAAACCTCCATTATAAAAAGGGGAACTATAACTAAAAGGGACGATATAGGGACTGTAATAAGTTAATTTTCTGCCAATATCAATCATATCTTCAGTAGACATATCTGCGACTGAAATATTTAAATCTGGACCGTATGTCACCATATGAATATGAGCAGTTTGTTCGTCATGATCAGCCTGTAACTGTCTGATTTCATAATCGTTTAATGGGGGTTGAGGCTCAAAAATCGGATTGTAGGGATTAAAACTGACCAAAACTGGTGATAAATTAAAGTTAGCAGCAACTTCACGTAGCAAGTGAAAACTTTCTGATAATTCAGTACTAGCGCCTTGAATATCAGAATGTATAGTTGTTCTAATTTCAATACCTTTAACATGACAGTTTATCACTTTATCGGAATCAGCAAATCTTTCAAATCCCTCAATGTACCATCTCTTCATCTTAATACCAGCGTCCCCAACGCGCAGTTGAGGATAGTCACTAGGGTATATGGGTAGCTTTTCAATAATTTGATTGAACTCAGCAAATTTTGTGCGAGAAAAATCAGCAAACTCTCCTTCTTTGTTCAGGAAAGCTACTTCATGCTCAATGCCAAAGAAAAACATTATCTATACCTTAATTTTAATAATTGGGATTCAAGCTAATCTAAACGCTGCCAATAAATATGTAAGCAGCAACATATAAGTAAGATTTTTTAGCAGGAGTGAATTTTGGGCAATCAGCATCAATCAAATGCTGTTTTAAATCCCTGCTAATTAGTGACCTAGTTAGACAGGTCTGCTTCGGAAACTTTTAGGGTTGTTATTCACAAAGGAATTAGTGAGGATTTTTTGATGACAACGATGATAACTTTAGTATGATTCATAAATTTAAGTAGAAAAATTTTCCAGATGATTCTTAAATGGATCTTACCTCAAGAGCGACTGTTGCGATTTGAAAACTTCTCTGGTTTATGTCTCTATGGGGCGAAGCCTACGCACTTTGTTGATTTTTCTGGGCTGCCCCCACTATCTTCATAGTCACTCAGTAGGGTAGCTTAGTATTGACTGAGGAAAGCTTGAGACGTAAGTTTTATGACAAGTACCGTTCAATCCCCCTACAGCAGCGAACAAATTGCCGCTTGGTTGCGTGGACTGCTGACTATTGCTTGGGCAGATGGTAATTTTGATGCCGAAGAACAGAAATTAATTGCCAGCATCACTAAAGATGAATTAGCTTTTGGGATTAAATGGGACTCACTAGAGGTAATTACGCCAGAAGAATTAGCCGCAGTGTTGGCTAAAGGTACGCCAGCATCGGAAAATTTCTTGAGGACAGCGGTGATGGTAGCGATCGCAGATGGTACTTATTCTCCCAGCGAAGATCAGGTTTTGCAACAGTTCTGCCAAGTCTTGGAACAGCCGGAGAATTTACTCCAAGCCCTTCGCCACACCCTAGAACGCCCACAGCAAATTAACTTAACAATCCCCAGCCCTAGACTTACAAAGCGTCAAATTAATGCACTACATCCCCTGCGTGAATGGCTCGATGGGCTAGATATCCAAGACCCCAGAGTAGCCCGTTTTTTGTGTAAAATGATTCCCTCCCAGTGTCCCTTTGAGCGGGATATCACCCTATTTGGACACAAGATTGTCCACATCCCGCCGATGTGTAAAATTAACCCGTTATATGAGCAACTGGTAGGTTTACGTTTCCGCGCCCTCTGCTATCTGGCAGATAACTGCGGTGAAGATGTTTCGGCATATATTTAGTTAAAGTGATATAATGAGAAGTTATAATTTTTAACTCCTAATTCCTAACTCCTCACTTTTCACTATTATTAAGTATGCAATTTATCGACCAAGCAGAAATTGAAGTTGAAGCTGGTAAAGGCGGCGATGGTATTGTCGCCTTCCGGCGGGAGAAGTACGTGCCAACTGGTGGACCCTCTGGTGGTAATGGGGGACGAGGCGGTTCGGTAATTTTCGTTGCCGATGAAAATCTGCAAACCTTGTTGGACTTCAGATACAACCATCGCTTTCAGGCAGAAAAAGGTACTCGTGGCGGGCCAAGTAACTGCACTGGAGCCGGAGGAAAGGATTTGATCATCGAAGTTCCCTGCGGTACGACCATTTATGATGCTGGAACTAGCGAATTGTTGGGTGATTTAATTGAGCCAAAGCAGACTTTGCGGATTGCCCAAGGTGGTAAAGGCGGACTGGGAAATCAGCATTTCTTGAGTAACCGTAACCGCGCCCCAGAATACGCCCTCCCAGGATTACCAGGAGAAATAAAGCAGCTGCGTCTGGAGTTAAAACTTTTGGCAGAAGTGGGGATTATTGGCTTACCAAATGCTGGTAAATCCACTCTAATTTCATCTTTATCAGCTGCACGTCCAAAAATTGCCGACTACCCCTTCACTACCCTGATCCCAAATTTGGGTGTAGTGCGGAAACCTACTGGCGATGGTACTGTTTTCGCCGACATTCCCGGACTAATTGAGGGAGCAGCCCACGGAGCAGGGCTGGGACATGATTTCTTGCGCCATATCGAGCGCACGCGAGTCTTACTTCACCTAATTGATGCCACTAGTGATGATGTGGTTAGGGATTATAACATAATTAAGCAAGAATTACAAGCTTATGGACAGGGTTTAGCAGAACGTCCGCAAATTTTGGCGCTGAATAAAATTGATGCTGTTGATCGAGAAACTGTGGATTTGGAGGCGTTAGCTACCCAACTTAATCATCTCTCCTACGCCCCGGTTTTTGTGATTTCAGCCGTTACCCGCACCGGCTTAGAGCCGATGTTACAAGAAATTTGGGGAATTCTCGATCAAATGAAGGTTCCTGAAGAAGTGGAGGTATTTAGCTGAGGAAATAATCACGAATTATGTTGAAGTCTGCTGAATCAGGGGAATGTTAATTACAAACTCAGCGCCTTGTCCTGGCTGCGAAATACATTCTAAGGAACCGCCATGTCTTTCTGCAATGATCTGGTAGCTGATGGCAAGCCCCATACCCGTACCTTTGCCGATGGGCTTGGTGGTAAAGAAGGGATTGAATAGTTGTTTTTTAGTATCTTCTGGTATTCCTAATCCGTTATCGGCAATCCTAATTATTACCTGATTTGGCTTTTGTAGTTGAGTGCAAATGCGAATTGTCGAAATTGGGCATTGATAATTGGGCATGGGGCATTGGGCACTTGTACTGAGCGTTGTCGAAGTATTGGGCATTGGGCATTGCTTATTCCCCTTGTCTCCCTCATCTCCCTCATCCCCCCAGTCTTTTTCTTCTCTACGAGATGCTGCGCGAACAATTTTGAATTTTGTTAGCGCAGCGTTAGCGAGTCCGTGAGCGTCATTTTGAATTTTGAATTGATTTCTCCCCACTCCCTCTTCTAAAGCATCGATCGCATTTGACAAAATATTCATGAATACTTGGTTTAGCTGCCCAGCGTAACATTGAACCAGTGGTAGTTTACCGTATTCTTTGATTATTTCAATGGTTGGGCGCTGGTCATTACCCTTGAGGCGGCTTTGCAAAATCATCAGAGTACTGTCGATTCCCTCATGGATATCAACAGCTTTCATTCCGGCTTCATCTAAACGTGAAAAAGTTCGCAAGGAAAGCACAATCTCCCGAATGCGGTCTGCTCCAACGTTCATTGAGTTTAGTATTTGTGGCAAATCTGATTTCAAAAAGTCCAGTTCGATTAGTTCTGCAAAATCCTCAATTTCTGGCACAGGTTTAGGATAATGACTTTGGTAGAGTTGCAAAAGTGCAAGTAAATCTTGGGTGTATTCCTTGGCAGGACTGAGGTTGCCATAGATAAAATTGACTGGGTTATTGATTTCGTGTGCCACTCCTGCGACTAGTTGACCTAAGCTAGACATCTTTTCACTTTGAATTAAATGAGTTTGGGTGCGTTGAAGTTCGCGGAGTGTTTCCTTAAGGTCTTGAGCTTGTTGTCGTAGTTGCGCTTCCGACTTTAGCAGGGCTTCCTTGGCTTGTTTACGTTCTGTAATGTCCCTAACAACAGCTACCTGACAAAAAGGCTCTCCTGTTTCAGGATGTTTAACTATAAATAGGTTGCAATCAGTAGGAATTTCTATACCCGTTTGAAAATGTCTATAGCGAAACTCACCTTGCCAAAAACCATGTTGAGACATCAAAGGAATAATTTGCTCTCTCAACTCTGCAAAAGCTTCTGGTGAATGAAAATCAATCATTGACTTGGTTTTGGCTACTTCTAGGCTATTAAGTCCCACCATCTTGAGTCCGGCAGGGTTCACATAGATAACTTCCGTTTCCATTGAAGCAATGGCAATAAAGTCACTGCTGTTTTCAATCAAAGCTACAAATTTTTGCTGTTCCTCTTCAGCTCGTTTGCGTTCTGTGATGTCTGACCCCATTGAGGCAACGCCAATCACCTGTCCATCAGGAGCCACTAACGGGTTGTTATACCACTCACAGACTATCGTCCTGCCATCTTTAGTGAGGTTCTCGTTTATACTCAAATTTCCTCCTTGTTGCGTTAACAAGGCGGTGACAATCTCATCTACGTGTTTTCTGGCCTTCTCAGGAATTATAATTTCAAAAGGATTCTCCAGCATTTCCTCTTTGGTGTATCCAAAGATTCTTTCTGCTGCGCGATTCCATGTCTGAACCTGAAAATTAGTATTCCATTCAATAATGGCTAAAGGTGTTTGTTCAACCAGTAACGTCAATCTTTGCTGTGAAGCCCTGAGTTCTGCCTCTGCTTGCTTGTATTCGGTAATGTCACGAAAATACCAAATCCTACCGTAATAGTCTCCTGAAGGTGATGTCTCACTACAAGCTCCTTGCTGTTTACGCACGGGTGCAGAATAGCGGTCAAAAATCTTTCCAGATTTTAGGAAAATTTCATCACGGCTGCTTTCCTCTGGATACTGATAAAGATACTCCACCTTAGTTAGAAATTCATCTGGATTTGCTAGTTTGTCTAGTACCCATCCCAGGAGTTGGCGACCGTCGCGTGTTTGGAACAGTGCCGCAGGAATTTGCCATAACTGGGAGAATTTCTGATTAAATGATAGAATTGTGCGATTTTCATCAATAATTAGAATTCCGTCGATGGCAGCTTCTTGTTGAGCTTGCAGTAAAGCATTAGTACGCTGTAGGTCTGACTCGGCTTGCCGATCTGATTCTTCCAGGCTTTCCCGAAGTGCCTCGCTCTTTTGCACGAGTTCAGTCAGATCAGTAACTCTGCCAGTCACATCCAGAACTTTCCCGGCTTCATTCTGTAAAATAATGTCTCGAATACTACCTACCAGAAAATTATTACCAGTCTCATCCTCAAAACAAGACTTTTTTGTAGAGATCAGATGGATTATACCTTCAGCATCGGTAAAAAGATCCTGGTTTTCATTGGTAATATTTGCGGTGAAAATCAGTTCATCTTTTTGCCGAAACACATCAGCTTCTGCTTGAGGAAAAAAATCATCGTCTGACTTGCCAATTAATTCTTCTCGGCTATGACCGACGAAATCACAGTAGGTATCGTTAACTAATACCCAGCGATGTTGACGGTCTTTGACAAAAATTGGGTCAGATATGCTATTAATCATCTGATGCAGAAACGCCAGGGAGAAGTTTTGCTGCTCCGTGTTTTGTTTTGGCGCGGGGTTATCTAAGAATCTAGGATGCTTCATACCCAAATTTATCTCTAAAATTCAGCTAAACAGTTTTTGTTTAACTCCGTGTGTGTCAGCATGAGTAGTATTTATTATTCCCAGACTAGATGAGGATGCAACAACCAAATCAAAGAAAATCGGCGGGAATCCCATCCCTTCCAGGGGTATCCGGGATAGTCGTCCGTCGATTTAGTTATTTGCCCTTTGTCATTGTACTAAGGTTCTGGATAACCCATATTTAATTTCACTAGATGTCAACCGTGGCGCGGCTTTTTTTATTAGCATGATTGATACAAATACTTAAAAGCCTTGCTTGGTGGTAAAAAAACGGAGTTAAACTAGAACCACAGGGTAACAATCATCGGAATATTATGATGAGCGATCGCGACTATACATTAATCATTGACAAAAGCGGTAGTATGTCCACACCCGACCAAGTGGGTGGTAAAAGTAGATGGGAGATAGCCCAAGAGTCTACACTCGCTTTGGCAAGAAAGGCCGAACAATTTGACCCAGATGGGATTACAGTTTACGTATTTGCCGGTAGATTTAAACGCTACGATGATGTCACCTCAGCCAAAGTCACTCAGATATTTCTCGAAAATGACCCTTCTGGAACGACAAACTTAGCAGGTGTACTCCAGGATGCACTCAATAACTACTTTCAACGCAAAGCAGCCGGTAAAGCGAAGCCAAACGGTGAGACAATTTTAGTGATCACCGATGGGGAACCAGACGATCGCAAAGCTGTGTTTGAAGTGATCATTCATGCTACTCGCCAGATGGAACGTGATGAAGAATTAGCAATTTCGATCATTCAAGTAGGTTCAGATGCCCAAGCAACTAAGTTCCTCAAAGCTTTGGATGACCAGTTGCAAAGTGTCGGCGCTAAATTTGATATTTGCGATACCGTCACTTTAGACGACTTAGAAGATATGAGTCTTGCAGATGTATTGAGCAACGCCATAACTGACTAATGTAGTGAGTGCCCACAGTCTAATAACTCTTAACTGGAGAATTGAATAATGCTAGAAAATCGTGACTATACCTTGATTATCGATAAAAGCGGCAGCATGGCCACCCAAGATCAAAAGGGTGGTCGAAGTAGATGGGTTGCAGCCCAGGAATCTACTTTAGCTTTAGCTAGTAAGTGTGAGCAATTTGACCCAGATGGCATCACTATCTATATATTCGCTGGTAAATTCAAGCGATACGAAAATGTGACGTCTAGCAAGGTAGCGCAAATTTTTCGAGAAAATGATCCCTCTGGTACAACTGACTTAGCAGGTGTATTGAAACACGCAACTGATGATTATTTACAACGCAAAGCAGACCGTCAAACAAAGCCAAATGGTGAAATAATTTTAGTGATTACTGATGGTGAACCGGACGATCGCAAAGCAGTAATGAAAGTGATTATTGAAGCTTCTCGCCGCATCGACAGAGATGAAGAATTAGCTATTTCGTTCATTCAAGTCGGCACAGATCAGCAAGCTACCCGCTTTCTGAAAGTCTTAGACGATGAACTTCAGAGTGCTGGTGCTAAGTTTGATATCTGTGACACAATTACTATGGAAGATATGGAAGATTTGAGTCTATCGGAAGTGTTGCTCAATGCCATTAATGACTAGCTATACCATTTATTAGGAATTGCAAAAATGGATTCCATTGATAAACTATTAGCTGAACTGCAAACTGAATATAAACAAGTACAACCAGAACAGCAATCCAAATCAGCCACAGCTAAATCCTTTATTCCACCATCGCCAAAGTCGTCATCTTTCATAGATAACCTGTTGGCAGAAGTTCAGGCTGATTTTGCAAAAGAAGATACTGCTATTGAGTTAAAAAGACAGCAAGAACTAGAACAGGAAGGAATTCGACAAGAACAACTCAAAGCCAAACAACTAAAGGCTTTGAAAGTGCAGGCAAAACAATGGTTAGCTAAACTAGATTCACTTTCGTCCGAAGGACTTTGGTTTGAAAGGTTTGCTGAAAGTTACTCCTCAAAATTAGAGGCTGCGATTGAATATTTAAGAAGCAATGATTAAAATAATTCGTAATACTTCTCTACGAGAGGCTGCGCCAACGGCTGCGCTCAGTACAAGTTCGTAATTCGTAATGACGCTCTCTACGAGACGCTAAAAGCGAACCATGACTCGCTAACGCTTCTCTATGAGACGCTACGCGAACGCTAACGTAATTCGGAGAAATCTGCTAGCTAAAATTTTAAGTTAGCAATTATTATTTATTGCTTCTAGCAATCCTAAATGAGTTACGAACAAAAAGATCCCCGACTTCTTAAAGAAGTCAGGGATCTTAACCTCTCGGTGTTTGCAATCAAATATAGGACAATAAGTAGAGCGGCGTGAATAATTCAAGGTTTGTAGTAAGGACTTTAGTCCTAATTTCAGGGCTGTTGGCGTTGGCGGAGCCTCTCGTAGAGAAGCGTTCCCGCAGGTAACCCAACATTTTCGGTGGTTTGTTGGGTTTCACTTCCCTACGGGACGCTGTTCGCGTTCGTTTAACCCAACCTACGATTCTACGGCGAAATGTTGAACAGCCCATTCATGCATAGCATAGAGAATTGGTTGCAAAGTTTCTCCTAAAGGCGTTAGAGAATATTCTACCTTGGGTGGAATCTGCGGATAAACTTCTCGATGAATAATCCCGTCTTGCTCCATTTCTCTGAGTTGCTGAGTCAGCATCTTTTGCGTAACTCCAGGTAAAGCCCGTTGCAACTCACCAAACCGTTTGACACCAGTCATTAATTCTCTAATAATCAAAACTTTCCAGCGTCCGCCAATCACCTTTATAGTAGTTTCTACTTCACAAGTCAGCCTGAGATGGTTTTCTGCTTCAGCTTTCATAGTTAATTTTTAGGAAGTATACCTGACTCAGATTTGCTGGGTAGTACTGCTAGTTATCTGATTATTGCTTGTTTTAGTCTTTTATAGCTAATGTTTGCTGATTTTTATGACAGCAGTTTTCATGTATTTGAACCACATCTGTCCTAGGGGCACAGAAAAAGCTCATTGGTGTCAACTTAAGAAGATTTTGCCCAAATTTGTTGGGTGTAAGCGTCAATCTCAAGGGTGGCGCTTACGCCTGGTTTTGACTAATCCAAACAGCTTTTGATGTTCCACAAGATAAGGGACTTCCAACTAAAAAAATATTCCATCGCATTAAGGCAGGGGAGCAGGGAGCTTTCTAGCATGGGGGAGGAATAGTCGTGTTGATTCCAGAAATTGGGATAATTTATTTTTTGGAAGTCCCTAAGGAACAGCGTCACTGGCATCACCATTTGTGTCGTCTACCCAGATATAGGCTAAACCTAAAAGCCGTTTCGTGAGCAGAAAAGCATCTTCAACGCGCTAACGACGACGATATATAGCCCTTCTCGTTTGTATGCAATACACTTTGACCTCTCTCCTAAAAGATCGCACCAAATTTTATCATTGGCTTTGCTGTTTGTTGTATACCAAGTTGTGACTGGTCGATGGCTAAAGGCTTCCACCATCATCATGATTTTTCCAGCCAGTGTTTTTTCTTGTTCTTTGAGTGCTTTTAATTTCCTTCTTAGCGCTTCCAGCGTTGAACTGTCGGCGATCCAAAGCTCAATATTCTATCTCGGAATTTCTTCTTGTCTTCGTTTTTATACAACTTTAACGGTTTAAAGTTGCGCAAAGATAGTAATGAAAATATTTCTTGCTCGATTTCCCCAATTGGTGGCACTGGTATATGCTTTTGCTGCCGCAAATCTGGGTTTCCTGTTCGCGCTGGACGTTTTCTACCCATGATGTATAACTAAGAACATCAATTCAGATGTTCTTAGATTACATCTTATGCTTCCTTTTTGCTTAAGTTGACACCAATGAGCATTGCTGTGCCCCTACGAGAAATCTATATGTATCAGGGTTTGTGTGAAATGGTATTAGTTCAGGAAATTTGGAGTGCCAGCACCACCATTCCTACCAACGGCAGGAATTTCCAGTAGGCTATCTGTAGCGTTGCCAGTGCCATCATTGGTAACAGAGGTAGAGTTACCCGGATGTCCATTAGGAACAAACAGTTGCGGGTGGTCAAAGGGCGCTTTCTCATGAAGAACTCGCTCATCGGTGAGTCCTTTTAAAAAGGCGACCAATTGCTGTTTTTCCACTGGTGACAAATTCAATATTGGAAGACCTCCAAAGTCACCACCACGACTGTAAAAATCAACCACTTGCTCTAGGGTCGCCTGACTTCCATTGTGAAAGTAGGGGGCAGTGAGTTCCACATTGCGAAGCCCAGGTGCTTTGAAAGCTCCGTCTGCAACTACGCTCTCATTTAAATTCAACGGTGGAGTCAGGATAGGGGGGTTTTCCCCCAGGAGATTTTTAAATGTCCCTAGTTGAGCCAACCGTGCCTCTGAGAGTGGATTACCTTGGCCATTAGCAGATAAACCGTCATTACCACCCAAACCGGGATCGTCCGTGGCAGGTCTGACGCCAATCTTGAAGAAGCCAGTGTCTTCAGGGGATTTTGCACCGAACGGCGAACGTCCGATTCGTCCGGTTTTAGCTACGTTGCTCACCGAAGCACCTGTTAATTCCAACCCACTATGGCAACCGATGCACCCCTTCCCCTCGAATAGTTTCTTCCCTTGTTGCTGCTGCACGGTGAGGGCGTTGGTGTTTCCTTCCAAGAAGCGATCGTAGGGCGTATCATTGGCAATGAGTGTAGCCTCGTACAACTGAATCGCTAGCCCGAAGAAGAGCGAGAAGTTATACTCCAACAGCCTGTACTCTTGGGTTTTGGAAGAGTAATCAGGGTGCTTGACAAAAGTCCGTCTACCTTCAGCATCAACTTGGATCAGTAGCTTAGAGTCCCACCACTCCGGCTTAAAGGCATCTTGAATCAGCTGATTGTAGCTGCTATAGTTCAGTCCTGGTTGAGGCCATTTACTGTCTGCACCTAAAACGCTGTCTTGTGGATGCACAACCTGTTTACCTAGCGGTGCGAGGCGAGATAACTTTTGCGCCAAGTCTCTGGGGAGGCTTGTACCGTTAATTGACAGAAGACCTTGCAGCAGATCGCTCAGAGATATTCTGCCAATTTGCCCGAACTTATCACCAATTTTTTGAAAAGTGCGACCATCAGAGGACAACTCGCTGGAACTGAGTGGCGGTCCGACCGCCTGAGAAGCCAAAGACGAATTATTCAGACTAATTTTGACAAATTCGAGCTGCTTGGGGTTTGGTGCTTTGACAACCAAGGCGTTAGGATCTCTTAAACCGAAGGGATTCACCCCATTAAAGATGTTTTGCGCCCTTCCGTTCCAGAAGTTGCGGAAGTTAAATGCTGCATTAATTACGGTTGGCGTATTGCGCGGCTGGACGCGGCGCACATTCGTACCTTTGACATTAAACACCGGATCAGGTTCGTTTGTTACTTGGTCTTGCGGACTACCAGGTGTGACATTAACAAACTTCGTATTGAAGGCTCCTTGAGATGAGCTAACATCGTTACGGTCAGATACAACAGTCGTAGGATCATTGGGGTTCGACAGCTTGTGAAAGGGAAAATCTCCCGGTTTTAGCTGGTAGTTTGGTGCGCCACCTACATCAAAAGTTGTATCTGGATTCGGTGTACCATCGGCGTTGACCCGCAAAAGCCCAGGATTAATCTGATTTTTGGATCTATTGTCGGCTCCAGCATGGAAGTGACAACTAGCACAGGAAGTCTGTCCGTCGCTCCCAACCTGCATATCCCAAAAAAGAGTCTTTCCTAACTTGATTGCAGCTACTTTATCTTTTACGAAGTCTCCAAGATTGTTAGGCTCTGGAACTGATACGCTCTTGAGCGAAACTGGAGGCGAGGCCGTAACCTGCGCTGATACAGTATTTCCAGCTATTACTGCAACCATAATAATGGCAGCAATTGTTATAGTCTTTGAAAATCTTGATCTCAGGTAGTTAAGCTGGCCAGTTCTGAATCTCGACCCTTGGTGCTTTATTTTTGTCACTAAAGATTTGAGCAAAAATCGACCTTTTGAGGTCAGTAGCAAGTAAGTTGATAAGCCAGTAATAAACACTACTAAGCTTATTATGGGTATGATCCCCATAGTTTTTTGTGATAAAATAACATTGCAAAAGATTATACATTTATGAACAAGTTTTAAATTTATTATTCATGTAAAGTAATTACGCAATTTACGAATTTTATGTAAACAAAAAACACCATAGACTACAAACAAATTCAGCAAGGTAGGTAAGCTATTTTACATTTAGCTAGCATTAATGAGGGTGTTAAGATGCTGAATACACAAGAGTTTTATAAAATTTAGATATATCTTAGGTGATGATCAGCCCTACTTTGAGTAGGATATTTGAATGTCACTACATCAAAGTTCTGGCCAGTGGCGCTTAGGGCTAGCCTTATCGCTATTGACGGTCTTATTATGGGGAATTTTACCTATTGCTTTGACGGTAACTCTTGAAGCACTTGATGTCTATACCGTCATTTGGTTTCGCTTTTTGGTATCTTTTTTACTGCTTGCTATGTATTTAGGAATACGTGGTAAATTACCAAAGTTAGAACAATTGCGTTCTGCTTCTTGGAAGTTGTTAGCGATCGCTACACTCTTATTAGGGATTAATTACTTTCTGTTCATGCAAGGTTTAGCACTAACATCGCCTGCTAATGCTGAAGTTCTGATTCAATTATCTACCCTTTTATTAGGTTTGGGAGGGTTAGTGATTTTTAAAGAACGTTACCGGCTGGATCAATGGATTGGTGTAAGTGTAATGACTTGCGGTTATCTTTTATTTTTTCGTGAACAACTAACAAATTTAATTACAGCGCATAGCATATATATACTAGGTAGTCTTCTGATTGTGCTAGCAGCAGCAGCATGGGCTATTTATGCCTTGGCACAAAAGCAGTTATTACAATCTTTATCTTCCCCTAGCATCATGTTGATTATTTATGGGGGCTGTGCTTTATTATTCACTCCTCTCGCCAGAGTAAAATCACTTTTTATACTTGATTCTTTACATTTAGGAATGTTGATTTTTTGCGCTTTGAATACTTTAATAGCTTACGGTGCTTTTGCGGAATCATTAGAACATTGGGAAGCATCACGAGTGAGTGCAGTATTAGCTTTGGCTCCCATTGTAACATTAATATTACTTGCAGTTTTATCTATTATTGCACCTTCTTTGACATCACCAGAACACTTGAGTTTCACAGCAATATTAGGAGCGGGTTTAGTAGTCACAGGTTCAGTAGCGATCGCCTTGAGAAAAGCTAATTAATCGAAATGATTTTCAGGATTTTTACGGGGTTTTTCATCTAGTGGATTCGTGCCATATTCAAAGCTACAACATAAATACTGAGGCAGAGTATTTTTTATTTGTTATGATTTGATAGTGAAGGCAACCTACTGGAGTCAGCCTCTTGGAAGATGGATACTTTACCCATCTGTGTAACTCCGTAGTATTTAATTGTTGAGCTTATAGTCAAGAAAAATCCTTGAAAAATAAATCAGAATTCAGGAGTCAGAATCTATTACTGGGTGATTGGGAAAAACTACTTTTTTGACTAGTAAATCCTAGATTGGATGGGCATTTTAAAGCCATTTCTAACTCTGAGCTAAAGCCAGCTACATCCCCAAGTCATATATAATTTATCGTGAATTATAACTCCTGACTCCTAAATTCTGTTTTGATAAAATTGAGGCTAATAACTTTAAGTAAACCAAACAGGGTGCCCGAATAACTACCAAAGCCAACACCTGATAAAACCAGACCACCGAAACAGTTGAGCGATGAATAGTTTGTTTGGTAATTGGGCCAGCAGCCTCAGAAAAAAGTCCCTATTGCTGGTTCTTTCAATAGTGCTGCCAACATTTGGAATTAGTAATTCTGTCTTGGCAGCAGAGCGGATTTATGCATCTTATTCAGCTTTAGAGCTTTCTATTTCAGTCAGCACTTTAGAAAACTACGCCAAAACAGGTGTAATTAACGAAGACTTGGCAGCGTATCAGCAATATTTACCTCTACAACAGCTTCAAGAATTGCGGCGGATTTTACTCAATCGTGTAAAAGTTAGTCCGGTAGTAGTTTCGCAACTTCTCTACACACCGCAAGGAGAATTTTTGTTGCATCGTTTGGCGCAAGTGATTACAGTCAAATCTTCTCAGCCAAAACCAGAATTTGGGGCTTTGCGTTCGGCGCTAATTTTAGCCTCTGCGGAATCGTCCGGCTTGACACTTTTGAATGTCTTACGTAAATATCCCGCCAGCAGCATTCGCCTTGATGTAGCAGAGACTTTGGAAATAGCTACAGAATTGGAGAAACTTGTTAACCAAACGCATCGGGCGATCGCAGCAGTTTCCCAAAAGTCTAAGATAGAAGCTGCTACGATTTCACAACCCAATTTATCACAATTGCCCGATTTACAGGTTCCGGGAAAGTTGAAGTCGCAAAAATACATCCTGAATTTTTTCGACTCAACGCGCAATCGGCTTTTATTAACTGATGTTTATATTCCCAAAGTCCAGAATGCTGCACCCGTAATTGTGATTTCTCACGGCTTGGGTTTAGACAGCAGCAACTTTCAATATTTAGCGACTCATCTAGCTTCCTACGGATTTGCCGTCGTCGTTCCCAATCATCCTGGTAGTGATGCTAAACAATTGCGTTCTCTGCTAAATGGACACGCCATTGAAATAGCGGAACCAAGTGAATTTAAAGACCGGCCTTTGGATATAACATATATATTGAATCAATTGGAAAAAGATAATCAATCTGATTCACGATTTAAAGGTCGGTTAAATCTGCAACAAGTCGGAGTATTTGGTCAATCTTTGGGAGGCTACACAGCCTTGGCCTTGGCAGGTGCTAAAATCAACTTTGAGCAGCTAAAACAAGATTGTCAACCAGCAGCACTACAAAATACCTGGAATATGTCTTTACTGCTCCAGTGTCGTGCTTTGGAACTGAGCATCAGCAAGTCTGAGAAGGATTATAACCTGCGGGATCAGAGAGTGAAAGCCGCGATCGCAGTTAATCCAATTACTAGTTCTATTTTCGGCAAAGCCGGCTTAAGTCAAATTAAAACTCCGGTGATGATCGTTGGCAGTAGTGATGATACAGTAGCACCAGCTTTAGCCGAGCAAATTCTACCTTTCTCTTGGTTAGCGAATTCACAAAAGTATCTCGTCATACTTCTAGGTGCTACCCACTTCTCCACTATTGGCAATGGCAACCCTGGAAATCAGCAAGTAGCATTACCTGCGGATATGATTGGTGATGCTTCCCAAGCGCGTCGTTACATGAACGTTTTGAGTTTACCTTTCTTCCAAACTTACGTCGCAAGAAGACCAAAATACGTCTCTTACCTCAACGCCGCCTACACCCAAAGCATTTCTAGTAAATCTCTGGGATTGAGTCTGGTTCAGTCGCTGAGTAAAACCGAATTAGCACAAGCACTTGCTAGCGATCGCGCTAAAGCTCAATATTATCAAAAAAATGCCCCTAACTCCATACTCAACTTTGGATTTTGGATGTTGGATGTCGGCGTTGCAATGCTGCATGTAACGATTTTTATTTAAGTCTAAAATTTTACCTCCGTCCCTCTCAGATGCGGAGAGGGACAGGTTTTGCGTAGCCAAACCAGGGAGAGGTCTTTTTATTAGCCTAATCACGGGGCTGCTGCTTCCACTGTGACTGGAAGCGGAGAGTACAGAATATCTACTCGATTGGTTTCACATCATAATGCGGATAACTTGCATCGCACCTTTCCAGCTAAGGTCTAAAAAGGCAAAGCAATTCAGTTGGGGAAAACAAAAAAATCAAATCTTGTGTTCTAAAATCAACCATTAAACTACTTAAATTATAAAATCAACCGTAAAACTACTTAATTATAGATATTCCCTGGCAAAACAGTTCAGTATAACCACTGGATGATTTTATCCTTTAGTTTGGCAAACTATCAACTAGCTATTCAAAAAGTGAACCAGCTAAAACTCAAAACAGTCTTGAAGTTAATAAAGAGTGAAATAGAACTATGACTACAGCAACCAGGGATTTAATTACTAAGCTTTATGTGAGCTACTTTGATCGTGCCCCTGATGTCTCTGGTCTGGATTATTGGGTAAGCCAAGCCAATCAAAACGTATCGCTCGAAACCATAGCCGATAGTTTTGGTGGTGCACAAGAGGCCAAAGATAAATATAATTACCTAGCCTTTCCTAATATCTCCGATCCGACTGCATTCGTCACCTCAATCTACCTCAATGCTTTCAATCGGCAGCCAGAGGCCGCAGGATTGGCGTATTGGGTTAATCTGTTGAACACTCAAGGATCGGGTCAAGCTTCGACCTTTATCCTCACATTAATCCAAAGTGCTGGGGGTGCAGACATCACAGCTTTGCAAAATAAGATTACCATTGCCACGCAGTTTACCAATGGGCTGCTCAATAATAATATCTCAGCCACCCCGGAGACATTTACAGATTCAACAACTATTCTCAATTCGATTACCTCTGACCCGACATCAGTTACAGCAGGTAATACGGCGGTTGATACAAAGATCGATAGTTACATATCAGCAGCGACAGCCGGTACAACCACTGCTCTGACAACCTCCGTATTTGACAACTTAATAGGTACAGCGAAGAATGACACGATCCAAGGCGCTAACACTGGTACACCAGCAACAGATTTAGTCCAAGGCACTGACAAGATAGATGGTGGTGCAGGCATCGATACCTTCCAATACTTTGGTGCTTATGGTACTGCTGCTGTGCCAACTCTATTAAATGTTGAAAACGTAGAACTTTTAAGTCCTACTAGTGGTGCCATAATTGACTTCACTGGCAAAACTACAGGTCTTCAAGAAGTCACCATTGAAGGTCTCTCTAGTACCCTAGCCGCTTTTACCGCCAAGGGACTTAGTGGTATCACCTTTGGTGTTGAAGGTACCACCCTTACCGCCAATGCCGATCCTACCGCGATTGTCACGACACTCACGGCTGATTTTGGTTCTACGACCACCAGTGCAAACTTGTCCATCAAGGATGCCGCAGTGGATACGCTTGATCTAAACACAGGCACTATCAACGCTGCACTCGCTACTCTTAACATTGCCGCTGATGGTTTAGGATACAACTACATTGACGATTTAACACTACCAACGGCCACGAAATCCCTGAAAATTACTGGTGCCGGCATACTAGATTTAGGTTATTCTACCCCGATAACAGTACCAACGATTGATGCCAGCGCAAACACAGGCGGTGTTTACGTAGCAGTTGGTACCGTGGATGCTACCTTCACGGGCGGTAGTGGAAATGATACCTTGAGCTCTGCATTAGCCGACTTCAATACCAGCGATAAGCTTGACGCTGGTGCTGGCACAACGGATACATTAATACTTACGGGTATCAATGGTATTCTCAGCGACCCCCAATATGCAGCTATCAACGCTGTCAAGAATTTTGAAGTACTGGACTTATCAGGTACTAATATAACAGTCGATGCCAGTAAGGTTACTGCTTTTTCAAACGATATATTCACACTAACAGGTACGGCACCGATATCAAATACGATCACAGTTACTGGGGCGACTGCAAGCAATACCTTTACCTTGGCAGGTACTGGGTCTTATCCAGTAGGTTCTACAGCTAATTCATTCGATATCACCGGGACTGGTGCTGCTAATATCGCACTTCAAGATAATGCGACAATCGACGCTTTAAACTTAACTGGCGTTACTACCCTCAACATACAATCTAAGAAGCAGGAGCTTACAACTGCTAGTAATTTGATCACACTAGGCACTGGTCTAGGCACTGCGACTACTAGTACTGTGGCGATCAAAGTTGCGGGTGACAGCGCCCTCACAATTGCACAGCCCACTACCTCCATCAATGTAAACATTGATGCTACTGGTTTCAAAGGGGCTTTAACCGCTACTGGTGGTGGTGGTGATGGTGGTACTGTTGGTACTGTTAGTACTAACATATTAACAGGTGGTGATGGTAATGACACCTTAACAGGTGGTGGTGCTGGTACTACTAACACATTAATAGGTGGTGCTGGTACTAATAGATTGGTAGCTGGTTCTGGTACAGACGTATTAACAGGTGGTCTTGGTACTGATACTTTCGTCTTCTCGATCGCAGCTTCCAATGCCGGAAGCTTTACCGGAGGTGCTACCGATACCTTTGATACTGTTAATTCTTTCGCGCAAGGAACAGATAAAATCGAACTCAGTGGAAACGTATTCAGTGCCACTGATCTTGTTAGTCAGTCGACAGTACAGACAGCCGTCGGTAATGCAACCACCTTGAGCGCCGCACTTCCAAATGCTGCTGCGGCAATTGGCGCTGGCAAATTTGGTGCTTTCGTATTGGGGAGTGATACCTATATCTTGGGTAATGATGCCACTGTAGGTACTTTGGATAAAAACGATCTACTGATTAAACTTGCCAGCACTACTACGCTGGCTGCTGGGGACTTTACATTCTCCGCCTCCGCCTAATCATCTCTCTTGTTTGAAAAAAGAAAGGACTGATCTATTAGGGTTAGTCCTTTTTTTTGCTTCCTATACTAATACTGAGTTTTTTCAAAAATCAAATAGGAGTCCGATATGACAATTTTATTATCAGATTTTTAGTTCAAGACGATCAAGCTAATGGAATATACATTTTGAATTTTGTTAGCGTAGCGTTAGCGAGTCCGCGTTCGCGCAGCGCGATGCCCTGAGCTTGCCGTTCGCGCAGCGTCTCGTAGAGAGCGTCATTTTAAATTTTGAATTCGGAGCGAAGCGACGTGACTCCTTACCGATAGAGCCAAACCCGAAGTAGTGAAAGCAGTTGCTCAGTATCTACAGGTTTGGTGATGTAGTCAGAAGCTCCAGCTTCGATGCACTTTTCCTTGTCTCCTGGCATGGCTTTGGCAGTTAAAGCAATGATTGGTAGTGAGCGAAACTCTTGTTGCTGGCGGATGGCGCTGGTGGTTTCGTAACCATCCATTTCCGGCATCATGATATCCATCAAAACTATATTAATGTCAGGATTAGCTTCCAGCATCTCGATGCCATCTCTGCCATTTTCGGCAAATAGCACTTGCATTTGATAGATTTCTAAAAAGCTGGTGAGAGCAAAAATATTTCGCAGGTCATCATCTACAATCAAAATTTTCCGATTAGCCAGCACCGGGTCTGTTTGATGTAGTTGCTCTAACATTTGACGCTTTGGTGGGGGCAAATTTGCTTGCACCCGATGCAAAAACAGGGCTGTTTCATCTAACAACCGCTCTGGCGATCGCACATTTTTAATGATAATTGTTTCTGCTAGTCCCCGTAGTTGGGTTTCTTCTTGTCGGCTGAGTTCTTTGCCGGTGTAAACGATGATCGGCAGTTTTAAAAGTCTGGGTTCAAGCTTGATCTGCTCAATTAGTGTAAACCCGCTCATATCGGGCAGACCGAGATCCAATACCATACAATCAAAGTGATGCGATCGCAAAATCAAAAGTGCTTCTGCCCCCGTACCCACTGCTGTACTCTGGACATCACTATTACCAATCAGTTCGATAATACTTTGGGCTTGTACGGGGTCATCTTCGACGATTAAGAGAGTTCTTACTTGACGATCAATAAAGCCTTTAATTTCACTCAATACCTGAGTTAGCGCTTCTGGAGAAACGGGTTTTTGGAGATAGGTAATCGCTCCTAAGTGTAATCCCCGTTGTTGTCTTTCATCAACAGAAAGTATATGTACTGGGATATGTCTAGTGTTTGGGTTATGCTTCAGACGATCCAGCACCGTCCAACCATCCATCTCTGGCATGTGGATATCTAGCATAATTGCATTGGGTTTAACTTGCTGCGCTAATGCTAGACCTTGTTTGCTTTGTAAAGAAACGATGGTTTTAAAGCCCTGCTGACGTGCCATATCTAGTAAGATGCGGGCGAATTTATCGTCATCCTCGATAATTAGCAAAATGCGATCGCCCGGTTGAATTATTTCCCGGTCGTCTGGAATTTCGCTGGGGAAGGTACTAAGTACTTTCGCGGATGCAGATATGTCTACAGTTGTGGGTCTGCTTTCGACCATTGGCAATTCTTTGATGATCGATGCTGTGCGGATAGAGGTGATTGGCTCAGAAGATGATGTGGTGAGAATATTTTGACCATTCTTTTCCTGTCGCCTGGGCAAGTAAAGGGTGAAAGTACTTCCCTGTCCTGGTTGGCTGACTAATTCAATTCTCCCTCCCAACAGTTGAGCCAATTCGCGGCTGATGGACAAGCCTAAGCCAGTTCCCCCATACTTGCGGCTGGTTGTGCCATCTGCCTGTTGAAATGCCTCGAAAATAATCTTCTGCTTCTCGGCTGAAATGCCTATACCCGTGTCGCTAACTGCAAAAGCAATCATCGGATTATCAACTTCCTCTGCCTGAGTTGCGATGTCAATTTGTAACTTTACGCCTCCCTGTTCCGTAAACTTAAAGGCGTTAGACAGGAGATTTTTCAATATTTGTTGCAGACGTTTGGAGTCGTTATAAATTGTCGGGGGTAACTTATCATCTAGTTGAATAGTAAAACTGAGTTCTTTATTCTGGGCAACTTGCCGGAAAGTCTGCTCTAGAGATGTCTCCAAATCTGCAAGAAGAATTTCCTGAATATCGAGCGACATAGTACCCGACTCAATTTTTGCCAAATCTAGAATGTCATTGATCAACTCTAGCAAATCAGTCCCAGCTGAGTAAATAGTCCGGCTGTACTCTACCTGTTTGTCGGTCAAATTGCTCAGAGAGTTATCTGCTAGCAGCCTAGCTAAAATTAACAGGCTATTTAGGGGTGTCCGCAGCTCGTGGGACATATTCGCCAGAAATTCTGACTTATATTTGGAAGACAACGCCAGTTGTTCCGCTTTCTCTTCCAAAGACTGCCTCGCCCGCTCAACTTGCTGGTTCTTGCGGGCAACTTCTTGATTTTGAGCTTCTAACAATTCTGCCTTTTCTTCTAAATCCTCATTTAGTTGTTGTAATTCCTCGTTAGACTGCTTCACAAGAAATTGTGATTCCTGTAACTCGTGCGCCTGTTCTTCTAGGCGTTGATTGCTTTGTTGTAGTTCTTCTTGCTGAGTTTGCAGTTCTTCTGTTAAAGCAACAGACTCTTCAAGTAGTTGCTGAGTTTGGAATTGTGAGGCAATGTTATTTAAAAAGACACCCAGAATTTCACTCAATTGCTCTAAAAATGTCAAGTGCAATTCCTTAAAAGACCCAAAAGAGGCAAGTTCAATTACGGCATTAACCTGCGTCTCAAATAGTATAGGTAAGACAATAATATTTAGCGGTGCAGCTTCTCCCAAGCCAGAAGTGATGCGGATATAGTCATTAGGAACTTGCGTGAGCAGGATTCTTTGTTTTTCTAGGGCGGATTGTCCTACCAATCCCTCGCCCAAGCGAAACTGATTTGCGACGTTTTTTCGCTCTTTATAAGCATAACTACTCAACAACTTCAGTACAGGATCGTCGTCTATAGATTCCATCGCATAAAAAACGCCTTGCGATGCTCCAACTAGTGGTGCTAAATTCGACAAGATCATCCCAGACACACTTTTTAGATTTCGCTGCCCTTGGAGCATCTGGGTAAATTCAGCTAAGTTAGACTTTAGCCAGTTTTGCTCGTCATTTTTTTGAGTTGTGTTTCGCAAATTAACGATCATCTGGTTGAAGGTGCGCGTCAACACGCCAATTTCATCTTGGCGATCGCTATCTGGTAAAGTCACGGATAAATCTCCATCCGCCATTTTTTCTGCCAAATCAGAAACTCGCTTCAGGGGTACTGAAATATGTCTGGTCAGGGCGAATCCGATCAAAGCTAAGATCAAAGAAAATACAGGGATACTATAGACAACAGTAGCGATCGTTTGCCGAGCTGCTGCTTGTGCCTTCTCAGCACGCTGTCTCAGCAGTGTATCCTCCTCAATTTTCATCGTTTGGATAACTTTGCGGATTTCACCCATTAGCAGATTGCCCCGGTCTGTCAGAACGACCTTCTGAGAAGCTTCAAAGCTTTGGTTTTGGCGCAAGTCAATGGTTTCTTTAAGTTCAGCCAGCTTTTGAGCGATTAGTGGCTGTAAAACATCAAGCCGACTCTGTTGCTTGGGGTTATCTGCTGTTAACCTCAGAAGTTCATTAAGTTTTTGAGCCAGTACTTGAGTGGCAGCATTATAAGGTTCTAAATAGCTTTGTTTTCCAGTAATAATATAACCACGCTGCCCAGTCTCAGCATTTATCAGTTGCAAGTTGAGGTCTTCAAGCTGACTTAACACCTCGTAGGTATGATTTTCTTGACGCGAAGTTTCAATTAGATCATTGGTGCTTTGGTAGGAGATTAGACCAATGGTGGTCAGAGTTGCCAAACTCAGGGCAAAACTTACTCCAATCTTGGTTCCAATCTTCAAACGGTTCAACATTATTCCCGGCAGTTATTCAAATTATTTCTGTTTTTGATCAGAATCGTCTCAAAAGACGATTCTGATGATCTTTTAATTATGCAAAACAAATGTAATTTAATTCACATCTGATATGCCTAGTTTTTTGCACATCAGATATTATCATATCTATGATAATACATTTAAAAATGTAACGTTATTTTAAATAATTATATAAAAATATAAAAAATTATTTTTTCTCTAGCATTTGGATATTTAATATTTATTAAATCTTTGGATAGGCTAAATTTTTAGAAATATCTATAATTACAGCAGTTTACAGCTATTTTCAGGTAAGGGACTTCCAAAAAATAAATTATCCCAATTTCTGGAATCAACACGACTATTCCTCCCCCATGCTAGAAAGCTCCCTGCTCCCCTGCCTTAATGCGATGGAATATTTTTTTAGTTGGAAGTCCCTAAATAGACCACGCGGTAGGGGCACAGCAATGCTCATTGGTGTCAACTTAAGCCAAAACCCTTTTAAAACCTCGTTTCCAGCCAGAGGCTGGAAATGTTGCTCATTGCGGCTCTGCCGCTCTTTCTTGAGGCGGAGCCTCGCATAGGCATTCCCAGTCCGAGACTCTTAACGAGACAATCTCTAAAAGCTGGTTCTAGACTTACTTTCATATTAAGTTGAC
The DNA here is from genome assembly GCF_017115085.1 of Nostoc sp. NMS7. Taxonomy (GTDB): domain Bacteria; phylum Cyanobacteriota; class Cyanobacteriia; order Cyanobacteriales; family Nostocaceae; genus Nostoc. The sequence continues at coordinate 7,437 of NZ_JABXKJ010000114.1, read as the reverse complement.
ACGTATGAGCTTTTTCTGTGCCCCTACGACAGATGTGGTTCAAATACATGAAAACTGCTGTAACTATAAGTTCGTAATAGTCTGGCGATCGCTTCTAACTGCATTAAGTTCAAATTGGCTATAGATCCGAAAATGTTGAATCTTGTTACTCTCTAAAATAGCTCTTGCACCTGCCATGTATATATCGGTACTATTTAGGACTAATAGGTAATTGCCAAGGGTCACTTGATGCTCATAATATCTGGCTAGATCGTTAGGAATTCCTAAAATAGCGTAGTTATCTTTGTAGCTGCTGATATCTACCTCACTAAAACCATTCAGCGTGTTTGTATCCTTAGCAATCACCGAAACTTGACTCATCGGAAAGCCAGCACTTTTCAGTTCACTAAGTGCTATTTCTGTGTCTTGACGCCTAGAAAAAATACCAACTGCATTTTTATAGCGACTATTTGGAGTAGAGTATGGCTGATCAATACCAGACTCTTGAATATCACGGGTATTAAAAATCCTCTTAGCAACACGAATCTCTATATCTATACCGGTTACTATCACCAAATAGTAACCTTGATAAACTAGATCGCTGTAAACCTGTGTTTGCTCTTGAGGAATTCCTAAACTTAGCAACAAACCACGCAAACCACTTGCTAAAGTTGTCGCGATCGCTGTTGCTTCTCCTCCAGCTAGGATAACTCGACCTATATCAGGAATTACGCAGACCACTAAACCGACTAATAAGCCAGTAAGAGCGCCTAAAGTATCACTATTAACGATTCTAGCAGCATCTTCTGAGAATGTATTGCCAGTGCTATGTTTAGATTCAACACTAGCAATATCATTTTGTTCTTCGGCATTCCGTGCAATTACAGAAACTTTGTGCATTGGAAAATTAGAAGCTTTGAGTTCCTGAAGTGCTAATTCTGCATCCGAACATCTAGCGAAAACTCCTATAGTTCTTCGCTCTTTTTCTAATGTCATTTTATCGGTTTATTGCAGCTAGAAGTGATTCCCAAGACTGTTAGCTAATTTCAGGTAATTACACAGCTCGACGAGTCACTAAACCCCAAAGGAAAATCAGTAGCATCGCACCAAGAACAGCAAATAAAATGCTTCCAAGGGAAAAAGCTCCTACAGATGCGGCGGCGGCAGAACTACTTCCTAGCAAAGTTTGACCCAAATAACCCCCAACAACGGCTCCAAGGATTCCTAAAACAATGGTGGAGAGAATGCCGCCACCTTGGGTTCCTGGATAAAATAACTTAGCTAACGCACCTGCAATTAAACCCAAAACCAGCCAAGCAATAATATTACCCATTGTATTTTTCCTTAGTAAGAATCTGCTTTCTTTGCTTTTGACTTTTTTATCTTAAAGTTTGCCGACAAATTTTCTGATCTATCTAGAGAACTAATATCAAAAATCTTTAGATATCATTTGAATATTCACTAAGTGGTATTTGAGGATGAATAGATAAATTAGTAACAATAATGTCTTTGGTATGGCAATCATCCAAAACTTTGATTATTCACGCCCACTTACTTATTAGTTGTTCAAGACTCAGGAGTGAGGACTATAGAAAGAGCTAGTTGATAGAGTTGGCGACGGGGAAGGAAAGTCGCTTTTGCTAACTGACGGCTAGCTTGCGATCGCGATATTCCCTGAGTAATTAACTGTTTCAATTCGGCTTTCAATTCCTCTTGTGTGAGTTGGGGCTGACTGGGGGGAATTCCTGCCACGACTAATGTATATTCACCTTGGGGTTCTCGTTGGCTGTAGTGAGCGATCGCTTCGGCAATTGTCCCCCGCCAAAATTCCTCATACAATTTAGTTAACTCCCGTGCTAGCACAATTTGGCGATCGCTTCCCCAAACCTCTGCTAAATCTTGTAAAGTATCTCGCAAGCGGTGGGGCGATTCGTAGAAAATCAATGTGCGAGATTCTGTTTGCAGAGATTCTAAATGTTCTTGTCTCTGTTGAGTTTTCGCCGGGAGAAAGCCTTCAAAGACAAAGCGATCCGTTGGTAGTCCGGCTGCACTCAAAGCAGTAATTGCAGCACTAGCGCCAGGAATGGGAACTACCGGAATTCCCGCCTCAATACAGGCTTTCACCAGTTCATATCCCGGATCGGAAATTCCTGGCATTCCAGCATCACTCACCAGAGCGATCGCTTTATTGTTAACTAAATGCTCTAATAATTCGGGGATGCGACTGGTACGATTGTGTTCGTGGTAACTTACCTGGGGTGTCTTAACTTGAAAATGTTGTAGTAGTTTCCCTGTGTGACGGGTGTCTTCCGCAGCAATGATATCCACAGTCTGCAAAATTCGCACCGCCCGAAAGGTTATATCTTCCAGGTTGCCAATTGGTGTGCCGACAACGTAAAGTGTTCCTGGTTTTGGATCGGTTTGCATGAGGGAGAGTTAGGAGTTAGGAGAGACGCGATTAATCGCGTCTGTTAAAAATAATAATTTATGCACCTATACGAACATATATGACAAATGATAATCTAAAATCCAAAATCCAAAAACCAAAATCGGATCATGGGTTATTTGTCGGTTTAGTAACCTTAGATTTGATTTACCTTGCTGACTCTGCCCCGAAGAATAATCAGAAGATTGTTGCTACTGACTATACTGTAGCGGCAGGAGGCCCAGCGACAAACGCGGCTGTGACTTTCAATTATTTAGGTAATCAAGCTACAGTCTTAGGTGTAGTGGGTTCTCACCCGATGACGCAGCTAATTCGCGGTGATTTGGCAAATTACAAAGTTGCGATCGCAGACCTTGAGCCTAGCACTGATTTAGCACCGCCTGTATCCTCAATCATTGTCACTCAAGCCACGGGTGAACGAGCTGTGGTTTCCATTAATGCTGTCAAAACTCAAGCTAGCAGCGCATCTATCCCGGCAGATATTTTGCAAAATGTCAATATAATACTGATTGATGGACATCAGATGGCGGTTAGTTATTCCATAGCCCAAATCGCTAAAGCCAAGAATATCCCAGTAGTAATTGATGGTGGTAGTTGGAAACCTGGATTTGAGCAAATTCTGCCGTTTGTAGATTATGCTATCTGTTCGGCTAATTTTTATCCCCCCAACTGCCAGACTACAGAAGACGTTTTTACCTATCTGGGTGGATTTGAGATTCCTCACATCGCCATTACCCACGGACAAAAACCAATTGAATACTTGAGTTGTAGTAAAACTGGTATCGTAGATGTGCCGCAGATTCAAGCGGTTGATACATTAGGGGCTGGAGATATTTTCCACGGTGCTTTCTGTGATTACATTTTAAGGGAAAGTTTTATTGATGCACTAGCACTGGCAGCTAATATTGCTGCTGATTCCTGTAAATTTTTTGGCACCCGACGCTGGATGGATTTAAAATAATTCGTAATACTTCTCTACGAGAGGCTGCGCTCACTACAAGTTCGTAATGACGCTCGATGACTCGCTAACGTAATTCGTAATTAAAGACTTCCAATTACGAATTGGGAATTAGTAATTAGTTAAACTAAGTAAGCATCACTGTGCGCCTCTAATCAGGTTATACGTATTTTTAGATCAGGTCAAATTAATGAAAGACTTACAAGAAATATTAGCGATCGCTCGTGAGGTAGGTTGGGGTGCAGCAGATATACTGCGATCGTATTACCACGGCACTGCAAAAGACCCTAACTTAGAAGTACAATATAAAGAAAATGAGCCTGTCACCGTTGCCGATGTAGCTGTGAGTCAATACATTTTGCAGAGGCTACAAGCAGCTTTAGGTAATGAAGATTTTGCTTACATCAGTGAAGAAACTTACCAAGCGCCAAGTAGTGTAGCACAGCCTTCCGCCCCTTGGGTATGGATAATTGACCCTTTGGATGGTACACGAGACTTTATCGAAAAAACTGGAGACTATGCAGTTCACATTGCTTTAGTCAAGGAAACTCGCCCAGTGTTGGCAGTGGTGGCAGTACCAGAGACAGAAAAGCTATATTACGCTACCAAAGGCGGGGGTACATTTGTAGAAACCCGTGATCGATCTATTCCCTTACAAGTGTCGTCAGGGAAACGAGTTGAGGATTTAACCTTAGTCGTTAGTCGCTCTCACCGCAACCAACGTTTAGATTACTTATTACAAAAGTTACCCTGTCAAAATCAGAAAGCTGTGGGTAGTGTAGGCTGCAAAATCGCCACCATTGTCGAGCAACAGGCAGATATCTACATTTCCCTTTCCGGCAAGTCTGCGCCTAAAGATTGGGATATAGCAGCCCCAGAACTGATTTTAACAGAAGCTGGTGGTAAATTTACCCACTTCGACGGCACTCCGTTGCAATATAACACCGGTGATATCAATCAATGGGGAGGTTTGCTGGCTAGTAACGGTGAATATCACCAGGTGCTATGTAAGGAAGCAGAAAGGATTTTAGCGCAGTTTGAGCATAACTAAATGGGGCATTTGAGGATGAATATTTTTTAATTTGCAGCCCCCAGGCTCTGCGGTATCGCGCTCAGTGGTGGGTAGTTGACAACACTAATTGCCTGGGCGATCGCTAGTTAATTACGATTTGTTGTTAAAAATGTAACTCTTATATTACAAGCAACAAAAGCCTGTCGTTGGAAAAGCAAGCTACGCAAAGCGTCTCCAAGAGTTGCGGCTTAAAACAGGATAACCCAACACCAAGAATCCTTGCTTTCGTTGGGTAACACGAATGTTCAACCCAACCTACAAATATTTTGTTTTTTCAGAGTAATAAAGAGCGATAGTTTGTTGAGTTCCATTTGCGGAACTTGCAGCAATATAAATGTATCTTCCTGTATATCCATAAAGTATTGTAGATATCGTTAGTCTGCAATCCTTGGCTCTGGATTTTCAATAAAATGTTACGACTTTATCATTTATTACTAGGTTCTATCTTGCTGGTGTCAATACCAGTGGGAGCAAAATTTATTCTCCCCCAATTTTCTCCACCCAAAGTCGGAAAACCCCTTGCTGTTGCAAGACTTTCCAACCCTAAAGAGGGAAATATCTGGCAGAAAATCCTGGGAAGTGCTGCTGCTCCAACTAACTGGGAAGTTGCAGCTTGTAAGGGAAATGCGCCTTTATTGTGTGTCTCCTCCAAAGGGGAAGTTTTGGGTACAGTTGAGATTAAAGTTTACCCGCTAGCAAACAATGAGGATTTCCAAAAGAAACTTGTAGCAGCCGGTATTCCACCTGGTTCCCAAGTGGACTACCAAAGTTCCAAATACCAAAGCCAGATATTATCAGCACTCAAGGCTTGGGTTGCAGACCACTACGCTGCTTTTGTGAAAGATCGTCAGGGTGAATATGGAAAACAGATTACTTTCTCAGCCTATCCACCGCAAGCAGTACCCGTTGGTAAGCTTCAGGGAATCCGCTACGGGTTCGCCGGACTCAACCAACAAGGTGGAGTACAAGAGCAACATATCGGTCATATTGCCTTTGATGGTAGTAAACTTTACGTAATTACCACCGCCTTTGACGCAGGTACGCAAACAGGTAAGTTTGAGAAACTGGAAAACTTGGCTATTTTTCAACCTTACTTGTATGCGATCGCAGCAGATTTACGTTTACCCTAAGAGGCATGGGGCAAAACAGTTCTGAGTAAAGAAGTAAAGAAGTCAGATTCTCCACTCAGCACTTCTTTACTCAGCACTACTACTCCCCATTCCCAATAAATCTAAATCTCAGCTACCGCCCGTTCAATCAAGCGACGTGCTAAAGTTTGCGTGCCAGTGTGTTCATAATAATTCGTTGCTACATCTAGGAACGCCGCGAGATAGTCTAACTTATCATCGGCAATATCGACAAAACTTTGTAAGTTGCCAACTACCTTTTGTGGCGTTAAATTATTGGCGCTGACTAACCCACTCATCCAACCTTTAACTGAGTCAAAACTTTCGCCGATAAAAGCGAGTTTACCACCAGAATTGTTGCCTGGAATCACATCTTTGATGTTTTGGAAAGTCGAGTTTTTTTCTAACTCCTGGGGATTTGTTTGATTAAGCCCAGATATCGCTTTGCTGATGAAGTCTGGCCCCAGAGGGATCAAACCATCAACACAAACTAATGCCACCATGCGGATGAGTGACTCACCGCTATACTCACCTAAAGAGGCGACAAAATCCCCAATACTGTCTCCAGGAATGCCGTTAATTTGGCAGAAAGCTACCAACTCAGCCACTAATTTTAATGTCAGATCGATGGTTTGGGCTTTGTCTGGTTTGGGAGTGACAGAGTTTAAAAAACCCAACAGAGGAATTTTCTCACCGACTTTGTTAGCTAAAGCTGCTGCACCAAGCGCTTTATCTGTACCATCAACGGTTTGATATAACCACAAGGCTGTTTGGTATCCTTGAGATTTGTCGTTGAATAAATAAATTGCTCTTTCACCAATTTGCTGAATTAAATCTTCGTCGTCTTCGCCAGTCACAGTTTTAATAGTGTTGACAAAACCGACGGTATTTTGCCACTGTCCGGGAGCAACAAAATCGAGGGAATTCAACATAGAAACAGTCAAGCCACCGGTTGGTAATTGATCAACCAACTCAACAATCGATTTACTCACAAAAATCTCCTTATTTAGGTTTTGTTATCTAAATGTTCGTAGTGCAAATCATTTCAGTTTAGCCAAACCATTCAGATTAAACTTCTCTAACCAATCGGCGCGATCGCTAGCTTTAAATGACGGATCACGCGAAAGTGCTTTTACTTGGTACTTACCTACCAAAATTGCAGTTTGCGTGTTACCAACTTCTACTGCGGGATAACCGCCAATTTTTTTAGTACTCTTCGAGAACTTTGCTACTGCACTCGGTGTACTAGTAGTATCAGAAATAGACAGCAACGCTATATCTTTACCCCCTTTTTTCAACTTCGCTTCCGCAAAGCCTTTTTTCTCTTGGCTATAGACGCGCTGGTAGCCATCACCAGCATTAGGGAAAAGTTTATTAAATTCGCTACCCTGAGTTGCGGTCTTAGTCACCGCTTGACCACTTTTTTGTTGAGTGCTTTCTTTTTGCGCCTGGTCAAAACGTCCCGGTGCTTTTGGAGTACAGGCTGTTGTCAGTAGTACCAATGACAGTAACAAAGCAGCTACTAACCTACGCCCACGGTGTAAAATCATTCTTGGCTTCTCCTTATACTTGAGCTTTCAGGCAATTATCAGCGCTGCTAGCAATTTTTACCCGTAAAATTTACTTTTTGATAATTATGGTCTAAGTTCTGAACTATAGCGGTCTCAAAAACCAGTGCCATGCTTAAGGTAGCAATTAACCCAATGCAAAAACGCCCTCCTTTCGGGAGAGCGTCTTTTAGTTATAGATAAGCCTGAAGAGCGTATCTCAGATTATGATTAACCGTTGATAGCAGGGGCGGTTAGAGCTACAGGAGCAAAATCACCAGCAGCCAAATCTAGGGGGAAGTTGTGAG
>NZ_JABXKJ010000129.1 GCF_017115085.1 Nostoc sp. NMS7 | reverse complement strand
CTTCTTTAAAAGATTGGTATGAAAAATACTTGAAGAAAGTGGTGAATCTGACACTTGATGCCAAGCACCAGGGCGATGAAATCTGGGCGATTGGTGGAGGCTGCCTCTTACCAGGATTTAAGAAGCTGTTGGAGAAAAACGGCTTCAAAATCCTGGACAATCCCGTAGAAGCCAATGTCTCTGGGCTTTTAGAGATGGCAAAAACCATGACCAGCAAGAACCCAACTACTACATCTGGAAAGTAAAGTTATTACAATGGCAGATAAAAAAGACTTAGCACCGGAAAAAGTTCGCCTCAAAGATAATTACCGAGAGCGCATATTTGCAGAATCCCAAAAACTAGATAAAAGCTACCTGGACACGCTTTACTTTATAGTTGATTGCTATTTTGTTTTCATCAAGGCTGGATTACCTGCACAACAAATAGCAAACACCCCGATTAATACTGAGTCAAACCAACTCACGTCTTGGACTCCAACTCCATTTGCACAGGAGAAAGAAGAAGATTCTTCAGGTGAAACATTCAGCCTTGATTTTGATTTGTAACCGTCAAAGGAAGTTGGCAACGCTAAAGAAGGAGAATTAGCCTTATACCATTTCTTTGTGAGGCTGCGCCAAATTTTCTTTCTTTGTTTCTTTGTGTCCTTCTCTACGAGACGCTGCGCGTAGCTTGCTTCCACGAAGTGGTATCCGCCCTTTGCGGTTCGTTCCTCATATAGTTTGGCGCATCTTCATGCAGAATTGGTATTAAGGGTGGTAAGCATAGTAAACCGTTTCTCAGTCCAAATAATTCTCAAGGGTAGGAGTATGAAATCAGAAGCATTAGAGCTATGTTATCAAGAGTTTAAAAATAATTCCGTGAGGTTTTTGTCAGCAATCGCAATTGAGCCTGGATATTTTCAAAGTTTTGAAGAGATAGTGCAAGCTGTCTCGCTTGAAAGCGCTATCCCATATAAAGATTTAGCATCTTATAAAAAGGACTTTCTTCGTAGCTGGGATGAGGCTTATGGCAAAGCTTGTGCTGAGGCTGACCGACGAAAAAATGGGGAAAGTCCTAACTTGAACTGGTTTGATAAGCTTGGCTGAAGCCAAAATATTTCTCGGAGTGCTTTAAATCCTTGGACAGGAAATCAATCATGATTATTGATACATTAATTTTAGTAGTTTTAAGTATCAAGTGACGAAAAAGGAATTTGAACAATGCTAATATTTTTAGGGAATTTAGTAGCACGAATCAGAAAATCTAATTGCCATCCTGATGATACTCATGTATTAGAAATAAGGTTTTTTGATAATCCAAGTTTTAATTTAGGGCATGATTACTGTGGCACTTTTCAAGATTGCATTAGAGAAGCTATAGCAAGTTTTAAAGATTTAGCTAGATTTAGTTAATTAAAACAAAAAGGGAATTAGGTCAAGCGGGAGACGCGATTGACTCAATTTGCAGCGATTTGGACAAGCACCCGCAAACACGAGGTCATGGGGCAATAGAGTTGTCTATGGGACTAAGATTAAGTGGGAACCTTTCAAGTGAAGAAGTAGCTAAATTTATTGAAGGTATCTTATGAACAACAAAAAATCAAACATCAAAACTTATGGTATCTGGGATATTGAGTGGGAAGACGGCCGAAATTATGCCAAAGGGCAAGTTGCAACTCCACACTGTTTTGTGCTTGTTTATTCTGAAAAAGGTGAAAGATCCTACACTTATTTAAGATTTATTTGGAATGGGATTGAGTATTACAGGGGAATTGCCAAAAGCTATTCACAACCGTATTTGGTAACATTAGCTAGAAGATACGCAGAAGAAATTGTAATTAAATCCGAACAATCTAATTTAGAAACATTATGGAACAAGCCAAAATTGAATCACGAGTTAAGGAATTAGACGCGAATTTAGAGTTAACTTCTGGGGAAATTTTTGATACTGTTTGCGGTGAATTTGGACTTGATATTACTTCTTTGGAATCAGAATTGGGCTGCAAGTGTCCGTTGGGAGCATCCCAGTTTTTATTCTTCCAAAAAAAGTAAATAAAACATGAGAAGGTAAAGGAATAATCCACGGGATCGTGTTAATGGGAGCCGTCATGACTGAAGAAGAAAACCAACTTTTAATCGAACACGCTCGTGCGATCGCTAAAATACTCTACAAAGACGCTCCAATTGAGGAACTAACAAGCTTAGGGAAAATTGAACAAGTAGTACGCAGTCAAATGCAGGAACATATAATGCCAGAAGTAGGTGTTTTTTATCGAAAATGTCACAGGAGAAAACACAGGACACAGACGAGAAATAAAAAGTATCATTGGAAAACTACTAGTTACAAGTTCTCAAGCACAAAAGCTAGAACTCAAACCACATAGCCAATTAAGCCCATATTTAGAGGCATGTTGTTTAAGAGCGAGCGCTTCAGTATCATACCAACGTGCAGCAGAAGATGTAAAATATGCAACAGGGATAGAAGTCTCCAAAAGCGTTCAACAACGACTGGTACATCATCAAAATTTTGAATTACCAGAAGTACAGTCAACTGTTGAGGAATTGAGTGTTGATGGAGGAAATATCCGGATTCGTACACCAATTGGCAAACCATGTGACTGGAAAGGTTACAAAGCTGTCCGCTTACACGACTTACAAGCAATGGCGGCTTCATTTCAAGAAAATAATCTCGTAATTGATTGGGTCAACAACCAACCCTTGGCTCCAATTCTTACATGTCTTGGGGACGGACATGATGGTATTTGGAATATAGTTCGGGAGTTCAAACCAGAACTTGAGCGACGCGAAATACTTGATTGGTTCCATCTGATGGAGAATCTCCATAAAGTTGGCGGTTCGATGCAAAGAATAAATACCGTCAAAGGGCTGCTCTGGAAAGGGAAAGTTGATGATGCGCTCGCTATCTTCGCTAACTGCAAGCTCAAACAAGCAGAGAACTTTTGTGCCTACCTTGAGAAACATCGACACCGTATAATCAATTATCAGTATTATCAAGCTGAAGAAATTTGTTCTATTGGCTCTGGCGCTATTGAATCTACCGTGAAACAGATTGACCGTCGAACTAAAATTTCCGGCGCACAATGGAATATTGATAACGTTCCTCAAGTCCTTGCTCACCGTTGCGCCTATCTTAATGGATTAATCTTTGCTCGCTAAATAAAAAGTGGGATGCTCCCATCGCCTTTTGCGTAGGGATTGGATTTTTACTATCGACTAAGCACCTGCATCGAGATTGTGAAAAAAAGCAATCCTGAGAGCCAATCGGCACTGTAGTGCAGTCGATGCTACTGGAGTTACCATATGCCAGGAATTATCTGAGCGCACAATCACAGCCGAAAACTGGTTCAGTGGTGCAATATCTTGGAAGACAGATTCTGGTTTTTCGTCCAAGAGAATTCGCAAACAACCACCCCAATCCATAGGCCATTGTTCATTGAAAAATAGCAAATGAGTCAAAGCTTTCGATGGTTCATCAGTATGAGGGCGATGACAGTGACCTAGATTATATCGACGAAACCCAATCACCATTGCACAGTCTTTCAATTCCACCCCAGACATCTGTGTTAAGGCTTGACGGTAAGAAGGTGTCCACAGTTCTTCTATCATTTGTCGCCAAATACTGCTGAGATTACCAAGATTAGAAGATAATCTTCCTTGTGCAATGCGATCGCGCCAACGATCTGACAACTCAGGACTGGCGCGATGGCTACGCCCGCCGCAGGCATCGCAAAATTTGTACATCAAAGCAATATCCTCATTACTAGCAAGCATATCACTCCAAAGATACCCATATCCTTCCCCCGTTGATAAGCGAAACTGTTCCTGGGGAAAGCTGGCAGCAAGTTCCAAGCTAGCTGCTTTGGGCAACAAATTCTCTATCACAGCATAACTATATGGAACTGATTGCATTCTTGTATGAGCAATGGCATCTAAATTTAGCATTCTCAATCTTCTTTGGATTATGTTTGTAATTTACACTATCTGTATGATTGCTAAATTCAAACTTAATATTATAAGTCAATAGTTTCCAATTTCAGCATTTAACTAATTTTGGCGACTGAGGTATATATTCTTTCTTAACAAAGTTATTTTGTTACCAACTATTTGGGAGAATAGTAGTAATTATTACAATTCCTACAACTGAATGAGATTAGGTTGAGTGGGAATCTTGATTGAGCTATTTATTTGTCAGCTGATCATAAAACTAAAATGAGTGTTTTCTTCTCAGATGAGGCGATCGCTAAGTTAATTCAGGAAGATGTTCCCTACCTAGATTTGACAACCTACGGACTTGGTATTGGGAAGCAACCTGGTGAAATCGAGTTTTCTACCCGTCATCCGATGACCATTTGCGCTACTGAAGAAGCAGCCAGAGTATTAAAATATTGTGGTGCCGAAGTTCATTATCAAGTCGAAAGTGGTACAGTCTGCCAGGAAAAGCAATTAATTCTTCAAGCTAGTGGCACAGCAATCGCTTTGCACAGTGGCTGGAGAGTTGCTTTAAATTTGATGGAATACGCCTCTGGCATTGCTTCGCGTACAAGAGTATTAGTAGATACTGCTAAAACAGTAAATCAGTCTGTTTCTATCGTGACTACTCGTAAATGTTTTCCAGGTACTAGAGCGCTTTCCATCAAAGCAGTTCTAGCTGGCGGGGGCTTTTTTCATCGCTTAGGATTATCTGAAACAGTTCTGATTTTTAACCAACACCTGATATTCCTGGGAGGTATAGTTGGACTAATTGAGCGCATGAATGAACTGCGACGACAGTTTCCAGAACAACGTATTTGCGTTGAAGTAGATACAGCAAAAGATGCTTGGATGGCTGTTCAAGCAGGTGTAGATTTAATTCAGTTTGATAAAATTCCCCTACCAGACCTTGAGACTCTAGTTTTGAAGTTGAAGCAGCAATATCCAAACTTAAAACTAGCAGCTGCTGGTGGTATTACCTCTGAAAATATAAAGGATTATGCTAGCACTGGTGTAGATATTTTAGTGACAAGTTCACCGTACTTTGGTAAACCGTGCGATATTGCAGTCAAAATGACGATGGCACAGTAGTGCATTCTTATATTTAGTTTGATACTTAAGATTGCAGTTGTTAAGACGCAGGAGTTGAGATACTCCTGCTGGAACAACACTAGGATCACCAATAGCCACTTGACGCACTTTTAATAGGTCTTGACATAACAATGATTATCATTTTCATTAACTGTATATTTTATTTTCTGGAAGTCCCGTCGAAGACGCTATGCATAGCTTGCTTCCACGTTCGCGTAGCGTCCTCTAGGGAAGCGGTACGGGATCTTGCTACATTTCAGAACAGTATTTGGGTAAAAATTCGTATTTCCTTCTGCAACGGCAGTCTCCACAATTCGGAAAAGCGTTCTATTAACAAGTCGGCAAAGCGGCCTAGCAGACTATTTCCCTGTTGTAACGACTGCGTATAAAATTTTTAAGCACTGCACCTATTAAGGAAAGAATTAAAAATAGAGTTACAAAAATTGTCCCAACTTCCAGCTATCCATTGACATCGCAGATGTAACATAATCTCTGAGTTATTTTGAAGCCAAAACTTACTGTTACCCTTCATACGAAGATTAACAGCCTGACGAATTAAACTTTCAACTGCTCCGCTACCAAGCGGTAGCTGATGTGCCGCGACTAATTGATAGTTTAATAGCCGCCTGCGGTAAGCTTTGAGAATGTAATTACGCTCTCGCACCAAAATTTTACAACGCTCTCCAGTTGCTGTTGAAATAAATTCACTCATATCTCTCATTAAATCGAGAGCATTGCTTAACCACTACAATATCTTTTCTTAATGTAGTGAATTTATGTAAAATTAACCACATTTCCATAACGAAAGTTTACAATATAATTACTGAAACTAATCTAGTTACAACCAACAGGCTTTGGTTCGACCCATGACTGATAATAAACTGCCTTGGGAGTTCTAAGTGCTGTGGCAACGGTTCTACCACTGTCAAGACCAATACCATTACCATTTCCATTTCCAGTCCCACTGCCATTAGCAGTAATACTGTGCCCCTATTTTACCTTTTTAGGCTGTCATTTTTACCAATTTAACTGGTATACTTTCTGGAAACTATACAATTAATGACAATTTGCTATATCTGCTACATATTAACTTGAGCTATGTATCCTTGATAAAAAACACAATAGTCAAAATTTTCAGTAACAAGGCTACAAGGTTTGAAATATCGCCATGAAATTCAAACTCAAATTTACCTAAGCATTTAAATTATCCATGAACATACATATTTTTCGTCCACAAAAACACTACATTCGTATTTTCAGCTTAGAGGGTGTTTGAAAAGTTTTTAGGGGTCAAATTTTATCCTAGCCGCCTCACCATAATACGGATCATAGCAAGGTAGATAAAGGTTTCTGAAGTTTCGGGTAATAACTCATAATCTCTGGTCAATCGCCGATACCCCATCAGCCAACCGAAAGTGCGCTCGACCACCCAACGTTTTTTGAGTAACACAAAGCCCTTAGTTTGTTCTGGTCGCAGAACCACCTGCACAATCCATCGGCAAAAGTTCATTACCCACTGCATGAAAGGCTCACCATCAAAGCCGCCATCTACCCAAATGGTTGTCAAGCGAAATACCTGATCTTGAGACTGCTTAACTCTTTTGAGAACTTGCTTACCTCCTTCACGCTCACCGACACTTGCTGCGGTAACCAAGACTCGCAAAACTAACCCCAAGGTATCGACCGTCATAAATCGTTTGCGGCCCTTGATTTTCTTGCCTGCATCAAAGCCTACGGATTGACTTACCATCGCGGCACTTTTCACACTTTGACTGTCGATAATCGCCTCCGACGGACTTGGATGGCGCTCCTGTTCAATCCGAATCCAGTCTCGCAGACTATCATGAATTGTCAACCACGTCCCATCTTTGCGCCAATTGCGAAAATAGGTGTACACTGTCTGCCACACAGGAAAATCACCGGGTAAGGCTCGCCATTGGACTCTTACTGCCTTGCTATCTTCAATTACCACAGGTGTACTGATTTTGAGTGAGCGCACTCTTGAAGAAGTCCGCTTCTGGCTAGCAGGTTCTCTAGCCGGACGAGACTTCAATCTATTCCTGACTGTGCTGCCCTGGATGATAGTGGGGTTATTAACAGCTTTTGCCTTGAGTAGACAGATTAATGTTCTTAGTTTAGGAGAATCAGTAGCCACAGGCTTAGGTCAGCAAACAGGTTGGATCAAGTTGGCAACAGCATCAAGCGTTGTCATATTAGCGGGAAGTGCTGTAGCACTAGCAGGGCCTATCGGCTTTGTCGGTCTGGTAATTCCCCATCTAGCGCGGGGAGTGATGGGTGTTGATTATCGTTGGGTATTACCTTGTGCGGCTGTGTTTGGTGCAAATTTACTAGTATGGGCAGATTTAGCAGCCCGTTGGTTAATTAGACCCCAAGAATTGCCTGTTGGCGTTATGACAGCGCTTTTGGGAGCGCCATTTTTGTTGTACCTAGTGCGTTGGCGGGTAAAAAGAGGATGATAACAATTCAAAATTTAATACTCGGCAAGGAGTCTGTAACTAGAGTATTGTTGGTAGTGCTATTAATAACCCTCGCTGTTTTGGGAATGAGTCTCAGTTTAGGAGATTATCCTGTCTTACCAGTAGACATAGTAAAAGCTGTTCTGAGTTTACCTACACTTGATCCAGAATCTCCCTTTGTTGTTGTTACTTTGCGTTTACCGAGAGTATTAATCTCGTGGTTGGTAGGAGTAGGCTTGGCAGTTGCTGGTGCAATTTTACAAGGATTGACACGTAATCCTTTAGCTGACCCTGGCATCGTTGGGGTAAATGCAGGTGCAGCCTTTGCAGCCGTTACCTTAATTGTATTATTTCCGACTGTACCCACGATGTATTTGCCCCTAGTGGCCTTTGGTGGTGCTTTTGTTGTGGCCTGTCTTATCTATTTGCTAGCTGGTACGGGGGAAAAATCACCTCTACGTTTAGTGTTGGTGGGAGTAGCACTCGCGGCAATTATGGGAGCTTTTACGACTTTGATGTTGACTTTCGGTCAAATCAATGATGTCAGTAGAGCGCTGGTGTGGCTTGCGGGTAGTGTTGCTGGTAAAAGTTGGGAACAAGTCTGGCAACTGCTACCTTGGATAGTTATCTTCGTTCCCTTGGCGTTACTGTTGGCGCGTGAACTTGATACTCTGCAACTAGGTGATGCAATAGCTAAAGGACTTGGTAGCCGAGTCACATGGCAGAGGAGCAAATTATTGTTGGTAAGTGTGGCGCTGGCGGGATCGAGTGTGGCGATCGCCGGTACAATTGGCTTCGTTGGCTTAATGGCTCCCCATGTGGCACGTAAACTTGTAGGGTCAATACATCAAAACTTACTACCAGTTGCCGCTTTAATCGGAGGATTATTGGTAGCAGCAGCAGATTTTTTGGGTAGGACTTTATTTTCTCCAACAGAATTACCTTGTGGTTTGGTGACTGCTGCTTTAGCCTGGATTTCTCACAAGCTTTGCGATCGCTATTACCAAACCTTTATCAGGCTTAGATTTTGAGCGTTTTAGACACTGCACGAATCACAACAGTATGTGAACGGCGTATTTTATCTCAAGTCTAAGTGGCATAAGCGTTTTGGGCTACTCGTTTAAACCTTTGTGAGAAATCCGGGTTTAGGAGCGCCTTATTTTATCTATTTAATGTATCAAAAAAGGCGGCGATGAAAAGTTAAATAGTGAGATTGGCAAGTTCCTTTAAATACAGTAAGGTTGCTCTTTTGTCAGCTAGTTAGCTGGTGATAACTGCCTTTTGTCGTGCTGCGAACCAAAATACTCAGAGTAGGAGTAGCTGCGAACCGACCGCGTATGCCATTCGGTGACAATAGCCTTGCGCGTGAGCGATGGATTGGGTGCAGGCATAGTGCCATGAATTATGTTTGGATCGAACAGCACCAGATCACCCTTATTAATTGAGAACGGAACTCTTGGTAGTCCTTGTGTGAGGGAAATCGTCTTCTCACAAACCACCTTCCAAATAGCTCGGTTTTCTAGAAATGCACTCTCTGAATCATTTGGCGACGGTGAGCCAAGCAGATCAAAAATCTCAGGATGGCTGTTGAGAACTTCGTCATAAATACGAATCCGCTCGTTGTTGTGCGTTCCAGGTATCACATAAAACATTCCGCAGTCTGGATCAATGTCTTCGAGCGCACACCATGCACGACAGACTTGCTCTGGTGGGTCGCGGAACAACATCACTGTGTCCGAGTGTGGTTCGCGGCCTCTCTCCCATAAACTTGTAGAGCCGTATTTCAGTACCGCCTGTTCTCCAAAAAGGGCATTTAAATACCGACGAAGTGTCGGATCGTTTCTCAGATTCTTTGTGGGTTCATGGTTATCATCTAAGGCAAGTAGCTCCTCCCCAAAGGCTTTTTCATTTTTCAATGGGTCTTTTCTCCAAGGAAAATTCTGATAAATGCCATGTCGGCGTTGAATTTCCTCACAAGTTGCTACATGAGCATCAATTAGTTCTAAAGGCAGAATCTTTTCAAGTACCACATAACCCTGCTGCCGATAGTGGTCGATCCAGGAGCTATTCGCTTCCTCACAGTTCATTACCATACTTCTCACCAAAATTAGTTTAAAAGTCTAATTGAGATTTAGAGATAGTTAAATTTCTCACCTTAGCTTAAATGAAAATCGTAAAAGATAATACCACTTCATAAATATTTACCAAAATAGTTGGTTAAGATGCTGTTACAGATCACATCAGTAGCGATCGCATTTATTTCTAATTTGTCAAGGTTTTATCACCAAAAATGTTGGTAGTTAGGATCAATAGTTGGTATTGTATTAGGATTCTTGTTGCTAAAAGATAAAGGCTCATTGCTGAGGCGATCGCCATATCTTTGCATGTTTTGTGGTGTGCTGACTCAAAAGCAAATAGCAAATTGTGAGGGGTGATAGTGGCTTTGGAAAAACTTTCTATCTTGTTTTGGCAGTGTCTTTTATTAACTGCCTCAATAGTAACGTATACTAATCCTGTTCTAAGCCAGGAGACAGCAAATGCAACCTCTAAGCAACCGTCACTCCAACAGACAGCAGCTAATCAAGTTGAACTCAGTCATGAGATTTTGAACCTGAGCGATGTACAATCTGCTCTTACCAGCGCTATATACTTATTAAGGACACCCAGGAATCAAAACTCATTAAGGACACCCCGTCAGCAAAACTCTGTCCGCGAACTTAGCCAAGCCACAACCCCTGTGGTGTCGGTAACAGATGTGAAAGTAAATACCACAAATAAAGGAATAGAGGTAATTTTAGTCACGCTCAGTTCTGAGAAATTGTCCGTTTCTGGAAAAACTGAAGGTAATTCCTACGTTGCAGAGATCAAGAATGCCCAGTTGCAATTGAGTAGTGGGAAGAGTTTCCGACAAGAGAAACCAGCAGTAGGTATTGCCAATGTAATAGTTGCACCTGTGGATGGCAATACACTGCGGTTAACAGTGACTGGAGAAACAGCAGTACCAGTAGTGGAATTGTTTGATAGTCAGACTGAGGGGTTGGTATTTGGAGTAACTCCTACTGCAACAACTGCACAACAACCAACACCGTCACAGCAGACAAAGCCAGAGAACCAACCAGACATAGAATTAGAAGTGACTGCTCCACCAGACACGGATTATCGCGTGCCTGATTCTACTACAGGAACGAGAACTTTTACGCTGAACCGAGATATTCCCCAAACGGTTCAAGTTGTCCCAAGAGCAGTGATTGACGACCAAGCAGATAAGCGTGTTGGCGATGTCCTGAAAAATTTTGGGATAGGTCAGAACTCGGAACCAAGTCGCCTAGGCGAGAGTGTGATTATTCGCGGTTTCGATGTTGAGGCTTCAAATAGTCTCAGAGATGGTTTGAGAGATAACCTCACTAGTTTTATTGGCACTCCATTTCAAAATGACCTTGCCAACATAGAACGGATAGAAGTGCTTAAAGGACCAGCTTCAGTGCTTTACGGGAATGGCTCGCCCGGAGGTGTGTATAATTTAGTGACTAAACAGCCCTTGAGTACACCCTACTACTCAATAGAGGGTAATGTCGGTAGTTATAGCTTATATAAATCTTCCATAGACTTCACAGGTTCTGTGACGACTGATAAAAAGCTGTTGTATCGCTTCAATGCTGATTACGAAAATTCCGGCAGCTATATTAATCATGTATACGCAGAGCGGACTTTTTTTGCACCCGTTATTAGTTGGCAACCGAATCGTGACACAAAGTTGACTGTATCCGGGGAGTATCTCAGTTCACGACAATTGGAATTATCTCCTGTAGGTTTACCCGCAATTGGAACAGTATTACCAAATCCAAATGGCAAGATTTCTCCTAACATTTATCTAGGAGATCCGACGCAAGACAGAGAGAAGGTGACAGAAGGTCGAGTTGGATACAACTTTGAGCATAGTTTTAGTGATAAGTGGTCTTTGTACAACAGCTTGAGCTATGCCTTTGTAGAGCGACCTTATACTAACGATGTCACACCAACGAGTTTACAGGCAGACAATCGTACTGTCAATCGCTTTGAGCAGATTTGGGGTGCCACTAGCGTCAGCAACCTTTCTCAAGATACTCATGTGGTGGGTAAGTTCAACACTGGTTCTATAGAACACCAATTGCTCATCGGTGTTGATTGGTATCAACGGATAGTTTCACCCTACAAGTGGGTATTACGAACTTTTCCGGCGCTTGATATTTACAATCCAGTTTATGGAGAGATACCAGGAGATATTTTCGCCAGTCGCAAAAATAAGGAGAGACTCGATCAATTAGGAGTTTATTTTCAAGACCAATTAGCTCTCACACATAACCTAAAGTTGGTGTTGGGTGGACGCGGGGACTTTGTGGATGAAAAGACGATCGCCACAACCTTGAACAACCCCACAAGTGTTAGTGAGCAATCCAACTCCGCATTTAGCCCACGCTTGGGCATTGTCTATCAACCGATTCCACCAGTTTCACTCTACGCTAGCTACAGTCGCTCTTTCGATCAAGTTGTGGGTATAAGTACCAACGGCAAAGCCTTTGAACCTACCCGTGGCACTCAGTATGAAGTTGGAGTTAAAACCGACTTACTCAATAATAAGCTCTCAGCTACACTCGCTTTGTACCAACTCACCCAGAGTAATATTACAACGACAGACCCCAACGATCCCACCTTTGCTATCCAAGTTGGTGAGCAGAGAAGTAGAGGTATTGAGCTATTTTTCACCGGCGAACTTGCCCCAGGATGGAATATTATTGCTGCTTACAACTATACTGATGGTCGTGTAACTCGTGACAACACTTTTAAAGTCGGAAGTTTACTTGCTAATACTCCAGAAAACAGCGCTTCTTTATGGACAACTTATATTATTCCTAAAGGTGAATTGCAAGGGGTCGGAGGCGGCTTGGGTGTGTTCTATTTTGGGGACAGAGAAGGTGATTTAACTAACACATACACTTTACCGAGTTATGTTCGCACCGATGCTGCTCTATACTACCGCCACAACCACTTCCAAGCAGCACTAAATTTCCGAAATTTGTTTGACGTTCTTTATTATGAAGGCGCTTACAATATTAATCGCGTTTTTCGAGGTGAACCTTTCGAGGTAGAGGCGACTTTAAAGTGGCAATTATAAAAGTAACTATCATGCGGAAGCGGTTATTTATAATAACATTGTTGCTACTTTTATTGTTGTATGGTTGTAACTTATGGACATTCCCAAATAACAAAGGTTATCTATTAACTAAATCACTCGACCAAATGGATGTGCGTGTAGTTAAACATGTCATGGGTGAAACTATGGTTCCTGCCCATCCACAACGGGTTGCAGTTTTGGTTCCCGCTTTAGTAGAACCTACTTTTGCTTTAGGAGTCAAGCCCATTGCTGCCCCAAAAGATGCTGTAGATAACTTGCAGCAATTAGTGGGCAAGCTTAAAGGTATTGAAGATATTGGTTTTGAATCACCTAATCTGGAGAAACTTTTGCGAATCAAGCCAGACTTAATTTTAGGCTTAAGTTCCCATCAAGACATCTACAGTCTATTGTCTCACATTGCGCCTACAGTTTTAGGTACTTTTGACCCAAATGCACCGTGGAAAGGGTTCTTAGATTTTACTGCTGAAGCCTTGGGAAAAACTGATTTAGCGCAGCAGTTAATGACAAACTATTATAGACGTTTAGCACAGTTAAGAGCTTCTATGAGTCAGCGTCGATTAACTACAGTCGTATCAGTAACCGAATTGCGTAGTGATGGGCTTTTCCTACCTGAAGCTGCAAGTTTTGAAGGAGAAGTTTTCCGCGATGCTGGTATTCAACGTCCGCCAAATCAGTTACTCAGTTTTGAAACGAGCATCCGCTTGCGCTTAGGAGGACGCTATGCTTTTCTTCCCATATCTGAGGAACTTTTGCATGAAGTTGATGGAGATATTCTATTTCTAGTTAAAGATTGGCCAGCAGCAAGTCCAAATCTTAACTTAATACAACAGCATTTGCTGGCATCTCCACTATGGCATAAGTTAAAGGTTGTACAGCGCTCAAAGGTCTACGAAGTTGGCTCTTACTGGCGTGGTATGGGTCCAATCTCCGCAAACCGAATCATAGATGATTTAGTCCAATATTTAACAAAATCAATTAAACAAACTACCACACAATAACTGTACTGTAGTCAATGCTAATTTGTTTAAATTAACAAAAACTTAATCAATTGTTCTCCACTAAATACTTAAACACATCATCTAGCACAAGATTCGCAGATAAATAATGACCAATCAGCCAATATTGCCCCACTACATGAACTTTACCTTGCTTGACTACATTAAGTTTTGACCATAAAGGTTGTGCTGTCAACTGTTGAATTGCCAGCTTTGCATCGTCGGGTTGAGAAAAGTTAGAAGTTACAACAAATAAAACATCTGCATCTATCAAACTCAAAAGTTCAGGGGATATAAAGTACCAACTAGTATTACCAAATATCTTAGTAAAATCTGGTACAGCACTCGGTTTTTGGGAGAGTGGACGGTCTAAACCAAGCTCCTGTAAGATTAAACCAGAAAACGAGTTTTCAGTGCGGATAATTATCCTACCTGGAAAAATATGTACAACGGATACCTGAGTGTGTTTGAGTTTTTCGCCCATGCTTGCTTTGAATTGGGCTATTCGTGCATTGTAGAGCGCTGCTATTTGTTTTGCTTTTTGTGTTTGACCTAATGCTTCTGCTAGTTGCATAAATAATCTTTTCCAGTCTGCTACATCTTTGGTAACTTGGTATACAACAGTAGGCGCAATATGCGACCAGAAATTGTAAGTCTCTAGGAAACCGAAATCAATGCTTATGATCAAATCGGGCTTCACAGAAAGAACCTTCTCGAACTTAGGTGGTAAGCCAATGTCTACAGCATCAGAACGCCGCCATGATGCTGGTATTTCTTTTTGAGGATAGCCGAACAGTTTTACTCCCAAGCTAATAGCTACTTCCGTAGATTGGGGATCTAGAGAAATAATCTTTTGGGGGTGTAGGGGAACAGCTGTTTCACCCATTGTATGTTTGACTATGTGAACATCTGCTTGAGATGGTGATTTAGGTAACGGGCTATATGAATATGAAAATAAACTGCAAGCACACAATGACAAAAGGCAAAAAACAGAAAGAGTGCGGATAAGCATAACTATTGGTAGTAGTCGCTAACTATATAATTGATAATTGTCAATATTCAATGCTCAATCAAAATTTCCATTCCAATGTCACAGTTGCAGTAAATGAACTATCAATATTTATTGCAGTGGAGGGGCATGGTATTAGACTATAAACCTGTTATTACTCATAGCTCCAACCTAATGCCACTCCTAACATCAGCAGTCTAACTAATAGCAGTTGCTCCCGTACTACATACAGCTTAAAATTCATAGCCCACGCTCAAATATGCCTCAAAGGGCGCACCCGGAAAAATTTGTGTTTGACCGTTAGCCCCGACATAGTAAAGAGTGTCAAACAAATTCTGGAGATTGAGTTGTACTCGCAAGTTGTTGCGGCGGTAGTAAAGAACTGCATCAGTGCGGAAGTAAGAGGGCAATGTAAAGGTGTTTGCTAAATCTCCATAGCGCGAATCCACATAAGAAAGACCCAATCCACCACCAAATCCTTTCCAAGAACCGGTGGGAACAATGTATGTCGTCCACAAAGAAGCAGTGTTTTGAGGAACGTTAAGAAAATTCCCCACTCTGATGCTGTTGTCTTTAGTAACGCGCGGATCGATGTAGTTGTAGGAGAAAATGATGTTCCAACCCGGTGTGATTTCTCCAGTAGTATAAAGTTCAATCCCTCGACTTCTTTGTTCCCCAGTTTGGATTCTAAAGCGAGAATTATTCGGATCGACTGTTGTGAGGTTAGTCTGAGTCAAGTCATAGAAAGCTAAAGTGCTAGATAATTTATTATTGAGTAAGTCTGTTTTTACTCCGACCTCATACTGAGTACCACGGCTCGGTTGAAAAGAATTCCCCCGCGCATCAGTACCGATGACCTGCTGAAAAGATTGGCTGTAGCTGGCGTAGAAGCTTAGGGATTTAATCGGTTGATAAACTATGCCTAAGCGTGGACTAAAAGCATTATTATCTTGACTAGTACTCCGTCCATTCAAGTTGTTGAAAGAGCTTCTATTTAGCCAGTCGAAGCGTCCTCCTAAAAGGAACTTGAGGTTGTCAATTAGTGAGATTTGGTCTTGAAGATAAATCCCTTGAGCATTATTGGTACTAGAGTTATCACTACTACCCGTAACCGAGCCTACAGGCGTGCCATACACCGGATTGAACAGATCGATTGGACTGCGTGTATAAATATTTTCCTTAGATTTAGTATCTAACCAAAACAAATCAAAACCAATTAATAGTTTATGCTCGATGCTACCAGTTTGAAATTGACCCGTCAAATTGGTATCTGTGAAGTATTCGTTATCTATTTCACTGTAATCGGAAGCGATGCGGTCTAGCGTGCGATTATCAGCTTCTAGACTATCTGAGAATGTAGCCAAACCCCGCGCAGGGTTAGTATTTTTGTTTCCATATTGGAAACCATTACGTAAAACCCAATTATCATTGAAGCGATGCTCAAGATGGTAGGCAATTCGACTCTCTTGAAAACGGTTACTATCTGAAGGCTCGGCTAAATTACGACTGCGTGGAATCTTGCCGTTGGGATTTGAAAAAACAGTACCATTAGCTATTAACCCCGCCTCTGGATCGCCATTTGGATACTCAACATCCTGATATTCACCTTCTAGTGTTAAGTTGGTGTTTTTACCAATTAGCCAAGTCAAGGCTGGTGCTACAAAATAACGCTGTCGGTTTACGAAATCTACAAAGCTGTTTGCACTCTCGTAGTTGGCATTCAAGCGATACAACAAAGTCCGATCTTGATTTAACGGACCAGAGATGTCAATTGAGGGTTCAACAGTTTCCTCAGTTCCAACACGTATCTGACCAAAGTAATACGGTTCTGATAGTGGCTGTTTGGTAACACGGTTGATAACACCACCTGGGGATACTTGTCCGTATAACACCGAAGCAGGGCCGCGTAGGAGTTCAATTCGCTCTGTATTAGCAGTGTCAACAGTATTTATTCCTGATAAATCTTTCAAACCGTTACGAAATAAAGTACTACCAAAGCCTCGGATGGAAAAAGAATCAAATAGGGTCGATGGAAATCCAGTTGTAATAATGCCTGCTGTTGACAGTACCTCTCCCTGGTTTTGCGCGCCCAAATCATCGATTAGCTGGCGAGGGAACACCTGAATTGATTGAGGAATCTCAAGTAGGCCTGTTGGTGTCTTTGTTGCTGTAGTTGTATTATTGACTTTATAGCCTGTTTCAGGCGGTGCTGTCACCTCTAGTTCAATCGTTGCTTGATTTTCACTAGTTGGCAGTTTTTGCTGTGGCGGTGCTGGTTGCTGTGCTGTGGATGTGGTACTTGTCACCCCAATCACTAATCCTTCAGGACTGTCAAACAACTCCACTGCTGGTACACCCACCTCACCCGTCACTGTCACCTGTATGGTATTAACATTAATGTTAATAACAGTCACCTCAACAATTCCTACTGCTGGCTTCGATTGACGAAAGCGAGCGCCACTACTCAAACGCAACTGAGCGTTAGGGATGTCTGCAATATAAGAGTTACCCTCAGTTTTGAGAATTACTTGCAGGCGACCGCTCTTGACACCTGTCTCTAAAATCACCTCCAAACCCTTACTTGTACTATTGAGCTTCACTGCCGTTATTGGTGTGACTTCTGTTTTAGGAGTAGGTGGTGATTGCACAAGCATTTGAGCGCTGGAACTGGAACGTTTAATCTGGTTAACCAGGGAAATTTCTCTATTTAATATTTCCTCACCCAGAACAGGAACAGTAAACGCAAATAGCGAACTTGTCAGCAATAGACTTTGCCAGAAAAAGATAGATATTATCTGTAAATTCATACCCACACCTAACACACCCACTTTGTTAAAAATATTAATCTTAACTGCAACTGATTGCTGCAAACATCTTTACTAATTAAGTTGGTAAAGATACAAAGTTATAACTGCCCTATTATCCCAAAAGGATATAATTTTTTAACGTTGATGTCTTGTTCGAGCCGGACTTTTTTTTGTTCCAAACGGACTTATTAACTGTGAAAAGATTTAGGATTAACTGCAAATTTCTTCCGAAATGCATGATTAAAAGAGCTAAGGCTAGCATAGCCTACTTTCCTCGCTACTTGTGTTACATTCATGTTTCTCTCGATTAGTAACTTGTGGGCTTGTTCCATGCGATAATCGTGCAGGTAGCCAAACACTGTAGTGCCAAAAACCTGTCGGAACCCTTGTTTGAGTTTGCGATCATTTAACCCTACCTGTCGTGCTAATTGTATAAGAGAAGGTGGATTATCTAGATGTTTTAATAAAATTTCTCTAGCATAATAAATGCGTTCAACATCTGATGGCTTCACCACGTTATTATTAACCTCACCTTGATTGATTTGAATTTCTTGTTCAATCAGTAATGTCATTAACTCCCACACCTTGGTTTCAAGATACATTCGCTTAGTAATACCTTGGTAAGGACATTGGAGAATTTGCTGCACTGCTAACTGCATTGCAAAAGTTTGAATTCCATAGCGTTCATAAGTCAATCGATCCGAACGTCTGATGAGATGTTGTAATTCCTTTGGAAGTTCACCAGATGTATCTCCTGCAAATGCTCGAAACGCTTCTGGTTTGATATGAACAGATATTTCTACTTCTTGCAAGAACTT
Source organism: Nostoc sp. NMS7 (assembly GCF_017115085.1). GTDB lineage: Bacteria > Cyanobacteriota > Cyanobacteriia > Cyanobacteriales > Nostocaceae > Nostoc. Next base: position 15,948 of record NZ_JABXKJ010000129.1, on the reverse strand, counting down.
CTCTGGTGAATAAATATGCTCTGGAGCCATACCACTACCACTCAAGAAGTATTCTCCAGTGCTAAAGTTAATATTTTTAGATGGCGAATCTATTAAAATAAAAAATTGAAATTCTATCCAATGTTGTCTGTCTATATATTCTACAGCTATTGATTTTTTTAACTGATAGTTGTAGATTTCTAAGGATATACAATCTCGTAGCCAAATTTCTCGACGATATCCTGACCCAAATGGATGCCGACGGGTGATATCAAAGTCATCAGTGCAGTTATTCTGTTGAATCGGCTCTGCTTGATAAAGTTGTTTAGCGTAATCTGCTAATGAAAGTATTAGTGTCATAATAAAGTTAACTTACTAAATTTTTAATTTCCAACTCAATTAGTTAATAAAATTCCCAGGTAGTAAATAGAAAATATTGGTGACTGGACTAACTTTTGGGTATTAGTGAGTGGATGGTCTACTTGGTTGAGATGCCTAATATCTTTAATTGGTGCAACTGACTTTGTGATTGTTAGTTGAGCTAATATTTGCTGGTTACTAGCTAATATTTTTGATGCTATAATCAGGAGAGCAACAACACGCACAGGCTTATTTATAAACACTATTGAAGTAGTCAGCAATAGACCCTGCCAGAAAAAATAGTTTAATCTCTGCCGCTTCATTGAACTTTCCTCACACACTTGCTTAGGAGTCACTCACCACACGCTTAAGTTAAGATATAAAGGTAAGTAGAAAACCTATCACCCTTTATCCAAAACCCCATAACAATCTCACCCCAATTCATGCTCCGGGAATTGGGATTGTCGGACTACTGTACGTTATTGAACGTAATCTGAATATTACCAACAAAGTTGAGTAAAATACCAAATATATTTTTGCTCTAAATCTCAAGGAATCTTGCTGCTACCCAGAGAAAAACTGCTCCTGGGGCGACGGAAATTGAGTATTGAAGCCGCTTTTAATTAAAATCGTCTCAAAAGTACTGTTTGATTGACCCAAGTCTTTTGTCAGAGTATCTTTATCAAATGCAACACTATGTAGCCAATATTATTGGTAATATCATCACAGATGACCTATATATCTATCAAGAAAGGCGATCGCTTACTTTAAGGAAAGTCTTTGGATGTGAGAACTCAAAAGTTTAACTCGAAAGCAAGTTGCCAGGATCAGCCGCTTTGCTCCCGTCAATTCATGTTAAATCAGGCAAATGCTGCTACAAAAAGACAGAGGTTCAAAGCTGATGTTTAGAAATTTTAAGCCAGTAAGAGACAATACCGACATTTTTGAAGTAGCTGCATAAACATCTACCATCAACTAACAGGATTTCTATGACTTCAGACAGTTTTAATACAAGCGAAAGGGTCAGTGTTGCCTATGCAGGCTCACTAGTCAATTTGATAGAAAATAAGCTAGCTCCAGACTTTGAAAGAGCAACTGGGTATAAATACCAAGGCAAAGCAGCAGGTTCAACTGTACTGGCTAATGCGATTAGGGATAAGATTATTCAGCCAGATGTCTTTATTAGTGCTTCGACTAAAGCTTACGAACGACTTGAAGGAGCAGCTAACGGCAACGAAGTGAAGTGGAGCTTAGTTTTTGCCTCTACTTCTATGGTCATCGGCTATAGCCCTGTAAGTCAATTCGTTGATCGATTTAATGCTGAGGCTGCTGGTGCTGTTCCCTGGTACCAAGTACTTCAGCAGCCAGGAGTGCGATTGGGCAGGACAGATCCTACCCTTGACCCGAAAGGGGTGTATGCTATTTTGGTCATGCAACTAGCTTCACTTTACTACAATCAATCTGACATCAAACAGACAATTCTTGGTTCGGACATAAATCAAACTCAGATATTTCCCGAAGCGGATTTGGTTGCATACTTAAAAGATGGCAATTTGGATGCTGGATTCTTTTACCTAAATGAAGTTAGGGATGTAGATTTACCTTATATTAGTCTGCCAGCAGAAATTAATCTGGGCGATCCCAGCCATTCAGACTTTTATCAACAAGCTCACTACCAGGATGCTCAAGGACAGACGATTGCTGGTGAGCCTATCCTTTACAGTTTGACCATCCCAACAAAAGTTGAGAACTACGTAGGAGCGGTGGAATTTGTCAAATACTTGCTTGGAAGTAATGGGCGTCAATTATTGCTTGAAGACGGCTTATCAATGATACCACTTCAAGTTGATGGCGATCTATCATCTGTTCCGGAAGAACTGTCAAACTTTCTGAAAATGTGAGAATCGCTGCTTGCCGTCAGGCGATCGCCAGGGTGATTTGGCAAACACTCTTCTACTACCAAGTTCTGTCCGTACTGATACTAATTGGATTACCAATCTCAAACAGGTTTAATAATTTTTTGAAAACCCAAGAAACTGATGAGTAAGGAATGTTTTTTCCCTATCTTGAACCTGAAAACCCAGTTTCGCTTACTTGAGAGCAGAACTCTAACTCTGTGGGTGTATCATACTTGGCCACTGTTAATTATTGGGTTGCTCATGCTGCTTTTGCTCTGTGCTTGTAGCCAAACACCAACCCATCACCAGAAATTTACTTCCAGCCAGGAATCAACGCTTACCAACCACCGTATAGTCAAACATGAAACAGGTGAAACAAAACTCCCCATCTCTACCAAAAGAGTGGTCGTTTTAGATGGGGCTTCAACCGAAGCTGTTTTGGCTTTAGGTATCAAACCAGTCGGCGCTCCTGTTAAATTCATAAACTACCCCCTATCCCAAATGCAACAAGCAGGGATAGAGGATATAGGGGCGCGAACCCCCAACTTAGAAAAGATTTTAGCTCTCAAGCCCGATCTAATTTTGGGGCTTTATGATAATCAGGAAATGTATGGTTTATTATCCCATATAGCACCCACAGTCTTAATTAACTACAGCTATTCCACATGGAAAGAAATGTTTTTGTCGGTTGCTCAAGCCTTGGGTCAGACCACGGTCGCAAAGCAATGGATGTCTCAATACTACAAGCGCATATCTGAATTTAAAGCTTCTATGGGCAACCGATTAGGTTTGACTCATATATCTGTCTTACGGATTGCTGGGTATACTGTGTTCATTAAAGGTTCTTTCTTTGGAGGTATCTTCAACGATATCGGTCTGACCAGTCCCCTTTCACCGAATCTAGATGCTCTTAGCTCTCGTCGTCATCTATTGACGAACGGATACGTTTATGTCCTCTCTCCAGAACTATTGAACGAGGCCGATGGGGATGCTCTATTTCTGATTTCCGACACCAGCTTTGGTCTGGCATCTGCCCAAAAAGCCAGAGAGCAACTACAACTCCACCCTCTTTGGTCAAAGTTAAAGGCTGTTCAGCAAGGCAAGGTCTATATAGTTGGAAGTTATTGGATCTGTTGTGGGCCATTGGCGGCTAATCGAGTTCTCGATGACCTATCTAAGTATTTACTTGAAACATCCCACTTGAAGTAAATCATTCTCCTTTAAGATACTTAAAATAAATCTGCTGATCGTAAAATCTCACCATAAGATGCTGTCTCTTGCAGAGTGCAAGAGGTGAAATTGGTGCGACTACGTGCCAAGCGTTATGCTCACATACAAAAAGAACGGAGTTACCTAATTGTGGTGGAATCTCTTGAAAAACAGATTCGCGCTGCTCATTTTCTAAAATCTGGAGACTCCCTCCCCACTCGCTGTTCCAGTCTTCACTAAAATAAAACAGGTGAGAAAGAGCCATTCCTGAGTTTCTATTATTTACAAACCATGAGTCTTTATGAGGTGCTAAACTTTTGTTTGCTGTGCTATCTAATTGAGATAAAGAAATACGGATTAGATGGCGATCCAGATTTAATCCGGTCAATTTGGCAACAGCTTCTCGATAAGCAGGGTTAATCAATTCGTCAAGCAGAGTTTGCCAAACACTGTTCAGGTTTGGGCTAGGAGGAATATAACACTTGTTTTTGGTAGCATCGTAAAACTTTTCTGCATTTGTCACCACTTCTGCCCCTTGATCTAAAATCAATCCTCCAGGTCTTTCTGGAAATTTCTCATATGGAAAACTGTTGAACAACTCAATTAGCTGGGGTTTGGGTATGAGATTGTCAAAGGAAATCCAATGATAAGGATATTCTTGAATTACACCATTACGAATAGCGTCTAAATTTAACATAAAAGCTACTTCAGTTAATTATTTATTCAAAGGTTCGGCTGTCAATCGTTGTGAGCAATCCATTTTAATACAGTTGCTTTATCATAAAATCTAACTAAGATATTAAGTCTATCTTGGGATACCTCTGGAGATGAAACTGGAGAGACGTTGTGCCAGGAGTTTTCTGAACGCACTAAAACCACTGAGTTTCCATTACGGGGAGGAATTTCTTGAAATAAAGATTCAAGTTGTTCGTTTAACAGAATCTGAAGACATCCTCCCCACTCAATCTTCCAATCTTCACGACCGAAATAAAGCAGGTGTGAAAGGATAATTCCTTCTGAATCCGAATGAGAACCATTGACAATAGGGTCTAATCGACTTAGAAAAATACTTATAAATTGTTGTTCTAGGTTTAATCCGGTTAATTTAGCAATGCTTTCCCGATAAGCACTACTATGTAGTTCCTCAACTAATAACTGCCAAATACTACTCAGACTTGTGCTTGGGTAATAATTTTTTTTTCTGGACTCGTCAATAAACTCTTCAGCATCATCGTAAACTACAATTGCAGGTCTGTGGTGAGGTTTCTCCCTTTTTGGAAAAACTTCTATTGGCGGAAAACTGTTTCTTAACTCAATGAGTTGAGATTTCGGAATAAGATTGTCAAACAATATCCATTGATAAGGATATTCTTGCATAACTCCGTTGCTAATTGCGTCTAAATTCAGCATCATCTGCTCCCTTTTTGTCAAACATCAATATAACTATTGTGATAATAAGTACTTAAACAAATCATCTAATACTCGATTAGCTGATAAATAGTTCCCGCCTCCCCAGTGTGGGCCAATTACATGGACTTTACCTTGCTGCGCTACCTTAAGTTTTGACCATAAAGGTTGTGCCATAAATTGCTGGATTGCTAGTTCAAAATCAGCTTTTGTCGGAAAGCTGTGAGTCATAAGAAACAGAACATCCCCATCTATTAGAGAGAGAAATTCTGGAGATATCAAATACAAAGCAGTATTTCCTGATAGTTTTGCAATTATTGTTGGACTTAGTTTCTGAGTTTGGGGAATATCTAGACCAACTTCTTCTAAAATTGAACCAGAGAATGATTTTTGAATTCTGACAATAATTGTCCCGGCGTAAAGATCCACAACAGATACTCGCGTCTGTTTGAGCTTCTCACCCATCCTTGCTTTAAACTGTGCTACTCGTGCATTGTACTGCGCTACAACTTGTTTTGCTTGTTCTGTTTTTCCCAGTGCTTCTGCTACTACCAGAAATGGACGTTTCCAGTCAGCGATCGCTCTCATGTCAAAAAAAACTGTAGGTGCAATATGTGACCATAAAGTATAAGATTCTGGTTCTGTTCCTCCTGCACCCATATTTCCAATTAACAAGTCGGGTTTGAGAGCGAGAACCTTTTCAATATTGGGTGGTAAGCCAATGTCTATAATGTCATCCAGTTTCAACTGTGGGGCTAATTTTTTAGTCGTGCCTGTGAGTTGAACTCCCAAAGCAATAGCTACTTCGGTCGCATACGCATGGAGTGAAACAAACCTCTGTGGGTACTGGGGAACTGCTGTTGTACCCATTGCGTGTTTGACGATGCGGACATTTGCTGGTGGTAATTTAGTTGAGGGGTTTTGTGGATGTGTCCATAAACTGCAAGCAGCTAGCGACACAAGCAGCAATATTGCAATTAGATATAACTGCATTAGCTGACTTTTTTGTAGAAGCAAGATAGTTTTCAAAAGTGCCACCCTAGTGTAAAGTTGACCGTGAATGGGTATCCATAATAGACTGTGGTATCTGTTGGCGTACTACCGAAAGCACCCTCAAAGTAATTTACGTCAAACAGATTCTGGAAGTTGAGTGCTGCATCAAATTTTCCCTGGCGGTAGAAGAGGGCAGCATCAGTGCGGACATAATTAGGTAACTTAACAGTGTTAGCTGAATCAACAAAGCGATCGCCTACATAGTACAAACCCAAACCAGCGCCAAATCCTTTGAGGTTTCCTTTAGGAATAATGTAAGTCGTCCAAAAACTGGCTATATTTTGCGCTGCTCCAGGGAGTTCTTTGCCAACGGGGATGGAGTTATCTTCGGTAACGCGGGGATCGGCATAGGCATAGGAAGCAATCACATTCCAACCTGGGGATATTTCACCTGTAACAAACAACTCAACACCTTTACTGTTTGCCTCACCTACAGGAATAGCAAATCCAGAATTATTGGGGTCATTTGTGAGGATATTAGATTGGGTCAGGTCGAATAGAGCCAAATTTACTGAAAGTTTATCACCGAGCAAATCTGCTTTAGCACCCACTTCGTATTGAGTTCCGCGCTGTGGTTGAAATGCCTGCCCAGTTGCGCTTAGTCCAGTCTGGGGAATGAAGGAGCGAGCATAGCTAGCATACAGAGAAATTGGTTTAATCGGTTGATAGACAATACCTACACGAGGGCTAAACGCTTCGCTTGAGAACTCGGTTGAGGTTGAAGCAAGTTTGTCATAATCCGTCTCCCCTGTCCAATCATAACGTCCGCCCAAAACCAGCTTGAGGTTTTGAGATAGGGTGATTAAATCTTGAGCATACACACCCAAATTATCGGCAATAGTTGCATTTTTGGATTGGTTAAGAAGTGTACCGTTTCCTAGCTGCCCATAAACCGGACTGAAAATGTTGATTGAGGGAGCAGTGAAATTTTGATTATACCCATTAACAAAGCTCCAACCATACTCTGTCCCTACAACAAGTTGGTGTTCCAGGCTTCCAGTCTTAAACCGTCCCGTAACTAGAGTATTTAAATCATATCCATTCTGGAAACTATCACCAGCCTGAACAAATCTGCGTCGAGTCAGAGTTTCATCATCTGGCTGTAGCGCGATCGGAACTCCTCTGCCTTGAGGGTTGCCAATATAATGTACATTCAGTAATCCAAAAGCATTTTCGATTGACCAGTTATCATTGAAACGATGCTCTAGTTTGTAGCTCAAGCGAGTAGTAATAATATCTGTAGTACCCACTTGTCCTATATACCGACTAATAGGCACTTTGCCATTGGGATTTGGATATAGAGTGCCGATTGCAGGCAGCCCTTCGTTCGCTAAACTGCTATTGTAATCTCCATAACTGGAATTGAATGTCAGTTTTGTATTACGATCTATATCCCACGAGAGTGCCCCAGCAAACTGATAGCGTTCCTCGTTGTAAAAATCAATAAAGCTATCAGAGTTGAGGTAGGAAGCATTGAGGCGATAGGAAACATTTTTATTTGTTGTCAAAGGCCCAGAAAAGTCAAGTGAACCTCGGTAAGAGTTATAATTTCCAACAGAGAAGTCCGCAGCATAGTACGGGTCTTTTAAAGGTGGCTTAGTAACTAAGTTCACAACACCGCCGAGTCCGGCTCGTCCGTAAAGCACAGAAGCAGGGCCTCGCAGAACTTCTACCCGCTCGATATTGTTAAGATTGAGTGCGGCAGACCCTCCCAAAGAGAAACCCCTAAGTCCGTCGGTTAAGATATTACCAAAAGAAGAATTAAAGCCTCGAATTACGAATCTATCTTGCGAACCTGGAAAGCGGTCTGTTGATGTACCAACATTTTTCAGTGCATCTCCAATGTAAAGAATACGCTGGTCTTTAATCACCTGTTGGGGAATGACATTAATCGTTTGAGGAATGTCGCGTAATGGTGTATTTGTTCGAGTTCCAACAGATGTATTAGTAGGGTTATAGCCTGTATCTGGGGGAGCAGTCACTTCTAGTTCAATCGGTGCTTGGTTTTCGCCAGATGGCAGTTTTTGCTGTGGCGGTGTTGGTTGCTGTGCTGTGGATGTAGTACTTATTACCCCGAACACCAAACCTTCACTACTATCAAACAATTCTACTGGTGGTGCAAGAGCTACACCCGTCACTGTTACCCGCAGGGTGTTAGCATCAATATTGGTAACACTTACCTCAGCAATTCCCGGTGCTGGTTTCTCTTGACGAAATATATTGCCACTAGTCAAGTGCAACTGAACGTTAGGGATATCTGCAACATAAGATTTGCCCTCAGTTTTTGGAGTTACTTGCAAGCGATCGCTCTTTACTCCCGTCTCTAAAATCACCTCCAAACCCTTATCAATACTATTGACTTTCACTCCCGTCACTGATATTATTTCTAATTGGCCAATGGGTATCGGCGACTGTACTAACTTTTGGGCATCGGTAAGCGGATGTTCTATCTGATCCAGACTCCGAATCTCTCTAATCGGTGCAACTGACTTTGTGATTGTTGCTTGAGGTAATAATTGCTGGTTACTAACTGGTATTTCTGTTGGTAGAATAGGAACAGCGACAACACGCAAAGGCTTATTTATAGACACCACCACTGAAGTAGTGAGTAATAGACTCTGCCAGAAAAAATAGTTGAATTTTTGCGGATTCATTGAAAAATACTCACACACATTTGCTCATCTGTCGCTCACCACAAGCTTAGTTAAGGAATTAAGGTCTGAAGGGGAAGTGGAAAATCTATTACCCTCTATCCAAAACCCCATAACAATTTCACCCCAAGATTCGTGTTACTCGAATTGGGACTGCTGCATCAGGTACGTCATTTAACGTAGTTTGAATATTACCAACAAAGTTGAGTAAAATACTAGATATATTTTTGATCCAAATCTGAGAAAGAGTATCCCAAATCTTGCTTCTCTAATGGCCATAACTCATGATTGGGCGACTACAATTGAGTACTGAAGCCGTTTTTAATGAAAATCATTCAGCAAAGTACTGTTAAGTTGACCCAAGCCTTTTGTCAGAGTATCTTTACCAAATGCAGTATTAAGTAGCCAAGATTATTGGTAATATCATCACAGTACAATCTAAATATCTATCTTGAAGGGCGATCGCCCTTGAGAACTCCAAAAAATAAATTATCCAATTCCTGGAATCAAATGATTTTTCCTCCCCCTGCTCCCTGTCCTAAAAGCAATAGGGTACTTTTTAGAAAGGAAGTTCCTAACTTGAGGGGAAATTTTTGGTATGCGTTCGCCCTTGGCGTTGGCAAAGCCATCGCTTTACAGTTCAACTCCAAAGCGATCTGCTAGCATTAGCCGCTTTGCAGCTACGCACTCCCAGACAAACTAGAGTTATCCTTGAGATCAGAAAGCCCTATGAAGAACACAGTCCTTGAAACCCAACATCTGGGACTCGGTTACGACGGCAAGCCAATTATATCCGATCTGAACCTGTTGATTACCACAGGACAAATTACTGCTTTAGTCGGCCCCAATGGCTGCGGGAAATCTACTCTACTGCTGGGTTTGGCTAGATTACTCAAACCCCACATTGGTAATGTATATCTCAATGGGGTTGATATCTTTCGACAGTCAACAACCACAGTTGCACAGCAACTTAGTATTCTTCCTCAAGTCCCATCCGCACCAGAAGGGTTGACTGTGCGAGATTTGGTTGCACTTGGTCGTTATCCATATCAAAAAAGTTGGTTTCAATCTTGGACTGCTGAAGATGAACTTCAAGTCCGCAAAGCATTAACAACTACAGACCTTAACGAATTAGCTAATAGAGCCGTAGATACCCTCTCTGGTGGACAGAGGCAACGTGCTTGGATAGCCATGACTTTAGCACAAGATACACAAATTTTATTATTGGATGAGCCGACTACTTTCTTAGATTTAGCTCATCAAGTGGAGGTGCTGGAATTACTGTGGGATTTGAATCAACTTGAGGGAAGAACAATTGTCATGGTATTGCATGACCTGAATCAGGCGTGTCGTTATGCTCATAACCTAGTAGCTTTACGTGATGGCGCTGTTATGGGTTATGGAAATCCAGCAGATGTCATGACAGAAGAAATGGTGCAGGAGGTGTTTGGATTAGCTTGTCGAATTGTGCCAGACCCAGTAGTGGGAACACCTTTATGTTTACCTTTGGGACGACAATCTCATAAATACCAAAAGTAATTACTCTAGAGCTTCAGGAACTATTATATTTAATGATTTAAATCTTATATACACTTTGTTCGTTATTTAAACTTTTCTGTTCACTGAGCTAATTCAAGTAATTAATTTTGGAAACAGTAAATTATGAGCCTTTCTGAGACTGTATTAAAGAGCCGAGAAAAAGAAGCCGCGACACTAAAATCTTTCATTGCTTTTAGTTTGATTGGCTCATTTGCATTACATATTGGAGTACTAGTTTTAGCTATTTTCGCTGTTAACAGTTTATTAGTAAAAGCCCCATTAAGTAAAAACGAACCAATTGAAGTGACTATTGTAGAAACACCTGCTAAAGAGCTAGCAAATACACCTATAGATTTAAAACAAGAAACGCTAAAGGAACCAAAAAATAGTTCTTCTATGACTCCAGTACAAAAACTTACCAAAGTAACTGAGCTGAAAAATTCACCAGTAGTTGCAGAAAAACAATTTCCGATAGAAACAATCCCAACAAAAAACTTTTCTCGTAGAGAACCTCAAAAAACTATCTCAAAAACCCCAAATCAGGAATTAGTAAAACAACCACAAACATCACTAACACTTGTAAAACCAATTAAAGTAGCGAACCAAGAAACTATTAAAAAATCATCAACGGCTCAATCTACCTCAGTTGCTACTAATTCTTCGTCAACCCATTCATCTGAAAATGAGGGAGGCAATAGTAGCAAGCTCCAAAATTTGCTGCGAGATATAAGAGATTCTAAAACACTTGCTGGAGGCACTAACTCTATCTTAACAGGTAGCTCTAGCATTGGTTCTGTTCATGTTAGTAGAAATGGTACTGGCATTAATGAAGATTTAGGTCGCGGCAGTGGTACTGGCACTAACAGCAACTCAGGTAGAGGTAGTAGAAATGGTACTGGCACTAGTGGTCATTCAGGCATCGGCAATGGCAATGAAGGACGAAATGGTTCTACAGTAGCTACATCTTCAAGAACTCCAAGAGTAAACGCTGGTTCAGGAAACAGTGCTGGCACTGGCGATAACAACAATTCCGAGAACGGTCGCGCAGCTTGCCGTGAAGACAGTTGTCGTCCCAGATATCCAGAGTCAGCAAGACGGCGAGGAATCGAAGGTAGGGTAGAGGTAACTGTTGATACTGATGAACGAGGGAATGTCACAAATGTGCATATTGCTCACTCTAGCGGAAATCATGATTTAGATGAAGAAACATTGAGACAGGCGCGGGATTGGAAATTGAAACCGACATCTAAAAAAAGACAAGGTGTGTCTATTGCTACTGAATATGCCCTAGAAGGTTCACAGCATTACCGTGAACTTCAAGAACGCAAAAGACAGACACAAGCACAACAAACAAACCAGAGCAATGCGAATAATTCTAGTTCTACTACGGCAAATCCCAGGCGCAAGCGACGGTTAATTTCTCCAACAATTATGGATGTGACTCAACAACCTGCAAGTAGGCAGCGTGAATCTATTATACCACCAAATATCGTCAGAAATAGAGAATCTACTTTAATTCCTCGCCGACAAAATGTCGAATCTAATACATCTACTCAACCCCTAGCAGCGCCTCGCCGTCGTAGAGGTGGACAATCTAATACATCAAGTCAAACTCAGTCTCAAGTCGGGCAATTACTACGCCGTCAACGCCAGTCTCAACCTGATTCTACAGCATCTACAAGTCAAAATCGATTGCGTGATTCCTTACGTCGCTATCAACAGCGTAGGGAGCCTCAGCTTCTTGTTCCAAATTCTCATGCTGTCAACAATTAAGAGCTCAAACCTCAAGAAATCGAAATGTCCTATCGCTGGATGTGCGACAATCTGAGTGCTGAAGTAGCCAATAACTGGTATTACGAACTTCAAGACGCCATCGCTTCATCATTGAACTGCTGGATCTGGTCAGATGAAGTAACGCCGATAAGTGCACTCACAACAGCTTGATTATCTGTTTGAGCAACCACATCTTCTTTTATCTGGAATTCGGTAGTCTGCATATCTGCTGGAATAGCTGATGCACCTTGAGCATTGATCAGACTAACTGCTAATAAGATTGGAGCAATCAACAATGAATTATGTAAAAAAGTAGACAGGGAGCAACGCGATTTTGTGAGGTCGGATCAAAAACCAGCGATGCCTTCGGCGGGCGCAGCGATCGCTAAAACTTACATTTCTGCATGAGGTGATTTTATTTGCAATTAACATACGTAATTGCACGAAAAATTATCTTGATGAGATATCTCAAAAAGATTGCTAGTAAGTTGTTTGACGATTATTTCCAAATATATCTGCAATAAATCTTTAAGACTTGGTATCAATTATGGCAGTAAATCAATTCAATGCGGAATCGAAGTATAAAATTTATCAGGCAGTTTGAGGTTTGATAAACGAATTAAAGATAGAATCAGAAAAATTATCCCAACTTTTAGCTATCCATTGACAACGGAGGTGCAACATAATTTCTGCGTTATCTTGAAGCCAAAACTTACTATTACCTTTCATAGGTAAATTAACAACTTGACGAATCAAACTTTCAACAGCACCACTACCAAGAGGTAATTTTCGAGACGCGACTTCGTTATACTTTAAAAGCCTGCGTGGGTAAGCTTTTAAAATATAGTTTCGCTCTCGTACCAAAATTTTAAGGCGCTCTCCGTTCGCCTCAAAAATAAATTCACCCATATTTCTCATTAAATCTAGTGCCTGACCTTTTTTTAAACTTTTTCGAGCCTTTTGAAACCATTGTTGACGCTCATTATTTGTGCTAAAAGCAGCATCAGCAAAATCTTGTAAATGTGACGCAGCGTGAAAAAAGTCTAATAACTGATAAGTTTCAGGTGGGCATTTTAACTTTTTGAGTAAAGGGGGAATATGTATCCAGATCCATTCTGCTCCATCCGCAATCAATAAAACCTGTTTCGCTTGACTAATACCTAAATTAACCAAGTACATCTCTAATATCTGCAAAAATCCTTGATATCCTTTATAAGTTCCATCATTGGTAATTGGAATCTCTCCATTCCTGATTTTTTCACCTTGCTCATTCACTACATAAATTGTTAATAGTTTTGGTTCAATCCATTCTCCTGTAAAGCCTACACGATTAGTCTTAACCTTACGCCTACCTTTTATATTAATCCGAATCCGTGTACGACCACCATCTACAGCAATAACAACACGCTGGTCTTTAAGAATGTTACTCATAGGTAAACTACCAAGCTCTAAACTTGTTGTTTTTGAATCACGTAGATTTATACCAATTTTACCAAAGTAATATGTTAGCCGTTCTATGCGTTTTAAACTAATATTTATGCCCCAATCAATTAATGTTGTCCGTGCTGCCTCAAAGGAGCCAGCAATTGCACCATATTGGGCAACAGTCGATAAAACTCCAGGGGTTAAACCTTCGGACATTCCTAAATATCTTAAGAATGGGCAGAATCCTTCATGTAAAGATTTTTTATTTTTATTTGGTTGAGTCTGACGTTCAACTACATACGGTAGCTTTCAAGTTACTACAACATTCCCAACTGTTAATATTTGCCGTTTTTTACAACCGTGCTTTCGCGTCTTATTGTGCCACCATCCCTGAGTTTCCTGCATTGTTTTGTGCAAAAATTCTTGAGATTTAGACAAGTTATGAAGCAACAAAGCAATACATTCTCCTGCTAAAATTAATGCCGATTCCCTAATCTCTTTTTCACGTAATTTGAAAGTTTGTCCATTCCATTCTAGGATATTCGTTAATTCTAAAACTTTCGTAACTTTTTCTTGAAATTGTGACATTGATTTGCTTAAATCAAAAGTACAATATATATTATTTTTCATGGTAAGCATTCCCTGTTTTTGTTTTGATGTCAGATATCAAAACCTTTACTCCAAAGGGAATCCTACCTTTTTTTCTATCTTAAAACCATCTACAAGTTAACACGGTATTAATATTTGGTTTAAAGTAATAAATCTTATAAGTACAGTTACATAGGTTTTTAGCGATGGCTGCGCCCGCGGAAGGCATCGCACCTTTTTTGCTCAACCTCACCAAATCGCGTTGCTCCCCCACAAAAATCATCCACCCGAATATCCCGCCAGACATCAGAAACCTGCCAGCCAGAGTTGCCCACCGATTGTACCGGAAGATTGTCAAGAAATGGAATATAGTCAGGAACTCTAGGCTCTGAAATCGCTACTGGTTTATCATAAACCACAGGGGCAGTAGAATTGACAGTATCGGCTTGAAGAAGTTGGTCTTCTGCTTCTTCGATTAATTTCATCTGTTTTAGGGTAAGCTTGTCGGATTTTTTGATGATTTTCTTGGTATGTATCTCATTAGAAGTATTCATTGGCTTTTCTCTCGAAGGCATTGGCTCAAAAATCGGATGGCAGTAAAGTTGGGAGAAGTTAGGTATAAATAATTTGCACGGAATTAACAAGGTACACCAAATTTATGGAAAATACGAGTCCCTTGCTGAAGAATTTATTAATTGGACATAAATCTTTTTTTCGGGCAGATGCCCTAATATAATCTGTTGCACAGATGCAAGTATTAAGCGATCGCTTCTTTCCTCATGACTGTACCTCAAGATTGTTTTGCGGTTTTGACTCTTAATGAGCAGATAATAGATGGTTAAGAGTTCTCGCTGGAAAGGAACAGCGTTGAGAAACTTATCAGGTGAAAAAGGCACAATCTTAGTAGTAGATGACGAAGTTAGCATTCGCCGGATTTTACAGACGCGGCTCTTAATGATTGGCTACAGTGTAGTTACAGCTAGTGATGGCGAAGAAGCTTTGTCAGCTTTTCGCTTGTTGACCCCTGATTTAATAGTTCTAGATGTAATGATGCCAAAGCTAGATGGCTACGGTGTCTGTCAAGAATTACGGAAACAATCAGACGTACCAATTATCATGCTCACAGCTTTAGGAGATGTAGCAGACCGAATCACTGGGCTAGAACTCGGTGCTGATGACTACATGACGAAACCTTTCTCACCCAAGGAACTGGAAGCTCGAATTGCCTGCGTACTAAAGCGGCGCTCCCACAAAACCAGTATCAATACTATTCCTAACTCTGGGATAATTCATGCAGGCGACCTGAAAATCGATACAAGTAAGCGGCAAGTCCATAAAAATGAGCAACGCATTCGGTTGACAGGTGTGGAGTTTAGCTTATTAGAGTTGTTAGTGAATCATTCGGGAAAGATTTTTTCAAGGGTTGAAATATTACAGCAGTTGTGGGGTTTTGTACCAGAGATGAATACAGACACCCGTGTGGTAGATGTGCATATCTCACGATTGCGGACAAAGGTAGAATCCGACCCCAACGACCCAGAATTCATTATTACAGCAAGAGGTAGCGGTTATTTTTTCCCACGAATTATTGATTCAGAACAGGAATAGCAGAAAAATATGAGTAAGCTTAATTTAACGCTCCCATAATAAAATGGAACCCCAATTCAACTTTTTTCAGCATTGGTATCCAGTTTCGCCAGTTGAAGACTTAGATCCCAACCAACCAACACCTGTGACACTTTTGGGACTGCGTTTAGTTATCTGGAAACCTAAATCATCCGCAGATTTCCGGGTGTTTTTAGATCAATGTCCCCACCGCCTTGCTCCCCTAAGTGAGGGGCGCATTGATGAGAATACGGGGAATTTGATGTGTAGCTATCACGGTTGGCAATTTGATGAGCAAGGAATTTGTACTCATATTCCCCAAGCGGAAAATCCAGAACTTGTTAGCAAGAATCAGGAAAATCTGTGTACTGTAGCACTACCAACTCGTCAGCAACAGGATTTACTTGGGAGCAACGCGATTTTGTGATGTTGGACTTGAAACGAGCGATCGCTAAATTAGT
>NZ_JABXKJ010000062.1 GCF_017115085.1 Nostoc sp. NMS7 | reverse complement strand
GACTTTTGCCGTCACTTTACTTCAACACAGTAAAAGATGTCAAATGGGTTCTATAAGGATTAAAATAACTTAAATTATAGATATTAATTCTCAAGTAATCTAGAGAAAGCATTCATACTTCAGCAGCACAGCCATCAGGAATTATTAATTTTCTATGAACATTTTCAGTAACTTACTTCCTCAAACAACTCAGCCTGGAACATCGAAAAAACAGCGCCGAGGAATTGAAATTAAATCGCCGCGTGAAATTGAAATCATGCGGCAATCAGCGACAATTGTGGCAACTGTTCTCAAAGAAATTTCTGAGCTAGTAAAGCCAGGAATGACAACGGCTGATTTAGATGTTTATGCAGAAAAACGCATCCGCGAAATGGGTGCAACACCGAGTTTTAAAGGATATCACGGTTTTCCCGGTTCTATCTGTTCCAGTATTAATAATGAAGCAGTACATGGCATTCCTAGTCCCAAGAAAGTCATTCGCGTGGGGGATGTATTAAAAGTAGATACGGGCGCTTATTACCAAGGTTTTCATGGTGATTCTTGCATTTCAATTGCTGTCGGTGAAATAACCCAAGAAGCTGCTAAATTAATTCGCATAGCAGAAGAAGCTTTATATAAGGGCATTGAACAAGTTAAGGCGGGTGCATACCTGCTTGACTTAGCTGGAGCAATTGAAGACCATGTGAAAGTTAACGGCTTTAGTATAGTCGAAGAATTCACTGGACACGGTGTCGGTCGTAACCTGCACGAAGAACCTTCAGTATTCAACTACCGTACCCGCGAGATGCCAAATGTTAAACTGCGTGCGGGGATGACGCTGGCAATTGAGCCAATTTTAAATGCGGGTTCTAGACACACGCGGACATTATCTGACCGTTGGACTGCTGTCACTGTGGATAATTCTTTGTCGGCTCAGTTCGAGCATACAGTGTTGGTAACAGAAACTGGTTATGAGATTTTGACTGACCGTTCTAAGCTGTAATTGTTAGTTGTAATTATCTGTTGTGAAGAGAGGTGAAGCGTCAAAAAAGGGCGATTTGCCTCTTAATTTTTTTACGAAAATCGAAAGGCTCGGATTCGTGAGTTCTTAGATAAATCATAAATATCGTAATCGTTTTTTTAGTTTTGAATTATTTATCCAATCGCCGCATAGTTAGTTTTATAAAGGTTTAGGGATTGTAAAAATTAGTTGATTGTAAATCAGTTAATGAGATTTTAGTTTCTGAGTTGCCAAATTTTCCTGCGATCGCGGTATCTACTAATCCTACACTAGGTATAAACAAATTAGCTTCTGTACCGATTCGAGGCAGTGTTGCGATCGCCGAATTTTTGATGTGATCAAATTTCAATTCCTGAGCAATTAATTTTTTAAGATTCCCTAGTTGTTCCTGAGCATTATTGATCAGGATAATTTGCTCCATGATTTGATTAGAATCGCCAATAGTCAGTTTTAGACTCGGAATCAGTGCTGGCAATTCACTCACAAGTACTTCTAGGTTAGCCATAGATACCCCTTAAGCATTTGTCGAAACGTTTATGCGAAACAATTAAAATGGCTTGAGTAAGACTGTAACCACGCCTGTTACATCTGAGCATCCTAGTTGATTGACAAATCTCAGGAGCCATAAAATGTATAGTTCCCGGAAATCCTGCTAAAGTAACAAGTTAAGTTTTAAAATCCCAGAGAAAGATAAAATTACCCATTCACTAACGTATGAATGAAGTTGATTTAGCATTTACCCCAGCCCTAGAGTTGGCGCAATTAATCCGTCGCCGGGAAGTATCACCGCTAGAGTTGGTGGAAATATATTTAGAACGGATTGGGCAGTTGAATCCCCAATTAGGAAGTTATTTTACGGTGACGGCAGAACTGGCGATCGCAGATGCTAAAGCTAAAACAGAATTACTGACAACTACCTCAGAACTACCGCCATTTTTTGGGGTGCCGATTTCGATTAAAGACCTGAATGCTGTAGCGGGTGTTACCTGTACCTATGGAAATCCAGCATTACTAAACAATGTCCCTAATTATGATGATGGGGTTGTGACGCGGATTAAGCAAGCTGGGTTTACTATTCTCGGTAAAACAGCGACTTCCGAATTAGGTTCATTACCTTACAGCGAACCTACGGGTTTTCCCCCAGCTAGAAATCCGTGGAATTTAGAATACACCCCTGGCGGTTCCAGTGGTGGCGCGGCGGCGGCGGTAGCAGCCGGATTATGTGCGATCGCTCAAGGTTCTGATGGCGGTGGTTCAATTCGGGGGCCTGCGGCTTGTTGTGGTTTGGTGGGACTCAAACCATCCAGGGGCAGGGTGAGTAAAGCACCCGTAGGCGAACGCCTAGCTGGAATTGCCGCCAACGGTCCGATCGCCCGGACTGTCGCTGATGCTGCCGCCTTTTTGGATACCATCTCTGGCTATGTCACAGGCGATCCTTACTGGTTGCCAGATCCCGAACCATCATTTCTCGCCGCGACTCAGACAAAACTCGGTGCTTTGCGAATTGCCTTTGACACTAACATTTCTCCGATGGGAGAAGCTGATGCCAACTGTCAGCAAGGTGTCCGCCAAACAGTCCAGTTATTAGAACAACTCGGCCACCAAGTTGAACAGAAATCTCCAGATTTTAGCGGTTTAATTGAACCATTTCAAATTGTCTGGCAAGCTGGGGTGGCTGCGTCGGGACTTCCAGTTGAAGCCTTGCAACCAGTGAATCGCTGGCTATTTGCCCGCACAGGTTCTGTTGCCGAGTACCTGAAAGCAGTTTCTCAAATGCAGATAGTGGCACGGCAGATTGTGGCGTTTTTCGATACCGTGGATGTGCTGGTATTGCCAGTTTATCTACATTCACCGATTATGGTTGGGGAATGGGCTTCGTTGAGTCCAGAAGAGACATTCCAAAATATTATTCAATGGGTTGCCCCTTGTCCACCGGCGAATGCAACTGGACAACCTGCGATCGCAATTCCTGTAGGTTTTGATAGTAAGGGTTTACCGATGAGTGTGCAGCTAATTGGTAAACCTGCGGCTGAAGCCACACTCATCAGCCTAGCAGCACAACTAGAAGCGGCTAACCCTTGGATTGATCATCGTCCAGCCTTGGCAACATAAGGCTAATTATGTAGGCGGCCTATAGAAATCCGCGTAAAAGCGTGCCATTAACTAGGCTACCTCATTGAGTTCAAGGGCTAGTTCGATTTCATCGGCATGAGCTTCTGCATATCCCCAAGCATTAGCTAAATCTGTAGCTGTAATGGTTGGATAGCTCGTCAAAAGGTCAGCATCACTATATCCAAGACGACGAGCTTCCACAAGTACCCAAATGGGAATACGAGTTTTAGCGATGCGAGCATCTCCACCACAGACTCTAGGGGTTTTCTCAATTCCTTGCCAATTGCTAGCGAGACTTTGAGCAAGTAAATGAATAGCCTGCACTTTTTCACCAGGACTGAGGGCAAGAAGTTCCTCTTCTAACTCTTTGAGTGTCACGAATGTAAATCCTTTAGTGTTTTGTCAGGCTACATTTACAATTTTATTTGTTCGCGTCCATTGACAACTAGAACTAGACACACTTCGAGGCTTTCCACTCGTGGTCAAGGATAGCGTAGAGAAAGTTGTCGTAAGTTAGTGGAATGATTAAGTTGCCCGATCAATTTTTTGCACTTCTTGATCAGATAGTTTTACATTGATAGCTTCTACTGAATCTTCAATGCTGGAAACCTTGCTAGCACCAGGAATTGGCAAAATAGCGGGGGACTTGGAACGCAACCACGCCAAAACGATATTATACACTGACACGCCTTTTTCTTTAGCTAACTGAGCGATCGCAGGGATATCTTGCAAGTTCTGATGGCGACGACTACCACCAAAGGGACTCCAAGGCAAAAAGGTCAATCCTTCCTGTTCGCAATACTTCAACACGCCGTCATTTTCTGGCTGTCGTTGCCAAGGGCTGTATTGATTCTGCACTGAGATAATATCCACCACATCCCGCGCCTGCTTAATTTGTTCAACGGAAAAGTTAGAAACTCCCACAAACCGAATCAAACCAGCCTCCACTGCTTCTTTAACTGCTGCAAGGGATTCTTCAATGGTGTAATTAGTATCGGGAGAATGGTATTGCCAAACATCGATAGGTTTAGCACCACCCAACGCCTCAAAACTGGCTCGAATTGTTTGGCGCAAATGTTCTGGGTTGCCGTTGCTTGTCCAGTTGCCATTGGGACGCATCAAACCGCCCTTAGTTGCCACAATTACTTGGCTAACATCGCCTTTGTAACTAGTAAGTGCTTTGTGAATTAGCCGCTCGTTGTGGTGCTTATCTGACTCATCTTTGCAGTAAGAATCCGCAGTGTCAATAAATGTAATACCCAACTCCAACGCACGATGAATAACTTGGATTGATTGCGATTCGGGAGGGCGATTAGAAATTGACATGGGCATACCACCCAAACCGATCGCACTCACAAATATATCAGTTTTTCCTAGCTGTTTGGTTTCCATACTTCTAGCTATAGCTTTCTGCCCCAATTATCTATCAGTTAGCCAAAGATTTTTTAGCGATTCATCAAAAATCTTCCCTAGTACTTAGACTTGGTGATCAGTGAATGGTCTACAAGGGGAATACTCTACTCAGAGGTGAAAAATTCTATACATAAGTACCGATGAAAATTGTCGAGGAAACCCGTACGAGATTGCAGCTAAAGCATCGACCACTGAGCTATTGGTTTAGCGGGTGGTGCATTTTTACTATCTGTTTAAGTTTTTTGATTTACTGCTTAGTTTTTGATTCTGCTTCAGTTAGTCTCAGTTGTACTCGACCTTCACCAAACCAACTTAACTGTGAGTTGAAGCGGTTTAATTTGCTGGGAAGTATGGAGAAACTCAAAATATTTGATCTCCAGGAAGCATACGTTCTTACAAAGACTGGTAGTAAAGGGAGCAAAACCTATCAAGTTATGATTGTAACTCCATTTGGAGACTTTGCCCTGCTATCGCATGTTAGCTATCAAGAGAATCAGGAAATTGCCTTGAAAATCAATGATTTTATCAACTCTGGGCAAACTTCCCTATTAGTGCAGCAGAATCAGCGTAATTATCTATTTTTCTTAAGTTTATTTATATTGATTATTATGGCGATCGCTGCTTTTTTTGGCACATCACCTGTAACTATCTGCACTTTTTATAAGAGTATAGATAAGGTATTTATCGAACGTAAAAGTCTGCGTGACAAACAAATTATCGAGCATCCGCTAGAAAATATTCTGCGTTTTGATATGCAAGAAAAGCAATATAAATACTCCAAACTTTATCGGGTTGTAATTGTGCTAAAATCCTTCAAGGAAATTCCAATTAATCCACAATATAGTGATGAAAAGAGCATCAGATATGCAATTTTTAGGATACACTCATTCCTAAAATTTTAACCGAAATTACCCGCAGGGTAGCCTACTGACCCCAACTTTTCGGCATTAAGTCCGCGCAGGTTATACAACAAACAAGATCCCCGACTTCTTTGAGAAGTCGGGGATCTGCGGCTTGCAACACGTATTGCCCCTGATGATACCTTCGAGTGATCTGGGCTGGATATATGCGCTCTTTTCATGGTCAATTAAGCTTTGCAGCCGTTAGGCAATTAAGTAAAGTTTTCAAACAAAATAGGGGAGTTTTGCACAAATCGTTTTAATACCCGTAATTATGTAGATTTGCTAATAAATTATGTATGAAGTAGCTACTAGCACTATATTGCAATGTTGATAAAGGTTATTGGCTTGATGTAATTAACTAAAAATTCATTAAAATATGAAATTATTAGCATTAACTAGTTCCTTGTTAGCTATTGTTGGATCGGTGGTCAGTTTAACACTGCCTGCAACAGCAATCGGCACAGCATTGTTTGCCAAGACAACAACAGGTCTTTCATTGCCTACTACTGGAGGTCAGGAACTCAGGCTAACGCAAATTCTTCTTCCTCCTGGTCAGTGGGTAATTAATTATTCAGCGACAGCTGTAAATGGTGGAGCCGCCGACACGGTGCGATGCTATGTCCGCGCCAGAGAAACAGGTCAGATTCTTTCTGGACACGTAGCAGAAGTTGGAGTACAACCGGGTGCATCTTTGGCATCTACAATCAGTGGGGTTACACTCGTTAATTTAAATGAGCCAACCACAATGGTTCTTACCTGTGTTCAGGATAACACTGGTTTGGGACCTTACATTGATGCTGGTGCTGAGATCGCCGCTTACTAAGCAAGCCTTTAAAGGATATTTGTAAACTCTAATTTATTACTCGCTTTGGCGACTAGAAGTCGCGGCTACACAGGCAAAACCCACCTCCGTGGGTTAGCAAGCCCTTGATTTTCCATTAGTCCATAGAGGTAGCGAATTCTATTCGCCCAATATTTTAAAACCTTATTGGGTTATAGCCGCGACTTCAGGATACTGGAGTCGTTTTGCTCATAAACACAACCTTATAAACTACAAATACTCACTTTGTCAGTTTGTCTAATTAAGCTATGTTTAGTAAATAAAGTAAGTAGCCTACATGATCGGCTGTTATTCCCCACTTGACATAAAGCATTGTGAGTGCAAAACGTCTACCAGAAACCATTGCCCGTGTCAGAATTACCCGCCAATCCTGGCAACATGGCTTCCTTGAAGGCGAAGTGAATGCGGGTGAGTTTGAGTGGCATTTCCAGTGGCATTTTCGCCGGGGAGAACTTGCCGTCAAACCTTCCCAAGGTCGTGCCTTAATCAAGGAACCCCTCGGTCGATTCTTGGAGCAACAAGATTACCAGCTAGAGCCTGGAGGAGACTATGCTTTTACTATTCGGGCAGAACTTTAGGAGTTATTAAGTTGTGGAGATCAGCTAAAACACATCTTGAGAAATTGAGTTGTGCTGCTGTTCAGTCCATTTTAAACTTTCCATTGAAAAGCACTACACGCCAACCATCAGGGTCTTCAATCGTTACGCTTTTGCCTTTCCAATAAGGATTTTCTGGCTCAACTTCGGGATATCCTAAACTGGCAAGACGGTTTTTGATTTGTCCTATTTTTTCTAGATCGGGGATATACAGTACCAGTAAGTTGTCTTTTGTTGGAGCAAGACAGGGACTTCCAGTTTTATGAGTTGTAAATTCTAGGTGGTATTGAGCGTTGGGCAATCCAAACATGACTCCATCGTATCCATCATGCTCTGCAAACGAGTACAGCTTTCTCAATCCCAAGCCATCTTCATAAAACTCAACCACTTTTGCTAGTTTGTCGGTTGGTCTAGCAATTCTAAACTGAACAGCAAGAAAATGTGTATTATTTGTGTTCATATTACCTTTTCATTGAACGACAGAACAACAGACACAAAGGAGACAAGATGTAGAAAGATGTGGAGCAGCTTAGTAATTCCTAACTTATTGACTTGACTCTTCACTCCTTACTCCTCATTGCTGATTCAGTGAGGCGATTTAAGTATCTTTCGATTAAGAGGATGGCAACAATGTCATCTATGGGTCGTGGTGGCTGTCGCAGACCCTTTGGCAATAGCTTTGTTAGCCCTTTGGGTGGGTACATTTGCCAATAGCGATCGCGGGCTTCTAAGGTTGTGTAGCGCTCATCCACTAAAATAATACTCAAAGGTTCTGTCAATTCCTGATATAATTGCTGTCTCCACTGCTTGGCTGTAGTTTGGTCGCCCATGACCATCAAAGAAATGGGAAACTTTTGACGCAGTGTCTCAATGGTAGCGATCGCCTCTTTTGCTAGCACAACCTGATGATAATATAGTTGCCGATCCAGTCCCATCACCGCTAAACCACATTTATCTCGACCTGGATCAAACCCCAAAATGACTGGTTGCCTTGGTGAAAATTCACGGAAAGTCATAATAAATTCACAATTCAAAATTCAAAATTAAGAAATGCAATTGCAGTAAGCATTTTAGCTGCTGTTCAAATATGTTTAAATCTTAGTGTACAAATAATTTTTTAAGTACTAAATATAATTTGTCCGTTGACTATTGCCACTAATTTTACTCTCAATGGCCCGGCTGTATAAGTGTCCTCGGCTGCGATCGCTTTGATTTCCAATGGTTGATTATACTGTCTTAATTGGGTGACAAAGCGCAGAAAAGTCCCCTCTACTTGCACATTTTCGACAATTCCGGCATTACGGGCACGAAATTGGGAAGCAGAAATCAGTATTTCTAGACGCTGCTGTAACTGATAGGATGTCATGGTTTTAGAATCGGTAGTAGTTGTGGCCAGCACTGCGCCTCCCGAAAAAACCAATTGATTCCGCGCTGCATCGGCGAAAAATTCTATCTGCTTTTCTCCCCTAACGTAATTACCAGCCGAGAAAATTCGCATCACGTATTCTTGACCATCGGCAATCTGCTTGCTCAATTGCTCAATCCTATCCTGGCTGACGCGCAGTAGCTCTACATTTGCCAGATTTCCACCAGGCTCACTTAATTCCAGGCTGGCGTTGCGATTGGCTTCTTGTAAAAGCTGTACGACTGCCTGACGAGAAGCACCAGGTTGGGTAACACGAACTACACCAGCAGACAGAACTTGGCCGCGAACTAAGGCTAGCTTACCCAGACGCAGGTCACGGTAAGACTGATAATATTTTTCCAGCCTTGCAACTTCCAGTTCTAGTTGCTCCTGTTGTCCTTCCAATTCTTTGAGGCGCGATTCCCGTGTGGTAATCACTTGCTCTCGCGCTGCAACTTCGAGATTACGCTTTTGAATTAGTTGATCGAGTTGGGCAATTTTTTGATCGCGCACTTCTATACCTTCTTGACGGTTAGCAAGTTCGCGATCACGTTTTTTAATAGCTGTTTTGGCATCGTCAATTGCTTTTTTAGCTTCAGCATACAGTCGTTGACGTTCTGTCTTCAGTAGCTCAACTGCCGCCTGTAGCTGCTTTCTCTGATTGTAAACGCTTTGCAATTCAGCTATGGCTTTCTGGTACTGAGTTACAACCTGATCTAGCTGCCCTTGAGTGCGTTGGAGTTGAGTTTGAGTTTGGGCTTGTTGACTAATGGTGCGGTTCAACTGAGCTTGTGTTTGGCGTTGTTTGGCATTCGCCGCCTGTAAGAATTGATTGATTACCTGCAAGTCTTGTTGTGCTTTTGCTTGGGCAATTCTTGCAAGATTTAGCTCACTCTCTACCTGACTTTTCTGAGTTTCTGCGGTTTTTAGCTGTTCCCGCTTGTGTCTGAGGTCTGTTTGAATATCCTCTAACTCAAAAACTCCCTTTCGCAAGCCTTCGTCAGCAGCGAATAAAATCCCTAAAGTTGATGCGGAAATCAAACCACCCGTAAAAATAGTTACCAGTACAGCAGTATTTTTCGGACGAAGATTAAAAAGTGAGAGGCGGGCTTTGCCAACTCGTGTGCCGATGCGATCGCCCACGGTTGCTATCACGCCTCCCAGAATTAAAATTGCTGCGATGAGGATGTATCCGGTGGTCATCTTTAGCTACCGAAATCCTTCCAGATACAGCCTACTACTTTTAAGCATTGTCTGTGGAGAAGTGGAAATTGACAATAGCTGAAATTACTCAATTTTAGATTTACCTCTAGCTATTAGTGTCATTTTTCAAAACACAACAGGCGTCGACTCCCCTTTCTCCAATTGCTTTTATGTGAACTGCCTACTTAAAGTAACAGGTTTATGCACAGTAATCTTCTTTTTGTGGATAGAAATCATATTTTTTTCCCGCAAATCACCTAGTAGCCTAGTAACAGTAACACGAGTTGAACCAATTGCCTCTGCGATCGCTTGATGAGATAACTTCAGATCAATAGTGATTCCATCTGCACAAGGAACCCCAAAATCCCGACAAAGAATCAACAAAAAACTCACCAACCTAGAACCCATATCTCGGTGAGCGAGAGTTTCAATCATCATCTCCGTTTGTAAAATGCGCGAAGACAGACCTCGCAGCATTAACATTGATAATTCTGGATTTTCCTTGAGTGCTAGCTCCACCTGTTCAATTGGTGCTGACAGTAATTCCACAGGCGTAAATGCAACCGCATGGTAAAACCGATCCGACTTATTTCCTGTCAGCAATGACAATACACCAAAAACACTATTTTCCCGCAGCAGCGCTACCGTTATTTCCTCTCCTGCCTCGTACACCCTGGAAAGTTTAACAGCACCTTTCAAAAGAAAATAAACTCGTTCGGCAGGATCGCCAGGAAAAAAGATCGTTTTATTACGTTCAAACGTTTCCACAACTGGCGGAAACGCCCCGGTCGCCATCTGACGAAAAACATTTGCTAGGGCTTTATCTTGTGTCACGATCATCTCCCTTCCCCTACCCAATGCCGGAAAAACAAAAACTGATTACCTAAGAATACACCCGAAAAATGAATAAAGCACCGTCAACCTTTCTGTACTTTCCTATACTCAAATTAATATCTTCATAACTCTTTGTTTATAATGATACATAATTGTTGATCCTTTCAGCTACTACTTGTTGATAAGTAGTTACAATAGCTGTATTCAAAAGGGTTTTTTGAAGAACAAATAAAGATAAATTGATAAAATCTTTAGGAAAAATCAAGAATTTTGTCATAGCAAACACTCTTACCAATATTCATTTTTGCAAATCCTGTGTAAAACAAAGACAAAACGTGCCTCAGATTCTAGTATGCTCCTAATGATCGATCGCATTAACAATTTCTATGCTAAATCTGACTGGAAAAAATGCCCTTGTTACAGGTATTGCCAATAACCGCTCGATCGCCTGGGGCATCGCCCAACAGCTGCACAAAGCCGGAGCAAACCTGGGTATTACCTACCTACCGGATGAACGCGGCAAAATGGAGAAAAAAGTTGCGGAGTTAGTAGAACCTCTTAACCCCAGCTTATTTCTTCCCTGTAATGTCCAAAATGAGGAACAAATTAAATCGACCTTTGAGACAATCCGTGAACAGTGGGGGAAGCTAGACATCCTGATCCATTGTTTGGCCTTTGCTAGCAAAGACGATTTAACTGGAGATTTTAGCCAAACCTCTCGTTCTGGCTTCAACACCGCCTTAGAAATCAGTACCTACTCGCTAGTGCAGTTAAGTGGTGCAGCAAAACCTTTGATGACACAGGGAGGTAGTATCGTCACCCTGACATATTTAGGCGGTGTCAGGGCAATCCCCAACTATAACGTTATGGGAGTTGCCAAAGCGGGGTTAGAAATGAGTGTGCGTTACTTGGCGGCTGAACTAGGGCCACAAAATATCCGCGTCAATGCCATTTCCGCAGGCCCCATCCGCACCTTGGCATCTTCAGCAGTGGGCGGAATATTGGATATGATTCATCATGTAGAAGAAGTAGCTCCCCTACGACGCACCGTCACTCAGCTAGAAGTGGGCAATGCTGCGGCTTTCTTGTGTAGTGATTTGTCCAGTGGCATTACCGGACAAACTCTGTATGTAGATGCAGGATATGAAATTATGGGAATGTAAGATAATTTGGGCATGGGGCATGGGGCATTGGGCATTGAGTATTAGTAAAATTCTTGCCCATTCCTCATTTTCCATTCCCCATGCCCTATGCCCTATACTTCGGCTTCGCTCAGTACAAGTGCCCTATTCCCTATGCAAATTAGCAAAGTTAACTCTTCAAATTACGATCAGTCAACTAAAACCCCTCGGATTGCTACTGTTCACCGCACCACTGGTGAAACTGATGTCCAAGTTACCATCAACTTGGATGGTAGAGGAACCTGCACAGCAGCAACAGGTGTTCCGTTTTTGAATCACATGTTGCATCAAATTGCCTCCCACGGGCTGATTGATATAGATGTCCAAGCCAAGGGAGACTGGGAAATTGATGACCATCACACCAACGAAGATGTAGGCATTACCTTAGGGCAAGCTTTGAACCAAGCACTAGGCGACAGAAAAGGCATTGTCCGCTTTGGTAATTTTCTTGCACCACTAGATGAAGCTTTAGTTCAGGTAGCGCTAGACTTTTCTGGACGTCCTCACCTCAGCTACGGCTTACAAATTCCGACTCAACGGGTAGGAACCTATGACACCCAGTTAGTGCGAGAATTCTTTGTGGCACTAGTAAACCATA
This sequence comes from Nostoc sp. NMS7, assembly GCF_017115085.1. GTDB lineage: Bacteria > Cyanobacteriota > Cyanobacteriia > Cyanobacteriales > Nostocaceae > Nostoc. Next base: position 22,958 of record NZ_JABXKJ010000062.1, on the reverse strand, counting down.
GCCAAATGACACTCCACATTCGGCAACTGGATGGCATTAATTCCCATCACATTATTGAAGCAACATTTAAGGCATTTGCCAGGGCAACGCGGCTGGCGGTGGAAATCGACCCCCGTCGTGCTGGCGTAATTCCCAGTTCTAAGGGCGTTCTATAAAAGGAGTCAAATTAGTCAAATGGGGCATGGGGCATTACATATTTATTAGTTATTCTTTCTCCCTCATCTCCCTCATCTCCCCACTCCCATTCGGCTACGCTCACGGCAAGCCCACTCCCCAGTTTGAGATAATTGACACACCGGGTAGTGATGGTTATTATCAGGCTACCGGGTAACTTGTAATTAATACCAAGCTGGAAAATGGTAGTTGAACCGAGATGAAGTCTGTTGCAGATGACCCTGATTCTCAACTTAATACGACTGACACTCCGCCAGTAGTCCTAACTTCTGAGTTGCGAAAAGTCTATCGCACTGGTTTTTGGCTAAATCAAAAAGTCGTATCTCTGAAAAACTGTTCTTTAACAGTTTACAAAGGTGAAACCTTTGGGTTGCTGGGGCCAAATGGTGCGGGTAAAACCACTCTTTTAAAATTGTTGCTGGGAATTATTCGTCCTACCTCTGGACGGGGATTATTATTGGATAAGCCTATAGGCGATCGCAGTGTTAAGCAACATATCGGCTATCTGCCCGAAAATCCCTATTTGTATGACTATCTCACCGGCTGGGAATTTTTGCAGCTAGCGGCTGGACTATTCCAAATTCCCAACAGCGTACAACGCCAACGCATTCCCCAACTGCTAGAATTAGTGGGTTTATCCCAAACCGATGCCCGTAAAAAGCTCCTGCGCCGCTATTCTAAAGGAATGCTACAGCGTGTTGGTATGGCACAGGCGTTAATTAACGAGCCGGATTTAGTTTTTCTGGATGAACCGATGTCTGGTCTTGATCCGGTAGGACGCTACCAAATGCGGGAAATTATCCTGGCGCTAAAAGCAGCTGGTAAGACGATTTTTTTCAATAGCCACATTCTGAGTGAAGTAGAACAGATTTGCGATCGCATTGCCATCCTCGCTCAAGGTGAACTAATTTGCTCTGGTTCCCTCAATGAACTCTTAGGCGGCGAAAACACATATCACGTCAAAGGTCGAGGTGGTGACTGGGAAATTCTTAAAAAATGGATACCTACTCTCAGATTTGAGCCTGATAGTTCCTGGCAAGGTACACTACAAGATGATTACTATGATTTCCTCGCCAGTCTTCGGCTCATGGATGGTAAAATTATTGCCATGAGCTTGTCACGTCGCTCCCTAGAAGAATTTTTTATTCAAGAAATCCAAAGAAAAAATAACTCACTGAATTAGTCTTCTTGCTTCTTGCCAAATAGGAAATTTTGGGTTACTTTGAGGAACAAAACCCAAAAACCCTGCCTTTTTGAGTTGATCTTTCTCAAGTCAACCCACATAAAATCAAATTCCGATCTCTTTTTAAGGTTATTTGTATTTATTGGTTAATAGAAAATTTATTGTATAAACTGCCTTTAGTTGGGTAAATCCAATATTTTTTGATAATTCCTCTATTTCCGCAGCGTTAACTTTAAGTGAACTTCACTAAAAGTTCAAATTCAATAAACAAATTTCCTCCGGAAAATCACACTTTTCGAGGAAAATAAGAGTGTCGGGGAACTTGAATACTTAGGTATAGTCAAAATAAAAATGTTTAGACAGTACTTTATTGATCGTAGTTTCAGAGTCTCAGGTAAATATGCTTAACACAAGTTTGTTTAAATTCCTAACTCAGCCAGTTGTGGGTGTGGCTTTGTTAAGTGCTGTCAATGTCGCTGTGCCATGTGTCAGTCTAGCTCAGGGACAACCATTACCACCAACTACACAAACACCAAGCACACTAACACAATTAGATACTAATTATTCATTAGGAGGCGGGGATCTCATCCGTGTAAATGTATTTGAAGTCCCCGAATATACAGGTGAATACCAAATTCCGCCAGGTGGAGCTATAAATCTGCCTTTAATTGGCAGTGTGTCAGTCCTCGGGCTAACAGCTGAACAGGCGTCTGATGAAATTGCTAGAAGATATTCTCGCTTCCTGAAACGTCCCTTAATCTCAGTCAATTTATTATCGCCTCGTCCCATTAATATTTTTGTTGCCGGAGAAGTGACACGTCCAGGAGCTTACACTCTGAGCTTGAGTGGAGGCGCAGGGAACAATCCAGGCGTACAATATCCGACTATATTGGCCGCATTGACAACAGCGCAGGGTGTAACCCTAGCTGCGGATGTAACTCAAGTTCAATTACGGCGTAAAATAGGACGTTCTTCAGAGCAAACCGTCACCATCAATTTGAAGGACCTCATCCAAACAGGCAGATTAACACAGGATATTACCTTGCGGGATGGAGACACCATAGTTGTGCCAACTGCAACCAACTTCAACGTAGCAGAATCGCGCAATCTATTTGCAGCTAACTTTGCCGCCAGCCAAACCACACCCCGCACAGTCACAATTATTGGTGAAGTTAACCGTCCCGGTTCATATCTTGTCACCACCGGTAACACAGATGCTCAGGGGGGCGCAACCCCTAACAGTGGCACTGCCACTCCCACCGGTCTACCAAATGTGACGCGGGTAATTCAACTAGCTGGGGGAATTACAGCACAGGCTGATGTTCGTAATCTTAAGCTACGCCGACCAACAAGAACTGGCTCAGAACAAGCTATAAATATTAATCTTTGGCAACTATTACAGAGTGGTGATGCCAATCAAGACATCATCGTGCAAGACGGAGATACTATTGTTATTCCGACAGCAACTGAAATCAACCCCGCAGAAGCTACGCAATTAGCTACTACTACTTTCTCTCCTACATCTATTCAAGTTGGTGTGGTAGGTGAAGTTAAAAAACCAGGTTTAACACAGGTTCAGCCGAATAGCTCTTTAAATCAAGCTATACTTGCTGCTGGCGGATTTAATGATGCTAGAGCTAGTAGTAAGGCTGTTGATTTGATTCGCCTCAACCCGAATGGTTCTGTCACTAAACGTATAGTAAAAGTGGATTTCTCCGCTGGGATTAATGAGCAAACTAATCCTATACTCCGCAATAATGACGTTGTAGTAGTCAACCGATCTGGTGCAGCTAGTTTTGGTGATACCGTAAGTACTGTAACTGGACCTCTAGGTATTGTCTTGAATCTTCTCAACTTATTCGGACTCTAATTTAAGAGATAGATGTAAATTGGGGGCGTTGTTCAACCGTCTTCGTCCCTCAAATTGCACTATTCTTAAATCAAAGGTAAATGAGCAAATGGGAAGCAAGCTACGCGTAGCAGACGCACCAGAAGGCATCGCATCCTTCAAAATTGGATTTTCTATCCGCCATTATCATAAAAATCTTAAATAATATTACTCATTGATAAATACTGTAGACTCTAAAACTCTCACTGAAAATTCTTAATCTGCATTGATAGGTTTTTGCAAACTTTGTTGCCAAGTACTCGAATTTATTATGATAATGAGAATGTTTTAGAAGGCAGAGGCGATAAATGCTAGTCTCTGCCTTCTTTTTGCTTTTTATTATCATAAGAATTCTTTAAGTAAATTAACTGATTCATAACAGATATACTATCTTAACCACAGATACCGCGTATACACAGTAGAATGATGTCGAATTGGAAATGACACCATTTGTACGGTTACTTGGTGTCCATTAAGGGGTAACTCTGGATACTGGTAATTTTTTTCAGTACTATTACCAGATAGCTAGTGTTTTTTATAAGACAAGCTAAAAAAGCATTTTAGCCTTATTTAGGTGAAAATGCCCAGATTTAAACCTCAAAATACGTGTATATATTAATACACCCTTCTTGCACAACCGTATCCAATACTGAGTTACTGATTAAGGCTAGAGCTACTTACCGTTGACGATTCAGTTTTTGCAACATACCCTATTTTTTCCCTATGATGATTCATGGTTTAGGTTTTCTCAGTTTGAGCGCATCTCTTGTACTTCCTTGGGCATTAACAGGTCTGGTTCAAGGAGACAGAATAAAAGAGTCTTTAGTTAAAGATGTTCGTCACTCATCCACTGTTCAGCAAATGCCACTATCTAGCCGCAAGCTGATCAGTAGGGTTACAACTGCGACAACATACTATGTTAGTGGTACTGGAAACGACAGAAATAGCGGGCTCACTACCTCATCCGCCTTTAGAACAATTCAAAGGGCAGCAGATTTGACTGACCCTGGCGACACAGTATTGATTATGAACGGAGTATATAGAAATCCACCCAATGCTGGGAGTGTAGTAAATATTCAACGTTCTGGAAATGCAAAAGCATGGATTAAATATAAAGCATATCCTGGGCATTTCCCAAAAATTCAGCACGATACATGGAGTGGTATCGGGTTGTCAAATGGAGCTTCATATATCGAGATTAACGGGCTAGAGATCATCGGGAACAATGCCAATATAACTCTTGGTTATGCATTAAGTCAGAAGTGGAACACATCAAATCGGCGTACAAACGGAAGTGGCATAACCGTTGATGGAGGCAATCGTCATCTTTCTCACATAAATATTCTGAACAACATAGTGCATGACTGTGGAGGAGGAGGTATCGGAGTCAGGGAGGCCGATTATGTGAAGGTGGACAATAATACTGTCTATAATAATGCCTGGTATAGTGTCTTTGGTCCGAGTGGCATTAGCATTTCAAAGAGTTGGAATTCTGACGGCAACCGGGGATACAAGATGTTCGTGACCAACAACAAGGTCTACAAAAATCGCATGTACATTCCCTGGCTTGAATCCGGAACAATCTCAGACGGTAATGGTATTATTATCGATGTTTCAAAACTTGCGAAAAATGGTGCATATCGAGGACGAACTTTAATTGCAAACAATATCAGCTACAAGAATGGCGGTTCGGGTATTCATACCCATGAGAGTGAGCATGTCGATATTGTCAACAACACGGCATATGAGAACGCGCAAAGTAAAAACCTTAAAAAAGGGCAAATATATGCTGGTTATTCATCTGATGTCAAGATTTTCAATAACATTATCTATGTTTCCCCTGGTCAAAATGCGAACAGCAACATGAAGAATATCAACGTCACCTATGACTACAATCTTTACAGCAAAGGTGCCATGATTGCTGTGATGGGACCTCACGATATTATTGCAGACCCACAGTTCATGAATCCCTCAATTGCTGACTTTAGAATCAAAGGAACGAGTCCGGCGATCAATATGGGTTACGATTGGAAAGATTTGAAAACGGATTATGCAGGTAAATCTCGTCAAGCTGGTGGTGGATATGATATTGGAGCATACGAACATCGGTAATCTTAATATCATGTCCTGCTATCTGCCCATAGTTGCGTCAGACTGAAGTCTACGCTTATACAAAATAATAAGCTTGCAAAGGCAAGCTTATTATTTTGTGGCTAATTAAACACGCTATACCAGTTATGGTGTTCAGTTCACTTATGAGACAAAATCCTAGTTTATACAGAGGTTTTGTCTGGAATACGTTTTTGTTGCTTAACCTGTTTTGTCAAATCTTGATCAGTAAAGTATTCTTTAGCATGGTTGAAATAACTACTAGATTCATTTTTATCAATGATACCATTCACAACTAAACCTAAGACGTTGTGACTGGATCTCTCTAGCATTTCTTCAGCAGCAGCTGCACTGTTAGAATCAATTACCCCAGGTCGAGCTACTAACAAAATCCCATCAGTCATTTGGCTTAAAGTCAAAGCATCGGCTGCCAAAAGCAGGGGAGGAGCATCAATAATCACAAAATCATAGTTATCTTGAGAGGAGAAATTTTCAATTAGTGATGCCATCCGTTTTGAATCAAGCAAAGCAAGTGGGTTGGGAGGTCTAACTCCAGCAGTTAAAACATCAAGGTTATCCATTACCTTAGATACAGCAATGTTAAAATCAGCCTGACCTACAAGAACCTCACTCAAACCAACTGCATTGGTTAGTTGCCAGAGATGATGCTGAGAAGGAATTCGCATATCTGCATCAATTAGTAAAACTTTACGTCCTAGTTGAGCGATCGCTGCCGCCAAATTAGCTGAAACTGTAGATTTGCCTTCTTTCGGAACTGCGCTAGTTACCACAATAGTTTTAAGCACTTTATCTGAACTCAAGAATTTCAGATTGGCTTGAATCATTCGATACATTTCGCTCGTTAAAGAGTAGGGAGTATCTCTGACGGCAATTGTTTGGTCTGTTAATTCTGCATTTGAATAACGGGAGCGAACCTTTTTAACAGACAAAGGAACAATTCCCAGCAAAGTATATCCAAATACATCTCTAACTTCTTTAAGTGTTTTTAGAGATCTATCTCTCATCGCTAGAAAGAGTACAGTTGTGGTGGCAAAGAATAAACCGAACATCACTCCTAGCACCAAAACAATTATTTTTTTGATTAGTACTTGATGTTTGGGCACTAAAGCCTGAGAAATAATCCGGGAAGTCGGTGAATTTGTATTCTCAACTAACTGTAATTCTTGAACCTTTTTCAATAGATTTTGATAGGTCGAGTCTGCGACTGCAACTTTCCGTTCTAACTCCCGCTCATTTTCTGCCAACTGGGGTATGAGTTTCACACGCTGTTCGTAGTTAGAACGGGAATTATATAGAGAGGAGAGTCTTTTAGTTAAGCCAAAACGCTGTATTTCTGACTGGAGAAAACTTTGGATAAGGCTTTGTCTGAGTTGTCCAATCTGCAATTGGCTCTGGGGAACTTGGGTTTGATTGCCAATAGTCTGACCAACTTCCTGTTGCAGGAGAGATTTTAAACTAGCTTTCTTGGCTTCTAGGTTAACAACTACGGGGTTGTCATCTAGGAAACGGCTGCGCTCAATCGCTAACTGCCTGTCAGTGTCTTGAAGTTGTGTAAGAACTCCCTGTACTGCAGGTGACTGACTCAGGGCACTCACAGCGATCGCTTCTTGAGAATTTAGCTCTACTTTCTGGCGCAGTTGATTGGTTTGGGCGTTTACCTCATCCAGTTGAGCCTTAACAGTATCCATCTCATTGTCTAGATTTCCAATAGTCGCAACGGCTGATTTTGTCTCCTCTGATAAATCTGCAATCTGATGCTTTTGTTTAAATATACGTAGCGCTACTTCTGCATTATCAACAGCAGCTTGAGTTTTAGGAAGCTGCTTGGCCATAAATTTACGAGTTGCTCCCGCCTCAGAGCGATTTGTCGTAATATCATTATCTAAATAAGAATTCATAATTGTGTTGACCACTGCCGCGGCTTCTTGGGGGTCATGGCTGCTATAGCTAATTCGCAATACATCTGTCCCACCAATAATTTTTAGGTTCAGGGCTTTTTGTAGCGCTTCTACTTCTAGAGGTTTACCTTCGTTATCTTTGAGTTGTAGTTTGTCTATTGTCCGCTGCAAAAAAGTAGGGGAAGAAATAACTTCTATCTGACTGCTTATCGGATTTTGAGTTGCTACCAAGGGTTTCAAATCTCCTGAGTCCCCTCCTTCAGATGAACCAGGCAAAAGATTACTTCCTGCTACTTGAAAAGAGGGAATTTTAAATAACAGTTTTCCTTCTGCTTCATAGGATGGCCTCATAAATTGTATAGCTATACCACTGAGCATAACTGTAGCTACAAATATCGCAGTAGCAGGTAGCCGCCATCGTTTCAATATCAATAAGTAACGACTAAGGTCTAAATCAATAGATTCTCTAGATTCCATAGATTTGTCTGACATAAATCTTCCAAAGTATAGGTCTTAAACGATAAACTCAATATTGATCTACTCAGAGTAGCTACAAAGCACACCTATTAATTAATAGTGGTACTATTTTACAATATGACATATAGTATAGGCTATTTAAATTAAAAAACCTGAAATGATCTACAGGCTTTGGTTTCATGAATGTAAGAGCCAATACTTAGGAGCGTCGCGGAGCATTATTCAAAGCGCATCTGATATCAGTTCATCCTAATTTTTGCTTCAATTAACCCTCTTTGATCAAAGTGGGGTGATACCTTGAATCTTCATTGGCTTTATCCTCAGAAATTCGTCGACGTTGCTACTTAGGTTGCCAAACTTTCTTATAAGCCTCTAACAGCTTAGGTACTTGATGTCGCCACTCTAGTTTCTCCTCCATTCTTTTTCTACCTAGCTCTCCCATCTTTTGTCGCCGCTCTGTGTCCTCTAGAAGTTCAAGAATGTTCTCGGCAAAATCCACCACATCATTGCCTTTGGCATAAACAGATGCTCCCTCTGCCGATCGCCTTCCTTCCAAAAGGTCAAACTGAACAATGGGTTTTCCCATTGCCATGTACTCCATGATCTTATTCATAGTCGAACGATCATTGTAGGGCATTTTTTTATCGGGATTAGCACATACATCACAGCTAGAAAGTCGTGCCAAAAGTTCATTATCAGGAATACGCCCGGTAAATTCTACAAACTCCTTAACTTCTAACTCTTCAGATAGTGCCTGAAGCTTTTCAAACATCGGTCCACTACCGATGAGCATAAACTGAATATCCTGGCGTTTTTTTTCATAGACAATGTAGCGTACCGATTGTAGCAGGTAATCGATTCCCTCCGGTTCTCCCATAACACCAACATATCCTACCAAATATTTCCGACCTCTACGGTAGACTGGGTTAGGCGGTACCGGTTGAAAGCGGGAAAGATCGGGACCACTGCGAACAACAAAGACATCCTCTGGACTTTTGCGTCCACGGGTAAGTGCTACCGAGAGGTAAGACTCATTAGTTGAGATAACTACGTCTGCTGTCGCAAAGGTCAATCGTTCAACCAAGGAGAGTCCATAGTAGAAGATGTCTCGTCGTCCATACTTAGCTTCGTACATCTCCAGATTGATATCATGGTGGTCAAATATGACTCTTACACCTTTGAACAACTTGAACCATCCCGCCACCAAAAACATTAAATCTGGAGGATTGCAAACGTGGACGATATCAAACCCTCGCTCTCGCCACACCCGATGAGCAAGGCGAAACTCCCAAAAAAGCGCTGTAGCATACTCCCGTAGATAGCCTGAGATCGAACTAATATCAGGTGGCATTTTATGACGATAAATGTGAACCTGATCGATTACCTCGTATTCTTGTTCAAATCCTTTACCTTTGGGACAAATCACTGAAACTTCATACCCCGCTTTTATCAGGGTGGTGGCTTCCATCCACACGCGCCGATCAAAGGGAACGGGCAGGTTTTCTACAATTATTACTACTTTATTGGACATTTCAATTGGCTTTTCATTTTTTAGTTAATTTTGCTAGGTTTAAAAATAAAATTATTAACTTTCCCTCTATTTTTATGACTAAATATGGCTTTAGTATCATCTACCAAATCAAGCGACCTTCTAAGCTGCTTAAAATAAAAAATAATTGGCATAGATTTTGGAGGGCAGAGAGTTATTAGATAATTTTTAAAACTCATAATTAACTTCTAAAAAGAGTTTGACTATTTATTACTTACTACATCGAAAATTATCAAAGGTTGTCTGCTTATCTAAAGTGAGCAATTAACTGAGCTAGATATCAACTTCTAGTGATAATTTTCTGGATGTACCACTACTTGAGCAAAGCAAACGGTAGGTACATATCCAGAAAATGCTTAAGTTATTTCATTGTCAGTCTTTTGCTTACCAAGCAATACCACAATAATTTAAGTCCTGAATCGGTTCAGTAAACACACTTGCCAGATCCAAAATTTGTATTTCTTTGAGCGCTTCCCCTAATATCTGGCGAAACTCTGGACTAGCATGGGTAACTATTACTAATTCTGCGTTCTCCAGAGCTTGTTGGGGTTCTGCAACTAGCAGATCCTCAAAATGAGGCAGGTTATTTTGAATATAGGTCAGATTGGTTCCCATTAACCGAGCTTCATAGACAGCTTGATCATAAATTTTTATCTGGCAGCCTTCCCCAATCAATCGCTTAACTAGCAGCACTGCTGGACTTTCTCTCAAGTCATCTGTACCTGGTTTGAATGCCAATCCTAAAATAGCAATCTTCCTTGCCCCAAGGCGTAATACCTGCTGGGCGGCCAAATCAACTTGGAGGCTATTAGTAGTCGGAAGGGCGTTTAGTAGGGGTACTGGTACATCCATGTTCCGTGCATAGTAAAGCAAAGCACCCAAATCTTTGGGCAGACAGGAACCTCCGTAGGCAAATCCAGGACGCATGTAAACAGGGGAAATATTTAATTTCGTGTCTTGTACAATGATATTCATTACTTCCCGCCCATCTACGCCAAAGGCTTTGGCGACCCGTCCGATTTCATTAGCAAACCCCACCTTGGCAGCGTGCCAGCAATTGGCCACATATTTAACCATTTCTGCTACAGATGGTTTAACTACGGTGAACGGTGCATCTACTGTGGCATACATCTGCCGTACTGCTGCTTCTGCCACAGGAGATTCAGTACCAATAATTGTGTAAGGTGGTTGATCGTAATCTTTGATAGCCGAACCTTCGCGTAAAAACTCTGGGTTAAATGCTAGATAAATAGAATGATCCCCTATGAGACTATCTAGCAGATTTTGACACTTTTCCAATGTTCCTGGGGGGACAGTGCTACGCAACACAACTACATGGCTTTCATTCTTATGGATGGCGGCTTTGCCAATCTGCTTGCACACATTCCAAACGTAGGTAAGATCGGGTTCTCCCCTCTCGATTGGAGGTGTACCGACGCTAATCAGCGAAATATCTGATCCTAGCACCGCTGCTTCCGCATCTGTAGTAGCTCTGATTAATTTAGCTGCCACTCCCTCAACCAGCAACTGACTCAGCCCTGGCTCTACAATGGGCGATTCTCCCTTAGCGATTAAATCCACTTTTTCGGGATTTACATCTACCCCAATTACTTCGTGCCCATCTCGTGCCAAACAAGCTGCTGTTACGACACCGACATATCCCAGACCAAAAATGCTAATTTTCATATCTATCCACTTGTTATTCTTTCATGAAGGACAAAACAATCAAGCCCATAAGGCGCTCTTCATCTAGCAGCTTAAATTTAATACTGAGCGATATAAATCGATAAAATAAACCCAATGTTTTTTTATATCTAGAGGAAAAACACTTGTTCTTGCCTTCATTCCTAGAGAAAGCCTCAAAGACTCATTTTCAATCAAAGACTTAATAGCATCTGATAACTGCTGAATATTACCTGGATTAACGATTAATCCATTTTCAGATTGAGTAACTATTTCAGGTATACCTCCTACTGGTGTAACTATGACTGGTAACTCCCAAGCCATTGCTTCCAGCATTGCTAATGGAAGACCTTCATTGTAAGAGGGCAACACAAAAACATCTGCTTCAGTTAAAAGAATATCACGTTCATGTGACCCTATCCAACCAGGCAATTTAATATAATCTTCTAGATTTAAAGTCGTAACTAAATTGCGCGCTTGTTCTAGGTCTCCATCTCCTGCCATAATCAGACTAGATATACTTTGATATTCAGTAGGCAAAAGAGAAAAGGCTTCGATCAAATCAAATGCTCCTTTCCGTTGACCAATTCGTCCTAAAAAAAGTAAGTTCGCTTTTTTAGATCCTGAACGGTGTGGAACTTCAGCAGGAATTTTTACTGGATTATAAAAAACTACAACTTGTTCGGGTTTCAGACCAAGGTTTTCTATGTAGAAGCTTCTCCAACTTTCTGATAATACAATTAAGCGTTGACACTTGGAAAATACCCAACTTAGCAATTGCTGTATCCATTTTGCAAGTTCAGCATAGAAAACATGAAATTGACTACCGTGAGCATGTATAATTATCGGTTTGTGAAATACCCAAGCTAAAAGTGCCATAATCGCCTGTCGTAAAACACTGCCGCGCTGTGAAATTTCAAGCTGAACAATATCAACTTCTTCCCTTAGTAATATCCACAGAAATTTCCATACAGCTTTCAAAAATACCATGATTTTGATTGCTATAGCTCCTTCTTCGTGAGTAATAATATGACATATGTGAACTTCAGAAGGAGCATACTCCAAAAAAAGCTTCTCGTAATTGGAAATGCCACCCTGCTGGAGTAAGCTAGGACCTAACAGAATAATCTTGAGAGTTTTAGTTTGACACATAGGCTCTACTTTTTCAAAAGTTGGGCTATCCTGGGTTAATGTATCAAGGAAAGAATCAGAATTTACCATTTTTTCCAAAGACCAAAGTAATTGCATCCAATCTTGTCAAAATCCGATTATTTTCTGCTTTATTGGGGTTGAAAGGTTTTTCTTGAAAAGATTCATTTGTCCTGAGCAGAAACAGATTGTAGCAATTTGGATGTGGTATAAATGCTAACCCCACAAACAATGGCTTCAGAACCTTTATGCAATATATATGCTATGGATTGGTCTTTTTTTGTTTGATGATTTTATCTTCCTTTCATGTGTCATTCTCACTGATAAACATGCCCCCACATAGAGTATCCAAGTCAAACTATTCGATTCCAGCAAGGTAGATTCAGTAAGGCTAGCTAAAAATATATATGTCATATGCATAAGTGGCCAAATATCTAATGCTGTATTACTACTACGTACCCAAGTTAATCCTTGTAGGTAACTGCGCCAAAATCCTAAGAAGAATAACCCTAACCCTAAAAGACCCAAATCAAGGCAAATATTGAGATAACCATTGTGGGGGTGGTTTGGCATCCATCCAGCATTGAGCCAAATATAAGCAGATTCACCATTCCATCCTTGCCAGAATCCGCCATAACCATAACCGAGCCAAGGATGTTTCCAAATCATATCGATTACTAATGGCCACAAGTCTGTTCGACCTGTCAGTGTCGCATCTTTACCAAGTGAACTAAACAGGACATCAGCGTTATTAGACAACCAAAAATATAAACTTTGGCTGATAGTTGCAATAATTATTAGAGTTGGTACCATGATCTGGTATGGCCAACGCCAAATTAGAAAAGCGAAAAATGCCGATATTATAATTAATAGATTAACTAGAGATGAAATGGAACCGGCAAGCAGTAAGAGTAGTATTGACAAGCTAAACCCCCCCCAGAAAAGCCAACTACGTCTTTGACTTTGATAACCAAGGAGAAAAAAAACTATTCCACTGGTTACCATCCTTCCTCCCAGTCCGTTTTTGTGCGTAAATACTCCACGCCACAGTGGTTTACCAAAACCGTCGTTTTGTATCCCGTATTTAGGCAAGGCTATAGCAAAAATGAAACTCAATACTATAATAATTCCAAAATTCCAAGCAAGTAAATAGAATTGCTGTTTTAAGCTGTATCGCGAAACAAAATACAGACCAAATAAACTGGAACCAATGAGGGTAAAACTATTTTTTAATGTTGTTGATGGTTCAAAAGACCAAAGAATAGAAACAGCTGGCAACATTAGTAAAGCATAAAGGAAGATATCTTTATTCAAGACAAGGACATAAAGAGTTTTCTTCCAACGCAGAACTAGTAGTAATAAGGTAATTGCATAGATTACGAAAAAAATAATCCGAGCCAAGGAGCTATCATATTCTACCGCATCCTGCTGTCCTGCTCCTCCTGACAGGACGAGAGTTACGATTGCCCCTGAATAAATTAGCAAGGCTGCAACTGTGAATCCCTGCTCCGCATAAATTAGTAGTTTTCTCATAAATTAACTAATATTTATTTTGCATCTTCATTTTTTTATAATAAATTTGGGCTGTTTGAGCAGCAATATTTGACCAATTTAAATCTTCCTGACAACGAGCTAGTTCGGCAGTTTGCATACGTTGTTGCAAGTCGCGATCGCTTAACAAACAAATTATCGCATCAGCTAGAGCTTTAACATCACTGGGTGGAACTAACAACCCATCTTTTTTATGCCGAACTATCTCACTCAATCCCCCTACCTCAGAAGCTACAACCAGCGTTCCCATTCCATAAGATAAAGCTGCCACACCACTTTGAGACGCTTCGATGTATGGCAGAACTGTTACTGTGCTGCGTTGAAATAGATTACCTACTTCTTCAATGGGAATAAAGCCATTAATAATCTCGTAGCGTTTTTCATCATAACCATTAGGGAAATACTGCATGATGTTTTCTCCCCTTCCAGCAATAATCAGCTTGACTTCAGGTATACATTCAGCAATTAAGGGCATAGCCTCAAGCAAATATTTCAATCCCTTATAGGGCAAGATGCGTCCAAAAAATAGCAAGGTATATGGCTCCCGGGCTTGAATATTTTGACTACCCCGACGCTGATACAAACTACCAAGTTCTCCATGAGGTAAAACATTGACTCGCTGTTCAGGTATACGAAATTGTTCAATTAAAATCTTTTTTAGTTGATAAGTATGGACAATTAATTGTTGGGAACGGTAGAAGGCAATACGCCTAGTATAATCGGAACCAAATACAGCAATTTTATCACCTGGGTGACGGAATATATCGTGGATAGTTGTCACCAATGGTGGCATCTTGTTAAGTAATAAAGTCCAATCGTACCAAGGATCGTTAGTTTCTTGCACATGTAAAACATCTGGCTGTATGTCTTTGATGATATTCATCATAGTGCCCATAGACAACAGGTTGCGCGGGTCGCGAATCCGTGGTTTTTTAAAGCTAATGACGCGGATACTAGAATCAAGAACATTGTTACAGACATTTGACACTTTTTCTGGCTGAATTAGCGTTAGATCAACATATTTAACCAGACTGTTTGCTAGTTCGATCGTGTAGTCTTCAAAGCAAAAATGTAATAAAGCAACTTTAATCATAATTAAAATTATATTCTCAATTAAATTATTTATTCCACCAATTTGGATGCCTTACTGGTAGGATTTTATATTAAAGAATTACTGCTCTTTTAAAAGTTTCATCCACAAAAAACGAAAGCCGCCAAATGCACGAATACCGAGATAAATCACAAATAAACCATAGGCACAAGTTGCAATAATTAGAGTGTACATAAAGTCTAAGCTAATTTTTTCCAATAAAATGAATATAGGCAGCATCAAAAGGCATACTAATAAAGGTCGGCGCATAATTCGCCACAAATTTAACGAAAATAGGCGAGCATAAGTGAAGTAAATATACTGACTAAAACCAATAATAGTCATTAATAATGCCATTAAAGCTGCACCTAATAACTGATATTGGGAAACTAATACCACACCTCCCAAGCTTCCTAATGTAGTGGTAATAACCACTTCACGCAGGTTAACTATCTCAAAACCATTGGCTACAAGTACATAGGACAGTGAGCGGGTAAAGGGCAAAAAAATCAGTGATACAGCACTTAAACGAAGGGCTAAATTTGCTTGAGCAAAGCTAGGATTATAGATCAAAACTAGTAAATCTTTGCCAAAAAATAACAGCCCAATCAATAAGGGTAATGCCATAAGTAGGAGAATTTCAATAACATTTTGACTTATCTGCCTCTGCCTGTCCCGTCCTTGATCTACTGCCTTTGAAAATCTGGGAAACATTGCTAAAGTTATACTGTTAGCAATAATCGAAAAGGGTAGTAGCAATTGTGTTATTCCACCAAACAGACCCACTAAAAATTCATTTCCTAACAATGAAAGAATTAATATTTGAACTCTGCCATTGAGTACAGCTATTCCTTCAATAGCAAAAAATGTCCGCGCATTTTTAATTGTATTCAAAACAAAATTCCCATCAATCTGCCATTCTATTTTGACTAACCGGATGATGAAAATCCATTCAATTACTAAAATTAGCGTTTCCGAAAAACATAAAATTGCCCCCAGAGATTCAATTCCATATTTCAGTCGCATCGCCCAAATCATTATTATTACGCGGACGATGTACACTGGCACTGTAGAGATGGCAATCAGATGCATCTTTTCTTGAGCTTGAAAAATTGCCTCAGTGATGTTGGAAAGTGCAAAAGGAATGATCGTTAAGCCCATGATGTAGCAAATAGTCGAGGTTTTGGAGCTATAGGGAAGTAAAAATACTACAATTACCAACACCCCATAACTGAAAAAACTAAATATTAACTGTAGCCAAGTACCACTCATTAAATAAATTGGTGTTTTTTGTGGCTCACGGGCTAGTTCTCTGGTAAACAATGTCTTTAGCCCCTGTGAAGCAATGCCCACAAAGATAAAGTAGTAGCTATATGCTAGTAGATACTGTCCTAAAGCCTCAGCTCCTAGAGTACGAGCAATAGAAGCAGTTAATACAAAGGCTGTAATGCTTTGTGCTAACCGATTGACTATCATTGAGAGGGAATTACTTATGAATTTGTATTTTTCTACCATTCTTAAATTATTAATCAGCTTATTTCGTTTATTTTGAATTACCAATACCTATAAATCTCATAACTTACCTTTTCTGATATACAGTTAGAATTTTTTTGAGATGTTCAATACATACCAGTCATAGTAATCAAGAACGAAAAGGCATTTTCGTTTAGCTTCTATCATCGCACGCTTGAGTGTGCAACTGATCACAAAATTTATTAGCAGATCCTTTTGGTTGTAAATCCCAAAGCTTTTATCGCGCTTAGACACGTATTTTTTCAATCAGGAAAGTAGAAAAATCTAGATTTGAGGCATGAAAAATTGTACTATCAAATGGCAATAGTTGTATTAATACTTAAAGTGTATAATTATTACTGTCCGGTATGGTTTGGTTTTTATTACCTTAGTAGGCGCCTTCTTTTTTCAAAACTACCATAACTGTTTTGAGGAGAATTTCAAAGTCTAACCCAAGCGACCAATTTTCAATGTAGTTAAGATCAAGATTAATCACTTGTTCAAAATCTAAAATATCCGAGCGACCTGAGACTTGCCAAAGACCTGTAATACCAGGTAAAACTTCATGTCTGATAAAATGATGTTCAGAAAACTTATCAACATCTCTAGTAGGTAAAGGGCGAGGTCCTACTATACTCATTTCTCCAAAGATAACATTAAAGAGTTGAGGTAATTCGTCTAAGCTGTAACGTCGAAGAAATTTTCCAACACGGGTAACGCGAGGATCGTCTTTTATTTTAAAGATAATCCCATCTTTCGTTTCATTTAATGCTTCTAATTCTTTCTGTAATTTTTCCGCATCAGACCTCATAGTTCGGAATTTCCATACTTTAAACTGTTGCCCATGTAGACCTATACGCGTTTGCCTGTAAAATACTGTGCCGGGAGAGTCCAGTTTGATAGCTATACCTATAGCTAGATAAATAGGGAATGATAACATTACAAATAAAGTCGCAAAACAAAAATCACAACTGCGCTTTATCCAAAAATCTTTACCTGTAATTATCGGACAATCCAAACTCAGGCAAGGCATTCCTCCTATTTTATTAAATTCTACGTTTTTATAAATTGGTTTTAATTCCATAGGTAAAATATGTACTTGTATGCCGGATGCTTGAAATAACCAGCATAAAAACATTCTATTTTTTAGAGCATCCCAAGATATAAAAACTTCTGTTACACCTAATTGATTAAGTTGATTCAATGTTTGTTGACGTTGATATCTGTCTAATGATTTAGCATTCGCCGTTCCAGATATAATGTAGTGTTTTTCTTTTTTTATAAAGCTAGCAATCTGCTCATGATCTTGAGGATCACAAATAATGAATACTGAAGAACGAACTATTTTTTTCTGCTTACGCAGATATTCAAGAGTAATGTTTACAGCATATCTGCCAGTACAAATAAATAATACACTAAACAACCAAGATAATAGGATTAATCTTGGAAGTGTAATATCAACAACTGGTTTATACAAAAAAGAAACAAGGAGTATTAATCCATGAGCAAAAGTTAGCGATTTGATAATATTGAAGTAGTCATAGCGTTTTTGACCTTCTCGATAAATACCTTCAACAGCTAGTGTTCCTATTTGAATCCCAATAGTTATTAAAATCGCTAAATAATGACTCGGTATATACCAAGAAAAATCTCCATAAGAAGATTGATATTCAGCTAAAACCCAAGCTAATAATAAAAGAGTATAGTCTACTAAAAACAATGTTGTTAATCTCAACCACCAGGAACCCTTGCGTACTCTTACAAATGAAGATGCACGTAAATCCAAAGGTACTTCACTGAATTTATTTGTTGTAATGCTTTGATTACTCATAGTTACTAAAACTTGGTGTACTTAAAATTTGATGCAAACTTAATATAAAACAAGTGGGGGATCTCACATTTTTATTCCAAAGAAATCTGGTCTTTGCAGTCTACTATTAACCATTTTTTCAGCAGGAACTTTAAGTTCTTAATCAAAACCGGATTACCGGGTCGGTTTAAGTGTGATTACTACCCTGATACTTAGCTTTTGTTGGAGGTAGAATCCAGTTTAGCCTGAAAATTTTAAGCTTTGATACAAAAAAAGGGTTTCTTGGCGAGCTAACTTATATTTGAATAAAACTCCTGACATTAATAATTAAGCAGGTCAGGTAAAGATATTAGGATTTTTAAGGTGCGTAATAAATAAACTGAATTACTACAGTTCCATTCCAGAGTTCCGCTTCTATGAGAGAACGATATCCCTTGGGAAATTATCGTAACATATTTACTTATACTAGTTCAGTTTTGCTTAGAAGCTTCTCTGTTTCTTTACGCATAATTACTGATTAACAAAACTTACACACACAACATATAACGAAAAGCATTAAAAATTTGATTATTGTTACAAAACTTTACATAATCGATTTTTCGTTAGACCTCTATTCATAAGTTGACACTCATTGATAACTAGCTTGATCAACTCAAAACTTCGCCTACTAAGGCTTGTATCTTACCAGGCAAGGATTGTAAGACTTTTGTGTAGACCGTAGCTAGTAGCTAAGTGGGTGCTAAAAAAGACAAGTAGATTAAGACATATAAATCGCTCAAAAGCTTACATTCAAAGCGTTTTTGGTGCTTTATATAAGCTTACTTGGTTTAGTTTAATTGTGCCTACCTACTTAGGACAGGAGGCTGGGGGTTAAGTTTTTGATTAATGAATCGATGCTCTAAATTACATTTTGACGGTAAGTACCCGATGTTAATTCTGATGTTGTTAAGCTTTTGAAGCGCCAAAAGGACAGTTACCTTACCGACGGGACTGTAATTTAAACTAGAAGACTGAAGTTATACAAATGAAACCTACCTACGTAGGTTTCATGAAGTTCGCGTAATTATTCCAGAAAATAATATGATAACTTTACATTAATTTTATATATAAGGAAACAAAATGAAGATTCGGTAAGAATTATTTTTTCGTTCAGCGGATTTTACTAAAAAAGGATAATGTAATTTTATAATTGATGAAGTTATGAGATAGCTTGATTACATCAGAGATAAACTTATTTTTTAACTCAGTTTGAGGTTTTTCAAAAAATGCTTCTTGGCTAAAATCAAAAGTTAATCCTTTGGATTTAATTGCAATTTAGAGCCTCAATAGATCAAATATAGGGTAAAAGTATGGTAATCAGCAAATTGAATATAAATCGATTAGGCAGGTTGTTGAAGAGGCAAAAATGGACTCTGCTGGCAAAGTTACGTCTAAATAATTTAAAATTTAATTGGATTTTGGGAGCCACAAATGATTCTGAAAGAGCAAAAACACAGATAAAAGTAAATAATTTATCTCTTTCAGAAAAAGATTATATGAAGTTTGTAAATTTCGAGGTACTTATTAAATACAATCAGCTTGGTTATCTCCATTTCCAGCCTTTGAATAGCTGACGACAATTATCATCAACCTCAGATAAATTCTGAAGTGAAGGTACTGGTAACAGTCAAAAATTAGATATTAACTTTTGAATTTGGTAAGTTTTATCTTGGTATATGAGAGTTAATGGTATTTGTCTCATCTTCTATTATAGATTGAAGGCTGTATTCTCTCAGATCCCCTTTTGTCTAAACTTCAGTTGAAGTGCTTTGATGTTTAATTGCTATCAAAGTGCAATTGTACTAAAGACGATCGCTACTTTACTGTGGATGACTCCAGACGATTGATAGCTCCACCGAACTTATATAGAAAATGCAGATAAATAATAGCCAGACTTCAATATCTAAGCAAAATATTCCGTTAGATACCTTCACTCAGATCATCGGCACTCAAGTTTTACAGGAATGGAATGACACTCAAGCACATGAGGATTTATGCATCCATCAGATGTTTGAGATGCAAGTTGAGCGATCGCCCCAAGCCATTGCTGTAGTATTTGAAAATACACAACTTACTTATCGGCAGTTAAACCAACGGGCTAATCAACTAGCGCACCACTTACGTACTTTAGGTGTTGGGCCGGAAGTACTTGTGGGTATTTGCGTAGAGCGTTCCTTGGAGATGATTGTCGGGTTGCTGGGAATTCTGAAAGCTGGAGGTGCTTATGTGCCTTTAGATCCGGCATATCCCTCAGAACGTTTAGCTTTCATCTTGTCAGATACCCAGACACCAGTGTTGTTAACCCAAGAAAAATTCGTCAACAACTTACCACCGCATCAGGCGCAAGTAATTTGTCTGGACTCCAACTGGCAAGGGAATATCCGAAACAGTCAAGAAAATCCTCTAAATGAGACGACGACTGATAATCTCATTTACGTAATCTACACATCTGGCTCTACAGGACAGCCCAAGGGTGTAATGATCCCTCACCGGGGGATTTGCAATCAACTCCACTGGAAGCAAACAACCTTTGGATTAACTCAGGTAGACAAAGTTTTACTGACTATTTCTTTTAGCTTCGACCCCTCAGTGTGGCAGATATTCTGGCCATTGTGCTTCGGAGGGCAATTGTTCATCGCTCGCCCTGGTGGACATCAAGATACTGCCTACCTTGTGAAGGTGATTACTGAGCAGCAAATCACCGTACTAGCCTTAGTACCTTCCATACTCCGTGTCTTACTGGAAGAAAAGGGAATTGAGAATTGCCGATTTCTCAGGCACATTACCTGTGGTGGTGAAGCTTTACGTGGCGAACTCATAGAGCGTTTCTTTGCTCAACTGAATTTGGACAATGTTCTGCATAATTGCTATGGACCGACAGAAGCTTCCATTGATACCACTTTCTGGAGTTGCCAGCGCGGCACTAATTACGCATTTGCTCCCATTGGTCGCCCCATTACTAATGCAGAGATTCACATCCTCGATGAAAATTTGCAGCCCGTGCCTGTTGGTGAATCAGGCGAACTGCACATTGGCGGTATTGGTCTAGCGCGAGGTTATCTTAACCGTCCAGAATTGACCATAGATAAGTTCATTTTCAACCCTTTTAGCTCTGAAAGAGGGGCACGTCTTTACAAAACTGGGGACTTAGCACGTTACTTAAGTGATGGTAATATCGAGTTCCTTGGTCGCATTGACCACCAAGTAAAGATTCGTGGGTTCCGAATTGAATTGGGAGAAATTGAAGCCATATTAGCTCAACATCCTGCACTTACACAGACTCTAGTCATAGCTAGAGAGGATGTTATTGGTGACAAGCAACTAGTGGCATATATTGTTGCCAGTCCAGAGCTAACTCCTAGTCAGGCTGAATTGCGTCATTTTTTGCAAGGTCAGCTACCTGAATATATGGTGCCTGCTTACTTTGTATTTTTGGACACGCTACCATTAAATCCCAACGGTAAAATAGACCGTCGCGCTTTGCCTGCACCGGATATATTTACTCTTGGGCTGTCAACTAAGTTTGTTGCACCTGAGAATTTGACAGAAGAAGTCTTAGCTAGCATCTGGGCGAAAGTTTTGCGTCTGGAACAAGTAGGCATCCACGACAATTTTTTTGAATTGGGAGGTCATTCACTGCTGGCGACTCAAGTCATGTCTCGGATTCGCCAAGCCTTTCGGATAGAAATACCGTTGCAACTCTTATTTGAGAATCCGACGATCGCTACTTTAGCTGAAGCGTTCCCTCAAAACCAGACTCCAGAAAATGATCCCCAAAATCAGACTATTCCCCAAGTAGCCAAGCGGGAGTCAGCCTCTTTATCTTTTGCCCAGCAGCGAGTGTGGTTTTTGGAACAGTTGCAACCCAACAGCCGAGCATATATCCTCTCAAATGCACAGCGCTTAATGGGCAAATTAAATGCGGATGTATTGCAACAATCATTAGATGCGATCGTTGTCCATCACCAAGCACTGCGAACAAATTTTATTAGATCAGTTGATGGTAGCCCCATACAAGTAATTGGCACGCCTCGACCAGTCGAACTCAAAACTATTAAAGTCACACAGGAGCAAGTAGAATCTCTTCTAAATCAAGAGGCGCAACGCCCCTTCAACTTAGAATCTGACTTAATGCTGCGAGCAACCTTGCTCCAGGTAGACGAACATCAGCATATACTCCTGTTGGTCATGCACCACATCGCCTCAGATGGCTGGTCAATGGGCATTCTTTGGCAACAGTTAGCAGCCGTTTATGAAGCCTTATTGAGCGGTAAGCCTGACCCTCTGCCAAAATTGCCCATTCAGTATGCCGATTTTGCTGTCTGGCAACACCAATGGCTATCGGGGGAAATACTCTCGGGCCAAATCAACTACTGGAAAACCCAGTTAGTAGGTGCTAATACTGTATTAGAATTACCAACCGACCGACCACGGCCAGCAGTCCAAACTTACCGGGGAGCAGTGCAATCCCTGATGCTACCCCAGACGCTGAGTGCATCGCTAAAAGAACTCTCGCATCAGCAGGGTGTGACGCTATTCATGACATTGCTGGCGGCTTTTGGGACAATACTGCACCGCTACACTGGGCAAGAAGATATTCTCATCGGTTCTCCCATTGCTGGCCGCAACCAAGTTGAAACCGAAGGGTTGATTGGGTTCTTTGTCAATACCCTAGCCATACGCACTCAGCTTTCAGGCAACCCGAGTTTTCGGCAGTTACTTAGTCAAGTTCGAGAAGTAACACTAGGAGCTTATGCCCACCAAGACCTGCCCTTTGAAAAGCTAGTAGAAGAACTACAGCCAGAACGAAATCTGAGCCACTCAC